>CANMJR010000006.1 GCA_947498025.1 Helicobacteraceae bacterium
GCTAAACTGAAAACATTTCAAATCCTGACGCAAAAATATCGTAACCGCCGAAAATACTTTAATTTACGATTTAATTTGATATGTGGATTGGTAAATTTTGATCGTGGATTTGAGGTGCCCGTAAAATGAGTTTTGCAAGAAGTCTATTATATAAAATCAGTTTCTTAACATTTTGTGGTTTTAATCTGTTTATTGTACTTTTTTATGTTAAAGGAATCTAATGAAACTTGAAGAATTGTTTAAAAAAATTAGATAAATACCTAAAATGAAAAGTTGTCTTAGTTTTTCGAGCCGTTATACTTTATCGTTGTTGTGAAGAGCAGGTTTGATGAAGCCACATACTAATAAAAGATTAGCATGCAGCAGTAGGATGAAGGAAAATAAATTTTAACAGATTATGCACCCATCAATGATTCATATGGTACATGCAGCTGAGTGTGAAGATTGCGAATCATTGCAATTGAGAGTTGTCGTTTATGATTGAGTACTTCAGAGACTTTGGAGCGTGAACCGATAATCGGTGTTAGGTCTTTGGGTTCAAGCCCCATTTGCTCCATTCGAAATTTAATCGCTTCTACAGGGTCACATGTAGGTATTGGGTAATGTTTTGCTTCATACGCTTCAACCAGTGTCACAAGAATATCAAGCTCATCTCCCTCAGGTGTTGCCGGTTCTGCATTCATTAGCACATCAATGCGTGTCAATGCCGCATCATAATCATCTTCGGTTCTAATAGGAAAAATGTTCATGTTTATATCTCCTGTGCGTTTATTTTGTCATACTGTGAATGAGTTCCCACAAAGCGAACATATACCGCATTGTACGGATAGTTTATCTTTACAATCAGGCGGTATTTATTTCCGCCAATATTGAAAACTACACGATTCTCCCGTAAAAAACCGGCAGTTTTATACTGAGATTTAATATCCTGTGGGGACTGCCAAGAAGCTTTTATTGCCTCGGTATGCCATGCCGCCAATGGATTAATAGCATCGGGATGATTACTCCAAAAATCTTGTAATGTTCGCTTGCTGATTACTCTCATGTGAAGCATTATAGCAGATGTTTCCCAAATTGGGAAAGAATGAAAGTGTGAGTGGCAGCTATTTTTGGTATTTTTAGTAGGTACTGCATGCTAACAAAAAATTAGCATGCAACAATAAGATAAAGAGCGATTAGAATTTAAAGTCTAAATTTGTGTAAATATATCTTCCCGGTTCGTTGAGAAGCATAGTGTTTGCCCCTGCAGTTAGAAGTGTCAGGTCAACATAAGTGTTTGACTGTGCGTAGGCTTCATCTAACAGGTTATTTACGCCAAGAGTAAAGTCAAAGTTTTTGCTTACTGCATGTTTTACTTTCATATTTATAATTCCCCATGCGCCCAGCTCTTGTTCACCGTTGTTCAGATCGTAGCTGCTCCATTTGTCCGAGAGTTGCGTCTCCAGAGTGGCGATTGAGTTGTTCGCATACTCATAGTTTGCAGCCAACCTTCCTCTGATTGGAGCCATGTCTGCTAAGTCTTTGTCTGTGTTTGTTGCCGAAATCGCTTCATCTTTTTGCCCTTTTTTGTAAGAGGCACTCGCGTCAACGGTTAGAGCGTCCGTTGCATAGATAGAAGAGCTGAGTTCCACTCCATAGACTGTTGCATCGATGTTTACAAAGTTGTGTGTCATAACAGTCTTATCATAGTAAATATAATCTTTTAGTTTTGAGTAGAAAGTTTTTACTTTAAATTTCATCAGAGTGTTTTTTGACTCGTACCCTAAGTCAACCTCTTTGTTCGTTGTCTGGTCTAGGTTTGGAGTTCCAACCTCTTTGTTTGCAGAATTCATAAAGTAGAGCTCTCTTGCATCAGGAACACGAGAAGCTTGCCCTGCACCTAAAAAGATTTTATTCTGTTTGTCCAAATTGTAGGCAG
This sequence comes from Helicobacteraceae bacterium, assembly GCA_947498025.1. Taxonomy (GTDB): domain Bacteria; phylum Campylobacterota; class Campylobacteria; order Campylobacterales; family Sulfurimonadaceae; genus Sulfurimonas. The sequence goes on from CANMJR010000006.1 coordinate 1,919, forward strand.
TTAAAATATTTGCGTTGGCTCCCGTGTAGTCGTTATCTTGCTGAGTTGCTTTGTCATTCTGTATATTCGTAGAGTCATATCTTCCCCCGAGCGTTAAATCAATATTACCAAAAGATTTGTCAAGTTTTGCAAAGAGTGCCGCATTGTTTGTTACGGCATTGTCTATGCTTACAGGGCTTGCAGCTAGGAGAGTGCCATTTTTGTAATAGCTTCCATCCCATGTTCTTTTGCTTCCATCTAAACCAACCAAAAGTTTATGCCCCTCTATATCAAAACTATTTTTAAGTTTAAGACCCTGCATGGTTGTTTTAAGTTGGCTTGTCATCTCCATCATTGGATTTGCTGCTGCCATACGGTATGCAGTGCTCATAGGGTGGTCAACATCCGAGTAGTAATATTGTAAATTTATATCTTTATAGATGTTGCTGATATCTTTTATATCATATGCGATATTGTAAAGATTGGAGTAGTCATACATAGCATCCATGGCGGAGTTTGGGTAGAGAACATCATCACTTTTATTTTTTGTAACACCCATCTGCAACTCTTGGTTATCCGTAACAGTTACAAATGCTTTCGCCATTAAGCTCTTCTTTTTGTAGGCTTGCATATCTTGGTACTTTGTTTGGTATTTACCGCCTTGAACTTTTGCATTATTAGGATCAGTCATGGGTGTTGAAGCCGCATAATTTTTCACCTGCTCGCTCAAAGTATTGCCGTTTCCGTCAACATATTGACCGCCTGTTTCACTTGAACCGCTCACCAAAACTCTTACTCTGTCATTTCCGCCGCTCGCAGTTGCACCCACTTTTGAGTAGTTAAAGCTTCCGTATCCAAAGTTTACTTCGCCGTGAGTCTCTTTTGTAGGTTTTTTAGTGGTGATTTTTACACCGCCGCTCATGGTTCCAAAAGTTTCAACATCGTAAGGTCCTTCGATAACTATTACTTCATCGATTTGACTCGCCAAAATATGAGAAACCGGAGGATCCATTCTGTTGGGACATGCACCGCAGATTTTTGTTCCATCCACTTCTACAGAGATGTTATCTCTCTTTTGTCCGCGGATATAGATGTCGTTTGCGATACCGCTGCGACGGCTCATGTCGATACTAGGAACGCTTGAACTTAAAGCCTGTGCTAAGTCTGCTGAGGTTTTTGCATTTTGGCTTACCTCTGTTACAACCGTTGACTCAACACTAATCGGTGCTAAAGTAACTTCTGCCGCATATATGGATGCTACAGCCATTAAAGATAGAGAAATTGTTTTTTTCATTTATTGCCCTTTTTTGTGATTATTGAGGTGCATAATATAAAAGTAGTGTTACAAAAGTGTTAGGATGATTAAAAAAATCTGCTAAAATTTCAAAATGAGTAAAATAGAGAAGATAAAAAGATTGGTTTTGGTAGTTTTAGGTTTTGGCTTTTCCGCCTATTTGATGTACAGCGGAGTTGCTATTTTGAAGCAGGAAGATGTAAATTCGTCAAAGGCAGAGATTGGTAAATAATCTCAACATGTCTCTTCGCAAATTTTTGATTGAGAGGTCTTGATATTGCGAAATACCGTTTACGATGCTAGAGAAAAGTGTTACAAATGTTATAGACCAAAAAGTTCATGCATGTGTGAATTTATAAAGAGTATAGAAACGAAGAGCAAATTCATAATTCTCATGCACCCAAAAGAGTTTAAAAAAGTAAAAAACAATACAGTTTTTTTACGCATCAAAGCCTAAGTAACTCCGAACTTTTTATAGGAGTAGATTTTACAAATAACAATCGCATCAATGAGATTATAGAGACACATGAAAGTTTTATACTCTTCCCATCCAAAGATGCCATAAATCTGACTAAAGAAAACCCTGTGAAAACATTTTTGCATCCAAAAAATATGGCGATTTTTCTGATGGATTCGACATGGGCTTGTACAAACAAGATGTTTCAGGAGAGCAAAAATTTGCAAAAGCTTCGGCACATGAGCTTTGAGAGTTTGCGTACTTCGGAGTACAAAATAAAAGAGCAGCCTCAGAGTAATTATCTCTCCACCATAGAATCGACTTTGGAAGTTTTAGAACTACTCAACTTTTGGCATGTGGAGAAGATAGAGCAAAAAAGTTTAGATCTGTTTCTGAACCCTTTTCACAAAATGGTAGAGTATCAGCTGGGGTGCATAAAAGATTCAGCGGACAAAAGCATTCGGTTTAGACAACATAAAGTTCTTGACATATAATTGTGAACACACTACAATTGTATCTACAAATAAAAGGATGAGATGATGAAGCAAGCTATCAATATAAGACTAGAAAAAGATATGATTGAAACTTTGGATGAGTACGCAAAAGAGCTGGATAAATCAAGAACGAGTTTGATTGAAAAGGCTGTTGACCTCTATTTTGACAAACTTGATGAAATCATCGCTGATAAAAGAATAGATAACATCAAAAGCGGAAAAACAAAAGTGATACCTATGGAAGAGGTTTTCAGACAAGCCGGAATAGATGTATAGTATTGCCTTTGAAGAGGAAGCGCAAAAAGAGTTTTTAAAACTTGCAGACAAAGTTCGTAATCTTGTCGGTGCAAAAATAGTGTACTTAAAAAACGGAAAATTTTCAAACGATAAATCTCTCAAAGGCAAACATCACGGCAAATACAGAAAAAGAGCCGGAGACTATCGAATTATATATCTCAGAGAAAACAATATTTTGCTCATAACAATCATCAGATTGGCACATCGAAAAGAGGTGTATGACAAGTAAAAAAAGTTTAAAAAAACTATTCTCATTTTTTATAAAAATGTGTGCGACACTTATTTTTATTGTTTATTTTTGGGCACACTAATGAAATATTTCAACTTTATAGATTTTTATATTTATGTATAATGCTTTTATTGTAAAAAGGAACCAGTATCTATTTCACATAAAGCTTTTATGAATAGTTGATAAAAAGAGGAAATTATGAGTAATAAATTAATAAATTTTGGAAAATATAAAGACCAACCAGTAGAAGTTTTACTGGAAGATGAACAGTATCGTGCATATTTCTTAGAACAAGATTGGTTCAAGCCAAAATACACTTGGATATACAATGCTATAAACAATGCAATGACGCTGGAAGATACACCTGAGCATAACACCTTACAGATGAAGTTTATGGATAATGATTACAGCCTCTCTTTGGCTAGATATCATTTCAGTATACAACCTGAAAGTAAAAAAAACTCTACAAGAAAAATCTCATACTATGTAGTGATACCACTAAAATAACAGATGATATTATTCAAAGTGTTTCAAAAGAGGTATCACTACACATCTTAAATGATTTTGTTTCTCATGCACCACTGTTTAGTGTATATGGGCGAAGCCTTGATAAACCAGAAGGAGAATCATTTGAGCAAGTTATTGGCATGATAAAGAAAAAATTTGCTCTCTTGGATTTACTAGGTGCTTACGAAGCGATAGAATCAAAGAAGTTAATTTATGCGATAAAAGTAGATGAAAATAAACAATTAGATAAGAAACTTGCTCTGATATCAATAGAAATATTAGAATATGTAAAAACAATTATAAAACCTGTCATGTCACTCGAAAAACATTTAGAGAACGACGAATCATTACTGTATTTTGAAATATTAAATGCTATGATTTGTGCAGAAGTAGAATATGAATACACATCCAAGTATTGGTTTTCTAAGCTCATTAAAACTTTTTTGATTGAAAAAGAAGAGCTAATAGATACGGCAACAAAAGAGATACAAAGAAAAAACAGTATTGATTCTGTGGGCAAGCCTATTTTTGAAGAAAATAATATTGATGTAAAATACAACTACTATCCATCCCATTATGCAAAAGAATTTGGATATTCTGTTCAACTGATGGTAGAGCTTAAACCTGTAATATCTGAAGATTACATGTCAATTCTCAGAAAGGCGATAAAAGATAAAGTGAACATTGTTTATTGTAATAATTTTTCTGCAACAAGTACAACTCTTGAGAATGTAAAAAAAGTATATAAGGAACACAAGATAGATTTTATTTGCTTTTCAGATATAAAAGAGAGCCAATACACAATAGAGCACATAGATGTCGAGAATCGTAATATGGAAATATTAGCTCAAATCGAAGAGCTAAAGAAAAAGCTTATAAAATAGCAAGATTGCATTTACGAGGCGATAGATTCGAGCAATTAAAATGTTTTCTCGTTCCATCCTCTTTCGAGGTGGAATGCATACTCAAACTAAATTCCAATCTAAATAATCTCCACACCCTTGGCAAAGTTCATAGTCACGCAGTGGAGTGAGCCGTGTTGTCGGACTAGGACGGAACAGTTTACGGCTACAATCTCTCTGCCAACAAAAGTTTTTCTGAAAATCTCTAACGCCTCTTCATCCTGAGAAACTCCATAGGTAGGGACAATTACCGCACCGTTTACGATAAGGAAGTTGGCGTAAGTAGCCGGAAGCCGCTCATCGTCATAAATCATCTCGTCCGTCATAGGGAGGGCAACAAGTTTGAAGCCATGGGAGTCTTGAAGCTCAATCAATTCATTTTCCATAAGTTTCAGCTCTTTGTAGTGCTCATCGCTCTCATCTTCGCACTTCACATACATGATAGTGTTTGCATCACAAAATCTTGCAAGTGTGTCGATGTGCGAGTCGGTATCGTCTCCTGCTAAATAGCCATGATTTAAGTATAAAACTTCAGTTGCTCCGAGGTAAGCAGAGATTTTTTGCGTGATTTCTATTGAGTCGAGAGTATGATTTCTATTTTTGTTTAAAACGCACTCCGAGGTTGTCAAAACAACTCCTGCACCGTTGTTCTCAACACCGCCGCCTTCTAAAATAAAGTCGTAACTTTCCATTTTTGCCGAGTAGTGGTTTGCGACGGCTCTGCTCATCTCATTGTCCAAATGGGCATCAAACTTTCCGCCCCAGCCCGTGAAAACAAAGTCAAGAAGTTTCACTTCACCGCTTTCTTCCACGCACAAAACTGAGCTGTCTCTCGCCCATGTATCGTTTGTTTCGTACTCTACAAAGTAGAGATTCTCGTTCTCTTTGAAACGGCTTTTTACGCTTTTAACATCATGGCAGACAACCAAACATTTCTGGTATTTGATAATCGCATGGATGATATTTACAAATGTCTCCTCTGCCTCATCCAAATATTCCACCCAATCGCTCTTGGCATGTGGAAAGATAATTTGTGTAAAACTTTGCTCTTCAAACTCTGCGATAAATCTTCTCATTTGGTATAATTCCTTTATGGCTAAAATAACTTTAAATAAAAATAATTTTTTTAATAATCTCGACATTATCGCTAAAGCTACCAAAAGCATAGATAAAATTGCGGTGGTTTTGAAAGATAATGCGTATGGGCATGGTTTGGTTGCAATGGCGACTATGGCAAAAGAGTATGGCGTGAAAAAAGCGGTTGTTCAAACGGATGCAGAGGCGAAAGAAATCGAAGATTTTTTTGATTATATTTTGGCATTAAACTCAATTCCAAATGTCAAGAGTGATAAAATCCGCTACACAATCAACGACTTGCATTCGATAATAAAATTTCCACATGCCACAAAAGTTGAGCTAAAAGTCGATACCGGCATGCATCGAAACGGCATATCAATGAAGCAACTTGAAGAGGCATTTGCAAAGATAAAAGAGCAGGGGCTTATTTTGGAAGGAGTTTTTACGCATCACAGAAGTGCGGATGAGCTGAGCAGTGAATGGTTTTGGCAAAATGACAATTTCAAAAAAGTGAAGCAAGAGGCTCAAATCTTGGCAGACGAATATGGTTTTGGTGCACTCAGGTTTCACGCTTCCAACTCAGCAGCACTTTTTAGAAACAGCAGTTTTGATGAGGACATGGCAAGGGTTGGAATTGCTGCGTATGGATGCATGCAACTTCCGGATGCTATAAAAATAGAGGGTTTAAAACCTGTTTTGTCTCTTTATGCAAATAAAATCTCATCAAGAGAGCTAGCAAAAGGCGAGAGAGTCGGCTATGGCGGAACTTTTGAGGCAGACGAAAATTGTGTTGTGGGTAACTATGATTTTGGTTATGGAGACGGGTTTTTAAGAGTTTGCTCAAACAACTACACAACGCCGCATGCCAAGCAGTTGGTCGGAAGAATCTCTATGGACAACAGCTCTTTTATTTGTCAAGATGATGAGATTTTGATTTTTGATGATGCCCGCGAGGTTGCAAAAGTGGCAAAAACTATCAGCTATGAAGTCTTGACTTCTCTAAAGTCCTCAATCAGAAGAGAGATAATTTAAACTATCTCTTTTTGAGGTTTGCCGATGTAGTACCCTTGGGCGTAAGTAACACCCATCATTTGCAGCAGCTCGAGTGAATCTCTATCTTCAACATATTCTGCAATTGTCTCAAGCCCAAGGTTTGCGGCGAAGTTTATGATGGTTTGAGTAATTTTTCTTGAGTTTTCATCGGTTGTTACATGTTTTACCAATGAAGCATCTATCTTTAAATAATCAATGTTGAGTTCAAGAATATGAGCAAAATTGGAATAACCGCTTCCAAAATCATCAATAGCAATTTTACAGCCAAACTTTTTGACACTTACTATAAACTCTTTAAGCTCTTCATAATTCTCAATTTTATCGCTCTCCAATATTTCAAAAACTACCCTATGGGATGCGTTGAATGTGCTTAACTTTTTTAGGATAAATTCAAAAGTTTTTTCATTGAGTATATCATTTATAGAAAGATTTATTGAAAATTCATACTCCTTATCTTTGAAAAAATCAAATGATTTTCTTATCATCGCTTTTGTAATATTTGGATACTGCTTAGACTTTATAGCAATATCTAAAAAATTTAGAGGAAGAATAACCTCTCCTTCCTCTTTAATTATTCGGGCAAGGCACTCATACTTTTCTATTCTTTTTGTTTGTACATTAAAAATTGGCTGGTAATAGGGAGTTATTAAATTTTTATTGATTGCATCTTTTAAAAATGATGAACCTTCAATATTTTGAACAATTTTTGATGTCATGTCTAGGGTATCATCATACACTACAATATCTTTTTTATTATTTTTTGCATTTTGCAGAGCCATGTTTGCTTTGGACAATAAAGCTTTTTCACTTGAAGCCAAGCCACAGCTCATTGTTATAAATATTTGATTACCGTCTATCTCAATCTGCTTTTTTTTGACAGTCTTAAGAATTTCTTTTATATTAAGAAAAAACGACTCTTTTGAAATTTTTTTTGTACTCAGCAGTGCATATTCATCACTCGGCAGTTTATAAAAAATATTTCCACTGCTTTGACATGTTTCTTGAATAGTTTTTGCTATCTCTTTTAAGATTTTATCTCCGATTTCATATCCGTAGAAATCATTAAGTTCTTTAAAGCTATCAATATTAAAGAGTGCCAAATGTAAATACTTAGAATTTTTGTATTGTTTTATATCTTCTATAAGTTTTACTCTGTTTGGTAAGTGTGTTAAAGAGTCGTAGATGAAGGAGTTTTTTAACTCTGCTGTTTTTTCTTCTACCGTTGTTTCTAAAAAATTATTAATATTTTTAACTTTTTTAATAATATAAAAAATAGTAAAAAAGAGAAAAATAAAGAGTATTAAATCATATATTACAGAGTGAATGAAGTTTTTGTAAAAATAACCATTCAGCTCTTTTACCGGTATCTTTATGCTTATAATGCCTCTGATTTCATCAAGTTTGTAATCATATGCATTTTCATAACTATCCCTGATAAGTTTGGGAGCATCCTCTTTTGCTCCATGGCATAATAAACACTTCTGTTCAATTTTTAAAGCATGGGCAAATTGAAAAAAATCACGATTGCTATCGCTGAAATAACTTTCTTTATCTTTATTTTGTCGTAAAAATTCTATTGCTTTGAGCTCATCGTTATCGGCTGAATTTTTTATATTTCTTGCTCTGTCTGAAACAGTTTTAATGGTAATATTAAGAGGATTCTGTTGTGAAAAAGTTTCTGATATTATACTCGAGCTAAATGCCGGAAGAGCAGAGAGTGTCTCTTTGTTGAGGAGTATAGTTTTGTTTATAAAAAAATTCTGGTAATACTCTCTATATGTCATGGCATAGCTATTTAAAACTTCCGCCTCTTTTTTTGCAAACTCGTATCTTCGCTCTTTAGTGTCATTGTAGGCGTAAACAACCCTCAAAAGTATCACTATTATAAAAATAATTGGAATGATGTAGAGAATTCTATTATTAAATAATTTGACCGACACGAAAATACCTTTCTAAAAAAAGAATCGTTAGCGCAACTATTATAATTTATATACACTTAATACTATATTGTACTAGAGTTGATTAAGGTAAAACCCTTCTGGTCTGTAGATATTTACTCTTCCAGTAGGGGTCATTGAGTTGTGAAATTTTCACACCCTCTGTCGTGGAAGCATGTAAAAACTTTCCTTTTTCTATCATAATTCCGGAATGTCTTGTTTTAGCATTTACTTTAAAGAAGACCAAATCACCCTCTTTGGAAGAGTTTTTTGGTACTTCATAGCCTATTTGTGCCTGTTCGAGTGAAGTTCTAGGGAGTTTAATTCCAAAAGCATCGAGATAAACTTTTTGAACTAGAGAAGAACAATCCGTTCCTTGAAGCGTCTGCCCTCCAAATTTGTATGGAGTTTCGCACCACTTGTCATATTCTTTATAGAGAGCTTTTTTTACCCAATCAGGATTTTCTTCTTCCACTTCTGTGATAGTAACGCTTTGCTCCGGAAGCGGCTGAACCTCTTTTGTAGAACATCCTGCAAATATAAAAAGAGCGATACTGAAAATTAAGATATTTTTTAACATGTTATGAGCTTATCTTTACTATCGCGTTTGCGAAAATTACACCGTCAACACCTAGAAGCGCCAACTCTTCTATCTCGCTCTCTTCTTCTGTCCGAACCAATATTTTTGCATCAAAAAGGTAGTTATTTGCGATGCTTTGAGCACTGAGTGCCAGTTCGGACGGCACTAAAATATAGGAAGCGCCAAGAGATGAAGCGTATATAATCTCTGTAATATTGCTTACGCCAAGAGCAAAAGAGATTTGATTCTCATTTATAAAATCTATAATATCCAGATTCTCCTCGCTAAATTCTAAATACAAAACAGAAGAGGAGGGTGTGTTTTGTATTGCTTCAATGCATGCAATGTGGTAAAAAGAGTCACTCTTTATAAATCTATGACCAAAAATATTCATTATCTTTTCTCCACACACTCTTTTGAGCAGTAATATTTATTGCCGCTTATAATAGCCTCTTCAATCTGCGTATAGACTCCGCACGACGCGCACTCAACCATATCGCTTACATCCGATTTATCACTATTTTTGAGAGGTTTCTTCTTAAAGAAGACGAAATAGATTATCACTACGACAGCGATAACAAGTAAAATCTTTAGTATCATAAATTAATTTCCTTCTATGAGTAAGTAGTGTCTATTTTTAGTTTTTATGATTTTGTGTTTGAGACTCTTCTCCACTTCATCATAAACATTCTCGCCTTTATAAAAAAGAAGTTTTGAGTTTTCATCTCTAAACCCTTCGCTTAGTTTTAAAAGCATGGCAGTATCTGTAACGGCTCTTGAAGTTATAAGCTCAAAAATCTCTTTTGGCATCTCTTCGACTCTTTTCATGACAACGGTTACATTGCCCAGCCCCAAATCACCCTTTATAAACTGTAAAAAACTTGCTCTCTTGGCAAGAGGTTCTACGAGTGTGACTTGTGTATCCGGTAGAGCTAAAGCCAAAATCATACCGGGAAAGCCGGCTCCCGTCCCGATATCTAAAAGATTTTTGATTTTTGGTAAAAAGCTAACGGGAAAAACAGCGTCATAAATGAAGTTATCTACAGTTTTTTCATCTTTTGCACCCGTTAGATTGTGGATTTTATTCCACTTAAAAAGATGCTCTTTATACTTTTGAATATTATGAAAAAAATCATCCGGCAACTCTATTTTATCGCTGATAAGCATGGCTTTTAAATTCAACAACTCTCCTTAAAAAAAATGTCCCATTTCGTCTTTTTTCGTATTAATATAATCTTCATTATATTTGTTAGATTGCATGATAATAGGTACTCGCTCAACTATCTCTATATCGTTAATTGAGTTTACCTTGTCCGGGTTATTTGTGAGCAGTTTTATTTTGCGAATGTTGAAGTGGTGCAAAATAAAAGTAACCATCTCGTATGTTCGCTCATCCGCCCTAAAGCCTAATTGATGGTTCGCCTCAATGGTATTGTACCCTTTGTCTTGAAGAGCATAGGCATTTATCTTATTTAAAAGACCGATATTACGCCCCTCTTGTCTAAGATAAATCACCATTCCATTTGTTGAAGATGCTAAGTTTAGGGCATACTCCAATTGGTCTCTGCAGTCACATTTTAGGCTTCCCATGGCATCGCCTGTCAGACACTCCGAATGAACCCTCACTATGGGTATTTCATCTAAGTTCTCTGTGTAAACCACTAAATGCTCTTTTGAGCCCTCTTTGAAAGCTTTGACTTTGAAGTTGCCAAATCTGGTTGGCAAGTTGGCAATTTGAGAAATTTCTATATTCATTAATTTAATCTTTAAAACGGTAAAATATTTTCAATAAAAAAATATTATAGCAAAAAAAAGGTTTAAAATGTTTCAAAGATTTCGTAGAACTCGTTTAAATAAACATCTTCGCGCACTTGTTCGTGAAACGAGCGTAAGTGTAAATGATTTTATCTATCCTCTTTTTATTCGCAGCGGAAAGCAAATTAAAACAGAAATAGCCTCCATGCCGGGTGTTTTTCAAATGAGTATTGATGAGGTTCTAAAAGAGTGTGAGGAGCTGAAATCACTCGGAATTTACTCCATCCTTCTTTTTGGAATTCCTGATGTAAAGGATTCTGTCGGCTCAGACTCTTTGTGCGAACATGGGATTATCGCCTCTTCTATCCGTGCCATTAAAGAAGCGCATCCCGACATGTTTGTTGTAACCGATTTGTGCTTTTGTGAATACACAGACCATGGGCATTGCGGGATTATTGACATGAAGCACGAAACGGTCAATAATGATGTAACACTTGAAATTTCAGGACAACAAGCGGTGATTCATGCAAAAGCGGGAGCGGATATGATTGCACCCTCAGGGATGATGGACGGAATAATAGAAACTCTAAGAAGTGCACTTGATGCGGCAGGATTTGAAAACTTACCGATTATGAGCTACTCAACAAAATTTGCTTCAGGCTACTACGGACCGTTTCGTGATGTGGCAGAATCAGCTCCAAGTTTTGGCGATCGTGCTTCCTACCAGATGGATCCGGCAAACCGTCGTGAAGCTCTAAATGAGAGTATTTCGGATGAGATGCAGGGTGCGGATATTTTGATGGTAAAACCGGCGCTTGCCTACCTTGACATAGTGCGAGAGATAAAAGATAACACTTCCCTTCCAATGGCGGTTTACAATGTAAGCGGTGAATATGCCATGTTAAAACTTGCACAAAAACATAATCTGATTGATTATGAGAGAGTTATGATGGAAAATATGATTGCTTTTAAAAGAGCAGGAGCGGATATAATCATCTCTTATCATGCCAAAGAGGTAGCAAAACTACTTATGTTACACACATAAACGAACAAAACAAGAGAATCGCTCGCGAAGCGATGTTTCTTTAGAAGTCCGTTTATGTGGCAGGGACTAAAGTCCCTACAACCCCCTAAAGCTACAAAAAAACTTTGTTTTTTGAGAATTACAAGGTGTTTTTGTTAATTTAAAGAAAACTATGATTAGAATAACCGATATTTTATTTTAGGAAAAGAATTTGAGACATTTTTTAACACTGAAAGATTTTACAAAAGAGGAGATTTTAGAGATTATTGCTCTAGGTCTTGAGATAAAAAAAGATTTAAAAGCGGGTATTTATAAAGAGGAGCTCAAAAATCAGACTTTAGCGATGATTTTTGAAAAAAGTTCCACACGAACAAGAGTGAGTTTTGAGGTTGGAATGTATCAGCTAGGAGGTCATGCTCTTTTCTTGTCTAATCGTGATATCCATTTGGGTCGCGGCGAACCTGTTAAAGACACCTCCCGAGTAATTTCAAGCATGTGCGACATGGTAATGATACGAACTTTTGAGCAATCCATGATAGAAGAGTTTGCAAAATACTCTAAAGTTCCTGTTATTAACGGTTTGACAGATGCTTATCATCCGGTGCAGCTGTTGGCAGATTATATGACCATGGTGGAGTATGGCGTGGCAGAAAATGCGATTGTCGCCTACATCGGCGATGGAAATAACATGACTCATTCATGGATGATGTTAGCGGCAAAACTGGGCTTTGAACTTAGAATTGCAACACCAAAAGGGTATGAAGTTGACGGCAAAATTCTCGAAGAAGCTCTCAAAATTGCTAAAGAGAGTGGTGCAGTTATAAAAGTTTCAAACGACCCAAAAGAGGCTGTGCATGGTGCTTCAATCGTTACAACGGACACATGGGCATCCATGGGGCAAGAGTCGGAAAAAGAGGAGAGAATCAAAGCTTTTAAAGGGTATATGGTTGATGATTTGATGATGTGCTTGGCAAAAAAAGATGCGAAATTTTTGCATTGTCTTCCAGCCTACCGAGGGCAAGAGGTCTCCGCTGAGGTTTTAGAGAACCACTGCGAGATAGTTTTTAACGAAGCGGAAAATAGACTTCACGCTCAAAAAGGGTTAATGGTTTGGTTAAACAATCATAAATGACGCTCCTTGATGTACTCATTCTTGGAACGCTTGAGGGTTTAACGGAGTTTTTACCTATCTCAAGTACAGGACATCTTATCCTTGCTTCTCACCTTTTGGGACTAGAACAAACACTCACCCATAAAACATTCGAAGTTGTTATTCAGCTTGGAAGTATTTTGGCGGTTCTATTTTTGTTTGCACAAAGACTTCTTACAAACAGAATGCTTTGGGTTAAAATAGCAGTTGCATTTTTGCCGACAGCCCTCTTTGGCTTTTTATTTTACAAAACAATCAAATCACTTTTTGGAATAGAAACAGTCTCTGTTATGCTTATTCTAGGTGGTCTGATTTTTTTGATTATTGAATATTTCAGAAGAAATCATGATGAGAGCAAAGACAAAAGTGTGGATGATTTGAGCATAAAAGAGTCCTTTATGATAGGATTATTTCAAAGCCTCTCCATGGTGCCGGGAACAAGCCGCTCAGGTGCCACAATGATAGGCGGACTTTTTGCAGGACTTTCTCGCAAAAGCGCGGCTGAGTTCTCTTTTTTACTTGCAATCCCCACTATGTTTGCGGCAACTGCTTATGATTTATACAAAAACAGAGCTAGCATGGTAGTCGATGATTACACACTCTTGGCAGTTGGATTTATAACCGCTTTTGTTGTTGCATTTTTTACCGTAAAAGCTATGATGCAGTTTCTTACAACGCATACATTTGTAGTTTTTGGGGTTTATAGAATTTTAGTCGGGCTCGTTTTTTGGTTTTTTGTAGTGTAAATACTAAAGATTTTACTCTTTAGTATTTGATTTTTGTCACACTTCTTATCTTTTTTATTAGACTTCTTGCATAACTAGGGAAGTACGACTTTAGTCGTGCCTAATTTAGGTGAGGCTAAAGCCTCACATCCAAGGTTATGTAAGAAGTCTATTCTTACATCCACAACACATTTCACAAAACAACCCAATCAAAAAACAACTTTTTCTCTCCAAAAGTGAGTAAAAAAGAAACTCATCTCGTGATATTTTACATTTATAAGTTCTTTTAATATTTTCTTAATGGGGGGGGGGGGGGTAATATAAACAATTATATTATCATTAAAGGAAAACGCAATGAGAAAATCTTTGTCTATATCGGCAATTTTATTTGCTCTATTTTTGAGTGGGTGTGGTGAAGGAGGTTCATCGGTTACAGGCTTACCGGCTGCGGCACCGGTTGCAGCAACAGAGCTAAAAAACGGTTATTTGATAGATGCAAACATAAGCGGTGTGGATTATGTTTGCGGCAGTGTCCGAGGGGTAACGACCTCAAGCGGACAATACGGTTGTCCTACAGGAAGCAGCATAGACTTTTATGTCGGTTCTATGCACATTGGTGCAATTACGGCTATGGCAAGTGACGGCATTACTTACCCGCAAGATTTGTTAAACATAAGCAGAAGTAACTTCACAGATGTAAATCTTATAAAATTTGTAAGATTTATCCAATCTTTGGATGATGGATCTGCTACGGGAGTTTTAACGATTAATCAAGCGACAAAAGCAAAGTTTACTGCAACTCAATCTTTATCGGAGGTAAATGATGCAGATATTGAAACTCTTTTGAGTAGTAACAGTATTGTATATGTAAATGCAACGGTAGCAATGAATCATCTTAAAACAAATATGTCGATTTATGTAGCAGAGGCAGAAGTAGCAACGCTTTCGGCGCAACAAGCAGCGGATGCAAAAACAATTGCGGATCCAAAAACAGCAGCAGACGAAAAGGCAGAGGCAGATGCGGCAGCGGTTCTGGCAGCACAACAAGCAGCGGATGCAAAAGCAATTGCGGATTCCAAAGCAGCGGCAGATGCAGCTGCTGCTATTCCAAGCGGTAATGCTAAAGTTGCAACAAATATAGCTCCAACAGTAAATGCAGGAGCAGACCAGAATGTCATTGCAGGTACAAATGTAACCTTAACTGCAACAGCAAGTGACAGTGATGGAACCATTACTAATTATGAGTGGAAGGATGGAGCTACAACTTTATTTAATGTGCCTGTCTCAGACTATTCAGGAACGCAAACTATGACTTTAACACAAAGCAACATTCAAGATATGAAATATACTAGATTAGAGGTTAAAGGTGGAACTAAAGAATTAGGTGGCGCAATAGTTAATGATACAGCACTTTTCTCATCAGGTATTCATAATATAACTTTAACAGTTACAGACAACAAAGGAGCTACTGCTATAGATACGGTTGTAGTGACAGTTACTGCTACTGATACAGCTCCAATAGCAAATGCAGAAGCACAAGAAATTGCAGATGCTAAAGCAGCAGAAGATGCTGCAGCAGCTTCTGCTAATGTCAAAATTACTCCAGTTGGCACTGAGTTTCAAGTAAATAGTGAGATTGATAGCGCTCAACAGTATCCTCATATTTCAGCACTTAAGAACGGTGGATTTGTTATTGTATGGGAGAGTTGGGATAACAATGGAACTGCAATCACAGATTCTGAGTTAAGTTATCTAGCAGCTCAAATCTATGATGCAAATGGTAGTAAGGTGGGCAGTGAATTTCAGGTAAATACAAATTCTGAAAGTTTCATAAGTCGTTCTTCTGTTACGACACTAAACAATGGTAATTTTGTTGTCACATGGCACATCTATGGCGTTGAAGTTTATGCTCAAATTTTCACTGAAAATGGAGATAAGATAGGTGGAGAGTTTCAAGTAAATACCTATGAGTATAGCGATCAAGATCAACCAAGTGTAACAGCGCTTAGTAATGGTGGATTTGTCGTCTCATGGACGAGTCATGATAGTGATGATTTAAGTGTTACTGATACAAGTGGGTCTCATATAGCAGCACAAATATTTAATCCTTACGGTAATAAAGTAGGAAATGAGTTTCAAGTTAACAGTGAGGGGGAAGGTTATCAACAAAATGTTTCGATTACGGCTCTTGTAAATGGTGGATTTATTTCAATATGGGATAGTGCTCATGCACAAATTTATAATAATGATGGCAGTAAAATAGGTAGTGAATTTCAAATCGGTGGTCTTTTTTGTAGTATTGGAATTGGAGCATTGGAAAATGGCGATTTTGTTGCGGCTTGGGTAGTTACTGAATCTGTCTCCGTTGTTGGTGAATATGGTTTTAGCTATTCATATGGTGCACCAGCAGTAATGGCACAAATTTATGACAAGAATGGCAGTAAAATAGGCAGCGAGCTTCGAGTAAGCACTAAACTTGCTGGTGAAACAAGTTTGAAAATAAATACACCTGCTATCACAGCTTTAAGCGGTGGAGGATTTGTTATCACTTGGAAACAACTTGACGATACTTCTGTATCATATATTACAGGTAGCCCAATTACTAATATAGCTGCGCAAGTGTATGATGCCAATAGCAATAAAGTAGGCAGTAACTTTTTAATAAGTAGTGAAAATGAGTATGATCAATATTATCCATCTAGTGCAACTCTTGAGAATAATAGAATTGTGGTTACATGGCAAAGTGATGATACAAGAGGTGTGGGGATTACTGATACAAGAAATGCTCACATTGCAGCACAAATATTTGATATAAATATAACAGCGGGTCAGTAGCATAATAAACAAAAGCAGTAAATACTTTTAGATTGAGTGCGCTTACTCAAGCGAATAGTATTGGAGTTTTACTATCGGCGAGGGCGATAAGTACGATGTGTGGATTGTCCTTGTCGGCAATGGAATAAGAACAATGGCTATTACTTTCGTTGTGTCAGGGCAGGACAGTAGTTTGGATTTTGATTTTTAAATAATATAGCTGCTTTTGAGTAGCTTAAAAAGGAGTAGTGAATGAAAAGAAAGATAATTTTATCGGTTCAATTGTTGCTTGTTGCGTTAATGTTTGCCTCATGTGCAACTAAAAATGATATAGATATTATGCAACTGAAAAATAACAGTGAAATAAAGCGAACTGACAATTTGATTGTTGACATGAATAATAAAACATCAGAAATGAGAGAAGTGTCACAAAAATTAATAGAACTAAGAATTGAGAATAAACAAAGCACTAAAGAGTACGAAAATCTTAAGAAAAAAGATGACTCATTGGCACAGGAAATTTATTCTATTATCAAAGGACTAGAAGAAATTAAGCAAAAAGGAGGGCAGAATGCTTCAGAAATTTTAAAAATTCAAACTTCTCTTGATGAGAACAAAAAATCTAGAAAAGAGATTATAAACTGGTTTATTGAAGAGTGGAAAAAAATCGAAAATAGTTAAAAAAAGGAACGCAGATGGAAGATAATAAGTATATAGTAAATATTGCTATCTCAATAATAGCTGTTGGTATTAGTGTTTATACATTTATAGTAAGTAATCAGAATGAGGCGTTTAAAAATACTGTAACAGAAAATACAAGCCATATAGAAAAAAATATTGCCAGTATTAAAAAGTTAAATGAGGAAGTTGAGAAGATAAACAAAAATATGATTAGTGAAGATTTGTCGAAAAATCAAGAGATTTTACAAGAACATAGTAAAAAACTTGAATTGATACATGAAACATTAATTAAACTTAATAGAGAATGAAAAAGGTTGTTTCCTAAAAAATAATAGCCAGAGGAGTGATTAATTCCTCTGTTTTGATTAATACAGAGCGGGTGCAAACACCATCAGCAGTAAAAAGACTATTATTGTTGTATAAAGCAAAATGAAACCCTTACTTAAAAGTCCACTCCCACCCCAGCCTTACCAAAAAAATTGGCAAAAAAAAAGGCTAAGACCCGAAAGTCCTAACCTAATCTCTCAAGTGTCTGGTAATCAGTCAGACGGTTTCATCTTGTTCCAACGAAAGAAGTATATCATAGAAAAATAAAAATTTATTTTATGTCAATTCTAAAAATAAGTCCAATTTAGTAATTTATCCCCGTCACTCTTCTTATCTTCTCTATCATCGGCATTGCCGCTTCTTTTGCCTTTACGCTTCCCATTCTTAGAATCTCTCTCACTTCATTCTGATTTGCTCCAAAATAAGCTCTTTTCTCTCTGAAGTCTCCAAAATATTCCCACATGACATCCGCAAGGTAGAGTTTAAAGTGTCCATGTCCTTCGCCGCCTTTTTTGTATCTCTCTTGAAGTTCTCTCAGCTTATTTTCATTTAAAAAGAGTTTTGCCATGTTGTAAACATTGCAGTTAAGAAACTCTTTTGGCTCTTCCATTGAAACATTTTCAGTTACTATTTTTTTGATAGTTTTAAGTTGCGCTTTCTCTTCGCCGAAAATATTGACTGTATTGCCGTAGCTTTTTGACATTTTTTGCCCGTCGGTTCCCGGGACTGTTGCTACATGCTCCTCGACTTTAAATTCCGGTATTTTCAGCACATCGCCGTATTGGTTATTGAATTTTATTGCTATGTCTCTTGCTATTTCTACATGCTGAATCTGGTCTTTTCCGACTGGGACAATGTCCGGTGAAAAGAGCAGAATATCCGCTGCCATAAGCACCGGATAAGAGAAAAGTGAATGGTTTGTTGCAAATCCTCTTGCCGTTTTGTCTTTGTAGCTGTGCGCACGCTCCAGCAGACCCATCGGTGTAAAAGAGGAGAGTACCCAATAGAGTTCCAAAACTTCTTTTACATCGGATTGAACCCAAAATGTTGATTTATTTGGGTCTATGCCTAGAGAGAGGAAATCGGTTGCGGTTTGCATGGTGAGTTGTGATAATCTTTGTCCGTCATTTACGCTTGTTTGTGCATGGTAGTTTGCTATAAAAGCAAAGGTTTCATTGCTCTTTTGCGCCTCTACCATCTGTTTTATAGAACCAAAATAATTTCCGATATGTAAATCGCCCGAGGGCTGGATTCCCGTTAAAAGTCTCATAAAATTCCCTGATTTTTTTGTGTGCATTATAGCAAAATCACCTTGCATGAATGACATTTTCAGCTTTATTTTGTTATCATCGCCCCAAAAATAGAGAGCATGCAGAGTGCTCATAAAAAGGATTCGTTATGAATGTAAAGATTCACGCAAAAGGTGTTACGCTCCATGAACATGCAAAAGCTCACATTGAGGCTGCTGTTGAGGGTTTTAGAAAATTTCAGTTGGATATAACAACTGTAAACGTGAATGTAAGCACAGAGAAAAAAGGTGTTGCGATAGAGTTTGATATTCATATCGCCCATGCACAGCCGGTTGTTATTAGCCAAGGCGATAGCGATTTAGATACGGCAATTGATTTGGCAATAGAGAGAGCCTTAAAAGCACTCCGCCGTCTGCATGATAAAGTTATTGACAAACATGCCGTATCGGTAAAAGATTTAGAAACACTGGATGTATAAAATATGAAGAGACTGTTTCTCTCTGCTCTGCTGTTTTTTTCTACTCTTGCGTGTGCAGAGGATGACTACTCATTCAGGGCTGCATATGGGCAGGTTACAAAAAATGATTTTCTTGAAATTTTAGTCGGTCAAATTCAGCCGCACAGATATGATTTGAAGGTTCTCGCTTTTGACGGCGGTTATCTTTTGAAGCAGAATACATTTGATTTGCCGTTGGATTTGTACGCAAAAGCAGGGGTGGCTCATTTTGATGAGAGAGGTTTGCAGGAGGATATTTATGAGGGAACACTCTATTTAAAACTCTACTGGAACATAGATTTCTTAGATAATAGAGCAAGGCTTGGGCTTGGAGAGGGTGGTTCCTATACCACTGATATTCTTTATGCGGAGTATCTCGAAGCAATAGAAAAAAATGGTAAAAACTCAAAATATTTAAATTACATGGATGTCAGTATAGATTTAGATGTTGGAAAATTGGTTCAGTACGAGCCGTTACATGGTACTTCCATAGGTTTCGCTCTTAAACACAGATCAGGTATTTATGGATTAGTCAATAATGTGAGAAGGGGTGGGTCAAACTACTACACCGTTTATTTAGAAACAAATTTTTAGGAGGATGTTCAATGTATAACTGGATAATTTGGTTTCATATTTTATCTTTAATATCTTGGTTTGCAGTTCTATTTTACCTGCCGAGACTCTTTGTTTACCATGCAGAAAATAGAGAAAATGCAGGGTTTGTTGAAGTCGTAAAAGTTATGGAGTTTAAAATTTTTCAGTACATCGGTGTTCCCGCCATGTGGGCAACAGTTATAAGCGGTATAGCTTTAATCTTCTTATCATCCTCTCACTACGGCGGAGTAAATATACTCTCAACAGGTGGATGGCTCCATGCTAAAATAGTTTTTGTTCTTCTATTAATGGTTTATTTTTTCTCTTTGGGAGTTTTTAGAAAAAAACTTTTAGAAGATAAGTGTGAGAAGAGCGGAAAGTTTTTTAGAGTTTATAATGAAGTTCCGACACTGCTTTTGATGGTAATTGTTGCGATGGTAATAATCAGACCGTTTTAATCATTACAGAATTGGGGATTGGACTTTAGTCCAATTTTTTTATAGGATTGAAATCCCATCCCCAGTTTTACTTATTTCTCCCCTCTTTTTTTTGCCTTAAATAACACGGGCGTTCCGGTAAAATTAAAAGCCTCTCTCAATTTGTTTGTCAAATATCTTCTGTAGGTAAAGTGAAGACCTTTTGGTTTGTTCATAACGATAGCGATTTTCGGCGGTCTTGTTTCGTATTGCGTTGCATAGTAAATTCTAATAACCTGACCGCGCATGCTCGGAAGTTGGTGACGTCTGAGAGCTTTTTCCATCGCTTCATTGAGTTTTGAAGTTGTAATTCTCTGAGAGTAATTCTCATTTATCTCCAAAATCATGTCATGGAGCTTTTCAACTCTTTGGTGCGTGCTTGCAGAGAGGGTAATGATTGGTGCATAGGCTAAAAACTTAAATCTGTCTCTAACCTCTTTGATAATCTTGTCGTAATCATCTCTTGCTGCAATATCCCATTTGTTGAGAACGATGATACATGCAAGTCTGTTTTGATCCACAAGCCCTGCTATCTTCTCATCCAAATCCAAAAATGGCTGGCTTGCATCAAGAACAACAAGTGCCATGTTCGCACTCTCAAGCATCTCTGTTGTTCGCATAAGAGCAAATTTCTCAATGCCCGTGATTTTTCCTCTTCTTCTGATTCCGGCAGTATCTACAAATGTTAACTGCTTTCCTTTGTAGTCTATGCTCTCATCAATCGGGTCGATTGTAGTTCCGGCAACATCGCTTACAACTGAGCGTTCTTCTTTGAGAAGTGCATTCAAAAGTGAGCTCTTTCCAACATTTACGCGACCGATAATTGCGATTTTAATATGGTTGATATCATTTTCATCAAACTCTTTGATTCTGTCATTCTGAGCATAGATAGAGTCATCTTCTATATCCTCTATCTCTTCCTCATCGGTATAGAAAAAGCCGTCATCCTCTTCGTCTTCCTCTTCATCTTCACCAAAGAAATCATACTCTTCGTCTTCATCGACTATCTCATCGCTTCTCTCTTCGTCACTCTCTTCTTCTTCTTCCACAATGATGTCGCTATCGGGAATAAGCACATAAAGCCAATCAAAAAGTGCAGAAACACCTCTGTTGTGAGATACGGAGATACCGAAAATAGCATCCGTTCCAAACTCGTAAAAATCCCAAAGCTTATCTTTCATTTTGTCGTTGTCTATTTTGTTTACGACAAGTGCAACATCTTTACCCAGAGATTGAAGTTCGTAAAAAAGTTTTTTATCTTCATCTTCAGGTAAACCTTTCCCGTCCACTATAAATAAAATTATGTCCGCTTTGTATGCAGCTTGAAGCGATTTCTCTTTGATTTTATCAAAAAGTTCGCACCCTTTATCGAGTCCGCCCGTGTCTAAAAGCTCAACTTGCTTATTGATGATAATGGCGTTTCTTCTCTTAACATCTCTTGTTGTTCCGGCTTGTTCGGATGTGATTGCATCTCTTTTTTTAAGAAGTCTGTTAAAGAGTGAACTTTTGCCGACATTCGGGCGACCTATAATAGCGATTTTTTTCATGTGAAACCTTGTAATGTTGTTATATAGTTTTAAGAAGTGTGGCTAATAAAATATATTTTGAAGTGAAATTATATCTAAATAATCATGTTATGACATTACGCACTTTTTCATAAAAATGCGTAAAGCACCTTGTGATTCTCGAAAAACTCTGTTTTACTAAAGAAACATTTTCGCTTTGCGAAAAGCGATTCTCTTGTTTTCGTAGCTTTAGGGGGTTGTAGGGACATTTGTGTCCCTGCCACTAAAACGGACTTGTTCGTTTTAGTGTGTAACATCAAGAAAGAGGGGGAAGTTAGTTTGTTGGAAACTCTTTATCAAGACCTTCTAGTGCTTGTTGAGACTGAAACTGTTGCCATAGGGCGTCATCTTTTTTAAAGCTTGAACGAACTGCATCTTTAATTTCACCATTAATAGAAGCCTCAGGAACAGCGACTAACATGTAAAGAGCACCTGATGGAGCATTCCACATATCAACGGCATTGGAATTTTGCAGATTGATTTTTGCTACTTGTTTAGAGACGGCAGTTGAAACCGCATCTACTGTCTCTTGGTCGCCGTTGCCGGTTGCTCTTGTAAAAACTTCTACCTTGTCTTTGACCAAAGTATTTATCTGCTGTGCTAAATCTGAACGGCCGTTTGCTAGTGCCACTCTTCTCATGTGCCCCATTCCGGCATTGCTTTTAGGGGCGATTCCGACACCTGCATACGCAGATTTTACTTTAGGAATACATGTCCATTTTGGTGCATCAACGCCCTCTTGTTTACATTTAAAATTCGAATCTTGCTCATACTCAATAGTTGTCGGGCTAGGCTTGTCTCCACATCCTATAAATAACATAGAAATCAAACCGGTAAAGAGAATCGATGAGAGAGTTTTTATCATTTTAAATCCTTTAAAATATTTGGAGAATGGTATCATAATTTTAAATAATCGATATAATTCCGCCTATGAAATATTACGCATATGAAAATTTTAAAAACGACACAAATAGTTTGATTAATCAGGTAAAGAACTTCACTCCGGAAGCAATTATAGGCATTGCAAGAGGTGGATTAACACTTGCGCATGCCATGGCTGAGGGGTTAAATATAAGGGATGTTCAAACCATACAAACAGAACTTTATGATGAAACCGCTAAAAGAGATGCGCTGTCCATCTTTGGTACATGTAAATTTAGCAACATAAAAAGAGTCTTAGTAGTCGATGACATATCCGACAGCGGAGATACGCTCAAAGCTGTTATGACTTATTTGGAATCTGAATTTAGTGAGATTGAGTTTAAGTCTGCGACACTTTTTTACAAAAAAACATCTGTCTATGAGCCTCACTTCTGGGTCAATGAAGCAAATGAGTGGATAGATTTCTTTTGGGAGAGGGATTTTAAGGGTTAAGTATATTTTTTTATAACAAAGATTGCTTCGCTGTAAACTCATCCTCTATAATAGCAAGCAAAACAACCTCGTCATTGCGAGCCACGAAGCAATCTAAAATATTCCCTGCTGCATCACTAAAAACCAGTATAAAAAACAACAATTTCTGCCAAAAGTGAGAAAAAAAGAAACTCATCTCGTGATATTTTACATTTATAAGTTCTTTTAATATTTTCTTAATGGGGGGAGGGTAATATAAACAATCATATATGATAAAAGGAAATATAAATGCAAAAATATTTTTATATGTCGGCAATTTTGTTTGCTCTGTTTTTTAGCGGATGCGGTGATGGCGGCTCGTCATCCACTACGCCGGAGGCAGTTGTAAATACCCCACCAACACAAGCAGCGGATGGAGTGGTAACAGTTTCAGGAGTAGCACAGCTTGGCTATATCTCGGGCGGTGATGTAAAGTTGTTTGAATTGTCAAACCTAAATACTCCTATAGCAACAACTAAAAGTGCAACTTCATCTGTTGAGAGTGAAGCAGGTCGTTTTAGTTTTGAGAAAGTTGCATTAGATGCTCAAAAATATTATTTATTACAAATATCGGGCGGAAAAGATATTGACCCGAATGACGATGGAGAGACTCTTCCTGATGAAGCGGTTGATATAAATGGCAGTGTTTATACATTAGCAAAAGGTGATGATTTACTTGATGGCAAAGTGAGAATCAATGTACTTTCAGATATTGCCTATCAAAAACTCAAAGCATCACTTAGTACCCTAAAAAGTAGCGATATTGATGCAGCACTCGATGCAAATGCAAAAGAGTATCTTTATGATATTGATGGCGATGGGGAGATCGGACATAAAGATATTTTAGCTTTTAACCCAATACTTCATACAAGCAAAACAAAACAATCCTACAAAGATATTTTAGACATTTATGTACCGAACCTTCATTCTGGGGGGAGTGATGAAGCAAAACTTTCTTCACTCATGTATCTTGATACTCCAAAAATTGTCATAAAAAATGGAAATTTGCAAGAAGTTCCATTTACGCTTCAAATGACGGTTGAAAATATGCCGGCAGGTCTTGATATCGTATGGTCGATAAACGCAGAAGAAAATGCATCAATGAACATTCAAAACGATGAAACATATGAGATAATTGCAAAACTTACACAAGGAAACAATGTTTTAAAAACGCTTACAAGCACTGTCGTGGCAACGAGTAAAACTACCCTTGCTACTATGGATGTCAACGCTACACAAGACAGCATTGTTTATGTGAGCGATGAAACAAATACATCTTTGAGTGGCATACAAGTTGTAGTACCAAAAAATGCTCTTGCTCAAAACACGCAACTAAGTGTCAAAAAATCCTCTATGAACACTCTTCCTCAAACAGATGGTACAGCGATAAGCGATGTGCTAATTTTGGAACCGGCAGGACTTACTTTTGCAAAACCAGTTCAAGTGAGTATGCCTTATTATGGCGACGCAAATCTAATAGATCAAAATGTTCGCATCGCAAGATATAGCGAAAATGGTGTAGTTGACTACATAACCCCACTTTCGGTGAATACTCAAACACATGAAATAGTCTTTGAAACCGAGCACTTTACGGCATTTCAGTTGCAGACTAACTGGATTGGGCAAGAAAAACCAAAAGCGAGTCAAACAGAGATAACAGCTATTGAAGCGTTGACAGGTTTAAAATACACAAACGTTGTTTGGGAAAAAATCTTAAACAAAAAAGTTGCAGACAAGGCGACAGTGTACGATCTTTACTTGGAGTACAGAAAGAACTCAGCAATTGTAGAGAAACTTAACTCACAAGATTATGTAAGTGCTTATAAACTATTTCTCTCCAGTACTAAAGATGCCGAAGATACGAGTGTAACTTTAGAAAATATAGGTAAATTGTATGATTTTGCAATAGATACAAAACAAATGGTAGGCGATGTCAAAGATGGTCTAAATACCCTCTTTATAACAAAAAAATATTATGCACAAATAGCTTCAAATATAGGAATGGTGACAGATATGAACCCTATGTCGTTTGTCACGGACTACACTACTTATGTATTTAAACAGGGGTTAAAAGCCTTGAGTTTAGCAGATAATATTTCCAAGAATAACCAGTTGAATGCTTTTTTTCAAACAAGAAAAACTCAAAGCTTTAGTTTTATTTTAAGCAAGTTGAAAAAGAGCTATAATGAACAGGATATGATTGAAGTAGCTGATGGCGTGTATGCTTCAAATGGTCTATTTTCTCCAACCCTATACACAGACGGCGTACTAAAATACCAAGATTTAGAAGCTTTTTGGTATAGTGCAAACTTGATGTACGAAATGGCAGAAAATTTCAAAACTCAAACCGATTTTAATTATGCTTCTTATAATGCAGAACATGTAGGAACTTTAAAAAATATCATAGAGGAACATAAAAAATTAGTCGATAACGGCGGAGAATATATTGATATTACTTACTTTTATGTAGGAAATCCCAACTCAATAACAGTCGGTGATACGGTTTCGCTTGATGTCTCGTGTGAAGTGGATGCATCAAGTGCCTATGCACTTGAGTTTAAGGTTTATGAACCATCAGCTGCTTATGCTGATAAACAGCTAAGCGGAGTAAGTATCACAAAAACAAGCGCGGGTCATTATAGACTTACCTTTAACACATCCAACGCAGGAAGATATTACTACTATGTGAATGCAACTGCGAAATTGAGTGCTAAAGCATTGTCGGATTCTCAAAACAGTCTGCAAGACTCTTTTCTTGTAAATGAAAAAACAGTTAATGAACCCCAAAAAGCTAATACAGCTCCAATAGCATACGCAGGTACAAATAAAAATGTTCAGACAAATTCGCTAGTAAAATTAAGTAGTGCATTGGGTTATGATACAGAAAGTAATGCTTTGTCTTATGGTTGGAGTATGATTAAGCCAAGTGGTAGCAAAGCCATATTCTCAAACACATCTGTAGCACAGCCCTCTTTTACTCCTGATGTAGCAGGAAAGTATATTCTTGCTTTGATAGTTTATGATGGAAAGTTAAAATCTAGTGCAAGTATGGTAACCGTGACGGCTACGGCTCCGGAAGTGGCAAATACGGCACCTAGCGCATCAGCACAAAATAAAACACTCAAAGAAAATAGTACAAACACTGCTATAACATTGAGTGCAAGTGATGCAGATGAAGACACACTGACTTACTCTCTCGTCGCACAACCAAGCCATGGAACACTAAGCGGTACTGCACCAAATCTCAAGTACACGCCAAGTAGTGGATACAGCGGAACAGATAGCTTTACATTTAAAGTGAATGACGGCAAAGTTGACTCAAATACTGCAATAGTATCTATTACAGTTGAAAGGCTTTTATACAAACAGATTGCATTTGTAAGTGAATCTGCTCCACTGGATAATAGTGTGGTGCAAAGAGGAAGCACTTTTACAAAAAGTTGGACAGTAAAAAATAGTGGTAGCCTTGATTTGACAAATGTTCGTGTTGTGGCACTTAGTAGCTCATCAGCGTTAGTCTCAAGTATAACTCAAAATATAAGCAGTTCTTTGGTAGAAAATGCACAAACAAGCTACATATTAACTATCGATGTGCCAAGTTCTGCTGCGGAGGGAACATACGAGGCTAGTTTCAAACTTGTAGACGGCAGCGGTGACTTGAAATATGCAGATGGCAATACCGCTATTTTTTACTATAAGTTTGTAGTAGAAAAGCCAAATGATTTCCAAGCGTTCGCATATCTTTCTGCAACCACTTATAAGACAAATGAAAGTGCCCTTTTAGGCATAGTCATCAATGACGGAAACGCTCCTTACACTGCTACTATTAATTGGGGAGACGGAACAACAGAAACTAAGCAAATTGCAACAGCTTCAAATGCGATAAATACTTCACACTCTTATACAACAAAGGGAAAATATAGTGTTAGTGTAGGGGTGCTAGATGCAATGGGGCAAACAGCTAGTATTTCAAATGCAATTGAAATAATTGACACAGTATCTAGTATAACAAAATGGATTGTAACCGCATCTGATAAAATAGCAAATACAAATGCTCAAGATATTACCGTAAATAAGACATCGCAAGCAAATGGCTATCCTGCGTATGGAACATCATGGTTCCCACAAACCGTGAGTGCAGATTATTGGTTATCTTATAAGTTACCCGTACCTGAGGGTGTGTTAAAAATGAATAAAAAACTTCGTTTAACACTTGTCTCTACAGCAGGAAACCTCTCAGACCACAATCGTGAGTTAAAGTATTCTCTTTCGGATGGAAAAAGTTATGCATACAACATTATGAGTAATATCAATAATGGCAGTGGATTTATTCGTATAAAAGATTTTCAAGGAACGGATACAAACTATGCAGTAGCATCTCTTACTGACAGTGCTGCGGGTGTGGCGGTAAATGCACGGGCTTATGCGATAGAGAGCCTTTATAATAGTAGCAATACTTCAAATTATGCAATATTGAGTGCTTATAAATATGAAAATTCAGCTTATTCACTCTTGTCTAGCTCTGCTAAATCGGTAGATGCATCTACTACGCTTAAAGAGCTAGCTATAAGTTTTAAAGGCAATGGAATTTCTTATCTTATTACATTAGAATACGATAAAGATGGCGATGGAAGTTATAGTAGCACGGAAAAAATTATACTCAATACGGAGACTATGGAAGTTGACTGGAGTGTTTTTTTAGATACTACGCAAAACAACAGTAGCACTGTCAAAAAAACAGGGCAAACCAAAAGCTACAACACGGATGGTATTGAAGTCACAGACGGTTCAGTTAAAGATGATGGTTACTACAAAAGCGGTGAAACACCTCGCTACACGAGAGCATCAGACATGGTAAGTGATGAACTCACAGGGCTTATGTGGCAAGACGATGCAGCAGCAGCTTCGACAAGCAGACCGTGGCTGACAAGCGATAATTATATCACATGTGCAAATGACACTTCATCTGCTACATGTAATGACACCGGCGGAGACACAGCAGCTTCGTACTGCTCGAATTTGGTGTTAGGAGGCTACACAGATTGGAGACTTCCTACATCTACGGAACTAGAAGGCATTATGGATTATGGAAAAGTTGTTCGGGCTATTGATACAACCTATTTTAATAATGTTAGCCAATGGTATTACTGGAGTTCAACTATTTGTGAATATAATAATAAGCTCTATGCATGGATTGTGGACTTCCATGGTGGCGGTGTGTACGACAACTCTAAGGGTAACCACAATTCTGTTCGTTGTGTCAGGGCAGGACAGTAATTTGATTTTTGTCATTGAGAACGAAGCGAAGCAATCTTGTAAAAAAATAAAAAAAGTAGGAGTGATAAATGAGAAAAATCCTTTTGATTATGATAGGCTTGAGTGTTGGTCTGATGGCTGATTTCGTGAGAGATGCAAATACAGGCATAGTAACGGACAATACAACAGGTTTGCAATGGCAAGATGACGCTATAGGGGCTAGTATGGCATGGCAAAGTGCGATAGATACATGTGAGAATCTCACACTAGGCGGAGAGAGTGATTGGCGACTACCAAACATAAATGAGCTAAAAACCATAATAGACAGAAGCAGAGTAAAACCGGCTATTGCGATTGCATTTACACAAACTAGCTCGAGCGATTATTGGAGTTCGACTACCATTGCGTATTATAATGACAGTGTGTGGCTTGTCTTTTTCGACTTTGGCTTTATGGGTGGCAGTGCCAAGGCTAATGACTACTATTATGTCCGTTGTGTCAGAGCAGGACAGTAGTTTGGATTTTTGTTTTTTTGGAGTGTGAAAGTGGGTGAAGTTGGTTTTTGAATTTGTAAAGTTATTTTAAAATGAGCAAAATTTAACGAACAATCTTTTTTAATTTTTGATATACTTACATTTGCGAAGACACTTATTGTAATCAACGGAGCGGTAAAAAGCTTTTTAAGGCTAGAGGGAGTCATGAACCTCTAGCCTTTTTTTTTGCCCTCCTAGATTACAATAAGGGAGATTTTATGAATAAGCTAGTTTTCGCAATCCTGCTTATGTGCTTTTTTGCACCTATGTTAAATTAACATAGTCAAGGGATTTATTTCCCTTGTCTCCCATACTTTCATTCAGTCACTTATTAAGATACTTTTAATTACGCCCCTGTGAACGAAACTCCATTTTTTACAGATATAAAAATTAATCCCTACTTTCTATATTTTTTTTGAAAAATCACTCTCAAAGATGTAGGCAGAGATTGCTTGGAGGGTTTGGAGGTCGTAGCCTAGTTCGGGCATGAGTCCATGTTTTTTGATTGCTTCGGGCATGCGTGATGTTTTTGCGTTTGGCTCTGCTACCCATGCGGACATAGAGGCGATAAAATCCTTTTTGTCGGCATGTGCGCTTTTGTAGCTCGTTTGAATCTCCAGTGCCGAGGGGGCAGAGAGCGTTTTGGTTTGGAGATGGCATGTGGCGCAGTTGCCGTCAAAGAGCAGTGCGCCTTCATTGGCATGGAGCTCCATAACAAGGAGTAAAAAAAGAGCCGAGATTTTTGTAAAAGTCATAATTATTGTTTCGCTTTTTTAATTATTTCATACGCCTGATTTATCTCTTGCGTTATTTGCGTTGCCTCTTTCATATAGTCCTCACTTTTTCCCTGCGATTTTATAATGTCTGGATGATACTGCTTCACAAGGTTTCGGTAGGCTTTCTTTATAGTGTTCAAATCATCATTCTCACTAACGCCCAAAACTTTATAAGCATCCGCAATATTGGCTTTTGGATGGATATTTTTAATCATCTGCTCAAACTGCTCAAAAATCGCATGGTAGGCATTTGGATCAAAATTAAAAGCTTCCGCAATAGTCTGTAAAACCTTCTCCTCATTTGCGCTGACTTCTCCGTCAATAAAAGCGAGTTGGATTAAAAATCCCATGAATTGCTGCTGTTTTGCTCTGTCTCTTCTGATAGCGTTACCTAAAGTTTGTGCCACATCTTGAAGATTATCGAACCTCTCTTTTTGTTCACTGAAAATCTCTTTTAAAATATTTTTGGTTTTCTCCGGCTCAGGAAAAACTGCTGAGATGTCGTCAAACATGATGCCGATAAGCTCCGCCTCAAGGGCATCCACTTTTCCATCTGCCTTAGCAACTTTTGCCACAAGCGCCACAAAAAGACCAAGCTCACTTTGTGCCAAAGACTCTTTTGTAATGCTCATATTCTTGAAAGCCTCTTTGGAATATTCGCTTGTATAGGTTGAATAACTCTTGAATATCCAGTAAAAAACCGCTCCCAAAATCGCAAATAAAATTATATTGCCCATATTAATCCTTAATTTTTTTGAGATTATACAACACAAATATGAATGGGTATAATTGCACCCATGAAACAGATAAACCAATTAAATCTCGGCGTCAAATATATGCTCATCTCCTCCTTTTTGTTTGCACTTATGGCTGCTTTTGCAAAGCTTTCAAGTGGGCACATGAGTTCGTTAGAAGTTGTCTTTTTCAGAAATATTTTTGGAGTTGCAATTATCGGTTTTGCTATCTGGAAATCCCCTCTGAAAAATGTTGGCGGAAAGCCGCTTTTACTCTTTTTTAGAGGATTTATGGGCTTTATCTCACTTCTTGCCTATTTTTATAATGTAGCGCATATCAGTCTTGGCGATGCTGCAACTTATTCAAAAACAGCACCCATCTTTACGGCAATTTTTGCTTGGGCTTTTTTAAAAGAGAAGCTGACTCTGAGTTCTTGGTTTGCAGTAATTGTCGGCTTTGGCGGAATACTTTTAATAACGAAGCCTAGCGGAATAGGATTTAGCAAGTATGATATTCTGGGCATCTTTAGTGGAGTCGGAGCGGCACTCGCATACACTTCTGTGAGAGAGCTAAAAAACTATTACGATACCAGAACCATTGTAATGTCTTTTATGCTGATTGGAACAATCGGACCGCTTCTATTGCTGATTCTCTCAGAATATTTTCATGTATCAGAGTTGGATTTCATGTTGGGAGAGTTTATTGTACCTAAAGGAATTGTCTGGTTTTATGTAGCAGGAATGGGGATATTAGCGACCCTCTCACAATACTACATGACAAAAGCATATGGCGAAACAAAAGCGGGAATTGTCGGAGCGGTGAGTTACACAAATATAGTTTTTGCAATTATTGTCGGTCTCTTTTTGGGCGATTCGCTTCCTACTTTTATCACCGCATGCGGAATTGTTTTGATTGTTTTTGCGGGAATAATCGTAGCAAAACAGAAGTAGAAATAGCCTTGGTTTAAAACCAATATGCTATAATCTTTTTCTATTTTTTGAGAGGTAAACATAATGATATTATTAGCAGGTCCCTGCGTTATTGAGAGTGAAGAAAATATTTTTAAAATCGCTAAATCTTTAGAAATTTATCAAAATGACCCGACAATTGATTTTTATTTTAAATCTAGTTTTGATAAGGCAAACCGTACATCGCTTGATAGTTTTCGCGGTTTGGGTCTCGAAGAGGGGCTGAGAATTTTAGAAAAAGTAAAAAATGATTTTGGGTATAAAGTTGTAACCGATGTGCATGAATCACATCAAGTTGGGGCTGTTGCCGAGGTTGTGGATATGCTCCAGATTCCTGCATTTTTGTGCCGTCAGACAGATTTGCTTGTTGCATGTGCAAAAACTACAAAAGAGGTCAATATCAAAAAAGGGCAGTTTATAAATCCGCCCGACATGCGATACTCGGTCGCAAAAGTTCTTCAAACTCGCGGATGTAATGAAGTGAACTATGAAAACTCCAAAAAGCATGGAGTTTTTTTGTGTGAGCGAGGCTCTTCTTTCGGCTATGGAAATATAGTTGTTGACATGCGCTCCCTTGTAATCATGAGAGAGTTTGCACCGACGATTTTTGATGCAACGCACTCGGTTCAAATGCCCGGAGCTTTGGGCGGAAAAACGGGTGGAGACAGCTCTATGGTTCCTTATTTGGCAAGTGCTGCAGCAGCTGTCGGAGTGGACGGTTTCTTTTTTGAAACGCACTTTGACCCAAGTATAGCACTTAGTGATGGACCCAACATGATAAAACTTGATGCGCTGGAAGCTCTTGTTGCAAAAATTAAAAAAATTCAAAATATATAAAGGAAGATAAATGAAGTTGATAGAAGGCAAATTAAAAGTAATCAACGGCAAAAAAATTGCTATTGTAAGTACAAGATGGAACCATTTTATAGTGGATAGACTGGTAGAGGGTGCAAAAGATGCATTTTTCCGCCATGGTGGAAACGAGGAAGATATTGTTCATGTTTTGGCACCGGGGGCATTTGAACTTCCAATGGTTATCGATCAGCTTCTTGTAAGTGGCAAATATGACGGAATTTGTGCTTTGGGAGCAGTTATCCGTGGTTCAACCCCGCACTTTGATTATGTCTCAGCTGAGGCTACTAAGGGCATCTCCATGATGAGTCTTAAGTACCAAAAACCCGTCTCTTTTGGACTTTTAACAACGGATACAATCGAACAGGCAATCGAGAGAGCCGGAACAAAAGCCGGAAACAAAGGTTTTGAAGCTATGACGGTTGTGATAGAGATGTTAGACCTTTACGAAGCGATAGGAGCATAATTTGGCGACAAGACAACAAGCCAGGATGGCAGTGGTAAGCCTTCTTTACGCCTTTGATTTGGGTAACGGAAATATTGCCGAGCATACAGATGAGATTTTAGAAGAGAAAAAAATCCGTAATAAACAGAAAGATTTTGCACTAGAACTCTACGAAGGCGTTTTAAAAAACATTGAACCGGTTGACAAAGCGATTATTGAGCACCTTAAAGAGTGGGATTTTGAGAGACTCGGAGCTATTGAGAGAGCAACGCTTAGACTTGCATGTTATGAAATACTTTTTGGCGAGCTTGACTCTGCAGTTGTTATAAACGAGGCGGTTGAGATAACAAAAGCTTTTGGAACTGAACAGTCTCCAAAGTTTATAAATGGTGTGCTAGACGCAATTTCAAAAGATAAACAAGCCCAGTAAATGATAAAAACACTCATACTTTTTCTGTTTTTGACTCAAGCACTCTTTTGCGCAAATGAGTGTCTGAGTTGTCATAAAGAGACTGAGAAAATTCGTGATGCCTCTTCGGGCATGATGAAGGCTATTTTAGAGCTCTCAGAAAAAGCCGGACATGGCGGAAATGACTGCATCGTTTGCCACGGCGGTAATCCAAATGCCAATAAGAAAAATAGAGCGCATGAAGGAACGGTTGCATATTTCAAAACCAACAAAGGTCCAAAAGAGTTCTATCCTTCTCCTTCAACAGCATCAGTAAACAAAAATACATGCGGTATGTGCCACGAAAATCAGGTGGCATCTCAGCCGAACTCTCTTATGGTAAATAATCAAGAAAAAATTAGGGAAACACTTCAAAGCTTCGGAGCAAAAAACAGCCATGCCATCGGAATACATGCAACGCAAAATCCTGATGACAAACACGAGCGACTCGGAAGCGAGGCGTATCAAAAATATATGCAAAATCTCCAAACTTTAGAGCCACACGCGTTTGCCAAAGAGTTAGAGAAGCTTCCGTCGGCTCCAACTGCAAAAGATGTTAAAAAAGAGCCTTCGCTAGTAGCTTTTGCATATCTGAATCAAAACAAATCCAGCAAAGAGATGGGGTGTGCATCATGCCACCTGCCTCATTCGAGTAGTGGAAAACTTGTTCACTCCATACAATCCTCAAGAGAAACCAAAGTAAAAGTGGATGGCAAAGAGTATTCTGGCGTTTCGGTTGAGACATGTGCCGCTTGCCATAAGAGCGAAAAAAGTATCGGCACCTCCTACCAAGGTTTGATAGAAAAAGAGAGCTCCTCTCGTAAAAAATATATTCACATGCAAGAGGATGTTCACTTTTTAAAAGGGATGTTGTGTCAGGATTGCCACACCTCAAATGATTTGCATGGGGACGGTTTTTTAAACGCAACGAATGCAACTGCCGTTGAGGTAGAGTGTCAGGATTGCCATGGAACAACAACATCTTATCCATGGGAGCTGCCTCTTGGATATAGTGATGAGTTTAATGCAACTGTTGCAAAGGGTAAAGCAAGAGGAACTACAACAACCGTAGCAGAGTACTTAAAGCAGGGAAGTGTAGGTGAGCCTAAAGAGGGCTATCTTCTGAGTGCGAGAGGAAATCCGCTGACGCATGCCAAAAAAGACGGCGATAAAATTATAATGCAGCTGGCAAACGGCAACGATATAGAACTTAAGCCTCTAAAAAAACTAAAAAAAGAGAAGAAGTTATCTCAAAAAGCAATTTTAGCTATGGAGAGCATAACTGCTCATACCGATAAGATGGAGTGCTACACCTGTCATGCGACTTGGGCACCACAAGTTTATGATAATCATATAGAAATTGATTATTCTAAAAAAAGTTCAATAGATGCAAAAGTAATAGAGAGTCATGCTTTCATGCGATGGGAAGAGCCGGCACTTCTTCAAAACGGAGAGGGAAGAGTTTCTCCGGGTGTTCCAAAACTTCAATCAAGAGTAACGGTTATCGGAGAGAACTCCGATGTCTTGCTGTACAAAAAAAGAGAAGAAACAACACCGATTCAGCCGCACAGTGTGCAAAAAGAGGCAAGAAGTTGTGAGAGTTGTCACGCAACTCCTAAGGCTACGGGCATGGGAATAAGCGGTTTAAGAGTAAATAAAAACATATCAGAGTCCCAAGATGAGAACAAAACCCAAGCAGATGGATTTAAACTTTTAGCGCCTCTCTCTCCTGCACAGATCGATAAGCTTGATAGAAGCGGTGTTTGTCTCTCTTGCCACCTTAATATTCCAAAAGGGAATTTAGCAACTTCTACTATCTCTCACATGCGAGAGATGGCAGAGGTGAAAATAGACAAAAATACGCACAATGAGATAGTAAGCAATACAATAAATATCAGTGCTTGGACACAGTTTATAGGTGCAATTTTTATAGGATTACTTATTGTACTTGGAATTTATGTATCTTTTATTAAAAAACAACCGATTAATCCAAGAAATGAGGGATGGAAATAGTTAGAGATGAAAAGATTAACAAAAGAAGAAGCGCTATTTCTTATAAAAAACGCTGACCTAAAAGAGTTAGGGCGCATGGCGAGTGCAAGAAAAAAAGAGCTCCATCCTGAGGGCATTACAACTTTTGTGGTTGACAGAAATATCAACTACACGAATATCTGCTGGGTTGACTGCAAATTTTGCGCCTTTTATAGACATGAGAAGGATGCGGATGCTTATGTCCTCACCTACGAAGAGATTGACGCAAAGATAGATGAACTCCTAGAAATCGGCGGAACACAGATACTTTTTCAGGGAGGAGTTCATCCAAAGCTGCAAATTGAGTGGTATGAAGAGTTGGTGGAGCATATTCATGTAAAATATCCGCAAATAACAATTCATGGTTTCTCTTCCATTGAAATAGATTTTATTGCCAAAGTCTCTCGTATAAGTGTTGAGGAGGTTTTAGAGCGTCTCAAAGCCAAAGGTCTTGCGTCTATTCCCGGAGCAGGAGCGGAGATACTCTCTGATAAAGTGCGTGATATTATCGCACCCAAAAAAATTGATTCAGAGGTTTGGGTGGACATCCACAGAAAGGCGCATAAACTGGATATAAAATCAACGGCGACCATGATGTACGGAACAATTGAGAGCGATGAAGATATCGTGGAACATTTTGATATGATAAGAAAGTTACAAGATGAAACAGGCGGTTTCAGAGCTTTCATAATGTGGAGTTTTCAAGGAAAAAATACAGAGCTTTTAAGGTTGATTCCCCAGATGGAGAAGCCCTCTTCAAACCGCTATTTAAGACTTTTGGCAGTTGCTAGGCTCTATCTTGACAATGTGCCGAATATTCAGAGTTCATGGGTAACTCAGGGAGCTTACATCGGGCAGATGGCACTTAGATTTGGAGCAAATGATTTGGGATCAACCATGATGGAAGAGAATGTGGTAAGCAGTGCAGGAGCAGCGTACTCTATGGCAAAAGAGGAGATGGTGCAGCTCATACGGGATATCGGAGAAACACCGGCGGTTAGAAATACGGCGTATGAGATTTTGGAGACATTTAAATGAGATACATATTTACACTTTTAATTTTAGGACAGATAATAATGGCAGCAACGATAGAATATATTGAGACAAATTCCTCAAAAGTACCGGTTGTTTACGAGAGCGATACAAGACTTCCTCTTGTGACAATGCAGTTTACATTCATAAACAGCGGAAGCGTGACGGATCTTAAAAAAGCGGGATTGGCACGATTCAGTGCAAAGGTTATGAGCGAGGGCACCAAAACACTCGGAAGCGCAGCTTTTGCAGAGGCTCTTGAAGCTAAAGCAATACACATCTCCGCTTCGAGCGGAGGAGAGACCTTTGTGATTGAGATGAGTTGTCTCAAAGAGGAGTTTTATGAGGCGCTTGGCTATTTTGATGCGCTTATAAAAGAGCCGAATTTGAGTGATGAGGCTCTGGGTAAAGTTAAAACCATGACTCTAGGCTCTCTTAGTTCTAAAGAGAACGACTTTGATTATGTGGCTTCAAATGAGTTGAAGGCTATTTTATTTAAGGGCACTGTTTTAGGACAGCCGTCTTTGGGGACGGTAGAGAGTGTAAAAAGTATAGAGCTTCGCGATGTAGAGGAGTTTGTCAAATCGAACCTTGTCAGTAAAAAACTTATAGTAGTTATTGGCGGAGATGTTGATTTTGAGAGTGCAAAAGCCAAAATAGCAAAAGTGATAGAAGCAATGCCAGAGGGGAACTCAAGCCAAGTTGTAAACTACTCCGTTACGAAAGAGCCAAAAGAGAACATCCTCAAAAAAGAGACAGAACAGGCATACATCTATTTTGGTTCACCGTACAATATTGTGGATAATTCACCTGATTTTTATAAAGCGAGAGTTGCCACATTTATACTCGGAACGGGAGGATTTGGCTCAAGACTTATGGAAGAGATACGGGTAAAAAGAGGTCTGGCTTACTCTGCATACGCAAAAATTGATGTCAGCAAATCTAGCAGCTATTTTAATGGCTATCTGCAGACAAAGTTGGATGCACTTGAAGTGGCAAAGAAAACAGTCAATGAAGTAATAGCCGATTTTACAAAAAACGGTGTTACAAAAGAGGAGTTGGAGCAGACGAAGAAGTTTTTGCTAGGAAGCGAACCGCTAAGAGTTGAGACCATGAGCCAAAGACTGAACCGCACATTTATGGAATTTTATAAAGGTCAAGAGCTTGGTTACTCTGGGAAAGAGTTAGAGATGATTCAATCGCTAAAACTGGAAGATTTGAATACATTTATAAAATCTCATACAGAGATAAATAGTTTAAGTTATGCAATAGTCACGAAGTAATTATTGCAATTTGTCATGTTATGAGCATTCGTTTTAAAAATGATGTAGTATTTTATACTAAGGAATTAAAATGAATCTCACAAAAGAGCAAGAGCTAAAGTTTAAAAAATTGGGCATTCACAGTTGGTGTGAACTTGCCCTGCTCATTCCACATGCTTATGAAGATTTCAGGCTACATAGCCAACTTCAAAACGGCATGCCGCAACTCATAGATGCTACCGTTGAGTCGGTGCACCGCTCTGCTAACTCCATTCAAATAACTTTTTTTGCTCACAATTTCGGACACACCGTAAGCGGTGTGATTTTTCGTCCAAAGCCGTACATGCTTCATCAGTTTAAGGTCGGAGAGAGAGATTATTACTCTGGCACGATAGAGTGCAAAATGGGGCAATGCACCATAAATATGCCAAAAAAAATAACTACTGTCGGTGCGATAACTCCAAAATACAAATCAGCTTTGAGAAGTGATGTGATGCAGCGTTTTGTACAGGCTAATCTGACAAAAGAGAATTTACTAGGTGAGGGTTTAGATGAAAAAGTTATTGATGAGATTCTGAAACTTCATTTTCCTACAGAGGAAATTTTACTGCGCAGAGAGCTCTCTCAAGAGGCTATAAATGCTCTAAAGCATGTGGAACTCTTTGCATATATGAAACTCTTAGCAGGTAAAAGAAGATATTTTACTGCCTTAGCATGCATAACCGAAAACGGAAATAAAAGTTATGAAGAGTGGGCAACCACGCTTCCATTCAAACTCACAGGCGAACAGGTTAAGGCAATAGAAGATATAAAAAGTGATTTTTCAAAAAGCGTTGCATCAAAGCGAATGGTTGTAGGTGATGTCGGGTGTGGTAAAACCATGGTTATATTAGCTGCATGTATAATGATGTTGCCACACCGCGCAATCCTTATGGCACCGACAACCATTCTTGCAAATCAGCTTTTTGAGGAAGCTTCTAAATATCTTCCAAATGTGAAAACTATTTTAGTAACAAACAAAACCAAAAAAGTAAATTTAGAAGAGTTTGATTTTATCATAGGAACACATGCTCTGCTTTATAGAGAACTTCCAACAGCCGCACTTGTTATGGTGGATGAGCAGCACCGCTTTGGGACGCAACAGCGAAATATGTTGGAGAAGCTGGTGAGCAACAGAGATAAAAAGCCTCACTTTTTGCAGTTCAGCGCAACTCCGATTCCAAGAACGCAAGCCATGATAGAGACCGCCCACATCGATGTTAGTTTGATTACTACGACACCTTTTGAAAAAAATATTACCAGTAAAGTGATTCACAAGAGTGACTTCAAAGATTTGCTCTCACACATAAAAGAGGAGCTGCAGAAAAAGAATCAGGTTTTAGTTGTTTATCCTTTAGTTGAGCAGAGTGAGATGATAGAGTATCAAAGTATAGAAGAAGCCCGCGGTTATTGGGAGAAGAACTTTGAAAATGTTTATGTAACGCATGGTAAGGATAAAGAGAAGGAGGAGGTGCTTTTTGAGTTTCGTGAATCCGGAAATATCTTGATTGCGACGACTGTTGTAGAAGTCGGTATCTCTTTGCCGCGTCTTAGTACGGTTGTGATTGTCGGTGCTGAGAGATTGGGCTTGTCAACTCTGCACCAGTTGAGAGGCAGAGTGAGTAGAACAGGGTTAAAAGGCTACTGTTTTTTATATACAAATCAAGAAAAATCCAAAAGATTAGATGAGTTTGTAAACACTTCAAGCGGTTTTGACATAGCCAATATGGATCTGAAATACAGAAAAAGTGGTGATTTACTCAAAGGGGCTAATCAGAGTGGAAGCCAATTTAGATGGGTCGATTTGGCAGAGGATGCTGAGATAGTCAGGAGTGTGAAAGAGGAGCTAAATATCCTCTAGTTTCCACATGCGAGGAGCATGTGGAAATGGTATTAATATAAACCGAAGCTTCCATTACTTTTTTTATAAAGAACGCGAGTCTTGCCTTCATTGTCTAAGAAAATTTCAAAAATCTTAGCACTCTCTTTTAAGTCTTGAAGTACATCTTCAACTTCACGAGGTTTGTAGAGGGAGAGTTCAACAGGAACAATTTCATCTTCTAATGCTTCTGCAATCTCTTTTACATCCACATGGTTATTAGCCTCAATTTTTGCTACATTTAGACCATCTTTATGGTGTTCTGTACCACGGTCATGCATGCGGCGCATAGCTTTTTGAGCTCTTCCTGCCGCAAGGTCGATAGCTGCATATAAATCATCATCACTTTGTTTAATGACAATAGAGTTTTTATGAGCAAGATTTATAACAAATTCTACGCATGAATGCTCTTTACCCTTTTTTGTTTGAGCAGTTGCAATGACATTAACAGAGATAATGTCTAAGTGAAATTTACTAAGTGTTTCGATAGATGTGCTCATATGAGCTTTTATTGCGTCGGTCAGCTCAAGGTGTCTGCCTGTTAGAGAGATATTCATTTGTAATCCTTTAATAGTTTGATATTTAATTATAGCATTAAATTGCATATATAAATTTGCATAACTACAATTTTTGAATACTTCTTCTAAAATATCTTATTGGTTCGCTTGTGATATTTTCGTCAGTCACAGATACGGTTATATCCATAAGAATGGAGCCGTTTTGTTCGGGCGTGGCTATGTCGAAGTATTTATCATTTATATCTGCACATGGAGAAGGTGCTGTGTAAATATATTTCATAGTAATATCAATATCATAAATTCCATCTTGTCTAAAATTTAAGTTATTATGACTACATGCACCATCTTGTGAAATTCTAAGCAGAGCATACTCCGCCGCACTTTTTGAGAGTAAAACCGCCTGCTCGTAAATATACAGGTCTGTTGTTCTTTTGGTTGTCTCAGCCGTCATAGCCAATGAGAGAGCCATGATAGTAGAGATTATAACAATCACGGAAATCGCCATTATCATAGCAAAACCGGCTCTTTTTTTTAGTAGATAGTTTTTTCTTTGCATAACGAGTACTCCTCCACTAAATCACTTTTGGTGCAAACTTGAATCTTTACGAGGGAACCAATTGCCATAAATTGAAAAGAGCTTGCATTTTCCATGATTGTTGCTGATTTTCCATTCGTATAATTTTCCCCATTCCAAGGCTGATAGTCATAATAGAGTGTTAGGTTTCCATCATCTGAATGAACTACGGCATAGGCACTCCATGCAAGTTGGTAGTATTCGTAGATTTCACTAAAATTTCCATCTGTGGATGCAAATGTTGCTCCTCCAACTATGGGGTGCATGGTTTTATTTTGGTCACTTATTGCAATACCGTTCCAGCCATAGCCAGTTTTAATATCACTGCTTGAACCCACAAAATAGAGGGCTGCATCATCGATTGAACTTCCCCCGTCGGAGAGAATATCAATAAGTTCATCTATCTCAGTTGTGTTAGTTTCGGGCGAGAATATGGTTGTTGTGCTGCTTAAATCCAAATCTATAACTCCGCTCCATGCAGGAAGAGAAGAGTTAGAATTTCCGCGCAAACCGTCAATGTCAGCTCCCACCCACTCTAAAATGGTATAATTTTCGCCACTAGCACTTCCTAATGCTACAAAATTAGTTGTAAAATCAGGGTCTGATGTCCTAGCAATAATCGAATCTTTTATGCGGTGTTGCAGTCTTGTAGAGATAAATGCAACTGCTGTTGCACTATTTGTTTGCAGAGTGTTATTCACATTTGTGAAGATAAAACCTTTGTAAGCCCCAGCCAAAAACTCAACCCCGAATTTGCCGATAACCCCCATAACAACTATAACAAAGACAAGTTCAATAAGAGTAAAGGCGTTACGAAATCTCATTGGTAACTTCTTTTGTAGTAATCAATTTCACCTATATTCGCACTGTATGTTTTTAAAAGAGTAATTACCTTTGCATCATTGTCTTTGATAGTTACCGTAACTTTTTTTATATTTGGATTTACTGCGATGGAAGTTCCAAAAATTGCATTATTCTCAATAGTAACAGTGCTGTTATAGGTTTGTTTATACCCTTCTTGAGTGGTTGTACTATCAGTAAAAATTATTTGTGCGGCATGCGCGGCATCATCAATATCATTTAAACCATCTATAGCAATTGTGGGTCTTAAAATCTCATTATCGATACACTTTCTATGAAGCGGCTGATTTACATGTCCTGTTCTTAGTTTTGTTGTAGAGTTACAATCGGTGGTACTTGTCCATACAACTTTTGAGAGTAGATTGGAACCATCCATAGCATTTTCATCCCACTGATAGGAGAGAACTTGATTTAATTCTGTGGAAGCCGCAAAAATAGCCTCCTGCACAAGGTTTCCCTCAACTCCTTTTGAGGTTGCTTGACTCATCATAGGAAGAGAAATAACAGAGATACCGATAATGACAATGGCAAAAATAAGCTCTATCATGGAAAAAGCAGATTTGCTTAAAACTTGCATCTTGCTCACCACATCGTTCTTCTGTTGGTTTTATCCGTACCGCTTTTTATTGTTGTGGTATTGGTCTCATGTTTGCCTGTCCATTGACTGCTAGAACCCTCAAACTCAACTTCAAACTCATTTTTTGTAGCTGCTGCATTGTATTTGTTGTAAATCAGCCAGCTTGAAGCGTTGTTTTCCATGGTTGTTTTATACGGGTAGCCTTTTGTACCGGAAGCATTATAATTTAAAGCGGCTTGAGCAGGCGTTACACTGCTATCTATGCTTCCCGTGACAAATCCGGCTCCGATAGCAAATCCTCTTTGATTAACACTTCCCGCATTTCCGGATGTACTCGTATGCAGAGTGTTTATAAACCATCTAGGGTCATCCGTGCTAAGAGAGCCGTTCCCGTTTGGAAGTAAAGTTTTGTTGCATGTTGTTCCGCTACTGTCCGTAGCATAGCAAAAGGATTCAAAGTATATCAATGCTGTTTCCGTGTTACTGGAAAATCTATATCTCGGTGCATGCGTGTGACCATAAATAAATGTAGCATTTTGGTCAGCCACGCTTGAACCTGTCACTATTTTTGTTGTACCGGAATCCGTATAGGTTGATTTTGCAGCTACAGTCACTTCGGAGCCGTTAATCATAAACGGATTTTTCGAATCATTTACATCTCTGTCGAAATTAAACATCAGTTTTTTAGTGGCATTCGTCTCACTCCAAGGTATTGTGATTGCTCCCAAACTGAACCCAAGATTTTGAGTTTCATTAATATCGTCTTTGATAATTGTAGGTGTGGATGCCGCACTCACAACACTCATATTAATATCTACAGGGTTCTCCCAAGAGCCTGATTTAAAGTTTTGCGTAGTGTTGTTATCAAGATTTTTGGCAGAAACATTCACATCTAAGTGGGCAGACATGTTTAAATCATCCGAGAGGTAAGTGAATGTTTGAACACCGTTATTGTTTAAATGAACTGCACTTAAAGTAAAGTGGTCGGGTATAAAAGTGGAATTTATATCTCCGCATATATATCTTCCCGTCATATTGCAGTCACCTGATGTGTCGTCGCTGTCAACGGTAGCCCATGTTGTATCTCTGAGTTCTATATTAACCTTTCCTACATCATTAAACTTAATGAGAGCACCGGCATTTCCATCGGCAAAATTAAACGGAGTGGTTGAAAAAGAGAGCGTACCGTTGAGAGTATCGTCAACAGTGTTGGATGGTTGATACATGGTTCTGGCTAGGCTTAAGACTAAGTTTGCAGCCGTGATATTGTAATCATCTGCAGCATTAGCTGTACCGTATTGTTTAGCCGTTACCGAAAAATTGTAATCCTGTGCCGATGTTAGAAGATTAATATTTTCTCCACTAGGGGCACTCAGGAAAAAACTATCGGGACGAATGGCAAAATTATCGCTGCTAAACTTTTCACGGTAGCAAGGGGTATTAACCGTCACCAAGGCAGAATGACATACATTCTGAGATGTACATGTAATATCCTGTTTCACGTCATACGCTGTTCCGTTATAATCTGCACAAAATTTAAACTGCACTTTCATGTCTTGCGTAGATGAGAGAATATTAAATGCTGGCGATGTAATAGATGCACTTGCATTGGCATCAAAAAAAGTATAAGGCGTTTTTGAAGTATTAGCCGTTGAATCCCAAAGGCGATAGTAGGTTCCTTTGCCCGCTGACTTGAGTTGAGTAGCGTTATTTGCGCTATTTAAACTCGCAATAGTAAGATTAAAATCTTGATTCACGATTTTGGTCGAAATATTGCGGTCGTCCACCGAGCGAAATGTGTCCCATGCATCAAATACGCCTGCCGTAGGTGCCGTAGTATATGGACCGCATATGCCCCATACTGTCAAATCATCGATTTCATGAATATTTGTCGATCCACCCGTTGAGCCCGTCATTGCAAGACGCACGAATGCGGGGCTTGCCCCTTGAGATGCGACTGCATCAAATCTGTCTATCACCACTTGATATCCGCTCCCGGTATTTCGCTCAAGGGTGATGTAAAGGTGCGCAGGATTACGAGCATCGACGGTCATTTTAAATTTATCCCCGGGATTAGCGGTAGCCCCTGCGGTCCACAACGCAGGTGTCAACGACCCTGTCCCTGCCAAATAGGTATAGCCGCTCTGCC
This sequence comes from Helicobacteraceae bacterium, assembly GCA_947498025.1. GTDB lineage: Bacteria > Campylobacterota > Campylobacteria > Campylobacterales > Sulfurimonadaceae > Sulfurimonas. Next base: position 45,909 of record CANMJR010000006.1, read on the forward strand.
CATTTCCTTGTCCTCGTATGGCGACGGCATTCGCGCGAAAACCACTATTCGTACCTGTACCTAAACGCCCCTCCGTAGGATTGGAGTAATTTCCGTATTCATCAATTCCTAGACCAAGCCATCCCCCCTGAAATCCGGGACACCCTCCTACGACCGTACAGTCACTTCCGGGATTACTTTTTTGTGCATACCCTAGTGACCCTCCGAATGCCCCTACCGTCGGGCTTGCCCCGACTGCCGTATCATACAAAACAAATGAAATTCCGTCCGCTCCGCTGCCTCCATACGCATAGTGGGTAAATTCGGCAATAATGAGATTTTGAGAAGCACGGAATTCATAATCTTTGGTAATCGCTGTTGAAATATTACCCTGCGCCGATGTTAACCGAAGTCGATTGCTCACAATTTGAGGAGTAAATCCTCCGCTGCTAAATAAGGTTCTCCAAGTTGTGTCCAAACTTGCTGCATTAAAATTATCAGCGTAACAAATCGGTGCCGTCGCCTGCTGAAGTATTGTTACTGTTGCCGTTGAATTCGTATCCAATACTACCGTCGAAGAGGGCTGAGGATTCGTAAGAACGACCGTAAAGTTCTCATCCAACTCAATCGGCTCGTCATGGATAATAGCGATAGAAACGGTTTTGCTTATCTCTCCTGCCGCAAATGTCAGTGAACTATTTTGTGAGTAATAATCCGTTCCACCGCTAGAAGTTGCGATAGCGGTTGCATCATGCGTTGTATAACTTAAGGTTACGGGGTAATCAACCGCTTGGGAAAGTTTTACCGTTAGAGATGCTAAATTCGATGTGTCATATCCTGAAGCGGTATCTTCAAATGTTTGGTAAACGAGTCTGTCAAAGCCTATTCTTACCGGCTCTATTGTGAAAGTAAAGCTATTACTGTTTGTTGAACCGTCATTATCGGTGGCGATTATAATGATATTGTTATATGTTCCGATGGTAGTCGGAGTACCGCTTAAAACCCCTGTGTCCGAATTAAGAGTTACTCCGGCAGGTAATCCGCTATTTGAATAAGTGATGGTGTCGCCGTTTGTTTGTGTAAAATAGGTGGATGTGTTGAAGGAAAAAATAGTGCCGACAGTTGCGGTTTGAGCAGGAATTGTTCCTGCAAAGGTAGGCGGAGTTTGAGCTAGGGGAGTTCCAGTGATGGCAATATTGTCAATATAAATATCTTCTGCATTGTCATTTGTGTTCGGTTTGATTGTAATTATCGTGCTACCGCTTTCGTTTAATGTAGCAGAAAAAGTTTTTGTCTCAGTGCCGTCAATAGTATCATCTATAATTTTTGTGCCATCGACTGTTATTTCTAAGTCATCATCACTCTCCCAAGAGCTTATTTCTATTGCATCGAGTGAAAAATTTACCGTTTGATTCTCGTAGCCTACAAATGTAAAAGTCTTTGAAGCTATATCATCCCTGTCTATGCGTAATTTACCGGATTCCTGAGTAACATTTGCTCCGCTCCATCCATCAGTATTAGATGCAAAAGTATCAGTGTCAAGCTCCACCGCACAAAGTAAAGATTCAAATATAAAAAATAAAAATAAAAAAGAATTAAGAGCTTTCATGACGACACCTCCGTGATGAACTTGTTGTATTATATATCATAATAGCGGCATGTGGAGTTAATAGTTTTTAAAAAGTTTTTAATTACTGGAAGAAAAAGTGTTAGAAGTAATTTTCACATGCGACCATGTGAAAATTTATTTATTTAAAAACGAAGATATCTTCTCTGCTACGCCGTATTCTCTTGACTCGCCGAGTATTATTTGGGCGGCTTTGTTGTTGTCCGTATTAAATATAAGCGGACCGACAAAGTTGATTATTGACTCTTCTATCGGTGTTTGAATGAGAATAATATTAAAAATAAGCAGATTGGATTTTTCGTCAATCTCTAAAATTTTTTTAGCACTCGGAGGAACCTGAAAATCGTACTCCCTCAGAACAAAAGGATTTATCAGCGTAAAAGCGATATGCTCATTGCTGAGGGCTTTCATCTTCATAAAAATATCATCTATCTTTTCCAATTCTACCTCTTTTAGATCTTCAAAACCTAGAATGGGCATACATATATCAAATTTCATAGAAAACCTTTGGTTAAAATTGCTTGATTCTATCACTTTAAGCATAAAATATACCTACTTTAAAGAGATATATATCTCTTTTTGATAGAATAAGAATCTATTTTAATTAGGATTATAATATATGAAAGTTAAAACAAAACTTACTAAAACAAAACTTGCAATGATGATAGTTGTTGCTACTCTGTTCTTTGGCGGATGTACAAAAGATGCAGAGGAATACAACAAACCAGCCGCTTATTGGTACGCAAAAGTTGTAGATTCAATCTCTAATAATAACTTGGAAAAAGCAGATGACTATTACAGTTCACTTCAAGGTGAGCATGTAGGCTCTCCTCTCCTGCCTGAAGCTACAATGATTTTGGCTATCGCTCACATGCACTACGAAGAGTATGTTTTAAGTGAATATTTTTTAAATGAGTATGTGACAAGATATGCAAATCCAAATGAGAGAGAGTTTGCAGAGTTTTTAAAAATTAAATCAAAATATTTGGCTCTGCCAAATCCGAGACGCGATCAGGTACTTATAAATGAAGCGATTACGGAGAGTGAAAAGTTTAAAAGCAACTATCCAAACTCTATGTATTATGGCATCGTCGATACTATGCTAACAAATCTCTACATGGCGGCGGCATCTCTCAATGAATCTATTTCAGACCTATATACGAGACTCGACAAGCCAAAAAGTGCGAAATATTACAAAACTATTCAGAACCAGCCATGGATAAAATGGGAAAATGTTGATAGAGACAATACTCCTTGGTACCGTGAATGGTTTGAGGGAGACGGAACTTCTAGCTGGTACGGCTTTTTGATTCCTCACATAAGAAGTGTTGTTTCAAGAAACTCTGTGAGTGAAACAGAGACAAATAGTACAAGAGGAGAATAGTTATGAAACTGAGTAATTATGGTCAATTTCCTGCAGATATACCTGTAATAGCGGAGGATGAGCTTTTTTTGTATCCATTCATGATTTCACCGCTCTTTTTGAGCGATGAGAACAACATAGAAGCTGCAACAAAAGCAATAAACGAGAACTCTCTGGTAATTGTATGTTCAGCCAAACCTTCCCATGAGGGTGAAAGAAAATTTGATTCGCTCTATGACGTCGGTGTTGTAGGTTCAATCATGAGAAAAGTCTCTCTTCCGGATGGAAGAATAAAAGTTCTCTTTCAAGGCTTGGCAAGAGCTCAAATGCTTTATGAAGTGCAAGAACATCCTCTTGTTGCGCATGTTAAAATCTTGGAAGCTACAAATACAAGCTCGCTGAAAATTGATGCGATTTTAGAGATAGTTCGTGAAAAAGTGAGAACACTCTCCGGCGTGAGCAACTATTTTCCTCCGGATTTGCTCAGAACAATAGAAGAGAATCATGACTATAACCGAATAATTGATCTGATATGCAGCACTGTGAAGCTAAAAAAAGAGCAGGCGTATAAACTTTTCGTAGAGACGGATACCGAAAAAAGATTTTTGCTTCTAATCGATTATCTTATAGAGGAGATAGAGGCGAACAAGCTTCAAAAAGAGATTCGCTCAAAAGTGCATACGCATATAGAAAAAGTGAATAAAGAGTACTTCCTAAAAGAGCAGTTGAAGCAGATTCAAAAAGAGTTGGGAGCAGATACGGCTAGGGAAGAGGAGCTTGACGAGTATAGAAAAAAATTAGAGGCAAAAAAAGAGAAGATGGGTAAAGATGCCTATAAAGAGATAGCAAAGCAGGTGGAGAGATTTTCACGCATGCACCCCGACTCTTCAGATGCTTCTATGACTCAAACCTATCTCGATTGGGTTTTAGAGATTCCTTTTGGAGATAAATCTAAAAAAGCTCTAAAAATTTCTGATGTTGAAACACAGCTCGATAAAGACCACTTCTCGCTGGAAAAAGCAAAAAAAAGAATAGTGGAGTATTTTGCCGTTAAAGAGCTTTTGGAACTCCGAGGAGTGAGCAATCAACAGACGGCAGGGGCAATTCTCTGCTTTTATGGACCTCCTGGGGTCGGTAAAACTTCTCTTGCAAACTCAATAGCTACGGCGCTCAAACGCCCACTCATTAGAATTGCACTTGGCGGATTAGAGGATGTAAATGAACTGAGAGGTCACAGAAGAACCTATGTTGGAGCCATGCCGGGGCGAATCACGCAAGGACTGATTGATGCTAAAAAGATGAATCCCGTCATTGTTTTGGATGAGATAGACAAAGTAAGCCGTTCACAAAGGGGAGACCCGACTGCCGCACTTTTAGAAATTCTTGACCCAGAGCAGAATAAGGAGTTTAGAGACTACTATCTTAACTTCAACATCGATTTAAGCAATGTGATTTTTATTGCAACAGCAAACGATATAGGCAATATACCGACTCCGCTTCGTGATAGAATGGAGTTTATAGCGGTGAGTTCCTACACGCCTCAGGAGAAGTTTGAAATTGCTAAGAGATATTTGATTCCTCAAGAGTTGAAAAAACATGGTCTAAAAAATTCTGAAGTCAGTATCTCTCAACCCGCTTTAAAAGAGCTTATCCACAGTTATACCCGTGAAGCAGGCGTTAGAAACCTTCGCCGCCGCATAGCCGACATGTGCAGAAAAGTGGCTAAAGATGTACTACAAAATCCAAAACTTGATAAAGTTTCGGTAAGTTTGAAGAATCTCAAAGAGTTCTTTGAGAAAAGTGTTTTTGAGATAGAAAAGACGGATAAAATCCCTGTTGTCGGTGTTGTGAACGGGCTTGCATGGACGGCGGTCGGAGGCGATGTTCTCAAAATAGAGAGTATCCGCATCAAGGGCAAGGGCAACCTGCAGTTAACGGGCAGCCTAGGCGATGTCATGAAAGAGTCGGCTAGAATTGCGATGAGCGTTGTTAAAACTCTCATTGATACAAAAAAGATAAAAATAGCACCGGAGAATATTCCTCTTACATTTGAGGAGACTAAAGATAATACAGTAGTTGATCCGAGTGAAGTGTATAAAAGATATGATTTACACATACATGTTCCCGATGGAGCAACACCAAAAGATGGACCGAGTGCAGGTATCGCCATGGTAAGTGTAATTGCATCTATTTTAAGTTCACAAAAAATTCGTTCAGAGATAGCTATGACGGGAGAAGTCTCTTTAAGCGGAGATGTTCTTCCTATCGGCGGACTCAAAGAGAAGCTCATTGCTGCCCATAAGGCCGGAATGTCAAAAGTTCTCATTCCTGCAAAAAATTATGAGAGAGATTTAGAAGATATTCCAAAAGAAGTCAGAGAGACTTTAGAGATAATCGGAGTGAGCAGGATAGAAGAGGTTTTAAAACAGATTTTGATATAAAAGAGTGTAAAGATAGCTCAAGTGATTGAGGCTATCTTCTAATCAACCTTTCAAACAAGACTTTCATTGAATCTTTATTAATCACATTGTGAATTACTTCATCAAAAGATTCATCCAGCAGAGGGTCGTCCTGCATTGATGGATTGTATATTAAAACAAGTTTTGTGTCTAGTATTAAATTCTCACTCAACTCTTTTGCTCTGTCGGCAAAAAGAGCTACATTAACATTCTCAAACTCTTTGTCAAACAGAACAATTTTATAGATAGATAATGCCATAAGTTCATCTAGCTCATCTTTCGTGTCGGCAACATCATAAGAATAGCCCAAAGATTTTAGTATCTGAATATAAAGTTTTGATTCAAAAGAGCTTTTTTTAACAAGAAGAACATCCGCTTTGTAGTTTGGTTTCTCATCTTTGATGCGTACCTCCTCCGGCGTTGCAATCTCTTTTGGTTCAGCCGGCATCTCATGAAAGCTTTCTTCCGTAATTATCTGTATATCATCAAGGTCATCCCCTTCTTCTATGACGAGAATGTCATCAGGATTCTTCGGCATTAGCGTAGTTTCTACAAGCTTGACAACCTTTTTATCAATCACTTCTGAAACTGTTTTTACCTCTTCTTTTACCTCGGGAGCTGCCTCAACTACCTCTTCTTTTTGCTCTTTTATCTCTTCATCAATGATATGCTCAGATAAATAGTGACTAAGATGAGAGATTATTTCGTTGCGGACTAATGGCTTGGATGTATATTCATCCAACCCCGCTTCTAAAAATTTATCTCTGTCGTCTTTGAGTGCATTGGCTGTCAATGCAATAATAGGCACATGCGGCAGATTAGAATCTCTTTCATACTTTAAAATCTCTTTTGTAGCTTCAAGTCCGTCAAGAAGCGGCATTTGAATATCCATAAAAATCATATCAAAATTTTCATCTTTTCTTTTTTGAACTGCTTCAAGACCATTTTTGGCAATTGTTATAGTTAAACCTAAATCTTCAAGGGTTCTTTTGATTAATTTTTGGTTAATTACATTGTCTTCTGCAACTAGAACATTTGCTCTAAATTTTGATTTCTCGGCGTTAAATGTCTTTGGAATCAGTGCCGTATCCGTGAGTGTTTTTTTATCAACTGAATGTTGTTTCATAAAACTTGAAAGAATATTTTTTATTTTTGAAGCAGTTAACGGCTCATATATTGTTTTAAATATATTCAAATTTAAAGAGTCTATTGTTTTCATATGAGAAGATTTTGTGAGTACAATAAGTTTCTGAGGAAGAGATGAATAAAGAGAAAGCATATTTTCATCAGTATAATCATAGTCAACAAAGAGAATGTCATACCTCTCATGTTTGCTAATATTTATTAACTCATCCATGTCTTTAACCATTGTATAGGTTACCCCGTAGTAGGTCAAATAATCATGAAGATACTTCTCTTGCTGCTTCGTCTTATTGGTGCCTTTGAGTATTAAAGCCTTAATGGTGCTAAAATCATGTTTTTCATCTCCAGCGGCCGTATTAAGCTCTTTAAAATCAATTTGAAAAGAGAAGGTTGCTCCAGGTCCGCTTTCGCTCTGAAGGTGTAATTTACCGCCCATAAGTTCAACAAATTTACTTGAAATTGTAAGCCCAAGACCTACGCCGTTATATTTACGGGTTATTGAGCTATCAGCTTGTGTAAATGCCTCAAATATTTTAAATTTCTGCTCATCGGTTACCCCAATGCCGCTATCTTGAACCTCAAATTTAACTCTGGCGATTCCATCTTTTGCTTCAAGTCTATGAATATTTACATTAATTGCGCCTGCCGAAGGTGTGAACTTAACAGCATTGGAGAGCAGATTTATTAAGATTTCTTTAATTTTTGTTGGGTCACCTTTGAGGTGGTACTTTAATTTAGGGTCGATAAAGAATCCTAACTCAATATGCTTCTCACCGGCTCTCACTGCATAAATTTCTACAACTTTCTCAAACTCCTCAATAGGATTGAATACTACCTCTTCAAGTTCAAGATGATTGTTCTCTATTTTTGAAAAATCAAGAATATTATTTATTATTTCAAGAAGGTTTTTTGAACTTGTTTCAATAATATCAACAAACTCAAGTTGCTCTTCCCCTAGTCCTGTATCTCTTAAAAGGTCTGCAAAACCAACTATGCCATTAAGAGGTGTTCTTATTTCATGAGACATATTCGCTAAAAACATAGATTTTGCTTCATTGGCTTCTTGAGCCGCTTCTTTATCTTCGCAGGTTTGAGCAATAATTGTTTTGAGTAGGGTATATGCAATAAACATGCCGTTTTGGGAGTTAAGGTTTATGTCTGCGATATCACCGTAATTCTCTTTTTTATTTTCATCAATTGTATTTAATACAGCTTGCAGGTTTTCTCTGTTTAATGAAATTTCTTCTGATATAAAATAGCCGACAACCGCTAAAACAACTGTTACAAACCATGCGATTAACGAAAGTATAAAAAAATCTAAAGCCTGTTTTTGAATATCAACTATCAAAACTTTATCAACGATTTTTATCTGTTCGCCGATGGATTTGAGTATAGAGTAGGATTCATAGACATAGTAAGTCGTAATTAAAAACAGGATAGATAAAAGCAGTAAACCTACAAATTGGAGTCTATTTTGTTGCCATAGTTTCATGTGTCATCCCTCTATTTTTGAGATTTTTAAAATTATAGTATCAATCTGCTCTATAGCTTTTTTGGCTACTTTCATGTCCTCTGTACCTATAATAGTTTCTAATTCCACAGTTAAATCGGAGATTCTCATGTTATCGCTCATCCCCTTGAGTTTGATGGCATTTAATTTGCACATGCCCGGATTGTTTGATTCTATGGCACTGTGAATAGAGTTGCAGAGAACTCCGCTCTCTAAAATATAATCTTCAAAAAGCTCACAAAAGGTTTCATCATCCAATCCTATTTCAGCTGCAGCTTGCTTTTTATTGTATGTTATCTCTTCTGCTGCTGCTTCGAGTGTTGGCTCTATTTTTGGGCTCTCCTCAACTTTCGGAGCCTCGATAACATCCTCTTTGAAGCTGATAATTAAATCATCCTCTTCTGCTTTTATCTTAAGAGAGGGTTTCGCCTCCGCCGGAGCATCCTGTTTAAAATCGAGAACAAAATCATCGTCGCTGCTCTCCTGAACTTTTATCTCTTGCATCGGCTCTAATTTAATCTGTTCCTCGTTTTTTGGAGCCACACTTTTTTTGTGCAGATAAACCTCCTCACCCGAGAGCTTTGCGATTATTTTATAGAATAGCTCCAAGTTTAATTTGATTTGGGTGAGATTATCCGATGTGTTTATGGTTGTTAAAGCATCTAAGGCGTCTTCTATTCTTAAATTACCGGCAACGCCTTTTAGCTTATGAGAGAGTGTTTTTATCTGCGCTATATCCCCGTTTTCTAATGCATTGTAGAGCTCACTCTTAAACTCTTTTGTTTGGAGAACAAAATCCTCAATGAACTCTTCGATTAAATCAACCGGAAGTCCCAACTCGCTAGATGCTATTCTTGGGTCATAATTGTACTCTCCCTCAAATTCCTCTTCGATTTCTTCTCTAAGCTCTTTGTTTTTCTCTTTTATCTCTTCATTGTAAATAAACTCATCTCTAACTTGTGGAGCACCAATATCTATCTTCACGGCAATTTCTGTCTCTTGGGGAAGGACTTCAATTGGAACCGGCTCTATAACAATTTTTTCTGGGGCACTCTCTTCTAAAATTTTTACGACTTCAGGAGTCGTCGGAATCTCAATATCCGAAATTTCTTCAACAAGGAGTTCGGCACTTTTTGCAGTTGGAATCTCTTGGATATCATCAGAATTTTTTGGACTGTTTACTATGTTAGGAGTTTTGTTTTGTGTTATTGGGGTTGTTTTATTAAAAGAGCTACTGAGAGAAATATCCTCTTGATTGCCTAGTTCTCTCAAATTTTGCAGAGTGACCATGTAGGCTTTAGAGGATGGTTTGTCGTTAAGATAGAGAGTTTTTATATTCAAATTGCATCTGAAGGTTTTAGAGTTGACACAAACAAGAGCTTTTTGGCTCTCAGAGTCATCCGCACACTCCACAAAATCTATCCAGTGAACATGTTTAAAGTTATGCACAAATCCCGGTTCTTTAACAAAAAAATCAGCAAAATCATTCGTTTGGGTTAAAAGGGCAGAGAGGTCCGTAAAACCAAGAGTTTTTAAATCTTGCTCGTCCATGCCAACGAACTCTTTTTTGTAATTATATATTAGCATTTACTTTTCCTATTTTTTATCATTTAAAAAAACTTCGTGATATACTCCAAAAATCTCACAAAACTTGCTTTGTGTAGCTTTAGGGGGTTGTAGGGACATCTGTCCCAGCCACTCAAACGGACGAGTTCGTTTGAGTGCATAACATCAGATACAAGGGCAAAATATATCATAATAGAATAAAAATGAAACTTAGTTATAAATTTTTTTGATTGCATTTGCATCGTTTAGGTTTAATATCGCTGCTATCTCAAGGGCGCTTAAACTTTTTAAAGCTTCAAATGTTCCAAAGTGATTGAGCAGTTTTTTTACCTTTGCCTCCGAGATACCATGAAGATTTAAAAGTCGGCTTTCATGGTCAAGTTTGAGTTTTGTTTTTTTATGAAATCCTATCGCACATCTGTGTGCTTCATCTCTGAGATTCTGTACAAATTGGAGTCTTTTATCGCTGCTTTTGAGTTCAAAACTTTTCTCTTTTGTGTGCAGAATGTCGTTTGCCTTTCCTTTTGCACGGTGGGATTTTGCATCGATTTTCTCCTTGGAGATGGCGATAACATCGATAAAAACACCATGGGAATCTATGATTTCACATGCCAACTTTAAAAGCGTTGTCCCTCCATCAATTATCCACAAGTCAGGCGGAGAGTTTTTTGAAAAACTCTCCACTCTTCGTGTGAGCGTTTCTCTCATCTGGGCATACTCGTCTTTTGCCTCAAGATGATAGGTTCTGTAGCTTTTTTTATCAAATGCACCATTCTCATACACTATCATAGCTCCGACGGTTGCAACTCCCGACATGTGGGAGTTGTCAAAAACCTCGATGCGTGAGGGAACTCTCTCTAAAGATAAAAGCTCTTTCAGCCCCTCTAAAACAGGGCTGTTCTCCTTTTTTATATCCCCTTTTAAAAGCTCATTCGCGTTTAAAACCGCCAAATCTATAAGATGCTTTTTGTCTCCTCTCTGCGGTACTCTTATCTCTGCATTTTTTTCAAAAAGAGTGCTTAAATGCTCCTCTATAATCTCCAAAGATTCAAACTTCTTTGCAACTAAAATAGGTGCGATAATGGGCGGTTTTTCATTTGCATAAAACTCCATGAGTACCCTTTGATAAAACTCATCTTCGTCGTAGCCGTCATTGATTTGAATAAAATCATGGGATGAGGAGATGATTTTTCCGCCTCTCATAAATATTCTCACAACTACCGCTCTTGTCTGGCTGTTTTGCACTACAAAAATATCGTAGTTCTCATCACTTGCAAAATCTATCTCACTCTTTATCTCGGAGCGGGAGATTCTCTCGCAGCGGTCTCGAAGCTCTGCCGCCTCCTCAAAACGCAAGTTTTCAGCATAAAATTCCATCTTCTCTTGAAGCGTTTTTATGAGAAATTTTTTATTTACAATGAGCTCTTTTGCTAAATCCAACTCTTTTTTGTATTTTTCTTGTGGAACTTTGAGCTCGCATGGAGCAAAACATTTATCTATCTGATGATAAAGACACATCTTCTTTGATTTTAAACAGCTCTTTTTTTGGACGAGTTTACACACCTCATAGATTGAGTCTAAAATATCTCTTGCCCCAACCGAGTAAGGTCCAAAATAGGTAATGTCAGAGCTTTTAATCACCTTTCTTGTTATCTCAAATCTCGGAAATTCTACGGAGTTGTCGATGTAAATGTAGGGGTAGGTTTTGTCATCGCGAAGCAGAATATTGTACTTTGGATGGAGCTGTTTTATAAGAGAATTTTCTAAAATGAGTGCGTCATGTTCGGAGTTTACAACGATGTAGTTGAGAGAGATAGTCTGGTTTATCATCTTTGTAATTCTGAGAGAGAGGTTGGAATTCGCTTTTATTTGCGGCGTAAAGACAAAATAACTCTTCACTCTTTTGTAGAGATTTTTAGCTTTTCCGACATAAAGAAGATGCCCCTCTTTGTCAAAATACTGGTAAATTCCAGCATTCTGCGGCAGCTGTTTTATCGTCTCTTCTAAGGTCATTTCATAGCTTTTATAATTTTTTGAATCGACATGACAAGACTATTTAGCTTCTCATCCTCTATGTTTACACTAAAATTTCCGGTCGCTCTCTCCGGGTATCGCATCACTTTTTGCTCTGTTTCGACTGTTCTTTTTATGGGTGTGTGGGTTACAAAGGCTTTGATGTCGTTTATCAGTGTCTCTTTGCACTCCTCCGGCATGTGGAACTTTAAAGCACTTTTAATACTTTGTATATTATTATCGAATTCTTGTTTACCGGCGGGATGTGAGAGAACGAAAAAGAGTGTGTCGTTTTTGATGTATGCAAACTTTATCATCCTTTGCAAAGCAGGTATAAAAACAGACTCAATTCTCTTGATACATTTGTATTTTGAGAGTTTAGAAAATTGAGGTTTATTTTGAATAGAATTAATAATTTGACTAGCATTTTTCATCTGGCAATTATAGCAATGTTTTTGTTAAGTTTGAATGGATGCGGATATAAAAAAGCACCCTACTATTTAGAAGATGCCCCAAAAGCGGATGAGAATGTTAAGTTTACAATAAAACAGCCGGCAGAAACAAAATGATGCAGTATGATGTAATAATAATAGGTGCCGGAGTTGCAGGACTCTATGCTGCTCTCAAACTTCCAAAAGATAAAAAAGTCCTTCTCATCAACAAAAGAGAGACTTTTAAGTGTAACAGCTTTTATGCCCAAGGCGGTGTGGCACTTGCCCGTGACGCGGCAGATATTCCTGCACATATAAAAGATACCCTTGAAGCGGGTTCGGGGCTCTGCTGTGAAAATGCCGTAGATGTTTTGTCTCAAAACTCAAGATTGGTTATCGATGATTTAATCAATAGAGGTTTTGAGTTTGACAAAGATAGTGAGGGAAATCTGCTCTATACGAAAGAGGCAGCCCACTCCACTGAGAGAATTTTACATGCAGGGGGCGATGCAACAGGGCGGCACATGCATCTCTTTTTGCTTGAGCAGAATCCGCATGCTATGCTTAGCGATGCAAGGGTGGTTGACTTGCTCATTAAAAATGGCGAGTGCTACGGTGTGAGCGTTCTTGACCATAGAGAGCGAAGAAATATCTATGCAAAAGATGTGATTATTGCCAGTGGCGGGGTTGGTTCGCTCTTTGAGTTTCATACAAATGCACCATGTATCAGTGCCGACATGCAGGGTTTGTGCGTTTTAAAAGGGATTGAGTTAGAGCGAATGGAGATGTTGCAGTTCCATCCGACTGTGTTTGTAGATAGTAACAATGCGCAAAAGATGCTGCTCACCGAAGCTCTAAGAGGCGAGGGTGCGACCATAGAGGATGAGAGCGGGCGAAGATTTTTGTTTGATTATGATGAGAGGGGAGAGCTGGCTTCGCGCGATATTGTGAGTAAAGCTATTTATGAACATAGCAAAAAAACAGGCATGCAAGTTTATTTATCCCTTGAAAATTTTGACCATGTTTACTTTACACAAAGATTTCCAAATATTTATAAAAATCTACAAATTTTAGGTTTTGATGTTCCACGCCAACGAGTGCCTATTTCTCCTGCTTTTCACTATGCTATAGGCGGAATTAAAACCGATTTACATGGAAGAGTCCCTAATGTAAAATCTCTCTATGCCATAGGCGAAGTTGCATCTACAAAGGTGCACGGTGCAAACAGACTTGCTTCAAACTCACTTTTAGAGGGTCTTGTTTTTGCAAAAGAGGCGGTAGAAGATATTTTGAATCATCCGCATGTGCCCGAGCGTAGCGACAAATGCCCTTGGGGTGACAAAGAGTTTATAGAATTTCCCGTCGGCGATGAGGTGATGAGCCTCAAAGAGGACAAAGAGAAGAAGAATCTGCTTCGCAAAATAATGTGGGAGAATGTCTCAATTGTGCGAACCAAAAAAGGTTTAAATAGTGCGTTGGAGCAAATCAACGCAATGTTGGGTGAAAAAATCGGCAAACTACTAAAATTTCGCCTCCTCACCGCAAAAGAGATTGTACTCTCTGCACTTGCAAGAGAGGAGTCAATCGGGGTGCATTACAGAACTTCTGACTGATCCCTCTTCTCATGATACTCGGCAGAGAGTTTGAGTAAGAAGGGAACACTGAGATTGAGGATAAAAGCACTCAGTGAAATCAGAAGTAAATCTGCACTTGTGATGAGTTTCATGGAGAGTGCCGCCATGGCAACTAAAAAGGTTACTTCGGCGCGTCCTTGCATTGCAATCCCGATAAGGGACGCTGAACGCCATGGAAGCTTGTTGATATAGCGTGCCGTGAGTGCAGCGGCGATAAATTGTGCCGTGAATAAAACAGCTGCTAAAACAAAGGCATTGGAAAGAACGCTTAGCAGAAGTGAAAAACTCTCGATTTCCATTTGTAGTCCGATGCTGATAAAAAAGATTGGTGCGAAAAAATAGAGGGTTAAAAAACGGAATTTCTCCATTGCTTCGTGAAAAAGCTTGTCTCCATTGTTCTTGTTCTCAAAATGGTCTTTGTTAATAATTAACCCCATGAAATATGCCCCCAATGCGACACTTGTAGCAAAATACTCGGCAATAAATGAGCCGACAAAAGCTAAAAAAATCATAAAAACAATCGCTGCATTTATCTCCTGTTTTCCTAAAAAATGAATAGCTCCTGCATGTGAATAGATGCTGTTTTTAGTTTTGGTGATTAAAGTGAGCAGCATGCCCTCTTCTTTAAGGGATGCCGTCGGATGAAAAAGAAAAAAGAGGTAGGCGATGAGTGCCATTACGGTACTGAAAAATAGAAAATTTGAGAGAGGTTTTATGGCTAATGCGCTTATGGTTTCAAGCGAAATCCCGACAGATGCCGAAGCTTGCAAAGAGACAAGAATTCCTCCGAGAACTCCCCATAAAATAAGGGAGAGCACATCGTCGGTAAGTGCTGCAGCGACAATAATCGGCTGAAGTTTCGCTTTGGCACCAAAAGAGAGGGTATTGAGGGTCAAAAATGCGATTCCGATAGAAGTCGGGGTAAATGCCATTGCAAAAACGATAGATTTAATCATGTCATGCGTGAGAAAATATTCTGTAAAATAAATCAAAGTAAAAGGTAAAATTACCCCCGCAATTGCAATTTTCCATCCTTTTTTAACACCCTCAGCAAAGCTTTGGAGGTTCTCTTCTAACCCAAGATAAAAAAACAAAAAGATGGTTCCAATAAAAGCAAAGGTCTCAATTGTCGCCGAATGGGGAGAAAGAAGATGCAAATTGACCGCGACAAGTCCTCCAATAAGGTAAAAAAGGACATCGGCAACCCCCGTTTTTTTGGACGCCCAGAGGGAGGCGATAATAATTATAAGTAAATAGAGCAGGACAAGAGTTGTAATCATTTCCATAAAAAAAGCCTTCGTTGATTTCCTTGGATTATGACTTAAATAAGTTTACAGTTTACTTTTAAACAATAGATTCTTAATTTATTTTATTGTATCCTTTCGCCATTGAAAGGATACAATCCTTCTTAACGCCTCTTTGGCGCCACAAAACACTTTTAAAGGCACTCAAAATGACAAATGTTAGCATCATAGTTTTAGATTTTGGTTCGCAATATACGCAACTTATCGCGCGTCGTCTCCGCGAAGATAAAATTTACTGCGAAATTCTTCCTTACCATACGAAAGTTGCAGATATAAAAGCAAAAAATCCACAGGGAATTATCCTTAGCGGCGGTCCCTCTTCGGTTTATAACAAAGATGCGTATGAGGTTGACAAGGGTGTTTATGAACTAGGTCTTCCGATTTTGGGAATCTGCTACGGCATGCAGAGAATTGCTGTTGATTTTGGCGGGAGTGTTGTTCGTTCAAGCCACCATGAGTACGGCAAAGCGGAACTTACAATCAATAATATCGACGATAAATGCTCTCCTCTTTTGGCAGATTGTGATGACGGTCGTATCGTTTGGATGAGTCACAGCGATAAAGTGGATGTGCTTCCTGAGGGCTTTGCACCGATTGCAACTTCGGCAAATTCTCCTTATGCAGCCATTGCAAATGAAGAAAAACGCGTTTATGCGATGCAGTATCACCCGGAGGTTCAACACTCGGAAGAGGGGTATTTGATGCTTCGCAACTTCGCAAGAAATATTTGCGGAGTGACCGAGAAGTGGAAAATGGAACACTTCTTAAAAGAGCAGATAAAAAGCATTCGCGCAAGAGTAGGAACGGGCAAAGTTCTCTGCGGACTCAGCGGAGGAGTGGATAGCTCCGTCGTTGCAGCGATTCTTTATGAAGCAATCGGCGACCAGCTTATTCCTGTTTTTGTTGACAACGGACTTCTAAGAAAAGGTGAAAAAGAGCAGGTGGAAGAGGTTTTCAAAATCAACCTCAAAGTGCCTCTGGTTACCGTAGATGCAAGAGAGAGTTTTTTAAGCAAGCTTGCAGGTGTGAGCGATCCTGAAACAAAAAGAAAAATCATCGGTCACACTTTTATAGAGGAGTTTGAGAAAGAGGCGAAAAAACATGACGGTATCAAGTTTTTGGCACAAGGGACACTCTATCCCGATGTTATCGAATCTATAAGCGTAAATGGACCTTCTGAAGTTATAAAATCACACCACAATGTCGGCGGTTTGCCTGATTGGATGGATTTTGAACTTATTGAACCGCTCAGAGAACTTTTTAAAGATGAAGTGCGTAAAATAGGGCTTGAACTCGGACTTCCTGAGAGCATGATAAACCGTCATCCATTCCCTGGACCGGGACTTGCAATAAGAATTATGGGCGATGTGAATGAGGCAGATTTGACGCTTCTTCGTGAAGCGGATGTGATTTTGCTTGATGAGTTAAAAGCGAGCGGATACTACGCAAAAACATGGCAGGCATTTGTGGTTCTGCTCAATGTGAAATCTGTTGGAGTTATGGGCGATAACCGCACATACGACAATACGGTCTGCGTAAGAGTTGTTGAAGCGGTGGACGGAATGACGGCAACATTTGCGCATCTTCCGCATGATTTACTAGAGAGAATTTCAAGAAGAATTATTAATGAGGTGGATGGAATTAATCGTGTTGTTTATGACATCTCTTCTAAGCCACCTGCTACAATCGAATGGGAGTAGAGATTTTTAATCTCTAATCTCTTGATGCAAAAAAAAATTTACCTTTTTTCAATCTCCCCACATCCTCAAGCTATAAGTATAAATTCTCTTGATGTTCAATTTTTACAACCCGAGATAGATTTTTCTAATTACGATTATTTGATTATTACCTCCAAACAAGCCAGCGAAGCCCTCAAACAGTATGATAAAAAAGAGTATCTTCACATGCCGGCATTGTGTGTTTCGGTGCAAAGTGCACTCTCTTACGAGGATATCGGCGGCAAAATTTTAGCTATCGGCGGAGGATACGGCGATAATTTAGCTAATAAGATCAGAGAGTATCCGAGAGAGATAAAGTGGCTCTATCTGCGGGCAAAAGAGGTTGCGTCTAATTTTGTATCCACATGTAATAATGAAGCTTATCTCATAAAAGAGGCGATAGTTTACGAGAGCGAATGTTCAAAAGAGATACAAGATGTGAAGGTTGAAGAGGATGCAGTTTTGATTTTCACCTCCCCATCGAGCGTGGAGTGTTTTTTAAAAAACCATGCAATATCTTCCTCAAATAAAGTAATTGTAATAGGCAAGACAACAGCCTCTGCTTTGCCAAAAGGAACAGATTGTATTATTTCTAAGGAGACATCTATTGAGAGTTGCATAAATTTGGGCGTTCATCTGTGATTTTTTTCAGATTATTCTGCATCTCAATACTTTTGAGCTTTACTTTTTTATCAGCAGCAGAGATAGTCGCTCATGACAAGGCGTATTACAAATACAAAAAAGATAATGTAGAGATAATTTACACGGAGGATAATCTTCCTTTTGCACAACAAGTAGTCGGTATTCAAGAATCACTTCATAAAGATTATGAGAATTTTTTTGGCTGGAAATTGGATGAGACGCTTTACATCGGTCTGCTCTCTTCCTACAATCAAATTGCAAACGGGGAGTCCTCCCAGTTTTCCGGCAATAGACAGATTAATTATATTGGCGGAACACAGCTTATCGACTATTTTGCTTCTACCTCGTGGCTTAATGTTTTGTGTTACCATGAAACAGCACACAACTACCAGCAAAATATGAAAAACAGCGGAGTTTCAAAAACTCTGCACTCCTTCTTTGGAAGCGGCTCCTTTTTATTTCCGTTTGTAATTGTTCCGAATATTATGGAAAATTCATTTATGCTTGAGGGAAATGCAGTCTTAAATGAGTCTTGGCATGGAAACGGCGGTAGGCTCTATAGCGGCAGATTTAAAGCTGAAACCATGCTTCAGGCAAAAGCCGGAAATATCAAGGCAGGCGATGTTTATAATGTAAAAAGCTCCTTTCCCTATAGCGGCAGTATCTGGTATATTCAGGGTGGTTTTTACAATCTCTATTTGGCAGAGAGATATGGACTGGAAAGAGTGAATAGCTATTTTAGATACCACTCGGAGGATTTCTTTTGGCCGGAATTTACGGATTCAAGCATGAAAGATGCCGTTGGAGTTAATTTTGAAACATCCTTGGCGGATTTTAGCAAAGAGTATGCAAAGATGGCGGAGCACATGGTTTTGGCTAGTGGCGAACCCATTGCATCCTCGCAGTTTTTTTACTCTTTGGGAAACAGCGAAGATGAGCTTTTCTTTATAACAAATGAGAGCGGAGTTGAAGCTCCCGAGTTGGTTGTTGTTAATAAAGCCACTTTTGATATAAATAAAAAAAGGGAGAGCTGGCTCGGCGGTAAGGTTATAAAAGCAGATAAAAAATATTATACACAAGGAAGCAGTTATGTCTCACCGACTCGGATATATCAGGGTCTTTTTGACAGTAACGGCTTTATAAAAGAGGGCAGCGAATCTAAAATGGTTCAAGGCTATTTAAGCAGTGGCAAGGAGGTCTATTTTGATGTAGCTCTCTCCTACTCCGAGGCACAACTTTTTGTCGGCAGTGAGTTTTATGCTCAGGTAAACTCCTCCGTTATAATCGACAAAGAGGATAATCTCTACTACTTTGTTCAAAAAGGCAAAAAGAGAACCCTCTACAAAAACAGAACTCCTCTTTACACATACAGCGGATTTTACGGAATTGTAAGTGATGTAGATAGCAAGGGCGGTATCTATTTTGTTGCAAATTCAGAGTATGGTTCAACCCTTTATAGATTTCATGATGGTAAAGTAGAGCGTGCAAGTGAAGCAGATAATATTGTAGAAGCAAGACTTATTAATGATAGCGAAGTTTTGATAGCTGCAATCAGCGAGAAGAATTACTACTATGTTAAGAATGAGCTAAAAAACAGAGAGGAGACTCCCTATGAAACAAAACTGTTTTTTGAAGAGAAAGAATACTATGGAAGGTATGAGAATACAAATCGCTCCGAACATTCGGAACTGGATTTGTCAAGCCCCTACTACTCTTTTTTAGATATAAATTATCTAGGTACCGACCTTTCCGTGGTATTTGGAGATGCTAAGCCGGCATGGGCATTGAATGCAAATTTTGGCGACCCGTTGTCTCAGAACTCCGGAGCACTTCTTATTAATAGAGATGAGTCGAACACTACTATTGCAGGCGCTTCCTACTCAAATTCCCAATATCTGCTTAAATACTCAATTATAGGATACAGAGTAGTTGAGAGTGATAAGCAAGAGGATGTTCGGAAGAATGGATTTATTGCGAGCTCAGAGTTGCCGTTTTACAGAAGAGGGTATTATAGCGGTGTATTGGGTGCCAGTTACTATCAAGACTACAGCGCAAAACAGCGAGAGCCTCTGAGCACAACGCTTACTTTTTCCAGAGAAGAAAAGTATGGAGTATCCATGTATGAAAATTACCTCAATAGTCTGAGTTTGTATGGAGCCAGAGAGAGGGATGACAAAATATACGGTGCAAAATACAGCTTTAAATATGATGTAGCGCATGAACTCTATGTTGGAGTAGAAGCCAAATACTCTGCTACAAACAGTGCTGCAACAGAGAGTGAAGCTATTGATAATAGTAGGGGAGTAAAGATAACAAACTCCTCCTATCAAGAGGACATGGACCCATCAACAATCCATATGCCAAGCTTGGATTCTTCCTCCTATCTTAAAACTGCTTCCTATAGGGAGGCTAATTTGGCTAAGGTCATGAATCTCTCCGGCTACTGGTTCACCTTTCCCCTTTCTTTGCAAAAAGAGGCAATATACGCAAAGTATAGACAGTATGAACTGGAAACTTTCGGATCTGCCAAAGTGGCTCTCAGTGAAGTAACAGCAGGATTAACGCTCTCTACAGTTTTTTTAAACAAATTTGTGCTTCCGGTCAATTTTGAGTATATCACTAATGACGCCTATTTTATAAAAGATAAAACGAAGTTTAGATTTATGATTGGCAGTACATTTTAGAGTAGAGTTCTTGTGTAGCCCTCAAACACTTTTCCTAAAAATCATATTTTAAAGATGCCCCTACCCGTCTAGGTGCACCAAAATTATACGCATTAAACCCTTCTGCTGCAATAATATAATTAAGGTATCGTTTGTCAAACAGATTATGAATGTAAACATTCCATGAGAATTTTTTAGATTTGTACCCCATCTTCGTATCAACATAGGTGTAGGATGATTCGGATACCGTATTTGCCTTATCAAAATAGGTTTTTCCGTTTGATTTTAAGGCTAAATCTAGATAGTAGTTTTTACTAAAACTGTATTGTGAACCAAATTGAAAAGTATGTTGGGGAACATTTATCAGTTGATTTCCGGAGTAATTATTAGAGTTGGATATGTAATCATCAAATTTGGAGTGAATAAATCCTACACCGCTATGTACACCAAAATTATTGGTAAACAGATAGCGCAATTCACTTTCAATGCCGTAAATATCAGCTTTTGCCGCATTATCTATATAGCTGCTTAAGTCAGAGCGTATGGTTTCAACCTGAAGTTTATCAACATGTGTTGCATAAAGTGTTGCGCTAAGGTTTAATGAGCTTTTCCATTTTGTGTTAAATCCCAACTCCAAAGTTTTTGATTCCTCAGGGTCATAACTCAATGTTTTAATATCATAATCATCATAACTGTAACCGCCGTTTTTAAACGCTTCTGCATATTGTAAAAAAATCAAATTTGCATCATCTTGTTTATAAGCAATTTTTAGTTTTGGTAAAACTTTTTGCCAGTGTTTTGTTGCTATGACGTGAGGATAACCCGTATTTAAAAATCCATACTCGGCTACTTCTATTGGGAAAGATTGATTGATATTGTTATTAAAATCTTTTTCGTTCCATGTATATCTCAGAGCTGCGGTAAGTATAATATTCTTATTTATACTTTTTGAATATTCACTAAAGAGGGCAAAACTTTTCTCAGGCTGTGATGTTTGCCATGTTCTATAACCGTTGGTATCAAGATATTCATAATGATGGTTTTCGGTATAAGTATGTTCATAGCGTGAGGTAAAAAACACACCGCTTGTCAGTTCCCAACTGCTCTTTTGTGTCTGCATGCTAAGTTCTTCGGTAACCTCTTTATAATTTTCATCACTATCAATCGTCAAAAAATTCTCCGGTGTACGGTCTCCGTCTAGCAGCTCTTTTGATCTATAGGCATGTAAAGAGCTTACAGATTTGAGTGTATAATCATTTGCAAAATATTCTAGTTTTATTGAGCTCAGCAGGTTGTTTTGCCGTACATATCCATGTATATTCTGGTTCATAACAAAAGGTGTTTGAAGATTGTCATGGTAAGGAGTTCCGCCATCATTGTTAAAATCTTGAAGCCCAAGGAAGGTTAGTTTGAGATTATCAATATTCTTAATTACCCTCACGCTCAAAGCTTTTGTCTCTTCATCATCTAAGCTTTTATTGTCATAAAGATTTTTTGTAAATCCATCTCGCTGTTTATAAAGAGTATCAATAGCAATAGTTCCCTCTTCTATAGGAGTTTTTGAGTGCAGAACCAAACTTTTTTCAGCATAATTAGCCATCTTAACTTCACTGCTAAATTCTGCTTCTTTTACAAGTTTATCATCCATCTTGAGCTGAACGATACCTGCTTGTGCGCCTAAGCCCGTTGTAAATCCTTGAGGACCTTTTAAAACGCTTACATCCGATATGTTGTATAACGCATGTGTTAAAAAAGTATTTACATAAGCAAGAGGTATATCATCTATATACACGGCTACCGGTGAGATAGTAGTCATAAAGTTTGCTTGTCCTCTGTAGGATACAAAAGCAACATTTCTTGAGCCGTAGTTGGAGACAGAAAATGATGGCACGACAGCAGTTAAATCATCGAGTGAATCAATATCTCTCGCCTCTAAATCATCTTTTGAGTAGCTGTTGTACTCCTCTTTGAGATGTTCCGCTTCAACCGTAATAGGTTCAATGGTAACACTCTTTTCATCTGCAAAAAGCAGTTGAAAAAATATTGCGATAATTATGATAAGTTTCAAAATTATTTCCTTCTTTAAGGCATATAAAAAGTGTAATGAACACCACTTTGTGTTTCAACTTTCATCTTGCCTTTAAGTTCATTCTCTATCAGACTTTTTATCATCTCGGTACCAAAAGAGTCTTTCTTCTCTTTACCCATCCCTTTTCCGTTATCTGAGAGTTCCAAAACAGTCTGATTTTGGTTTTTATAAAGATTCAAAGATATTACGCCCTCTCTCTCATCATCAAACGCATATTTCAGAGCATTGATAATAACTTCATTTACAATCAAACCGCAGTAGAGAATCTGGTCACTGCTCAGGTGTGCATCAACTTTAATGTCAAATTTTATATGTTTGGTTTCATAACCGTTTTTTAACTCATTGATAAGTTGGGTAAAATATTTGCCGGTGTCAATACTCTCGAGTGACTTTTGAACATAAAGAATATCTTGCGCTCTTGCCATCCCTTTAATCTTATAGGTAATCTCTCTTATTACTCTATTTATATTCGAGGTCATAAAAGGATCAAGCCTCAGTTCAAAGAGAGAGATAATGAACTGCATGTTGTTTTTTACTCTGTGGTGAAGTTCTTTTCTTAAAATATTTTCACGCTCAAGTGCGACATGTAACTCTTTTGTGCGTTTTTCTACCGTAGATTCTAGCTCTGAAGTATATTCTTCCTCTTTTTCTAAAAGCTTCACAGCCAGAGTTTTGAGCTTTGATGCCAAAACAATCGAGAAGAGAGTCGCTTCAAATAAAATCGTGACTTCATAAATATAATAAAAAGAGTGGTACTGAACGCTGTATATTCCTAAGCATTGTAATAATATTCCAAGAACTCCGCTCAACATGACGCCCCAGCCGATGATATAATATTTTGCCTGGGCATTTTTTTTGTAATAGAGATAAAACCCTATGAATAAGAGTGTGGTTAATAAGAAGTACTCTTCATACATCGCTATGTCCAGAAGTGAATTTTCATCTGTATTCAAAAGTGAAAATGCGATGTTGACTACAATCATAAACTTTAAAAAGAGGTCAATCTTTTTATACCTGTAGGTCTCTAAAAAGGAGCGGGTAAAAAGAATCATAGCAAGAGCAAAAACAGTCATATAGTAAATACCAAAATGGGATTCATATGCAATAACATATTGAATCATATTATTTGGCCACATGTATAAACCCATGCTGGTATAGGTCTGATGCTGACCAAGAGAGGCAATCATATAAAAAACATAATAGAGATAGGTTGTATCTCTGGAAAATAGATAGAGTGAGAAGTTGTAGAGTATGAGTATCCCCATGGCACCGATAAAAAGAGTGTAAAAGAGTTGTCTGCTTATCTCCTCTTTGTAAAAATCTCTCTCATTGTAGAGGTAGGATTTAAAAAAGAGTGCGGAGGTTGTTGAGGTAACTTTGAGATAGTAACTCTGCGACTCCGATGGTTTTAGCTCTACGGGGAAGTTAAAGTACAGGATATTATCAAATCTTTTTCTCTGAAAAACACCGCTCAGCTCTTTTGTGAATTTCCCCCCCCCCCATCCGCCGTAGGTTTATAGAGTTCTATCGTATCGAGCATGGTGTTATCAACAGTTATATAACGCTTTTGAGTCTCGTTTGAATCATTGCTGATAGTAAAACGAAGCCATGCAACGCTCTTAAATGCGTACCCCAAGTTGATAAACTCTTCACTCATTTTTGAAAACTTACTGCTCTTATAAAGTGTCTCAAAATTTTCAACACCTTCATGGTCAATATAAACTTCGCAGGGTTGCAGAAGATTAATCGGCGGCTGATACTTCTGCGTTAAAGAAACTGTTTGAGAAAAAAGTGGTGCAACTGAGAGAAAAGAGAGGAACAGAATGCTGAATAGTATGTTAAAGTTGTACATGACACTCTTTTAAAATTTATTTAGTTACCATATGTTAACTAAATAAATTTTATATAACAATAGCAGGTATTCTTTGAGCAAAGTAAATATTTTAATCGTAGAAGATAATTCTATTATGGCAAAAGCATTAAAAAAAAAGTTAAAAGATGGCGGTTACAATGTGTTAGTCGCAAATTCTGCAGATGTTGCACTCAAATATATTGAGAGCCACCCTTTTGATTTGATGATTACGGATATAAATTTGGAAGATGAACATGTAAACGGAATTGATTTGGTAAAAAAGCTCAACAAAACAAAAAGCAAACCTGTCATCTATTTGACTGCGTATGGGGATGATGAAACACTCAAAAGTGTTTCGGATACGAATCACTGCTATTTTCTAAGCAAACCGTACGACAGTAATCAGTTGCTCCAAATCGTCAAACTGACCGTTTACAAATATAAACTCAATAATATAGAAAAAGTCTATTTAAGTGAAAACATCATCTTTGATATCAGCAATAACATTTTGTATAAAGAGGACAAAGAGATACAACTCACTACAAAAGAAAATCTCATTTTGACTCTGCTGGTTTATAGAAAAAATCAAATTGTAAGCACCGATGATATCGTACAATTTGTATGGCAAGATGAACCTATTTCGCCAGCCACAATGCGTAAACTTATCTCAAGAATGCGAGAAAAACTAGACGATATAACAATTGAAACGCACCATGGTTTAGGCTACAGGCTAAAAGTTTAACATGTGTAGATAATAAATATAAAAAAAACTATCACATTTTTTGTTGTGTTACCAAACTAAACAAATCAAATAAATTGCAAAATTTTATATTTTTTTTATAAAGTCTCTAAAAAAACTTTCACACTTTCCCATTTATAGCCACATATGAAAGATAATCCAATCCAACTTTGTCTTAAAATCATAAAAAAAATATAAAAACACCACAACTCTGCCACAACTTAAAGATACGCTAGCGCATCGGCATCTTTATTCGCTGTTTTATTTTAAAGGAGTATTTATGAACATAAAAAAATCTTTTGTTTCCATATCTGCAGTGACTGCAATGTTGTTGTTAACAGCTTGTAGTAGCGATAGCGGAAATAGTGTTGAATCACCGGTTGCACCACCGGTAATCGTAACTAAAAGCATGAACTTATCAGGCAGTGTTATTGATGGATATGTGTTGGGCGCTGATGTTACTGTCGGCGGTTTTGGCGCGACAACCGACGATGCAGGTTTTTGGAGCGTACCTAGCGTACCGTTCACAAACTCTCTGACAATTGAAGCTTCCGGCGGTACCGATACATCCACGGGTGAACCGTTTGAAGGTAAACTTAAAGCGTCGGTTGCGGAAAATGCAACCGCCGTGAATGTTACGCCGCTCAGTACAATCGTAACATCGGTAGTTCAAAGCGGCGTATCGGTTGCACAGGCAAATGCTGCCGTAGCCGCTCAGCTAGGTATCTCACAGGATGCGCTCGCTGCCGACCCGATTGAGAGACTAAAAACCGGTACTCCGGAACAAAAAGTCGAGGCTGCAAAAGCTATCCAAACCGCTCTTGTAGTTCAGAAGATGGCAGAAACTATTGCAACATCCGCCGGAACGAATACGGCAGATAAAAATACGATATTTGATGCGGTCATGGACAGTGTAGCCGCAGCACTCCAAAACAATCAATCATTCGATACCGTTATGGCAGACACAAGCGCTATCACTACAAAAGCCGCCTCTCAGATGCAAACGCAGGGTACTTTAGAAAATGTAACAAACCTAAGTGAAAAACTTGCGGCTTCTGCCGATGCCGCTTCCGAAGTCGTAAAAATGGTTCAAGCGATAGATCCGACCGAGTTCTCGAACGCTACGGATGTAACTGCCGTTCTTGCCGCAAAATCAAGAGCGCTTGAGGTTGTAACCGAAGCCGTTGAAGCAGCTGTTTCAAAGATTGCAACGGCATCCTCCGTTGACTCTATAAACCTAGAAAAAGCCGCAACCGAAAAAACTACGCAAACAGTCACCATGTTCGGCGGTGTTGACGGTATGGCGGCAACAATCAAAACTCAAGAAGCGGCATTGGTTGCAGGTCAAGTACTCGATACCGCATCCTTTTCTACAAGCTTTTTTAGTGAAGCCGCAGTAGCAGAACAATCGGCGGTTTATACAAACCTAGCAACTCTCGGTATGACTCCGGCGATGATTACGGAGGTCGGTAAACAAATCTCCGTTGTAGAAAAAGGTCAAGTTGTAGATACGGCGGCGGTAATTGCAGCAGTAGTTGCAGCAACACCAAATGCTCAAATCTCCTCTTCAAACATAACACAAATGACGGAAGCTGCAGCAGCATCCGTAAAAAATGCAACAGATGCAGGAAATATTGCGGCGGCTGTTTCCGTAGTAATTGTTACGCCTCCGGTCGTAGCTCCGACCGACCCGGTAGTAGCGCCTCCTGTTGTAGCTCCGATTAATCCGGTCGTAACACCTCCTGTTGTAGCTCCGACCGAGCCGGCTGTAACGCCTCCTGTTGTAGCTCCGACAACTCCGGTAGTTGTTCCTTCGGTCGTAACTCCGCCGAGTTCTAGTAGCAGTAGTTCTACTCCGGCTGCGACAACACAAACGGTATCAGTTATAACGAGTGGAACTAGCGATGCGAGTACTCTAGCTTCTACTTACAACTTCACGGCAGGCAGCACTTACTCTTATACTATCAGCGGTTTTGCTGCAGGCGATGTTTTAAACTTTCCGGAAGGTAACACGCCTACTATTATCAACACGACGCTAGGCGATACAAGCTTAACTGTTCAGTGGGCAAACAGCGGTTCCTTAATTACGGTAAATCTAACAGGTATAGATACAACTAAAGATGCGGCTATATACGGCATGACAAGTTTTAATACGGCATTCGGTGCAAGTTCTATGACGGCTGCCGCAGCCACTACCGCGGCTACTATCGAAGTCGCAGGAACAAATACCTCTTACGATGCAAGTTCATCCGATAAAACTTTTAACCTTGCAGCAGGAACTTACACATACACTGTTGCAGGTTTTAGCACGGGAGATGTTCTTAACTTTCCGGAGGGAATGACACCGACCGTTATAAATACAGACTTTGCGGATAACAGTCTCACCCTTCAGTGGGCAAATAGCGGCAGCGTTATTACCGTAAATCTGACGGGTATCACTGGTATGACGAGCGGTTCAAGCGATGGAACTATCTACGGTGTAGCAAGTTTTAAAACGGCGTTTGGTGAGAGTTCAATTCAGTAACACAGGAAACGGAAACGAGGTTTTAACCTCGTCTCTATACATGTCGCCCTCAAAGGCTAACCAAACTTTATAAATCTCGAAAACTTCGTTTTCGTAGCTTTAGGGGTTTGCAAAGGACTAAAGTCCTTGCCACTAAAACGGACGCGTTCGTTTTAATGTTTAACATCAAATAAAAAGGAAAATAAAATGGCAAAAGTATATTTAACATCAGGCGCAACAAGTTATGTAGTAGCAAACACGAGTGATAGCGTATTCGGTTCAACGGGGACGGAGACTATTTCTATAGCTTCAGGCGTAACGGCGGTAACTGTGGATTCTAATACGGAGACGGTGGCGTTTGGAACCGCTCTTAGTAACTATAAATTCAAGCAAACAGGCAATGTTTTGAGTATTTATGACACCGACGGAACTACGCTAAGAGCTACGGTTGCTATTGACGATAACGGTTCTACAGTGGTGTTTGACGGTGTTTCGTGTAATGTGGCTATTACTAGTGGGGTTATGAGTGTTGATGGTATAGACTTGACAAGTTCTGCAACTTCTGTTGTGACAGTTTATGCAAACGATGCAGCTGTGCATACAGCGGCAGCAGATTTATCAGCTAAAGCAGATAATTCAATTTTAATTACAAATGGTGCAATTACAACTTCTCAAACAGAAGTTCTAGCAAACATCACGAAGTTCAAAGCTGACCAAATTACGGCAATCACATTGGCAAATGAAGCAGCTATACATGCAGCAGCAACAGCAGTGGCAGATGACGCAGTAGCTGCAGATTCTATTACTGTGACAAATGGAACAATTACTGCAACTTCTCAAACAGAAGTTTTAGCAAACATCACGAAGTTCAAAGCTAATCAAGTTACGGCAATCACATTAGCAGATGAAACAGCTATACATGCAGCAGCAACACAAATTGCAGATGACGCAGTTAAAGCAGATTCTATTACTGTGACAACTGGAACAATTACTGCAACTTCTCAAACAGAAGTTCTAGCAAACATCACGAAGTTCAAAGCTAATCAAGTTACGGCAATCACATTGTCTGAATCAGAACTTAACACTGCAAATAATGATGATACATTTGCTACAAATTCTGTTACTTTAGATGCGAATGCCGGTGGCAATGATGCTGTAATTACTTTAGTTGGTGATGATGATGTTCTATTTACAATTAGTAACTTAGCTAATTCAGACACTATTGTTTTTTCGGGATTAACTGGAACTACAACATTTGCAGCTGCTGTTGATAGTGACAATAATGATCATATTATTGGTACGATTAATGGCGGTAGTAATACAGGTACAATAGATGCTGCTGGTGAGTGGACATATGTTGATTCGACTGCTACTTTATCTTATTGGGATGGTGCTACAATTCAGGATATTATATTAACAGGTGTAACTAGCGTAACTGGTGATGCTTCAGCAACTTTATCAATATTCATCAGCTAACAAGGCAAGGAGATGGGTATGAAAACATTTATAGTGGTATTTCTAATATTCATGACTTTATTTTTAAATGGTTGTACAGATGTTTCACTTAAGCAAGAGTTATCAATGAAAAAGGCTATCTTGTCTAAAATGCAACAAAAACAAAATGAATACTCTGAAAAAATCATACTGGCTGAAAAAGCAATCAGCCAGTATAAAAGTAAAAAAGCCGCTATCAAAAGTGAAGTTGATGTAATGCTTGAAAACAATTACACACGACTTCTCTATAAATGTATTACGAAAGATATCGATCCATCTGTTTCAGCAGTGGTTGGTTTTCTAACAGAAAATCAAAATATGGTGTTGGAAGCAGGTGTGTGCTATGTCTTGTCAAATTCTGATACTTATGTAAAAGTACAGGATAAGTTTAATTACTGGTTGTCAATCGTAAAAGAAGCAGATGAAAAAATAGAAAATATTAATGATGAACTTAGGGAATATAAAAATTCTTTAGCAACCATAAATCCTAATGAAATAAATCAACTTCAAAATAAGATTTCTGAACTAGAAACAAAAATTTCATGTGAACAAGATTTTAAATGCAAAATCAAAAGTCTTGTGGATAAATTAACAAGCTAGGAAATGGGTGGAACATGAAAGGGTGCCACACCACAAAATGGGTGTCAGGCACTCTTTCGTGTTCTTAAAGAAAGGGTGTCAGGCACTCTTTTACATTTTCTTATTTTTTTCTTAAATTTTGTTTATTGAGGGAAAGACTATATGTTGATTTTTTTAGTTTGCAGTGTCAGCTTTCATCATCATGGGATATCTCTCTCTCATTAAAATCAATGTATTTATAAATTGCCAATATGGTTATATTCTCTTTGTTTATTTTATAAATAACTTTATATCCCAACACCACATAGTCCCTTATATGATGCATATTCATAATTACATTGATTTTACCGATGTATGGGTAAATTACTAATATTTCTATTTTATTTTTGATTTTGGATAGATATTGAATAGCGGTTTTTTTATTGTCTAACGAGATAAACTTTTTAATGTTTTGCAACTGCTCATAAGATTCTTTTGAATAAATAATTTTCATTATTTTAGTAATTCACTCCATAAGTCATCATGTTCCATTGTTTCACCGTTTTGCTCTTGATTAAGAGCTTTTAAAATCATCATCTGTTCTTTATTATAGGTAAGATTGTCAATTATTTCAATCTCTTCACCTTTTTGTGAAATTTGATTAAGCATACTCATAACAGCCTCAATGGTCTTATGTTCTGCTCTTAAATGGAGTGTTTGCATTTTAAGTTTCCCCTTATTTATGGAGTTTAAATTTTTTTAATTGTACCTAAAATTCATAAACAATAAAAAGGGTGTAGTGGCACTCTTTTATTTTTCTTAACAACTACTGCTTTACATAAATACCGATTTCTTGACAGTATTGCTATTTATATGTACAATATGGAATATTAAAAGAGGAGTGGAAATGCAAGTATTAAAAGCGACATTTACTTTGCCTGATTATATATTGACTGAACTCAGTGAATTTGCGGAAGAGCTTGGTGAAAAAAAAAGCCACATGGTGGCTGAAGCTTTGAATCAGTATTTTGATGCATTAGATCTTAAACTTGCATTAAAACGCTCAAAAGAGGTTCGCCAAGGGAGTGTTGAGACAATAAGTTTTGATGCAATTAAAGAAGAGCTTGGACTTTAATGTCAAAATATTCTTTGCAATTTCATCCGGCTGCGAAAAAAGAGTTGGATAAACTTGATAATCAAGTAAAAGTTTTTATTGTCAAGTCTTTATCTTTGTTTATCGAAGAGTATGATATTCATTACGAAACTGAGATGATGAAGCAATCAAAGATAAAAAAACTTCAAGGTGAGTGGAGTGGTTTTTATCGATTACGATTTAGAGACTACAGAGTGATTTATGAAAAAATTGATAATCAACTTATAATTCACATTATCAGAATCGCTCATCGCAAAGAAGCCTATTAAAATCCAAAAAAATCATCATCTGTTCTTTATTATAGGTAAGATTGTCAATTATTTCAATCTCTTCACCTTTTTGTGAAATTTGATGAAGCATACTCATAACAGCCTCAATGGTCTTATGTTCTGCTCTTAAATGGAGTGCTTGCATTCTAAATTTCCCTCCAAATACGGGTTTTTATCGCTTGCAATTATACGCAATCACCCAAAATAAACCAATACTGTAACAAAACAGGGGTCAAAAAAAAGAAAAATCAAGTATCATTTTTGTATAATACAAATAGTCTGGGTAGTTCGACATATCGCAATATGAGGGTTCTACATATTCAAATTGTGAACTAGTAGGGTTTTAGTGTGCCGGTGATTTCGTTTGAGGTATGTTCATTCAGCCGAGAAACTGCCGCCGTCATAAAACACTCGCTTCACCTAAATACGGCTTTTTAGAACCGAGCCAAATGCGTAACGGCTACCCGGGCTATTCAAAATATTTAATTACTCTATTTAGATATATTAATTAAATATTTTAAAAAATTATGATGGAGATGTGAATGAAAATTTTGATACTAGGAAGCGGCGGCAGAGAGTACTCTATCGCACTGGCGATTTTAAATGAAGAAAACGGCAGCGAACTTTTTTTTATGCCCGGAAATGGCGCTACCTCCTCGCTAGGAACAAACTTAGATATCAAAAATTACGATAAATTAGCAGAGTTTGCAAAAGAGAATAACATTGAACTCACCATTGTAGGACCGGAAGGACCGCTTGTTGACGGGGTTGTTGATATTTTTAAATCGCATGGTCTTACAATTTTCGGCCCCTCAAAAGAGGCGGCGCAACTAGAGGGCTCAAAAGTTTACATGAAAAACTTTTTGGCAAAATATAACATTCCAACCGCAAGATATATAGAGACAGATTCAATTGAAGATGCTTTTAATTTTACAAATACGCTTACAGCTCCGATCGTTGTAAAAGCGGATGGGCTTTGCGGCGGAAAAGGTGTAATTATTGCACAAAACCATGACGAGGCAAAGATTGCAATATCTGAGATGCTCAGCGGAAAAAGTTTCGGTGATGCCGGTTTGAAAGTGGTCGTAGAAGAGTTTTTGGACGGGTATGAACTCTCCATGTTTGCTGTTTGCGACGGAGAAAACTACATTCTTCTTCCTGCCGCACAAGACCATAAGAGATTATTAGATAACGACCAAGGTCCAAATACTGGGGGGATGGGTGCATATGCTCCGACTCCTTTGGTGGATGAAGTGCTGTATCAGAAGGTGAGAGAGAGAATAATCCGCCCGACGCTTGATGGCATGAAAAAAGAGGGTGCACCATTTGAGGGCGTACTTTTTATCGGTATTATGGTTGTAAAAGGGGAGCCGATTACCTTAGAATTTAATGTCCGTTTCGGTGATCCAGAGTGTGAAATTTTGATGCCGCTGATGACATCAAGTGTGAGCGACATGTTTTACAAAGCTGCAACAAATCGTCTCGCTGAGATAAAAGTAGAGTTCTCCAAGCAGTTTGCTGTGGGCGTAGTTATGGCAAGTGAGAATTATCCATACAAAAATTCTACTCCTGCAGAGATAATAGTCGATGAAGTTCACCATGGGGAGATAGAAAAATATACCCACATCTCCTACGCAGGTGTGAGCATGGAAGACGGCAAACTCTATGCGGACGGCGGAAGAGTTTTGGTCTGTGTCGGATTGGGAGATAGCATAAAAGAGGCAAGAGACAGAGCCTACATGCGTTGCGGACAAATCCATTTCGCAGGGAAAAAACTTCGTACAGATATAGCATATCAGGCACTCTAAAAAATGAATGAAGAGATAGAAAATATTCTTCATAGAGAAGGTATAACATTAGCCGATATTAAAAAGAGAGGCGTAGCTTTTTTTATAGATGAGACACTTCTCTCTTTTTTGCTTATATTTGCCCTCTGGGACTCATTTGCAGCCGCTAAAAATATAGAAGAGATAATCAATTTAACAAACACTTTCGTTTTAGAATATATGGTTATGAAGATAGTCTATCAAGCTTTTTTCACCATGCAGTACGGTGCGTCACTGGGCAAAATTGTGATGAAAATAAGAGTGATAGAGATAGCAACGCTTCAAAAGCCGACTGTTTTAAGCGCGCTCAATCGTGCAATATTTCGTATAATCAGTGAAACATTCTTTTATCTTGGTTTTTTGTGGGGTATCTTTGACCCATCCCGCCAGACGCTCCATGATAAAACTGCAAAAACACTGGTTGTAAATGCTTAGGCTACTCTCTCTCTTTATTCTGCTTCTGTCGTTTGTACATGCCGACGATACGGTAGAAATTTTTGCAACTTCCATGGACTCAAAAGATAATCTCGTAAATGCTTACGGGGATGTTGTAGTCGTTTATAAAAATTATCACTTAAGTGCCAAAAGTGCTCTCTATGACAGAGCCAGCGGAGACCTTGAACTCTATGATAATATTCGTGCAACGCAGGGAAATGAGCTTCAACTTCTTGGAAATTATGCAAAACTAAATATCAAAAATAAAGAGAAAACCTTTAAACCGTTTTTTATGCTTGAAAAAAAATCGGAGGTGTGGCTTAGTGCCGACGAGGGATTTATGAGAGATGAGAAGTTGGATATAAATTCGGGCTCCGTCAGCGGCTGTAATCCAAACGACCCGCTCTGGACAATGGAATTCGGCGCATCCGACTATAACTCCGATACAAAATGGCTTAATCTTTATAATACGGTAGTCTATATTTATGATATACCTGTCATGTACACTCCCTATGTAGGTTTTTCGCTTGATAAAACCCGAAGAACAGGACTTTTAACACCGGCCCTCGGTTTTTCGGACAAAGAGGGTTTCTATTTTGAGCAGCCGATTTACATAGCCGAACAAAATTGGTGGGATTTGGAACTAAAACCGCAAGTAAGAACAAATCGCGGCTATGGCGCATATTCAACTTTTAGATTTAAAGATAGTGCAATCTCCGGCGGTGAACTGACCGGTGGCTATTTTAAAGAGAACGATAGATATTTTTTAGAACATGAGTTGGCAAACAATACTCACAGTGGATTTAACTTTAAATATGAGAATGGTGATGTGTTAAATCAGTGGCTCAATCAAAATTTCGAGGGTCAATCCGGTCTATTTATGAATATAAACAGAATGAATGATGTTGATTATATTAACTTGTCAACGAACGACCCTATAAAAAATGCTACGGCCACTCAGGTTCTTTCACGAGCCAATATGTTTTATAATACCGATGAGAACTATTTTGGAACTTATCTTAAATACTATCAGGATTTGACAAAACAGAACAATGATAACACTCTGCAAAAACTGCCTACGCTCCAGTACCATAACTATTTAAACAGCCTCTTGCAAGGTCATCTTTTTTATAGTCTTGACATGCAAAGCAGTAATATTTATAGAGATATGAATAAAAAAGTAGTTCAAACTAATCTCAATGTACCTGTCACTTTGCAGACATCAGCGTTGGATGAGCAGTTAAATCTCTCCTATAAAACTACGCTTTATACGCAGCACTCAAGTTTTTCAGGGGTAGAAGAGGTTCCGACCGATGCCGAGTATCAAAATGGCTACTTAGCCAAAAACTATAATCGGCTCTCTGTTTCCACGGAGCTTACCAAGGCGTACGAAGAGTACACGCATGTTGTCAGTTTTGGCTCTAACTACTCCTTTGCCGGCGGTGAGAGAAGAGAGGGGTTTTACGATTATAATAAAGAGTTTTGTGCTGATTTAATTAACCAAAGTGATCCAAGGTGTGAATTTTATACACTCTCTCAGATGGAGGATGTGCTAAAATTTGATTTTTCTCAATATGTTTATGACAGTTTGGGAAAGCAGATTCTTTATCATAAACTGGCTCAGGCATTTTTTTATGAAGTGTATGGAACAAAAACAGGAGAACTTGAGAATGAGCTTGACTATCTTATTGTAGATGGTCTAAGTTATTACAATGACTCATTTTTTAATTATAAGGAGCAATCATTTTCTAAACTCACGAATCAACTCTCCTACGGCGTGGGCGATGTAACGCTCTCTATGGCGCACCTGTACAAAGATACATTTTTAGATGCAAGTACGGGTTATACGCCTTATGCAAGTTATCTGACATCAAGTGCTAAGTATGCCTATAATACGCACTACTCCTACCATGTGGATTATGCTTACGACTTGGAGAGAAGCAAAAAAAAGAAATCTGAGGTAGGCATGATGTATAAAAAAAGGTGCTGGGATTTTGGGCTGAGATATGTTGAAAACAATAGACCGATACTTTCAAAAATTGGAGTGGCAGATAATTCAGTTTTTGACAGGTACATTTTTTTTACAGTAGCTTTGACACCTATGATGTCTTCAGGAAGAGGCTCATCAGAGTTTGGCATGACTCTTCCTAAGAGTTTTTAAAGGAGATGTAAATAGAGAGTTGGTTTTGAGTTTGGTTTAAAATTTGAGACTTTAATGTGTAACATAAAATAAAAGGAGAATAAATTGAAATATGATGTAAAAATAGAGTTAGAGAACAGAGTTGAAGAGTATTCATTTGGTGCAGTAGCGAAGCAGGCAAATGGCGCTGCGTGGGTAAAGTCTGGTGATACGGTCATTTTGGCAACAGTTGTAATAGACGAGACAGAGATTGTAAAAGATGATTTTTTGCCCCTCACGGTGCAGTATATAGAAAAATCGTACGCAGCAGGAAAAATCCCGGGTGGTTTTTTTAAAAGAGAGACAAAACCGAGTGATTTTGAAACACTGACATCCCGCATAGTTGACAGATCCCTTCGCCCGCTTTTTCCAAAAGGGTTTGGGCATCCGACCCAAATTACTATTTTGGTGTTTAGTGCGGATAAAGAGTCAGATTTACAACTTTTAGCACTCAACGCTGCTTCAGCGGCGCTTTATGTCTCCGATATTGACATAAACACTTCTGTGAGTGCAGTAAGAGCTGCTAAAATCGGCGGTGCATTGGTTTTAAATCCTACTCTTTCTGAGTTAAAAAGCTCTACTCTTGACCTATTTCTTTCAGGAACTAAAGAGGAGCTTCTTATGATTGAGATGCGTTCAATCGGCGGTGAACATGTTGAAGTGAATGACGCATTTATAGATCCTGTAATAGACCCAAGTATGTCCATGGCTATACTCTCGACGCACACCTCAAATGCGATACCTGAAGAGGAGCTGATAGAAATTTTTCAAAAAACAGAGCTAGCCCTTTTTGCCTCAAATCTAAAATATGAAGAGAGCTTTGCCTCTTTTAAAAAACCGACGCAAGCCATAGAGTATAAAGCGCATGAAGTAAACGCAGCGATGGTTGATTATGTGAGAAATACGCACATGGAAGATATTAAATCTGCTATGAATCAAATGGCAAAATCAGAGCGCTCAACGGCACTAAGACAGCTTAGAAAAAAAATACTTTTAATAGAAGAGCATTGGGATGAGTCAGAGCTAAAAGAGGCAATTGAGAAGGTAAAAAAAGAGCAGGTAAGAGGACAGATTTTAAACGACAGAGTTCGTGCGGACGGAAGAGGTTTGAGAGAGGTCAGAGCTATCTCAATCAGTACAAATGTACTTCCAAGCGCACATGCCTCTTGTCTCTTTACGAGAGGTCAAACGCAAGCTTTAGTTGTTCTTACTATGGGTGGGGCAAAAGATGGGCAGATGTTTGAGAACCTGACGGATGAGGGCACACAAAACGAAAACTTTATGGTTCATTACAATTTTCCTGGTTTTAGCGTGGGCGAAGCCTCTCCGATAATGGGTACAAAAAGAAGAGAATTGGGACATGGAAACTTAGCAAAAAGAGCACTAGAGCCAATTGTTGACATGGGTGGTCAGACAATTCGTTTGGTTTCGGAGATACTTGAATCAAACGGCTCATCCTCTATGGCTACAGTTTGCGGCGGATATATGGCATTAAAAGCTGCTGATATTGAAACAAGCGACACGATTGCCGGAATTGCCATGGGTATGGTGAGCGAGGGAGATAAATACGCAATTTTATCAGATATTATGGGGCTTGAAGACCATGATGGAGATTTGGATTTTAAAGTGACCGGTTCTAAAGATGGAATTACAGCCATGCAGATGGACATTAAACTGGGCGGAATTAGTCTTGATGTTTTAAAAGAGGCACTCTATCAGGCAAAAGAGGGCAGATGTCACATTATTGACATTATGCAAGAAGCTGAGAAAAAAATCGAATTTAATGACGGCGTTTTACCAAGTACTGACTTTTTCCACATTGACCCGAGTTTTATCGGCGATATAATCGGGCAAGCAGGAAAAACTATTCGCGAGATTATAGAGAAGTTTGAAGTTGCAATCGATATTGATAAAAAAGATGGAAAAGTAAAAGTAACCGGTAAAAATAAAACAGGTGTGGCGGATGCGAGAAAGCATATCGAGGGGATAGTTAATACGCCAAAGCAGCCTAAAATCAAGTACGAAGTCGGGCAAAAGTATGAGGGAACAGTTAAAAAGATAGTCGAATTTGGAGCATTTATAGAGCTTCCTGATGGAACGGACGGTTTGTTGCATATCTCAAAAATTTCTGAAAAAAGAGTAGAAAAAATATCAGATATTTTTAAAGAAGGCGATAAAGTTATGGTAGAAATATTAGAGTTTAAAGGGAATAAAATCTCTTTGGGTATCGCATAGGCAATCATATTTGTCGAAACATGTGAAAATATTTTACATGTCGAGACTTTTTAATATAATATTTAGCAGAGTTTATATACAATTCCGCCAGTCAGATTTTAGTAGGGAAATCTTTGCATTTATGTTGAGATTGCTATATTCTTTTGGATGTAGTTACGCTAGCCGAAAAATTTTGAAAACAAAAAATGGAGATAAACATGAAAAAAATTCTTTTCTTAATGGTAGCATTCGCTGCTGCTGCACTCGCTGCTGATGGTGAAGTTGCAAACCAAACTCTTAAAGCATACTCAATGATCGCGGCCGGTCTTGGTCTTGGTCTTGCTGCTTTAGGTGGAGCTATCGGTATGGGTCATACTGCTGCTGCAACTATCGCCGGTACTGCTAGAAACCCAGGCTTAGGTGCTAAACTTATGACTACGATGTTCATCGCTCTTGCTATGATCGAAGCACAGGTTATTTACGCACTAGTAATTGCTCTTATAGCACTTTACGCAAACCCATACTTAGCTTAATCAACTAAGTCATAAAGCACTCTTTCGGTGCTTTAACCTCTAAATGCGACCGTGGTGGAACGGTAGACACACTACCTTGAGGTGGTAGCGCCCTACGGGTGTGGGAGTTCAAATCTCCCCGGTCGCACCAATTTTTAAATCCCCAAAACCCACTTCTTCAAACAATAAATTTCCATAAATTAAGTAGAATATATAACTTTAAAGTGTAAAATCAGCT
Source organism: Helicobacteraceae bacterium (assembly GCA_947498025.1). Taxonomy (GTDB): domain Bacteria; phylum Campylobacterota; class Campylobacteria; order Campylobacterales; family Sulfurimonadaceae; genus Sulfurimonas. Next base: position 84,022 of record CANMJR010000006.1, read on the forward strand.
CTTAAATTAGGAGTTTTTATGAAAATTGCACAAAATGTTACAGAGTTAATTGGCAATACCCCACTTGTTCGATTAAATAAGCCGTCAAGACTTACAGGTGCGACTATTCTTGGTAAATGTGAATTTATGAATCCAACCAGTTCAGTTAAAGACAGAATCGGTTTTAACATGATTAGAAGAGCAATGGAAGCCGGTGAAATCATGGCGGATACTATTATAATCGAGCCAACAAGCGGAAACACAGGAATTGCCCTTGCCGCAGTGTGCGCCGCACAAAATTTAAAACTTATTTTGACAATGCCTGAATCCATGAGCATAGAGAGAAGAAATCTGCTTAAAGCTCTGGGCGCGGAACTTGTTTTAACTCCGGCTTCCAAAGGGATGAGCGGAGCTATTTCTGAGGCAGTGGAGCTTCAAAAAAATACTCCAAACAGTATTATTCTCCAGCAATTTCAAAACAAATCGAATCCGGAAATTCACATGTTAACAACTGCAGTAGAGATACTTCGAGATACAGACAAAAACATTGATGCTTTCGTTGCGGCTGTTGGAACGGGCGGAACACTTGGCGGAACTTCAAAAGTTTTAAAGGAAGAGGTGCCAAATATAGCGATTTTTGCAGTTGAACCACAAAACTCTCCAGTACTCTCTGGCGGGGTTGCCGGTGCTCACATGATTCAAGGAATCGGTGCGGGATTTATTCCGGATATTCTTGATGTGACAGTGTATGGTGAGGTTATAAAAGTGAGTAACGAAGATGCTCTAAGTACAGCGAGAATGTTGGCGAGAGAGGAGGGTTTGCTTGTTGGAATTTCAGCCGGTGCAAATGTTTGGGCTGCCATGCAGGTCGCTTCAAGAGCAGAGTTTCAGGGCAAAACTATAGTCACTATTTTATGCGATACGGGTGAAAGGTATTTGAGCACGGCACTTTTTAATGAAGAATAAGAGCTATTTTGAAACTATTAAGGTTATTGATGGAAAACCTCTACACATGGCATACCATCAAAAACGATACGAGAGGGTTTTACACGCTCTTGGAATAAAGGAGGTTGGGAATCTTGAAGAATATATAAATGCCCCAGAAATAGGGCTTTACAAATGCCGCCTAGTTTACGCACCCTATTCCGACAGCCCAATTACCACTTCATATCATGAGTATAAAAAGAGAGAGGTGCATTCTCTTAAGCTTATTTTTAACAATGAGATAAGTTACTCGCAAAAATCTACTTTTAGAGAAAAGCTGGATGTGCTATTTTCCAAAAGAGATGGGTGTGATGATGTGCTTATTATTAAAAATTTATTGGTAACAGATACAACTATTGCAAACATTGCTTTTTATAGCAATGGTCAGTGGATAACGCCAAAAGAGCCTCTTTTAAGGGGCACGACAAGAGAGAGGCTTTTGGATGAGGGAAAAATTGTTGAAACAGAAATTAAAGTCAGCCAACTTAGGAGTTTTTCAAGAGTAGCCCTTTTAAACGCGATGATAGATTTCGAGATATTAGAAAAATGTGAGTTTCTGATATAATTGCAGTAATAAATATAAGCTGATGTTACGCACTTTTATGAAAAAAAGCCTAAAAATCTTATTATTCTCGAAAAACAAAGTTTTACTAAAGAAACATTTTCGCTATGCGAAAAACGATTCTTTTGTTTTCGTAGCTTTAGGGGGTTGTAGGGACATCTGTCCCTGCCACTAAAACGGACACGTTCGTTTTAGTGCGTAACATCAGATATAAGGAAAAAAAATTGTTAGAAAATGTAATAGAAGACAAGCAATTTGCTTCGTTAATGCAAAAAAATATTCGTGATACGATAATCTATTTTTTTGAGAAAGAACAGAATTTTGGGATTTTATGCAGGATTGAGGAGATTAGCTTTGAACCTGAATTACCGAGTAAGATTAATGCGGAGTTTCGCCCGCTCACTCTTTTTTTCTTAGCCGGCTATACATTTGAAACAGCCCAAATTCAGGGAGACTTTTTAATTTTCGAGGCTGGTTTTGGAGTGGAAAATATCGGCAGTTTCGTAACCGTGCCGCTTTTGAGCATAATGCAGATTATTATAGATGAAACACCTGTTTTGATTAATTTAGCTAGTTACGAAGAGGAGAGCCACGCGCATCATAAAGAGATGGATGAGAGAGGAGTTGAAAATTCAATGGCATCTTTTTTATCAAATCCGGAAAATTCAAAGTTTTTAAAAAAATAAGGGCAAGCGACCCTTATATTTTTGTCAAAGAGAGCAGAAAATTGACAACATTATCGACAAAAGCGTCATGCTTTTTCTCTTTTGAGTAGGCTATGTAAAATTTTCTCTCTATTTTATAATTCTTAAGTCTTGCCTCAAAAAGTTTCCCCTCTGCTATCTCGCTTTGAATTACATGTCTTGACATCACGGAAACCAAAGGTCGCTCGGAGTTATTATCGGCATGAAGAATAGACTCTTTTATGGAAGTTGGGCTGCTTAAAACAGCAAGCACATTAAAGCTTCCGCACTGAACGCCCATCTCTTCAAAAATTTCTGAAGTGAGTTTTCTTGTATGTGAATTTTCATCACGGCAAATCCAATCAAACCCCATCAAATCTTCAACTTTGAGATGTTTTGGAATTTGTTGATTTGAAAATACTACAAGCTCATCCTCAACCCACTCTCTATAGACAATTCCATCTCTGAATACAGGTGATTCTATAAGAGCCACATCTATTTTTTTATCTTCAAGCTGATCTATAATTTCAGCTGATGAGCCGACTAACATGTGGACTTCATTGCCAATTCTTTTTTTAATGTCACAAAGATAATTTGGAAGAATATAGTTACCGATAGCATAAGAGGAACCCATGACAAAAGTAAACTCTTTGTTGATTATTTTTAACAGCTCTTTTTCGCTATTTGCAATAGCTTTGTCGAGTCTTTGGGCAATTCTATATAAATCTTCACCCTCTTTTGTGAGTATAATTCCATTCTTCTTTCGCTCAACTATTCTTGTATCAAGATAATCTTCAATAAATTTAATTTGTTGCGTAACTGCGGGTTGAGAGATGCCTAGTTTAGCCGACGCTTTAGAAAAACTTTTCTCTTTTATAACCATTAAGAATGTTTGCAATTTTGCAAAATCTTTTAACATAATAATTCCTATAAGTAATATTGATAATAAAATTATAACTCATAATTATAATTATTGCAATAGTCCTGTAATAATTTACTGGTATTTAGTTATAATAAAAATAATTAACAGATACTGATGTCATAATAGTGGAAAACATGGAAAAAATATTTAAAAAATTAAACGAACAGCAGACAAAAGCCGTTAAACAGACGGAGGGTCCCGTTTTGATTTTAGCCGGTGCGGGAAGTGGCAAGACTACTACAATAGTTTCAAGACTCGCTTATTTGATTGAAGAGGTCGGTATTCCCGCTTCAAATACTTTAACCCTTACTTTTACAAATAAAGCTGCGAAAGAGATGCGGGAGCGCTCTTTGGAGATGATAAGTGAAGTTGCATATCCTCCTCTTTTATGCACGTTTCATAAGTTCGGCTTACTCTTTTTAAAATTTAATATACATCTTTTAAATAGACAAAATAACTTTGTAGTAATTGACACGGATGATAAAAAAAGAATTATAAAAACAATCAATTCAGAACTTCCGACTCCTTTGATAGCAAGTGAGATTTCAAGATATAAAAATTCTCTTATGACCCCTGATGATGCTTACAAACAGGCGGAGCTTTTTAATTATCAGCAGATAGCAAAGGTATATGAGGAGTATGAGACATATTTAAGAGAGAATAATCTTGTTGATTTTGATGATTTGATAGCCCTGACATACAGACTGTTAGAACAAAATCCGGAGTTGGCACAAAAAACATCCCAGAAGTATCAATACATAATGATTGATGAGTATCAAGATACAAATGAGTTGCAACTAAAACTTTTGCAAAAGTTATGTACGGCACACTCAAACATCTGTGTTGTTGGTGATGATGATCAGAGTATATATGGGTGGCGTGGTGCCCACATCAGAAATATTATGGAGTTTCATGAAGACTTTGTCGGCACGAATGTTTTTAAACTAGAGGAAAATTATCGTTCAAAAGAGCCAATCTTAAAAGTTGCAAATGCACTCATTGAGCATAACCGTTCAAGACTTGGCAAAAAACTCGTCGGTACTCGCGGCGGTGGTGATGATGTGGCAATCTTAAACTCAAATGATGAGAGTGAAGAGGCCAGAAAAATAGCACTTAAAATAAACAAGCTTTTAAATTCGGGTGTTCGCGGAATTGATATAGCTATTTTATATAGAGTAAATGTTTTGAGCCGCTCCATTGAAGATGGTTTAAATCGTGCGGGAATAGCTTATAAACTTGTCGGCGGTCTTCGTTTTTACGATAGAGCTGAGATTAAAGATTTGATAAGTTACATACGAGTTATAACAAATTTTCATGATGATTTCTCATTTAAACGCATTGTGAATAAACCAAAAAGAGGTTTTGGAAAGGCGAGCATAGATAAAGTGGAACTTGCGGCTCACAAAAATGATACATCTATTTACGAATATGTAACCAATGCCTCTCTAGGAGAGTTGGAAGTGTTAGTAAAGAAAAAAAATGCACTCACACTCAAAAAGTTTATAAAAGATATTGTTGATGTAGCCCAGATTGCCAAAGAGTCAACATACGACTTTATTGATGTGCTTGAAGATACTTTTCACCTCAAAAATATTTATGCCGGCATGCAGGATGAGGCGGAGAGAACTCTGAACATGGATGAGTTTTACGGTCTATTTCGAGATTTTGTAAAAAAATCACCCGAATCAAGCCTCGATGAATTTTTAAATGAACTGACTCTCCAGAGTGAACAGGATCAAATGGAAGGGGAGAGCATTTACATGATGAGTATCCATGCTTCAAAAGGTTTGGAATTTGACCATGTCTTTGTCATAGGAATCGAAGAAGGCTTTTTGCCTCTCACGGGTGATGGAAGCGATTTAGAAGAGGAGAGACGACTCGGTTATGTAGCTTTTACAAGAGCAAAAGAGACGCTCACTCTCTCTCATGCTGGAAGCAGATTCTATAAGGGCAGAAGAAGCGATTTACAAAAGAGCAGATTTTTTAATGAAGCCGGACTTTGTGAGGGTTCACTTATTGTTGAGAAGAATACAGCCTTCAAAAAAGGGGATTTAGTCCGTCACAAAATATTCGGTACAGGGCGAATCGTCGGGGTTAGCAAATCGGGCAGAGAGTTTAAACTCAATATTAATTTTGCAGGTACTAAAAGGGATATTTTGGCATCGTTTGTTGAGAGATTATGAATAGGCTTTTTGTAGCATATAAACCATCAGGAATCGGCTCGAATCTCTTTTTGTCTAAGTTAAAAAGAAAATACAACAACAAAAAAGCAGGCTTTTCAGGAACACTTGACCCTTTTGCGAAGGGTGTATTACTGATAGGTTTTGGAAGTCACACAAAACTTTTTCGTTTTTTGAACAAAACGCCTAAGACTTACAGAGCCACGTTGTGGCTCGGCGCCGTGAGTGAGAGTTTAGATACTGAATCGATAACGCATATAGAGATAATAAAAGAGCTTCCACAAGCCGTTGTTGAGACCGCTGTTCAATCATTAGCGGGTGAAATTGAGTACGAACCACCTATCTTTTGTGCAAAAAAAATTAACGGTGAAAGAGCGTATGATTTGGCTCGTGCAGGCAAAGAGGTAGTGCTTAACAAAATAAACTCAACTATTTATGAGAGTAAACTTATAAACTATTCGCACCCATTCGTTACCTTTGAGGCTACTGTCTCTGAGGGAACATATATCCGCTCTTTAGGTCTAATAATTGCAAAGAGTGTTGGGGTAGAGTATGGAAGTCTGAGTGCCTTAGAGAGGTTGTCTGAGGGAGTTTTTAAATACGATGATGAAAAGCCGTTAGATATTAAAAAATCACTCAATATTCCTCAAAACTACTATTTGGGTGAGAGTGACAATCTGAAATATGGAAGAGTTCTTGCTTTATCAGATTTACAGATGAAAGATGATGGTTACTATTGGCTAGATAATGGCGAAAATATCTCAATTATTAAGATAGAAAATGAAGAAGTAAAATATGAGTTGGGTAGGATATATACATGTTAGTTTTAGCTCGAAAAATTGAAGAGTCTATAATAATCGGTGACGATATAGTAATAAAAATTATATCCATAGAAAAGGGCGTAGTGAAGCTTGGAATTGATGCACCAAAAAGTATCTCTATAGTGAGAAGTGAGCTGCTGAGTGATGTAAAAGATTCAAATATAGCTGCTTCTAAAGAGATTAAATCGGATGCTATTAATCTGCTTAGCAAACTTCTAGGAAAATAAAAAGTATGAAAATTTATAAGGCGTATGCTAAAGTAAATATATTTCTTAAAATAAGAGGAAAAAGAGAAAACTATCATGAGATAGTATCTAGATTTATGAGAGTGAACTCTCTCTATGATGAACTCTCCTTTGTCCCAAAGCAAGAGAGAGAATTTAAGATAATCGGTGATTTTTCTTGTAATACCGAACAAAATACAATTTATAAGGCATATTTAGCACTAAAAGCTGCAACTACTTCTGAATCTTTGGAAGAGCTGATGGCTACATATGCTGTACATGTAAAGAAGCAGATTCCGGCATTTGCAGGTCTCGGAGGTGGAAGCAGCGATGCTGCAACCTATTTGAAGATGTGCAATGAAACTCTTAATTTCGGCCTTAGTTTGGATGAACTTGCACATATCGGTTTAAAAGTCGGTGCCGATGTTTCATTTTTTATTTATAATTACGGTAGTGCTAATGTGAGCGGCATAGGAGAAGTTGTAGAGGAGTTCGTAGAGGAGATTTTAGATTTTGAGATTTTAACTCCAAAATTAGAGATAAGTACACCTAAGGTTTATGGAATTTATAGAGACGATTTTTACAATCCGATAAGTGAAGCTGAGGCTGACATGCTCAAAAGAAGAGGCTCATTAGAGATTTTAGAAACTATGAATGCCAAAGAAGCAAACGACCTTTACAAACCGGCTTTGCTAGGGTATCCGGAGTTAAAAGATTATTACAAAGAGGGATGGCACTTCAGCGGCAGCGGAAGCAGTTTTTTTAGAAATGCCGATAAAATAGATAAACAAGCGGGAGAAATGAGATAATGGGCGAAACGATAGCAAAAAATAAAAAAGCCTATTTCGATTACTTTTTAGAAGAGAAGTTTGAAGCAGGCATCGTTCTTGTCGGGAGCGAAGTAAAAGGTATAAGAGCTAAAAAGGTAAATTTAAAAGATAGTTTTATCCGTATTGTCGGTGAAGAGGCTTTTTTGTTTAATGCTCACATCGGAAGATTGGAGACCACACACCATTTTTACGGGCATGAAGAGAGAGGTAGCAGAAAATTATTGCTTCACAAAAAACAGATTTTGACCATGCTCAAAGCTATAACAAGAGACGGATATACGATTGTCCCGCTTCAACTCTATTTTAATGATAGAAATATAATAAAAATTCAGATTGCAATTGCCAAAGGAAAGCAGCTTCATGACAAAAGAAATGATTTAAAAGAGAAAGATATGAAGCGAGATATTCAAAGAGCGATGAAGGATAAAGAGTGAAAACAGTAGTATTAATATTGCTTTTTATCTCCTCTCTGGCTGCCTATAATGTATATGTTTCCGATTTGAATATCTCAAATGGAAGAACGCTTTTTGTAGAGTTTAAAAAAGAGAAAGATGTTGTTTATGAAAAAATTTTAGTCGATAAAAAGAGCTACAGAGTTTTTACGCATCCTCTTGATAAAGAAAAGATGTATGCGCTAGTTGCGATAAACTATGATGAAAAACCGAGCAGCAAAAAAATCGAAATTTGCTATAAAGAAAGAAATTCTAATCTGACTAAAAACATGTTTATAAAAATAGAAGACGGGAAGTATGAAAAAGAGCAGATAGAGGTAGAAAAGTCGAAAGTTAATCCAAATGGTGAGAATCAAAAAAGAGCAGCAATAGAGCATAAAGAGGCTATGGATATTTATAACGCCACGACAGAACAGAGTTACATAAAATCAGAATTTACATTTCCCATGGAGAGTAAAATTACAAGTGCATTCGGTAAAGCCAGAATCTATAACGGCTCTTTGAAGGGTTACCATGGCGGAACAGACTTTCGTGCAAATGTCGGAACCCCGATATACGCCTGTAATGACGGTGTTGTAGTTTTGGCAAAAGATAGGTTTTATTCTGGAGGCACAGTCATTATAGACCATGGGCAGGGAGTTTATACATGTTATTTTCATATGAGCAAATTTGATGTAAAGAGTGGTCAAAAAATAAAAAAATCGGCACCTATCGGGCTCTCCGGAGTGAGTGGCAGAGTTACAGGACCTCATTTACATTTTGGGGTTCGTGTTGCCGGAATTCAGGTTGACCCCCTTCAGTTCATAGCAACTCTTAATAAAAATTTATATAAAGGCACACAATGACAGTTTTTCAGTTACTCATGTTAGGAGCATCCGCTTTTTTTGCATTTAAAATTTATGAGCATATTCAGACACTCAAGGATATTGAGCAAAAGCCGGAGAGTGAAGATGAGCAAAGAAGCGCAAAAGCTTTTTCACCTTTTTCTCCAGAGGCTTTGATAGAAAAAGCTGATATCGCGTATGGAGAGAAAGATTTTCAAAAGGCTATTGCACTTCTAGTAGAAGCGAATGCAAAAGAGCCAAACAATCCGGATATTGTCTTTAAAATCGGCTACATGTTTCAGCAATCAGGCAATGATGCAGAGGCATTAAACTATTATAAAGAGGCGCTGGAATTGGATGATGCAAATGAGTATATTCATAACTCGCTTGCATCTATTTATAGAAAAAACGGTGAGTTTGCATCTGCCAAAATGCACTTGCATGCCTCTTTGGAAATTAATGATGAAAATCCGATAACTTACTATAACTTTGGAAATCTCTTGGTAGATATGCAAAAAAAAGATGAGGCGATAGAGATGTATCAAAAAGCGGTTGAGATAAATCCGGAGTTCATTGAAGCAAAAGAAGAGCTAGAAAAATTAAAAGTGAAATAAAGAGATGAAACTTTTAGATATATATAACTTTTTGGACAATCTTTCACCTTTTTTACTTCAAGAAGAGTGGGACAACTCGGGGCTTTTACTCGGAGATTTTTCGCAGGAAATTTCAAAAATAGTTTTAAGTATAGATGTGGATGAAGCACTTATTGATTCGCTTGAAGATGACACTCTTTTAATTACCCATCACCCTCTCATTTTTGGAGGGTTGAAACAGCTTGATTTTAGTAAATATCCTGCAAATTTAATTCAAAAGATGATAAGAAAAAATATTTCGAATATAGCGATGCATACAAATTTTGACCAAACGCATCTGAACGAGTTTGTTGCAAAAGAGATTTTGGGTGTAGAGATTCTGAAGAAAGAGGGTTTTGTTGCCTATTTTGAGATGGATGAAAATTTTGATGATTTTTCTAAAAAAGTTGTATCCGCTTTTGGACTTCCACATGCTAAATGTGTTAAGAGCCATGAGAGAGTAAAAAGGGTTGCACTTACAACAGGTTCCGGATGTTCGCTTATAAGTTCAATAGAAGCAGACTGTTTTTTGACAGGCGATATAAAATACCATGATGCAATGCATGCAAAAAGTATAAAATTATCCTTAATTGATATAGGTCATTATGAAAGTGAACGCTTTTTTGCAGAAATTTTGGCAAAGTATTTGAAAAATTTAGGTTTAGCAGTTATAATTTCATCATCAGAAAATCCATTTACATATAATTAGTAATATTTATAGAAGATATGGCATATACGAAACACCTCAAAGGAGCCCAATGAACCAGCATCTTAAGCAGTTAATCGACCTCTCAAAAGTAGATAAAGAGATTGATGCATTTGAACCTCAGATAGAAGAAGCAAATTACAATTATGAAGCAGCTCTTGCAAAAACAAAGAGTATTGAATCAGATATTGAGAATTTAACGAACGAAATTAGAGATGAGGAAGTTAAAAAGCAAAAAAATAATTTGCATTTGGCAGAACTCTCAAAAAAATTAGAAGACAATTCTAGAAAAAGCTCTGAAGTAAAAACTGAAAGAGAGATGAAATCTTTACAACTAGAAGAAGAGATAGCAAAAGAACAAGTAGCTTTTGCAAATGAAGAGATAGAAAGATTAGAGAGAATTATAGAAAATAAAAAAGAGCAAGTTGAAGCTGCAAAAGCCTCTTTAGCTGGATTACAAGCAAACTTAGAATCTGTTAAAGCCGAAGTTGATAAAAAGCTAGAAGTTATCAATAAAGATAGACAAGAGGTGTTTGTTGCAAAAGAAAAACTTCTTGGAACAATAAACCAAAAAGGTTTGGCTTTTTATCAAAAAATTCGTCGCTGGGCTAAAAATAGCACTGTTGTTCCGGTGGAAGAGCAAGCTTGTATGGGTTGTCACATGCGTTTGAGTGATAAAATTTATGCAGATGTTATTAGAGCAGATGAGATTGTTACATGTCCACATTGTGGTCGTATTATACATGTGGAAATTAACGAAGAATAGGGCTTTTTAAGCCATGTTCACGCTACTTTATTACACTTTAAGCGTTATGCTATATGTTGTAGCACTTCCGCTTTTAGTCTCCCTTTCTTTCAAGCAAAAATACAGACAATCAATTCCTGCTCGTTTTTTTCTTTTTCAAAATCCAAGATTTAAACAAGCGGATAAAATTTGGTTCCATGTGTGTTCGCTAGGTGAGGCAAGAGCAATTAAGCCGATTCTAGATTTGATTGACGCCAATGAGATAAATATAACCACGATAACGCATACAGGGTTTTCTGAAGCAATAAAGTATAAAGCGGATGTTCGGTATTTGCCTTATGAGATGTTTCTGCCGTTTTGGATGAAAAAGCAGAGAGTTCTCATAGTTTTGGAGGCAGAACTTTGGTACATGCTGATAGTTGCGGCGGCTGCAAAAGGAAGTAGAGTTATTCTCTTAAATGCTCGAATTTCTGAAAAAAGTGCGAAAAAGTATTTGCAATTTGCTTGGTTTTATCAAAAGATGTTGCGACATGTGGAGATAATATATGCACAAAGTGAAGTGGATAAAAATCGCTTTTTAGCTCTGGGTGCTAAAAATATTGAAGTAGTGGGAAATATAAAATTAGCCGCAAAAGTTACAAAAACTAAAGAGTATAAAAAGTCAAAACAAGAGTGTATTGTTGCTGGAAGTACGCATGAAGGTGAGGAAGAGGCTATTTTAAAATCATTTGTAGAGTATAAAAAGCAGAGTGACGCAAAGCTTATAATAGTGCCAAGACATCCGGAGCGATTTGAGAGTGTTTACGAGTTGATGAAAAATTATGCTGATAAAAACTCTTTAACACTCTCGAAATTTTCACAAAACTGTGAATTTGATACAGATATGATTTTGGTTGACGCGATGGGTGAGCTGAATAATATTTATGCAATAAGCGATATAGCAATTTTAGGCGGAGCTTTTAGAGGGGATGTCGGTGGGCATAATCCGCTAGAACCTGCTCATTTTGGATGTAAAATAATCACAGGCAAGCACTTTTTTCATCAAAAAGAACTCTTCAAATATGTGCATCATGTGCAGTATGTAGAACCAAGTGAGATACATAGAGCGCTTTTAGCATGTAGAAATTTACCAAGCTCCATGGTAGAAGAGAATATAGATTTAGAACCGATAGTAGAAAAAATATTAAGATAAGGAGCCTTACATGGCGACAGATAAAGCGTATAAGCTTGTATCATTTCAAGAGGGTGTTTCAAATACTCAAGCTAAATCTATGATAGATAGAGGTTTAGTTTATGTTGGAAATAAAAAAGTTATGATAGCTCGCGGTGAACTTGATGAAAAAACTATATTTATAGTTCAAAAAGTTCAAAAAATAAAGCCGATATTTGAAAACAGTGATTTAATCGTTGTAGATAAACCGGCATTTGTAAATTCAGATGAGATAGAGAGACAGTACAAAGGTGCTCAACTTTTGCATAGACTTGACCGTGAAACAAGCGGTGTTTTGATGCTTGTAAAAAATGAAGAGTTTCGTGAAAAAGCAATCGAAGAGTTCAAGAAAGACAGGGTTTACAAAGAGTATATCGCATGGGTTGAGGGAATAATATCTGAACCAATTGATATTGATAAGCCAATTGTTACACAAAAGAAAAATAATAAAGCGTATTCAAATGTTTCAGGAAAAGGAAAGCCGGCAAGAACTGAAGTTTTTCCTGATATTGTAAGTGCTAAAAAAACAAAAATAAAGTGTATTATTCATAACGGAAGAACGCATCAAATAAGAACGCATCTTCGTTATATTGACCATCCAATTGTCGGAGATGAGCAGTACGGAGGAAGACGAGCAAAACGAGTGATGTTGCATGCACATAAAGTCAGACTTCTTGGCATGGAGTTTATTGCCCCTGAGCCAAGGGAGTTTGTTAATTTTGAATAGACTTAAAGAAAAATAAAAGTAAGCTTTAGATACAATTCGCAACTTTTTACATCCAAAAACATTTTTGAGATTTTATAATAGGAGAGGCTATGTTTAATACTTTAACTGAATCATTTACAAGTGCGATTAAAAAAATTCGTTTTCATGATGACGACAAAGCCCTTTCCAAAGCCCTTAACGAGCTAAAGAAAAATCTCTTAAAAGCAGATGTAAACCATAAAGTAGTAAAAGATTTAATAGATAAAGTTCAAATAGAGACAAAAGCGAATGGAATTGGAAAAGACAAATTTTTGGATGCTTTAAGAAAAACTCTATATGAACTATTAGAGATTGGCGGAAACAGAGGTTTTATTTTTGCGCCGAATCCTCCAACTGTTATTTTGATGACAGGACTTCAAGGTTCTGGTAAAACAACTACAACGGGAAAATTGGCACTTTACCTGAAAAATAAACAAAAAAAAGTTTTAATTGTTGCAGCCGATTTGCAGCGTTTAGCAGCGGTTGAACAGCTTCGCCAAATTTCGGCTAAGATAGAAGTGGAACTTTTTGAAGAAGCAAACTCAACTAATCCTATTGAAGTAGTTACGGCAGCATTAAAAAAAGCCAGAAATGGTATTTATGATGTAGTTTTAATTGATACGGCAGGTCGTTTAGCAATAGACGATGAACTTATGAGTGAGCTTCAAGAAGTTAAAAAAGTAGCAAATCCTAGTGAAATTTTTTATGTTGCCGACTCCATGACAGGGCAGGACGCTGTAAAAACAGCCACAACCTTTAAAGAAAAAATCGGTATTGACGGCATAATTCTAAGCAAATATGATGGTGATTCAAGAGGTGGAGTTGCTCTTGGTCTATCATCACAAGTTCAGGTACCACTTCGTTTTATAGGTGCCGGCGAGAAGATGGAAGATTTAGAAATATTCTTACCTGACCGTATTGTAAATCGTCTTATGGGCTTTGGAGATATAGAGGGGCTTGCGGAAAAAACTGCATCTATGATTGATGAGAAGCAGGCAAAAAAACTTACTAAAAAGATTCAAAAGGGTGAGTTTAACTTCAATGACTTTTTAGAGCAGATGGAAAGCATGAAAAAAATGGGTAGCATGAGCTCTTTGCTTGGCATGATGCCAGGCATGGGCAATATGTCAAAAGCTATTAAAGATTTTGATTTTGAAAACTCAGGCGAACTTAAAAATATTAAAGCCATGGTTTCTTCTATGACTCTCAAAGAGAGAGAAAATCCTGAATTGTTGAATAACTCTCGAAAACTTAGAATAGCTGCAGGTTGTGGACTTACTCAAGTAGAAATAAATAGAATGATAAAGCAGTTTAAAAATGCAGGTAAAATGGCAAAACGATTTTCAGGAAAAAGCGGGATGAAAGACCTTCAATCTATGATGGGTCAAATGGGCGGAGCAGGAGCTCTTCGAAGATAAGTCATAAGGCATGTGAAAATAAAGTTATGAACTTTTAGAGTTTATAGCTTTGCATTCAAAATGCAAATTTAACATATACAGCAAGTTGAAATATAACTTGCGCAGAGAAGGACCAAAAATGGCAACAGTAATTCGCCTCACTAGAATGGGAAGAAAAAAGCAACCTTTTTACCGTATTGCGGTAACAGATAGTCGTAAGAGAAGAGATGGTGGTTGGATAGAACTAATTGGTCACTACAATCCAATGGTGGCAGAGAAAACTATGGTAGTAGATACTGAAAGATTAGACTACTGGTTAAGTGTTGGCGCAAAAATGAGTGACCGCGTTAAAAAGATAACAGGTCGTTAATTATGATAGCTGATTTTGTCGCACAATTTGCAAGACTTATAGCATCACATCCTGATGATATAAGAGTTGAAGTTAAAGAGGGCGATGAAGTTACAGAAATAGTTCTTTACGCTAATCAAACTGACATTGGCAAGTTGATTGGTAAAGAGGGTAAAATGATAGGCGCTATAAAAACAGTTATCTCTGGCTGTAAAGCTAAAGATGGCGTAAGTTACCGTATCAATGTCGAACCAGTTTAAAGAAAACAGCCTAATTCATATTGCTACTATCGGCAAAACAGTCGGTATAAAAGGCGATATGAAATTTCATATCAAATGTGATTTCCCAGAGCAATTTAAGAGTGGTGCAACTTTTTTGATTAATAAAAAAGATACCATTACTCTAAGTGAGGTAAATCTTGAAAGAGGCATTATAAAAATAGCTGGAATTAACACAGTTGAAGATGCTAAAAAATTTACTAATGCAAGTTTGTACTCAACTTATGAAGATACTAAGAAAAACTGCCATTTAGATAAAGGGCAGTTTTTTTGGTTTGATATTGTAGGTTGTAACGTTTTTGAAGAAGGTAAACTTTTGGGCAGCGTTAGCGAGGTTGAGAGAATAAGTGTAAGTGATTATTTAAATGTAAAAACAAGTGATGATTTAGTAGAAACTGGATTGTCGAAAAGTTTTTTAATTCCTTATCACAAACCATTTATAATAAGCACAGATATTGATAAAAAAATTATCACCGTAGTTGGTGCTATGGATATTTTAGAAGCTTCATAATGACTTTTACTTTTGTTACTCTTTTCGCTAACCTTATAGAGGGTTATTTTCAAGACTCTATTCTTAAGCGTGCGATTGATAAAAATTTGATTCATATTAATTATCTAAACCCTAGAGAATTTAGTGGTTCAAAGCATAGTAAAGTTGATGATACTGCTGTCGGTGGTGGGGCTGGAATGGTTATGTATCCTCAGCCTCTCTATGATGCACTGAAAAATTTGAAACTGAGTAATGAAAATATTCATATAGTTTTTTTAACTCCTGTAGCAAAACCTTTTAGACAAAATGATGCAAAAAGATTAGCTAAAAAATCTCATATTGCTTTCGTGAGTGGAAGATATGAGGGTATTGATGAAAGAGTTGTCGAAGAGTTCGCCGATGAAGTTTTTAGTATTGGTGATTATATATTAACCGGTGGTGAGTTAGCCTCTTTAGTTATGTGTGACGCTATAAGTAGAAATATTGAGGGTGTTCTTGGAAATAGTGATTCTTTGAGTGTTGAAAGTTTTGAAACACCGCTTTTAGAAGCACCATCTTTTTCTAAGCCACAGAACTATGAGCAAAGAAGTGTTCCATCAGAATACTTAAAGGGAAATCATAGTAGAATTCGCTCACTAAAATTAGCCCTGTCCGAATGTAAGACTAAGTTCTTCAGGCCAGAGCAGCTTTTAAAGCATAGAACAAGGAAATCTTATGAGAAATAAGTACATAGAAAACTTTGAAAAAGCACAAATAGCTGAGAAAACACTTCCAGAATTTCGTGCTGGTGATACTGTTCGTTTAGCAGTAACAATTAAAGAAGGTGACAAAACTCGTGTGCAAAGTTACGAGGGTGTTTGTATTGCAAAAAGAGGTCAAGGAACTGGTAAAACAATTACAGTTCGTAAAATTGGCGCAAATGGTATTGGCATAGAGAGAATCTTCCCGATATATACTGACTCTATCAGTGAGATAACAGTTATTCGTCGCGGTCGAGTTCGTCGTGCTAAATTATTTTATCTTCGTGAACTTGCTGGTAAAAAAGCTCGTATTAAAGAACTTAGAAGAAAATAATCTTCTGAGTTTACCCTCATTCTCGTCAATTTTAAAAATAAGTATATTTGTCTAAGATAACCGAAATGAGTGGTTAATTCCCACTATTATAAACACGTATCAATGCAGTAAAACCTCATTAACTGAAACCTCAATGTAATATTATTTTTCAAACATATTAGGCGAAATATATCTGAGATGCCATGTCTTCTTTTTGAGTTGTAAACGTATCTATATATTCAAATATTTTTAAAATACGAGTTCTCTTATTAAAGATATATGTTTTCTGACAAGCTCCTTTTTAAGAATTTTGATAAAGCTTTTTGCGACTGCATATCATAATAGTAGCTTCTTCCGCTGTACTGGGAATTATATTAAACTCCATTTTCTTTGGAAAATATGAGCTTTTAAAAATACTTGTATGTATTGGTTTCCTTGATATGTTTCCATCCTATGACTTGAAGCACATTCTACAATCTTACGGTTAAACAAATCTATAACTATCGCCAAATAAAGCTAGCCTTTATAAATTTTGACATAGATTGCATCACTCAACAAACTCTCTTTGGAAAGCCTCTCGATCAAACATTGTAGGAAATGATTAAAACATGCTTTGTGAATTGCATCAGATTTATTATTAGATTTGTGTTTATATGTATTGCACAATAAAATCTAGCTTTGCTCATAAGCCTCGAAACTCTTTTTATATTTACATGTATTCAAAATGCAAGCAAACTTTTTATAAATATTACTATAACATAAATACAGTTCGACTTTTTGAATACGTTTTTTTATATGTATTAAAATTTTTGGTTTTCTTTTTCTAAGTTTTGAGATAAATATTCTTAGGTTACGTATCTATTATTACAGATTTCATCACTTAAGAGAATATTCTTCCTAAGTAAATACATTATACTTTTTATTAAAGCATTATTTAGCTTGGATTGTAAGCCTAGCTAATCTATTTTTTTCAATTGACTGTAGCAATTTTTATTTAGTTTTTTTGCGACTCATTGATGTGCACCCAATCTAACAGCCGTTTGTTACAAGTCTAACTAAATTCATCTGTATAAATTGGTAGCATATTCAACTCTTGTAAAATGTGTTTAATTTCTAGGGGGTCATTCCATAATGCGCTATCGCATCAATATTCAGCGCTGAATAGCCTTGATTTTAAGTTTTTCTTTGCATATATTAGTAATTTATAAGGACTCTTTGGAACGATTGCAACACTGCAGTGATAAAGCCAGAAACAGGGTACACATATATAGAGGGGTGAATCCTTGAAAAGCAAATAAAATAAAATTTCAAACATATTCCAAATCCCCACAAAATTTAAGAATCCTTTAAGCAACAACCCCCTATAATTCCCGTCCACAAACACAGAGACCTAAAGTTTAGGACTAGAGAAACTTCAAGTAGAAGTCATCGGGATGAGTTTGAGATCATTGAAAACTGAGCAAGTAAATA
>CANMJR010000007.1 GCA_947498025.1 Helicobacteraceae bacterium
TTCAAAGCCTAAAGCAAAATACACAAGAAGTTCATACGCACTCAAAAGCTATGGAAGAATTGTCTCAAAGCTCAAACAGTAAAATGGATATATTTCAAGAGAGAATGAATAAATTATCGTCAAATACAGAGATAATTGCTACAGAGAATAAAGATATCACTTATGCAATTTTTATGGTTTTAAGTAAACTCGACCACCTGCTTTTTAAAGCAAATGGATATAAAACTGTATTCAGCGGGGAAATCACCGGCTCTTTCGCATCAGACACAGAGTGCAGACTCGGAAAATGGTATTTTGAAGGTACAGGAAAAGAGAAGTTTGGAAAGTGTGCAAGTTTTTCCAAAATGGTTGAACCGCATAAAGAGGTACATGATAGCATCAAGAAAGCTGTCGAGTGCGTAAAAAATGGTACATGCACAATAGAATTTAAAAATGTTATGACCTACTTCAACGCCGCAGAGAACGGCAGCAAAAAAGTTGTAGAACTTTTAGGTACCATCCTAGAAGAAGAGAAAAGATATAGACATAATCATTAACAACTAAACTCCTCTGGAGTTTAGTCCTTTTATCAGAGCATCGCCAATTTCAGTTGTATAATCGGGATTTAGTTTTCTTAGCTCTTTCTCAAAATTTATAATTAAATCTTTGTTTGTATTTGGATGAAGACAGATACTGAAAATTATCTTCAAGTAAGTATCAAAATTATAATAAGTTTTAGCTCCTCCTTTGCCATCAATCACTCCGTAATATTTTATAACTGAATCAAGAGCCTCTTTGAGCCCTTTAGAGGTTGTTTTTTCATCTTCTATAATTGCTTTTAAAGATTGTAAATCTAGTTCCGGCTCTTCTTTATTAATCTGCACCCTCTTGCTCCTAAATGACACAAGTAAAAAAATCAACAAACCCAAAAGAACCGATAGACCAAAACCTACCTCTAAAAGAAAAACAATATTCACTAACTTTTCCTATACATTGAACCTATCAATTTTTTCACTCAAAATTTGGGCATCTTTACTAAGAGAATTTGCCAAATCCATCAACTCATCAATAGTTTTAGAACTGCCCTCAACCACACACTGAACATCAGAGGTGCTTTCATTAATATCCTCTATATCCAAACAGATTTTAGAGTTTTTTTCTAGTAATATATTTGTATATTCTTTTGTAGTCTGAAGCTTTTTAGCAGCCTCTGTAATGAGCAAGTTAACTTCATCGCTCTGCTCATTTAGCTCATTTAATGAGTTAGATTGCTCTTTGATACTATCAACTGCCTCAATTGCAGTTTGTGAAAGTACCTTAAATGTTGCATCACTCTCCGTCAGAGATTTTTGAGTTCTCTCTGCTAATTTACGCACTTCATCGGCAACAACAGCAAATCCTCGCCCATGCTCTCCGGCACGAGCCGCTTCAATTGCTGCATTTAAAGCCAACAGGTTTGTTTGCTGTGCAATATCAGATATGATTGCCAAAATTTGTTGCACATCCCCAATTGTTTGATGAAGATGACCAATACGCTCTACGGTTTCTTCTCCTCTATCAACATTTTTCTTAATGTCTGAAATCATAAATTTAATTTTATCTTGTGCATCACTCAGCGAACTATCGGCTTCACCTATTCTCTTGACAGATTCATTATTTATTTCATTGGACTCTTTCATTATATTTTCTATTTTTGCAGAATTGTTCATCATGTTACGCAGGAGGTCGCACCCTTTAGATATCTCATTTTTTTGTGAAACCGTCATTTTATTTAGACGGTGTGCAGCATCTTTATTTGTTTCTACTGCATGTTTTGTGTCACGAATAAAACTTGCCGAGTCTTCTATAAACTCATTTATATATTTTGCTATAAGACCAATCTCATCGTTAAATTTGATTGTAAGTCGCTTTGAAAAATCCCCTTTCATTGAGGAGAGTTCACTTACCATCTTTTCAACCTGAAAGCCAATGAGTACTTTCATACCAAAATATACAACAAGTTGAATGATAATCTGAAGAATAATTACTCCAATCCACATAAAAAGTGCTTGATTCTCTATCTTTTTTAGCTCCGGCAGTATATCAATATAAACGGTAGCCCCTCCAAGAACCGTTCCCTCCGGAACATTATGACATGTAAGACAATTTGTCCCTTTATAGTCAGAGCTTGCGATGAATGGCAGGGTTACTCTTAGGGTTTTATCATCGTCAATCTTTGTTACCAATGCTTTTGTTTCAACACTCTTTTTATCAAGCGCATCTCGTAAGTGTTCAATCTCTAAACCTTCTCCATAATCTTGTTGCAGGTGATTTGTTCTAAAGGCATAAAAACCTTTTACCTCGTCTGTTGAAGCGGTTTTTTCATAAAAAAGTTTTCTATTTTCTACATCGGATATAGCACCTGTAAGCATCATCATGTTTAATCCATTTATGGTACTTTGAGCTATCGCAACCCCTTTTCCCTCAATAATTTGTATAACATTGGCACGATTCTTATCTTGAAGCCAAAAGATAATACTACTAAGCATAACAGATAAGATAACAAAGATAGCAATTTGCAGTTTTGTACTTATACTAAGATTTTGAAAATATTTTTGCATCGTCACTTCCATACTATAATTTTTTTCAAATAAGCGTTGATTATACACTAAAATGTAAAAAACCTGCGTCGTATAATTGCATAAATTATAACAACTGTTACAAAATAGCGTTGTTTAAGAGAGTTTAACTAAAAGTATATTCACTGCTTTTGTTCTGTATATCGTCAATTTAATTAGTAAGTACATGCATAGTTATATAAAGGTTAGAATAAAATCATTACACAACTAATAAAATTTTTTAATGTGATTATCACCATAATAGATGTACAATTTGCCTACTAAAAAAAACGTGCCAAACTTGTTGTGAAGCAAGGACGGAAAGCTATGGGTCTTTGATAAGAGATCGCCAGGTTGCAATATTCTTCTAATTTGTTGCCTCCCTAGATTATTTATCTGTATAAAACCCATTAAATTAAAAGGATTTATCATGAAAAAACAAAAATTTATCTACGCATTATCGGTAATTGCCGCACTATCGTTTTATGGTTGTGGTTCTGGAACTAGCACAAATACCAGTGCAGTAACAGATGCTTCTGCAGCCGTAGGAGCTGCAATTTCTACAGTTCAAGAATACGGTGTAATCGTTGAAAGAGGTGCTGTGTATGATTCTAATGTTACAGATGCAAATGGCAGTGTTGCAGTACAGGTAAGTGACACAAATAATACATATATATTCGCGAATGAGCCTGTTTTCCCTGTTACAGCTGTAGGTGGCTGGATTGATGTTGACGGTGATGGGAATTTAACGGCTGCGGATGTTGCTCTTGACATCAATCTTACATCTTACAGTAACGTAATTACTCCTACTACTACATATATCGCTGATGAAAATGAAACAATTCGTGAGCAAAAATTATTTGCGCTGGCACAGGAAACAAATACAACAATTGAAGAGTTGCTAAAAGCCCCGTCTGAAGCAACAAAGAGGTCAATTATCGTTCTTAATGCTGTTTATGAGAAACTGGTTGAAAGAGACAATGAACACTCGAATGCACCTATTGCAATCGAGGCGATTTTAAAAAGATTTACAGAAATTGAGAATAACAGCAATTTAGATGAGAATGCTACATCTTTAGAGATAGCGCTTGCTGTTGAAGAGCAAACAATGTTTAATCTTGTAGCACAAGGTTTATTACAAACATTAAACTTTGATGAAATAGAAGAAATTAAAGCTAAAAAGCCTTCAAAACAGAATAAAGATGACGAAACCTCCGATTCAGGGGCAGCCCATGGCAAACCTTCTGTTGCACCAACAACTGATGCAGTTTCATCTGACTTAGTAGCAATTGATGCTGTAACTTCCGCTTCAGTAACAACTGAGGATGAAATTTCCGTTTCTGAAACAATTGATGCTGTAACTTCCGCTTCAGAAACAACCGAGGATGAAATTTCCGTTTCTGAAATAATTGATGCTGTAACTTCCGCTTCAGAAACAACTGAGGATGAAGTTTCCAATCCGCTACCTGCAGTATAGTAGATAAGGAGCCTGCCAAATTCTCATATTTGGCAAGCTCATAAACCCCCTATCAGACTGATTCTACATTCTAAGAAATTTTTTGGAGTATATTTCTCATCTATTATAATCACGGTAATTTAAGTTTAAATATTTAATAAGACTGTCTTCCAACTACTGTTTCATAAATATAATTTATACATAAGACTTAACACAAAATTAACACTTTATTATTATACTCCATTTATAAATATTAAAATATACTTAAGTGGAGCATGTAAATGAGAAAAATTGTATATCTTTCAGTAATCTGTGCGCTAGCCATGAATGCTGCAGCATCAGATCTAGGAACGATACAGGTTGAGTCTTCTACAATTGATAGCAAATTTGACACAAAAAAGGCAGAGGTGTCAAGTGTTAGTGCAATCAGCGGTGAGAATGTGGATGAAGCACATGTTGAGAATATTCAGCAAATTCTGCAATCAATTCCCGGTGTTACAACAGAAGTTAAAAGCGGCGACACTCTAAAAATCCACCTAAGAGGTGTAGAAAATCAGATGTATATGGGAGAAAAACCCGGAGTAGCCATTGTAATTGACGGTGTGCCTGTATTTGAAAGAACAGGTGCCGTAAACATAGACCTAGACAACATAGAGAGCATCAAAGTTATAAAAGGCGGTGCTTCTTATCTATTTGGCGATGATGCACTCTCCGGTGCCGTAATCATAACGACAAAAAGAGGCGCAAAGTATAACAACAATTTTGGTGCTGTTGAATTTGGAAGCTTTGGTTATCAAAAATTGTTAGCAAGAAGCGGATATGCAAATGAGAATTTAAACTTCCATCTACAAGCAAGCCAGAAGAAATCTGACGGATATTGGGAAGATTCAGCCTATGACGCAAAGTACTTAAACGGTAAACTGCAATACTACATCGATAATACATCAGATCTTACTTTTGGATTTGAACATTCAAATAGAATTAAAGATACGCATGGAACTGTAGGCGGTGAAACTTCGGCAAGAACAAATCCTAAGTCTATTTATAGTGGAAATCAAGGTGACAGAGATTATACAAGAGCGTATGATGTTGAACTCTTAAAACTATTTCTTACCTACTCTAAAGACTTTAGCAACAACTCAAACCTACTTGTAAATGGATATATTTATACAGATAATACTCTATTTATGTCGGCACCGCTAACCAAAAACGGCAGCGGAGCAACAGACTCTTCTCTTGATGATAATGATTACACTTATGACAATGATTATGCACAGATACAAAGAGGGGTAAAGAGTGAATATAGAACCTCATCTGAAAAATTCGCAACACTTTTAGGTCTAGACTTAAGAGCAAATAAGTATGAAAACAAATCGATATACAGAGCAAATCAAGCACTCATAATATATGGTGGCCGTACTCCTTCTATAACTCCTGATTACTATTTGGCAGGCGACCCAAAAAGTGACGACAAAACAGACGAAAATGTTTATGCCCTTTATGGAGAGTACAAGCAAGAGATAGTAAAAGATTTAAGTGCAACCGCAAACCTTAGATACGATTTAATCAAGCTTAACTATAATGATTACCTAAATAATAGTTTTAAAGAGGATTTCAAAGTCTATTCATACAGAGTAGGTACGAACTATAACATGAGCAGTGACGCTCAGGTTTTTGCAAACTTCTCAACCGGTTTTAGAGCGCCTACCGTTGCTCAGCTTTATGCGGGAAGTGCAAGCAGTTGGGGATATACTCAAAACAATCCTGACTTAGAACCTGAAAAATCTTACAACTATGAGATAGGAGTAAGAACCAAAATAAATAAAATCGATTATGAAGCTGCAATATTTCAGATTGATAGAGAAAATTTTATTATGAAAACATCAGGAAATTACGGTTCTGCAAATACTACAAATACTGACATGTGGGATAATGTCGGAGGAGCTAAACATAGAGGTCTAGAGCTCTCGGCTAAGGGCAAAGTTGTGGATGAGCTATCATTTGGCTTGGCATATACTTATCTTGACGCATATTATACAAACTATGATAACTTCGGTATTGATTTAGACGGAAATACAAGAACTTCTAATTTGACATTTTTTGACGCAACAAAAAATGACATTCCTAGAACACCAAAACATCAGGCAAATCTTATTTTAGATTATCTGCCAATGAAAGCTCTCAAGTTAACAACAGAGATAAATGCAAAATCAGACTATTATGCGGATGATTTAAACCAAATAAAAATACCGGGTCATACAACATTAAACCTGCTTGCAAATTACAGCCATAAAATAGACGGTTATGCGTATAGTTTTTTTGCCAGAATAGACAATGTTTTTGATAAATTTTACTATGGCACGGCAAGATCAAGCGGTGACAGAAATGAAGACGGTGTGTTTAATGCAGAGGATTTATCAATTACCGTAAGTCCGGGTAGAGTATATACGGCTGGACTATCAGTTAAATTTTAGGACAGATATATGAACATAGAACTAATAAAAGATATTGTTGATTATGGAATTATCGGACTTTTGGGAGTTATGAGTTTTATTGCTTTTTGGTTTTGGATTGAGAGACTTCTCTTTTACAAAGAGATAGATGTAAAAAATTTTGAGACAAAAGAGGAGCTTGAAATTGTTCTTACCAATAACATTAACATAATTGCAACATTTGGTTCTAATGCACCTTATATAGGTCTTCTTGGAACAGTATTTGGAATAATTATCACTTTTTATGCGATGGGTCAAAGCAACTCTTTAGATGCCAAAATGATTATGACATCCTTGGCTCTTGCACTCAAAGCAACGGCCATGGGTCTTTTAGTAGCCATACCGGCAACTGTATTTTATAACCACTTGGCTAGAAGAATTGAGGTTGTTCTGGCCCTTTGGGATATCTATCAAAAGAAAAAACATGCAAATTAAAAAGTTTGATTCTATAAATGTAGTACCTTTTATAGACATTATGCTTGTGCTTCTAGTAATCGTTCTAACGACTGCAACTTTTGTGGCAAATGGAGTAATTCCTGTTGATCTTCCCGAGTCCAAAGTAGCAGCCAAAAATGATAATAAAGAAAATCTAACTATCACTATCAAAGAAAACGGTGAAATTTTATTTGACAAAACAGTTGTTGTTATAAAAGATATTGAAAATGAATTATGCAAATACAAAACGGATATCCCTATTCATATAAATTGTGACAAAAATGCGAAGTTTGATTATTTCGTTGTTCTCATAGATATCTTAAAACAAAAAAACTTTACAAACCTTGGAATAATCACAAAAAAAGATTAGTCAAAGAGAGGCTATTTATGGAATCTACAGCTTTTTTATCAATTTTCATAATAGGTCTCTCTTACGGAGCAACAGCATGTATGTTCTCATGCATGCCGTTTTTAACGCCTCTGCTTGTAAGTAATTCAAACAGCACAAAACAGGCATTGGGGATTATTTTGCCCTTTAGTCTAGGCAGAATATTGAGCTATACACTCTTGGCAATTGTTGCATATCTAAGCTCGTACTGGGTAAAACAAACGCTTAACGACAACTTTTTATTTGGATTTATTCTTGGCATAAGCACTTTTGGCATGGGAGTGTTTTTACTCTACAAAAGCTTTAAGCCCATCTCTTCATGCGGACACACAACACCGTTAATAAAGAAACCTCAATTAAATAAATTTGGTTTTTTTGCTATCGGTGCAACAATGTCTATAAACCCATGCGCCCCGATAATGGCACTTTTGGCAGTAGCGGCAAATAGCAACAATATTTACAACACTCTAGGATTAGGACTCTTTTTCGGACTGGGAGCCGTTATGTTTTCAATCCTAATTTACGGATTTATAGTATCAAAGGTTATTAAGGGATTTATGATTCAGTTCTCCTCTTACAGACTTTTTATAGAACGAGCAGCGGCACTTTTGCTTATGATAGTAGGCATGCTTGTACTGAGTGGTACTTTAGTCCATGATGTTACGCATTAAAATAGAAAAAGGACAAAAATGGTAAATTTTATAAAACGAGATAAAAACGACATCTATGCAAAACCTATAATTGGATTTTTCTTTAAAAATCAAAATTTTTTACTCTCGTTAAAGATAGCTGTTTCGGCACTGTTTGTGTATGCTCTTTACTTTGGTTTTGCACACACGCTCAAAGAGAACACATTTACTACCGCTGTTTTTTGGGGAATTTTCTGGTCTTTGTTTATGGTTACAACTCTTCCTACATTCGGACGAATTTTTTGCGGTATCTGCCCTCACGGATTTATGGGAAAATACATCACAAAATACGGACTTAAAAAAACCATGCCAAAATGGATGCAAAACAGATATATCGGCGTAATGCTGCTTGTGTTTGGCTGGTGGGGCGTTTACTATATGTTCCCTGGTCTCTTTAGAACTCCTCAGGGCACGGCAATTTTATTTACCGTTATGACGCTTATTGCTTTTGTAATTTACTTTCTCTACAAAGATATGAGCTACTGCAAATATATCTGTCCCATCGGAACATTTACAAGAGCCTACTCAAAACTCTCATTTACATGGCTTGGCACATATAAGAGTGCATGTGATGAGTGTAGAACTTTTGAGTGTGCCACCGCATGTCCGTACAATTTAAAACCTTTTACATTTGATAATAGAAACTCTATGACGGATTGCACGCTCTGCATGGATTGCAGCAGTGCATGTGAAGCCGTCAGTTTTAAATTTAAAAAACCCTCATTTTCTCTTTTTTCAAAACTTCAAGTTCTAAAAGTAGAGGTTTGGGCATTTATCCTTATCCTTGCTTCAATCTCAGTTAGCATGTCATTTCACCACGGCATAGGAAGAAGTAATGCTGCGGATATTATGATATGGTCAAAAACAGCCGAGTTTTTAAAAAATTATATAGATTTTGGCTCTATTGATGCAGTTGGTCTTTTTGCATTTATATATGCCCTTATTTTTACTATCTCAGCCGCACTTATAGGTATGTTTATAGCGGCTAAAATTCTCAAAAAAGATTTTAACACTACATTTTATGATTTGGGATACTCTTACGCACCTCTATTTATCTTAGGTTCTATCGCCCATTCGCTTGAGACTTTTTTCCTAAAAGGATATGAGCATATCGCAGAGGGATTTGCTTATGGATTTGGATTTACTTTAGATGTGGCACCTTTGGCGAACAGAAATGATAGCTGGTTGCATCTATTTGGCTTACTGAAATGGGTTGCAATCGTCTGGGCGCTTATCATTCTCTACAAAAGAGTGAAGCTTTTAAATGTGCCTAAGCTAAGAAAAATAGTCGCTTTTCCTTTTGCGGCATCTTTGATTATTTTCTTTCTCAGTATTGATATCTACACAGGGTATATCTTCAAAACTTACGGCAAAGCATCAAGTGGAAATCATGGAGTCGGTGAAAAACTTTTTCAGAGCGTTCCCGCAGAAGCTGCCACTATTGTTTTTAAAGAGCCTGCCGCCAAAGATAGTATATATTTTTCAGATACAAATCCATCAGCAGAGAAAAAAGCCTACAATGGGGAACACAGCCACGGCGGAGCGGGTGATAGGGTTGCCGTAAAAGAGCTATGGCCTGTTTTTGAAGATGCTATGGGTAAAAAAAATTGTCTCAGTGCAATAAGTGCGGAGCTTTATCTGCTTGATGCAAATCTAAGCACAATGCAAGCAACAGCTTCAAAAAGTGCAGGATGCAAATCCGTAAGCTTTAAAATGCCCGACAACGGATACTACAACCTTTTTTATGTAGATAAAAAAATCCAAGACAACACATTGCATGTAAAAACCGCAAAATATGAGTTTATGAGATTTAACCACAGTAACGATGCCGTTTATAACAAAGAGAAAATGGCGGCACACACTATTGCAGAAGCTCCTTTTGATATATTGAGAGTAAGGGAAGAGGATGAGACTTTTTACCACAATCTCTACTCCGGTGAAAATTTAAGGGTTCAAGCAGTGCTTAACACAAAACCTATTGAGGGTGCAACCATAACACTGAGCACAAAAACAGGATGGTCAAAGAGTCTAAAAACCGACAAAGAGGGAGTTGCAACTTTCGCACTCATTGAAGACTATTTTCCAAAGTGGAATGAATTTAACAAGAGATATAAAAACGAATTTTTGCTCCATGCATCTTATGTAAAAGAGGAGAAAGGGAGCGTTAACGATGTCACATACGAAAAAATAAAATATGACGTAACTTACCCATCCTATTACCATCCAAACAGCGCACGGTACCGCTCTTATGCTTACGGATTATCGGCGGCTCTATTCACTATAATCGTAACCGGATTTGCCATCTACATGCATAGAGCCAGACGAAAAATCCCTTTTAAAGAGGTGTCCTTTCATGAAAAGGATTAGAGATTTTATAAACAATGCCGATATCAGAAGATTTCGCTTTTGGCTGCAACTCCTCTTTTTTGTACTCTTTATTTACGGCGGTTATTTTGCCGTAAATCTTGGAAATAGCATTCCTGTATTTTCCTGCGGATACGATAAAGCGGTTGGAGGCATGTGTTATTTCTTGCCGCTTCAGCATCAACTTGCCCGTCCTTTGGATGTACTCTTGAGCGCGGCAAGCATTTCAGTTTTGATTGGCTTTGTTACTTTTTTGCTCTGGTTTATCGTTTTTAACAAAGCATGGTGCGGCTATGCATGTCCTCTTGGAACTATGCAGGACTGGATTACGGGTTTGCGAAAAAAGATGGGCATAAGATACAGCACCTACACACAGCCTCAATTTGATACGCTCAAAAAAATAAAATATATTATGCTAGCCATAGTGATTTTAGCACCGATGGGTGTGGGCATGGGGCTTCTTGGTGGTGAGTGGAGAACCGCATTTTGTGAAATATGCCCCAGCAGGATGATAACACCTCTTTTTGTAGGAGATGTTTCGCAATGGAGTTTGGACTTTTCAACAAAAACAGCGATGATACTGACTACGCTGGGGCTGATTTTTACGGGTCTGTTTCTTATCGGTTCTTTTTTTAAAAAGAGGTTTTTCTGCTTTTTCTGCCCGATGAGTGCCATGCACTACATATTTAGCGACGGGGCACTTTTAAAACTGAAAAAAGACGGCGACAAATGTACAAAATGCGGTGACTGCTACAATGTCTGCGATATGCAGATAAAAGATATCGCCGATGATGTCAAAAGTACAAACATCCTAAGAGACGACTGCATCTTTTGCATGAAGTGTGTAGCCGCTTGTCCTGAGGATGACGCTCTGCATGTAGATATTTTAAACATGAAACTCTTTACATCGACAAAAGGCGGTTTTGCAAAAAGAATGGAGATGGATAGGTTGGAGAAAAAAGATGACTGAACATAAAATTGAAACGCCAAAAGAGAGACAAAACCGCCATAAAGCGATGGAAGCCGCTGCCGTTCTGGAAAAAATAAAACATGATTTCAAAGAACCGCCTAAAGCGATGGACTATTTTTACGATTTACATGAGAGAGTGCATTGCAAACATGAGGCTCTTCATAGCGACAAAGCCAAAGTCGGAACCATGTGCATTCAAGTTCCTTCCGAGATAATCTATGCGCTTGACGCGGTTCCGCTTAGACTCTGCAACGGTTTTTATGCGGATGACGAGATAGGAAGCGATTTTCTCCCCTCAAAATCATGCCCTTTAGTAAAAGCAACTATCGGACAATTCGCTTCAAACAACTTCTCAGATAAGCCTGATATCGTTATATCTCCTACTACATGTGATCAAAAGGCAAAGTCAGGTGCGATTATAGAAAACATGGGATTTGAAGTTTACGATATGGAGTTTCCGCGAACAAAAGAGAGCCATGAGAGCAGAGAGTACTGGAGACGAAGCGTCAGAAAATTTACAAAAGATCTCTCAGAAAATCTCAATACAAAACTCTCAAAGAAAAAACTCAAAGATGCCATTAAAAAAGTGGGATATGCCCAACATCTCTACCACAAATTAAATATATTGCGAAAAGATAACAATTCCCCCATCTTAGGCAAAGATATGTTTTTGGTAACCAATGCATTCTTTTTTGACAAAATAGATAATTGGATTGAAGCGGTGGAAGCCCTTGCAAATGAGTGTGAGCAGAGAGTTAAAGATGAAATAAGCGTAGCTTCAAAAAGAAGCCCCCGAATCGTCTATACGGGTTCGCCTCCGATATTTCCAAATCTAAAAATCCCTCTTTTGATAGAACTCTCAGACGCTATTATAGTTGCAGACGAAACATGCTCGTCAAACAGAATGTTCAATGACATGGTAAGCGTGGATGAGTGGTTTGTGAATGATATGGTTGATTCCATAGCAGACAGATATCTCAAAGGGTGTACATGCCCCATTTTTACCAAAAATGAGGATAGAAAAAGAAGAATATTAGACCTTGTCAGAGACTATAATGCCGACGGTGTAATTTATCAGGCATTTGCCGGATGTCAAGTGTATGAGATGGAACAGAGATCCGTTTTGGAGGCGATGGAGAGAGCAGGAGTGCCGATACTCTATCTCGAGACAGACTACTCTCCAAGCCATTTGGGACAGCTTACAACGAGAATAGAAGCTTTTGTAGAGTCGCTTAAAAATAGGAAAAGGAGACAATAATGCACTATTTTGCAGGGATTGACATAGGATCAACGGCAATTAAAATTGCGATTGTAGATGAGAGTAAAAAATTGGTTGGACATAAGATAAGTGCCAGCGGAAGCATGTTTTATAAATATGCTAAACAAGCCCTAAAAGAGATGTTAAACGAACTTGATATCGATGAGGACAGTTTGGTTTATACGGTAGCTACAGGATATGGAAGAAAACTTTTTAAAGAAGCGGATGAAAACATAAGCGAAATTACCGCAAATGCGATGGGTGCCTTAGCCGCTGCAGAGGGAAAATGCGATATCAGAACTATTATAAACATCGGCGGTCAGGATTCAAAAGCTATCTCTTTGGATGGCGAAGGCAATGTTGTCAACTTTGCCATGAATGACAGATGTGCGGCAGGAACGGGAAAATTTTTGGATGTTGTTGCTATGAATTTAGAGATTGAAATAGATGAACTAGGCGAATATCACT
The DNA here is from genome assembly GCA_947498025.1 of Helicobacteraceae bacterium. Taxonomy (GTDB): domain Bacteria; phylum Campylobacterota; class Campylobacteria; order Campylobacterales; family Sulfurimonadaceae; genus Sulfurimonas. The sequence continues at coordinate 13,097 of CANMJR010000007.1, forward strand.
TTAAATCTAAAGGTACACCGCTGGCAATCAACAGCACATGCGCGGTATTCGCCGAATCAGAAATTATAGGACTTTTGGGAAACAACAACAGTGTTGAGGATATCGTAGCAGGTGTTCACTACTCTATCGCAAAGAGAATTATTAAACTTGTAAAAAGAGTCGGAATAAAAGAGGGCATCTACTTTGACGGCGGACCTGCCCTCAACAGCGGTTTGGTCAGTGCAATCGAGAATGAGTTGGGCAAGCGGATATTTATCCCTGAATTTCCGCAGATAACAACCTCATACGGTGCTGCAATATTGGCACATGAATCCCATGGGCATGAAAGCAAAGCATAATGAAAATCATAAAAAACTTAAAGTTTTTATCTTTACATAATATATATTTTTATAAAAAGTAGCAAAAACATGCACAGATATCTCTCTTCATCTATTATTAGTACTCTTTTTTATCTCTGTATCGGTGCATTGATTTTTTACTTTTTTTCAGTTCATAAGTGCAGTGCGGAGGATATTGAAATTGTCAAGATTGAAAGAGTATGTTTATCAACTTTTACTCAAAAAAGTGAACCGACAATAGAAAAAGAAAAAATAAAAGAAGCCAAACCTGAACCCAAAGAGATAAAAGAGAAACCAAAACCTATTAAAAAAGAACCGATTGCAAAACCTACTCCGGACTTTGAACCCATTGCTGAGCCCACTCAAAAATCAACTGAGCACGAGACAAAAGAAATCGTAGCAGAACAACAAAATAGTGTTTCCCCAAGTACAAATAATATACCGGAAATTGATATGTCCGAGGTAAAAAGAGAGCTGTTTATCGCAAATTTAATTCAACGGATTAATAGCAATAAATCCTATCCCAACTCTGCCAGAAGAAGATCTATAGAGGGGAGCGTAGAAGTTGAATTTACCGTATTAGCTGATGGAAATGTAAAAAATATTGAGATTATTTCAGGTCAAAATATTTTTGCAGAATCAACTATAGAGGCGATAAAAAATAGCTTTCCCGTAAAAATAGATGATGGATTATTTGCTTTTCCAAAAAAGTTTAAAATAGATATTACATATATCTTAAAATAAAAGAGCTATTTACTGCTGTTCGAATCTTTATTGTTTGCTAATTCTTATTTCAATCTCATTTTCTAAAATTATAAAGTATTTATGTTTGGAATTCGTGAAGGATTGTGGTGGACAGTGAGGGGTTCGAACCCTCGGTAGGTTTCCCTACGCTACCTTTCCAAGGTAGTAGATTCAACCGCTCTCCCAACTGTCCTTTTATGAGAAGTTGAATTTTACCGAGTTCGTTCTTAATTTTTAGTAATAGTACCAATTTATAAATTTTTTGCTTCGCTAAAACTTTTATTTTGGTTATCGTAAATTACATATGCTGCATAGGGGAATGAAATGCTAAATGCTTCTTCAAGGCTTAGATTTAGGACTATGCCTATAAAAATTCTTATTACTCCGGCATGTGTAACTACTAAAACATTTTCTTGTTTGAGTGATGGCAGGAACTCTAAAAAAAACTCTTCTACTCTTTTTGTATAACTTTTGTAATCTTCACCGTCAAGTGCATTTATCCACTGCGAAAAATCTTTATACTCTATCTCGCCTTGCGCAATTATCTCATCAAAACTAAGCCCTTCATGCCGTCCCCATGACTTCTCTCTCAGCCTCTGTGTGTAGATTGCATCTTTGGTATGCCCAAAGTATTTAATAGTCTCTTTTGCACGAATAAGGTCTGAGCAAAAAACACTTTCAAAGTTTATGTTGCTAAAATGTTCGGCTAATTTTTTGGCTGATTCGTATCCTTCTTTTGAGAGTCCAATATCCAGATGCCCATTATATTTTTTGTGATACGCTTCTTCAACTTCGGCATGACGGAGCAGAGTGATTTTCATGAAATGCCGATAATCAGTATGCTGTTTAACAGAATCAACTCTGTAATCTCAATAGTAAAACCGTAAATATCTCCTGTAAAACCGCCATATCTTTTCACAAAATAGAGCTTCATAACAAACAAAACTAACACACTCGCAAACATCAAAACAAAGCTCCATAAGCCGAGCGCCCACATGCCAAATAGAATGACATAAAAAGTTGCTGCTAAAACCTGAAACTTTTTTAGCTCATCTTTTGCAAAACTGCTCATGCCGTTGGGGCTAACATAGGGGTAGAAGTAGATTGCCAGAACTGCATTAAAACGAGAGAGCATCAAAACCAGAGGAAGCAGATAAAACACATCAAAAACTGCTAAAGTAGAAGCTTTTAACAGTAAAAAGGTAGCGGTAAATATCATTCCCATGGCACCGACATGCGGCTCTTTCATCACTTCTAGGGCTCTTTCTCTCGGAGCGTAAATTCCATCAATAGTATCACTCAAACCATCAAGATGCAGTGCACCTGTGAGAAATATCAACATGCCAAAGATGATAACGCCTAGGTGCGCATGTGGAATATAGGGATTTAAAAGTTCATGTATGCTCCATAATATTGCGCCAAGAATGAACCCGACCAAAGGGTAAAACATGACTGCATAGCCGTTTATTCCTTTGCTAAAAACATGCACTCTAAAAAAAGGAAGCGTCGTAAGCATAGAGACGGCAAGGGCAAAACCTTTAAAAATATCTCTCATTTTATCCTAGTTGCTATGCCGGCAACCGTATGATAAACTTCATCGCAGTGGGACGCTATAAGTTGTGATAGTTTTCCGCTGATGTCAACAAACTCTCTTGCCAATTTATTTTCAGGAATAATAGCGCAGCCGACATCATTTATAACAAACACAATGTTTTGTTTGAGTTTTAGGATGTTTGTTAGTTCCTCTTTCATGTCTTCAAAGTTAAATCCGTAATAGAGCATATTATTAATCCACATGCTCAGACACTCAACCAAAACGCTATCGTGACACCCCAGTAGTATTTTTTCGTAAAGTTTTAAAGGCTCTTCAATAGTTATAAAATTATCTTTTCGTTGCTCTTTATGCGCATGAATCCTTATCTGCATCTCATTATCAATAAACTCTGTTGTAGCCAAATAACAGGGTTTTGTTAATGCATTTTTTAATATAAAATTTTCTGCATGCAAAGATTTACCGCTTTTTATACCGCCGATAAAGAGTACTTTCATCTACCGTACTATATCGCTGTAGTCATATTTACTCAAATCAATATACATTTTATTGCCAACCGTAACAACTCTTTTGTCCTCTTTTATTTTTTTAAATCTTTTTTTGATTTTTTCTTGCATCATCTGCGAAAAACCGCTCTGTTTGAGATATTTTTTTAGAGATATGCGTTGGTTCTCTTCTTTTGGTTCATCTTCAATATCTTCAATATCAGCCTCCACATGCGGCTCTTTGATGCTCTCTTGCATCGGAGTGTTAAGCATAAATTGTGAAGAGAGAGTGCTGAGTATATTTTTTAACTGCTCATCTTTATCTCTATAAATTTGTTCTATTTTTATTCGCTCTTCTATGAGCATCTGCTCTTTTTGGTCTCGGAGCATCCTTGTCTCACCTTCGAGTTTTTCTACTTTTTCCTGAAGTTTTACATTCTGCTCTTCTAAAAATTTATAATATTTATCATCCTGATTTTTGTCACTTTTTTTTGTTTGTGTTTTGTGAGTCGCATGTGAAACAACCCCATCAATCTCGACGAGTTTTGCTCCATTTTCTATAACGCTTTGCAATGAGCCTCTTCTGATTCTGTTATGGATAGCTTCTTTTGAAACTCCAAAATGCGTAGCTGCATCTTCAATGCTCATCTTTGGCATGAAGATTATCTCATGTTCTCAAACACAAGAGGAGCTTCCCACTCCATGCCGCGGATTGTAGCGATTACTGTTTGTAAATCATCAAGTTTTGCACCCTTTACTCTTATAGAATCACCCTCAATCTGGGCATTTACCTTGAGTTTTAGGTTCTTTATCTCGGCAGTTATTTTCTTAGCCTCTTTAGACTCTATGTAGTCAACGATTTTAAAAGTTGCTTTTCTGGTTCCGCCGCTTGCATCTTCTACTTTTTGCTCATCCAAAACTTTTGATGATAATCCCTGCTTTAGAAGTTTAGCAATTACAACATCTTTGAGTGCGTCAAGTTTGTTGTCGCTTGAGGCTACCAAAACAAGAAGTTTGTCTTTCTCTTTATAGGCGACTTCATAATTTGTACCCTTGAAGTCATAGCGGTTAGCAACCTCTCTGTCCACAAGATTAATTGCATCTTTAAAGCTCTGCATGTTTATTTTTGCACTAATATCAAATGAATACTCTTTTGCCATATTAAACCCTTTTTACATTAATTGAAAATTATTATAACACATTTCAATTGTTAGTTCTGTTAGTTGTTTTAAAAACTAGGACTCCCATCGAAACCAAAACTGCCGCTAAAGTTACTAAAACTTGGGTCTGTAAACCCAAGCATGACAGATTTTGAGCGAAGTTTTTCTATGTCCGCTTTGCTAGAAATTTCCTGCGGGCAAACCATTGTACACTCATTACATAAAGTACAATCCCAAACGCCGTTGGTCTGAATGTTCTCAATTTTTGTTTGTACGCCATCTTCTCTCGCATCGCTTACATATCTCCAAACCCTTGTGAGTGCAAAAGGTCCTAAGAACTCCTCATTTACGGCATAAACAGGACAGGCGCTATAACATGAGCCGCAAAGAATACAGTCGCTTTGAACTTCATTTCTCTTCTCATCTTCCGGAGTAAGAGAGATACTGCTTTCATGTGTTTGCCAAGCTTTCGCCTTTACATTTAAAGAATAAGCCCTCTCCATGTCAACAACTAAATCACGAAGTACAGTTACATTTCTAAGAGGCTCAACTAAATCTCCCTCTTGAACTTTGTATCCGCATGCCAAGACTTCCTTGCCGTTGACACGCACGGAACAGCTTCCGCAGATGCTGCTTCTGCATCCGCTGGAGTAGGTCAGGGTTGCATCCTGCTTTGTTTTTATCTCGCCAAGAACTTCTAAAAGTGTTGCATTTTGCATAGCAACTTCATACTCTACAAACTCTTCTCTTTTTATTTTAATCTTCATAAGCTACTCCATAAAGTCCGCGCAAAGTACATCATTTTCTTTCCAAGCTATAGTATGTGCCTTGTATGCCATGTCATTTTCTTGCGGAATATCTGCCCTAAAATGAGCACCTCGGCTCTCATTTCTGCTTATCGCACAAACCAGAATTATCTCACAAAGCTCCACCATGTTTACAAACTCTATAAACTCGATAAGATTTGTGTTATACACTTTTGATTTATCTTTTGGACCCATCAAAGGAATCTCTTTTTGAATTTGACGAATAGCTTCAAGAGCTGCCCTCAAGCTCATCTCATCTCTGCTAATGCCTACATGGTTATAAAAAAGATTGCCGATAAACTCCCGTTTTTGATAAAAATCTATCTGGTTTGTAAACTGTTTTATATCTGTTATAAAGTTGTTAGCACTTGTTGTTTGTGTGGTAGTATCTCTACTTTTGTCAAACTTCTTTGCATGTTCGCAGGCACTCTCTCCTGCTTGTTTTCCAAAAACTACAAGTTCTAAAAGAGAGTTTCCGCCAAGACGGTTTGCACCGTGGACTTTGTGGTTTGCACACTCACCGACTGCAAATAAACCTTTTAATTTTGTTTGAGAGTTTTTATCTACCTCGATGCCGCCCATCGTGTAGTGCGCGACCGGTTTTATGGGAATCAGTTCATAAACAGGATCAACATTTTCATAAAGTTTGGCTAATTTTCTCTCTTGAGGAAGCTCCTCGTCTATAAACTTTTCGCCTAGATGACGAATATCTAAAAAGACCTCTTCACCCTTTTCTATCTCATTATGGATAGCTCTTGCCACTTTATCTCGAGGCGCTAACTCGTTTGTAAATCGCTCACCCTTCGAGTTTAAGAGATGTCCGCCCGCACCTCTGGCACTCTCAGAGATTAAAATAGAAGAGTTTTTGAGAGCGGTGGGATGAAACTGGATAAACTCCATGTCGCTGAGCCTCGCTCCTGCACGGATTGCCGCTGCAATTCCGTCTCCCGTTGAGCCGATAGCATTTGTTGAGTGTTTGTGATAGACTCTGCTGTATCCTCCGGTTGCGATAATAACTGAGGCACTCTCATAGCTCTCAACCTCGCCTGTGCGTATATTTAAAACCGTCGCTCCGCATGCATAAGGTTTGTTGTTATCATCCATGTTTGTTATTATGTTTAAGAGGTATCGCTCATTCAGAATCTCGATTCCGGCGGAGAGAACTCTGTCGTATAAAGTGTGAAGAATTTTAAGTCCGGTGTAGTCCTGAGCGTAACATGCACGGGGAGCAGAGGCACCGCCAAGGGTTCTTTGAGCGATTTTTGCGTCTTTGGTTCTGCTGAAACAAACACCGATACTATCAAGCCAACGGACGGCTTTTGGTGCTTGTTCACACATAAATCGGACTGACTCTTCATTGGCTAAGCCATGAGCTGATTTGAGAGTGTTTTGCACATGTGCTTCAACGCTATCTTCACCCGCATTTCCCAGTGCCGCATTTATTCCGCCCTGCGCCATAGTTGTCTGGCTTCTTGTAGGGTAATCTTTAGTTATGATTTTTACTTTTGCACCTGCCGCGTGTGCATTTATGGCAGCAACCAAACCTGCGCCGCCCGCTCCTATGATTAAGACATCACTTCTCATACACTCACCTTTAAAATATTTGAGCTAAAACAAAATATCGTAGTACCCTTAAACTTCCTGCAATTATAACAAACCAAACAAACCTAACTCTTATAACACCTGCAACAAGTGTGAGTGGGTCGCCGATGAGGGGAAGCCATGTGAAGGGCAGAATGAAATAGCCGTATTTAGTTCCATATGCCAAGCTTTTAGAGCCAATTTTAGATTTTGAAAGTTTTGTTTTTGTTTTTTCGCTAAGCCAGTAACCAAACCGGTAGTTGAGGATTATGGCTAAAACATTTCCGGATGAGGCAAAAAACATAGCATGAGAAAATGGCATCCCCTCTGAGAGAGCCAACAAAAAAGTAGCTTCCGAACTCAGAGGAAAGATGGTTGCGGCAAGAAAAGCAGAGAGAAAAAGGGCTAATTCCGGCATGTGAGCTTTATTGGAGATAAGTTGCTTTTCGTTCCCATCGTCCTCGATGGGAATGCACACATAAATGTCACATGTGAAAGTAAATATTTGTAAGCATTCCCAAGCTGGAGCTTGGGAATGAGGAAGATTTTCATATTTTACGCGTCTTTAATTTTTTTGATGAGCTCTCTTGCTTTAGCAAGTGCGGCATCCACTTTGTCAAATACAAGAGCAACTGCTAAACGGCGACCCTTGTGTGCTTCCGGTTTTGAGAAGATTCTTACAAAACTGTTTTGGCTAAAAAGAGAGTCATCTACATCTACAACAGGAGCAAAGTTGTGAGTCTCTGATTTGAATGCGGCACTTGCGCCGTCTCCATAAAATGTAAATCCAAGCGGAAGCCCTAAAACGGCTCTTAAATGGAGTGCGAATTCGCTTTGGCTTTGCGTAATGAGTGTAACCATTCCCGTATCATGCGGGCGAGGTGAAACTTCTGAAAAATAGACTTCATCCCCTTTAATAAAGAGCTCAACCCCAAAAAGACCTTGACCGCCAAGTCCGTCGGTGATTTTCTTTGCCATCTCCTGAGCCTTTTGTTTTGCAACTTCACTCATCGCCATCGGCTGCCATGAGAAAACATAATCGCCGTCTTTTTGCTCATGCCCGATAGGTTCGCAAAAAACCGTCTCTTTTCCGTTTCTGGCAGTCAAAAGTGCAATCTCATAATCAAAGTCAACAAAAGCTTCCACGATAAGCTCGCTTGAATCGCCTCTTGCCTCTTTTGCCATCTCCCATGATTTCTCAATGTCTGTGGCACTTTTTGCCACACTCTGCCCATGTCCTGAGCTGCTCATAACAGGCTTAATAACACAAGGAAATCCCATACGCTCCGCTGCAGCTTTGAGCTCATCCAGCGTTTTTACAAATTCGTACGCACCCGTTTTTAGCCCCAACTCTTCGGCCGCAAAACGGCGGATATTTTTACGGTTCATGGTTTTGTTTACCGCTTCGGCATTTGGAATAACATTAAACCCTTCAGCTTCCGCTTCAAAGAGAGCGGCGATGCTGATAGCTTCGATTTCAGGCAAAATGTAGTCAGGTTTTTCATGGCGGATAATCTCTAAGAGAGCATCTTTGTCTTGCATGTTTACGACATAGGAGCGGTGTGCTACATGGTGTGCGGGAGCATTTTGGTATCTGTCAACTGTGACAACTTCAAGCCCCAATCTTTGAGCTTCGATAACGACCTCTTTGCCTAGTTCACCAGAACCAAGTAACATAATTTTTTTTGAATTTGATTTGAGGGGAGCGGAGAATTGCATAAAAATTCCTTCTAAAATATTGTTGAAATTATATCGTAATGTCATTAAAGAGAAGAAATCTGCCTTGAAAAAGGCTAGCTTTAGTGGGCTACGCGCCCTGAGCGAAGCTAAAGGAATTACTTCCTTTAGCGCGTATAAATAGTGGTAGAATTAATTACTGTTTTAACCCGATGAGAGTTTGAAGAAGCTGATCTGAAGTGGTAATTGTTTTACCGTTCGCCTGATAGCCTCTTTGAATAATAATAAGCTGTGTCAATGCACGAGAGAGGTCAACATTTGATGCCTCAAGCGCGGCTGATTGGATAAATCCACGCCCTGCAGTCGCCGCCGTACCGATGATCGGCTCGCCTGAGTTGGCAGATTGGGTAAATACATTTCCGCCCTCCGTTCCAAGCCCTTCATTATTCGTAAATTTAGCCATAGCAACCTGAGCAAGACCGAAAGAACGGCCGTTTGAAAACGAGCCGACTAAAGTACCGGTTTGGTCAATTCTGATTCCTACTAAATCTCCGCCCGTATAACCGTCTTGAGAGATACCGGATGTTGATGATGCAGAGTCAAAACTTGTCATTCCATCAAACGCATTTGGAGTACCAAAGCTGAGACTTATCTGTTGGTCAGGTGCCGAACCGTTATTTCCTGAAAATGAGACATTTGGCGGATTATAGGTTGATAATGAACCGTCATTGTTAAAACGAATAGAACCTGTTTTTTCATTATAGGGTGCAACTGTATTAATAGTAGCCGGTTCCGGAACAGTGATTCTCATATCCCAAGTGCTGCCCGTTGTTGTGTCAACCGCTGTTTTTCTAAACTCCATTCTTAGCGTATGTTTAGAGCCAAGAGAGTCAAAAACATCTATGCCGCTTGAGTGCGTTGCTGCATTAAAACCTTGGGAGTATGCCTTGCCGCCACTTCCAGAGGGTAAAACAGCGTTCATTGCCTGCATGTTTCTGCTAAAGCGGATATTATCGGTAATGCCTGTAGCCGAATAGGATGTGATTTTTAGATTCATGTCATAATCATTCAGCGCACCGCCGGGATTTATTATCTCAAACTTCCCTTGCGCATTTACTTTAATCTCTATGTTATTACCGGCACCGGCAACGCCGCCACCATCAGCACGCGCTTGCTTCTCCATAGCATATCTTAAATCAGAGAGAGTAGTAAATTTTTTGTCACTGCCTGTTGCCGTTGAGACAACAGCAGGGTCATACTGGTATTTATATGCAGTTGTAGCTGAACCGTTCGTAATACCACTGTTTGCATTATTGGCAACTACATGGATATTGTGTGATGCAGAATCACTACTGTTAGTATTTGTTAAATTAATTTTATTATTTACTATATCGTATGTAGCAGTCACTCCCGTTACGGATGTTTGAGCATTAATTGCCGCCGTGAATCTATTTCCATTTACTGCTGCCGTGTTTAAGGCATCACCGCCAGTTGTTGTAATCAGTTTAGTCGTACCGTCATCAAGTGTAAATGTTAAACTTAGCTCTCCTGCACCGGCAGCAACTACTCCGACACTATCTATTTGAGCATTTTTAAACGATGCCCATATACCTTGATCTTTCTGAAGACTAAAAGCTTCTCCGGTCTCGTTAAACATAACCCCTGCATCACCTGCGGGTACAGGATTTCCGGCTGCATCAATACCGTCATAGGAACCCGGAGTTGTTACGCTTGGCGGAATACCTGTTTTTATTTCATACGCCGGAGAAAAGCTCTCAACAAGTATTCCTGAGTCAAGGTTTGCTTTGAGTACAACCTCACTACTAGGATTTGCAGGCGTTGTAAGCCCCGGTGCTATATTTATACTTGTTATCGGTGCAGTTGAGTCAACTTTGCCCGTATTAGAGTCTCTTAGCCAACCTTGCGTTACAAAACCGTTATTATCGACAAAGTTTCCGCCGGCATCAAATTTAAAGTCGCCTGCTCTAGTAAATTTGTAGGTACTGCCGCCATCGGGAGAGATTATAAAAAACCCGTCCCCTTGAATTGCGACATCGGTATTTTTGTCAGAATTTTGGATAGAACCTTGAGAAAATATGCGTGTCATGGAGCTTATAGAAGAACCAAGCCCAACCTGCACGGCATTTTTACCGCCTAACGCGCCTTGAGGAGCCGTAGCGATTGCCTGATTTTGAGCCAAAAGGTCTGAAAAGTTAGCACGAGAATATTTAAAACCTGTTGTGTTTACATTGGCAATATTATTTGATTCAACATCCATCGCAACTTGATGCGATTGTAGCCCTGAAACACCAGAATAAAGTGATTTTAACATTGTAAATCCTTTTTTGTTTTCATTTATTTAACAAGCGAAGGGAACAACTCCTTTCGCCAAAATTTTTATCTTAATAATAGTAGGAACATTCAGCATTTAGCGTTCCAAGTTATCTATTTACTTATGCATGTTTAAAGCTTTTTGTATCATTTGATCTGCTGTTGTTACACATTTTGAACTGGCGTCATACGCTTTTTGATGTATTATTAAATCTGTTAACGCCGTGCTCATTTGAACATTTGAACCCTCTAGTTTATAGTTCATAATGCTTGCACCTATGGTATCGTTGCCGTTTGCATCTTTAAAAAACATTGCATTTCCGCTATTAGAAGATTGGGAAAATTTTGTTCCGGTTACTCTGTCTAATCCTTGGTCATTTTGAAAATGATAGACGGCAATTTTGCCCACACTGCTTTGCAGACCGTTTGTGAAGGTCGCCAAAACTTCTCCGTTTTTGTTAATTGAATACCCTTCAAGATTTCCGCCAACTGTTCCGTCTGTTATACTCGAACCCGATTTATAAATTCCGTTCGTTGTAACTACTCCGCCATATCCACTGCCCAAATCAATTGTTACATTTGTACCGTTATTATCAATAGCTGTGAGCGTAGTTGAGAGCAAATCACCATATTCACCAAAGTTTACTGTTCCTGTTTTAGTGTCATAAGTAGTTAATTCATCTGATGATTTTGTAGTTGCAACTACATCCCATTGGGTTCCCGGTGGAGTTTGAGTAGCACTTTTTGTAAACTCCAATTGCAGATTATTTTTATTCCCTTGTGCATCAACAATTCCGGTACCGATAGGTACCATCTCTGTGCCGAGACCTAGATTGGCAAAGAACTTTGCATTTGTTGAGGGCTCTGCAGGATAGGTTAGATATTTTGGAAATTGCAGTTTTTCTTGAGCTGCTGCGCTTTTTAACGGCACTTCATTCAGCGTTTTAGTAAGTATGTTGTTGGAGATATTTCCACCCATGGTTCCCAAAACATTAAAGCCGTCACCGGTTACAAAATTATCATTGGCATCAAAAGAGAAATTTCCGTCGCGGGTGTATAAAGGAGCACCGGAGGACTGCACGCCAAACCATCCATCCCCGCTAATTGCCAAATCGGTATTTTTTTCTGAGAGTATTGGAGAACCGTTTTGCATATTCATAGTTGTCGCAGAGATTCTTGTACCAATACCGATTTGACTATTTGCACTTGAGCTTGCAGAAGTTGAGTTGAGTGCATTTTCAAAGAGGGATGAAAACTCCGCACTATATCCACGAAACCCGTTTGTACTTACATTTGCCAAGTTGTCAGATATTACATCTATGGCTGTTTGGTTACTCTTAAGAGCAGAGACTCCCGTATAAAAAGCTTGAGTCATCATAACAAAATCCTTATAACGAACTTATTCGTTTGAATGTGTAACATAAATTTAGTAGACTTCTTTCACATTTTCAAGCGGTACATAACTCGAACCAAGCTTCACTAAAGTTTTTCCATTTTCAAATCGAACCGATTCAATAGGATATGCACCTACCCTGCTTGTGTGTTTTGCACTATCACTGCTTACATATTTTGCATTTACATGATAAATGCCACTCTGAAGGCGGTTTCCTTTATTATCCGTACCATTCCAGTCAAACTGATATACACCGGCATCTTTTATGGTGCGTATCTTTCCATCTTTATCTTTTTGTGATTGAGTATCCATTGTAGCAACCACTTTGTTATTTGAATCAGTTATTTCAATAGTACCGGAAGCTATATTGTCCGGGAAATACATCTCAAATGAAGATGTTTTACCTTCATCGTGCGATATGGAATCACTGCCTAAATCCGCTCTTTTTCCGATAGCCGAAACTGTAGAAAACTGCTGGGTATCTCCTAGTGCCGCTGTTAAAGCTTTTATGGCAGTGTTCGTTTTATCGGATGATTCAATCGTTGCCATCTGAGAAGTTTGCGTTAAAATCTTCGCACTGTCCATAGGCTCAGTCGGGTCTTGATGCTGCATTTCAACTAAAAAAAGTTTCATAAAATCATCTTTTCCTAAAACACTTTTATCTTTTGCTGCGGTCGCTGTTGCAGCTGTTGCCGTTGCTGCATTTGCGCCTGTTGCCGTAATTGCCATGCGTTAATATCTCCTTTAAATGTATCTGGGAACAACTATTTCTAAAGAGCTTAAAATCTCCTCATTTTTTTCATCATTCTCAAAATAGTTATACTCTTTTTGAGCTTCTCTCTGCTGTTGTCTTTGCCCTTGCTGCTGGTTTGAGGCGGGGTTGTCAGAGCTGTTACTAAAATTCAATGTAGCATTATTTATTCCACTATTATTTAACTGGGTTTTTAACTCCATTATATTTGCTGAGAGGGTATTGATTGCGGTTGCATTTGAGCTGATATTTACATGAAGATTTTTGCCCCTTTGCACTACGGTCAACTCGACATCACCGAATTTTTCGGGATTGAGCTGCACTTTTACTCTCGTGAATGGGGCTTTGTAATCCTCTATTGCCGTTTTAACATCCGCTGAGAGATATTTAATCATCTGCTTGGCTTCATTAATTTTCACTTCAAAGCTATCTGCTTTATGTACACTCAGTCCATCCGACTTTGTATTTTTGGAGCTATCGGCTTTTGATTCTGTGTCACCGACCAAAAGTTTTTCAAATGGATTTTCGGATTGGCTTTTAGATTCAGATGAACTGTTAGATTCGATTGCCCTTGCAGCAACAACAGAGAGATTACTCGCAAGAGCAGATATGCTTTGCGTTGGTTTCTCTCCATGAAGAAGTGATTTTAGGGTGTCATCCGCTCTGTTTTTGGTGGTTTTTTCTTCAACTTTGAGTGTTGTGCCGGATTTAGCCTGAACCAACTGCTCTGTTGTGTGCTCTGTCGGTGCCAAAGCTTTTAGAAGCGGTATATCTTTTGCCTCTTTTATTTTAGGTTCTTCAAATGTTGCTGTTTTTTCAGATTGAACCGTATCTCTGTCATTTTTTACCTCCGCTTTGGGCTCTTTAGTTTGCGGAGTTTTTACTATTTTTTCTTTACTATCAATAACTTCTGTTTTTATCTCTTTGGTTTGTGGAACTTCTACGGCTGCACCCTCTTTTACAATTGCTTTTGCTAGCACAACTTCTGTAGCGGGAGCCTCTTTGACAACTCCTTTTGTATGTGAAACTTCTGCAGCCACACTCTCTTTTGGAGCTTCTTTACTAACTGCTTTGGTCTGAGGGGCTTCTGCAATAGGAGTCTCTTTGACGATTGATTTCGCATGGGGAGTATCCGACTTAAGCGCTTCTTTTAAAGGTTCTTTGATTATTGTTTTGGCTGGCTGAATCTCTTGTGGCGTACTCTCTTTTGTAGTTCTGTAAATGAGAGTTTCTGCTGATTTGCTATCGGATTTATTGGTTTTTGTATTTGGGCGAACATCTTCAATCGTTATTTTACTAATATCTATACCAAATTTTTTGCCAACTTCAGCCAGACCCTTGAGAGTTTTTGGAAGCTCTTTTATCTCAGATTTTTTATAATCATCACTCTCAATAATTTTAGATTTCAGATACTCTTTGGCATCTTTTACAAGAACTTTTAGCTCCTCTTTACTTAATGTTGCGGTTATTTTTGAGTTTAATTCAAAGGGAGCGGTTGCTTCTTTTAACTCTACTGATTTTGCATCCGGGTTTTTTAGCAGGGATGCAAAAGTTTCTGTTTTTGAGGATGGTTTTGTACTTTTAGTATTTTTTTCTTCATTCGCCAAAGATAAAACTAAAGTTCCATTTTGAACGATGGGAGTCTCTTTTTTACCGCCTATTCCTTTTAAAAGTTCAGAGAAAGAGAGCTTTGATTTATCCTCTTTTGTCACTAGATTTATGGGCGATGATGAACTGTTTTTTGTTTTTACATCTAGTGAAATCATTTTATCTCCATAATGTTAGAAAAGTTGTTATGTTGTATCAGCATTTATTATTCCAAAATTTTGGAACATTTAATGCTATTCATTCAAAATTATTATAAAAGGGGTGCTTTTGAAATTATTTTATTCTATTCTTGTCTGTCTATTGCTCTCAACCTCGGTTTTTGCTGATTCAAAGTATGTATTGGTTACTAAAACAAACAATGAGGCAGAGTTGCCATATATAAAAGCGAAGCTTAAAAAATTAGAGCTCAACATGGTTGCATATAAAACTGAAGATGAATATACTGTCTATTCCGGTGCTTTTAAAAACCATAAATCCGCAATTGTTGCACTGCAAAGTATTCAAAGCTATTTTCCTGAAGCTATTGTAGTCTCTTTTGATGCACAAACAAGCAAACAGGAGGTAGGAGTTTCAAAGAGGGGATACTATTTTATAAATGGTTCACTTGCATCACTAGGCGTTCCCTTTGAGCACTCTGTCCATACAGGAACTATTACAACAAATTCAATCGGCACAAGCGCTATGGGATATATTTTTGAAGGAGGGTATAACTTTGAAAATAATGTTTTTATCACTTTGAGTTATTTGAATGCATCCACGACTACAAATACGATTTCGAATCTCTATGGCACAATCAATTATAAGATGAGAATGGGTCAATTTGAGCCATATATCGGAGTATTGGGTGGATTAAGCACTCTTAGCTGGACAAAGCCCCCGATGTTAAATGCAGATAGCGGAGCCGACAATAGTCTGCTGTATGGTGCTCAAACCGGATTAAGCTATGAGACAGGATTTAGTAATTTAGCACTCTTTATAAACTACCAGTTCACTTTCATGAACCATGAAACACCCCTGTCAATTAAAAGCGGAGCGACTACAACAGCCTCTTCGACGCTCACTCAAAACATAATGCATGGAATAAATCTAGGAGTTCAATATAGATTTTGAAGAGTTACTAGAAGTCTGAGTAGTTTAGATTAACTTCCATCTCAACTTCGCATAATCCATCTTTAAAAATTGTGTTTACGATTGTTGCATTTTTGATTATATTTTGAACATGTGCTCTGACTTCCGAACGAGTAACCTGCATATTTTTAATTGTGTCTTGACCTTCAACCGATACGCCTTTGATGCGTTCTGCTATAAGTCTGTATCCATCCACCATGGCAGCACGCTTTGCAAGGGCTTGAGCTTGAGCCGGCATTGTCGTAAAAGCAGGAGCAACACCCTGACCAAATACAGTTATTCTTACATTTTTTTCAGGTTTTAATACAAGATCGCTATCTAAATCTTTCACTTCTTGAAGTTTGCCTGACGGATAGCCGTCAGCCGCGTAAACAGTAGAGATGTTTACAACACATAATATAAATAAAATCAAATATTTCATTAAAATTCCTAACTTAAATTTTCAGAGGCATTATAGCAAAAAGCATATAAATTAAAACGCGTACTTAATGCTAAACTTATTTCCGACAGTTTTAAAGTCGATATGATCTTTCTTCTCGATAGCTTGAAAATCTTCATACATATAACTATAGCCTAAATAAATATCTTTAATTACTTGATATTCTATGCCAAATTGATAGCCCATAGCTTTAGATTCTGAATAGGAGAGGGAGCTTATATTTCCAAAGAGAACAAAGCCGTATCGGTAATATTTAAAGCCTGCATATGGCAATACAATAGTGGCATCCACCTTGTCATACATATAGAGTGCGTTTGGATTTGCATTGTCTTTCATCCGCACAAGATAATCAATAACTTTTAGGTTCGCTCCAATATCAAGCTCTATATCGCCTAAGTAAAATCCTTTTTTTACCGCGCCTTTTGCTTTGAAGTCCTGAAAAACCGTCATATTCAACACTTTGTAATCTATATTTGTTGTTGCGTTTGTAAAGGGTGTTGAAACCATTGTCACGGTTCTGTCAAAAAGAACATCGTTCTTTTGCGTCATATTAAAGTAACTTATATAGATATTTGGCGCATAGTCGTAATCAAACCGCGTCTCTACGGAGAAGAATGAGGATGTAGTATCTGCATATTTGAAATCATCTTTGAAGTCAATGACAGAATTTGCATTTGAGAGAGTTCCTTTAAAGTCTGACATATATATTGCAGCTTCAACGGTGGGATGAATTTTTGTGTACCAAGTAGTATCATTTAGTCCCTCATTATTTTTAGCACTCTCGGCAAGAAGCGATTCACCTGCATAAGCAGATACAAACATAACAAACAATAAAAAAAACTTTAACAACATGAAAACTCCTTTTTTACCTTTTTAATTGCAAGCATTTTAACATAATATTTAAATTACCGTAGAAACTCACGATGCATTTGTGTCAGTATATCTGTACACTTTCGTAAACTGAATTTCACTTGATATATTTGAGTCTAATAGAGCCCTTTGGCACCCATAGAAGCCATTGGTATCTTTTGGTGTTTGTATATAAATCTGTTTGCCGCTGTTTGCCCATGCTTTGTCAAAGGCAAAATAGTAGCTATCCTGAAAAACAGTTACATATTCATTCGTTTTTGTTTTACTTAAGAGAGGATAGTAGAGTACAACTCTATTTGATGACTCAAACCCTGAATTATTGTTAAAATTAAGCGTAAGACCATTTACGGAGTCGCTTTCTCTTATTGCTTCGGTTGCGTTACTATCAATTAAAGTATTTTTATAATATGTATCTTTGATACAGGCAAATGCATCGAAAACGGCATCTGTTTTGTCAAATATACTGTATGTTACACTCTCTCCAGTAACATTCATGTCAACATAAGTAAAGTTTGTATATGCCGGCTCTAAAGCAGTTTCAACAACAGACTGAACTCTTGGAAATGTCCACTCATGTATATTTGCATCTGTCGAGAGCAGAGCAAATACTCTTTTCACCTCTTCGATTTGGGATATTACGAATGTTCTATTACTATCTGGGATTGTTATATTCATATTGAGTTCAAGCACAGTTAAAACTTCTGATATACTCAAATTTTCATATCCGTTATCCAAAATACGAGTCAAGAGTGCATTTTTTATTTTGTACTGCAAATCTTTTTTTTGAGCTTCTGATAGCACAGTAGGCATTACTTTTTTTGCTACGAATTCTATGAGTGATTTTGTTATCTGAATCTCTTGTGAGAGGGCAAAGAGTTGAATATTTTGCATTGTATCACTTACTATATCACTGCTACTGAGTCCAAAGGCATCTCCAACGCTTGTTAGGGAAGCTTCAAATGCTGCTTCGTTTTTTACAGCAGACTGAAAAAAGAGAATTTTTGCCAAATCCGTGAATGGAGTTAAAGCAATATTAGTCGTTGGAAGCGTACTATTTACATCCAATATATTCTGAAATTCACCCGAAAAAGATTTACTTGTTGCTGTATCTGTTCCTCCAAATCCTATAAGAGGAATCATTGCGTTTTTATTAACTTTTAGATTGGAAAAACTGAATTTTCCATCACTTAAAGTAGTTGTCCATAATTCTGTTGTTCCACATACGCCGTTGCTGTCTAAATCTAAGCAAATTTTGGCTCCGCTGATATAGCCATCCACCATAACGCCACCGAAAGAGAGAGTTGTTGTGTTGCTCTCTACGGGCAGAGTCGAGTTTGTGTCTGTAGTATTCGTATCGGTCGTATTCGTGTCTGTAGTATTCGTATCAGTTGTATTTGTGTCCACAACGGCAAAGATATCTATATTTATTCTCATAGGCGTTAGAGAAGCTCCGCCAGTCGCATTTTCAAGTGCGGCAATTACTTTACCTTGTTCCGTCTCTAAAGCTACTTGGTAAGTATTAAGATTTGCAGCGGTTAAATTTGTATGTTTAACAAAATCGTCTATTGCCACCTTAAGTTCTGCAACTTGAGCTATTACAAAATTCTTTTCATTCGCCGGAATGGTAATAGCAGAGAGTGTTTCAAGCTTTGTTAGTGCTTTTTCTATATTTATATCTGCATCTTCGCTAATCTGCGTAACTATTGCACTCTTGATCTCTCTTTGGAGTTGAAGCAACTGCACAGATGTTAATGAGACACCTTTTGCTTTGGCGGCAGCAGCTTCTATGAGTGCCAGAGTCTGTTGAATCTCCTGTGTTATTGCAAATACGCCGGCATACTGCATCGGACTTTTGTTGACATACCCCTCTGAAATTCTGTAGGCAACTGCTATTTGAGTAGTAGAGGTTTGGAGTGAAGAGTACGTTTGTGGTGATGAATTAAGAAATGAGGTGGCAACCATGTCTGTTAACGGTGTAACAAATAGCTGCCCTGCTTGTGGGGCATTATCTGTATCCACAATGCTCTTGAATTTGCCGGTAAAGCCTTTATTTGTTGCAGTGTCTATCCCACCGCTTGCAATAACCGGCATATAGAGCGTACCTGTTACATTTATGTCTCCAAAGCTAAACGCTCCGCTGTTTGAGGTAAGGGTAGATGGTTCGCTCACGTCGCATGAACCGTTCATATTAAGGTCTAAACAGACGCTTGCATTTTTTATGTAACCATCAACAACAGCGCCGCTGAGAGTTATTTTTTTTGTTGTACTTCCCGTACTGCTGCTTGTCGTTTCACAGCCGGTAAATAAGATTAAAGAGATATAAATAAAAAATAAAGAGACCAAATATTTCAAGCAGATACTCCCCACCACATAGATGGGGTGCATTCTATCTTAATTTATCTTTATCTCTTTTAAAGTAGGGAAAGGTGGTAATTCTTCATTAAAATCTATGGCATTCTTACTTTGGAACCGATGGCTTATTTTCTAGAAAGTTTTGTTGTAGTCTTTTATCTCTTTTAACCCAGCCATCGGCGGTATTTTTACGGATGGGAAGATGCCTTTATAGCATTTATTATCTTTGTAGCTGTACATATAAAAAGTCTCACCCTCATACTCTGTAGTAAATTCAATCTGTGTTTTTGGATCTGCCGGTCCGTATTTAAAACTTCTTTTTGTTTTGCTTTGTAGTTTTGGATAGAGAAGCAAAACTCTTGTTTCGTCATACACGCCTCGCACATGATGCGATTTATATCTAGATTTTAAAGCTATTGTTTTCTCTTTGTTATAGGTAAATTCATCATTTGTACCGCTGTTTACTAAAACAGCATACTTCTCATCAGCGATTATCTTTTTACAAACATCATTAATCTCTAAACTTTTGATTTCTACTTTTACATCTTTTGTTGCATAAACATAAAATCCTTTATTTGGTTCAATATTTTTCAAATCCAATATTTTAGTTGTATATATTGTATCTTGCAGCTCTTTTGAGGGTGAATAGCCAGCCCATGCTTTTGTAACAGGCTCATACATATAGACAAACTCTATCTCTTTGTATTTAGAAAAAGTTTCTTGCATGTTTACTCCATTCTCATGGCTGTGTAGATAATTCCATCCTTGTGTGAGCTCATAATAATTTTTGGTATAAGAGGGAGTGCTGTAGGAAATATTATTGTCATTGATTAAAAGATACCCTTTTTCTTTGCATGCTACTTTAGAGATATCAGGTATGTCTTTAGGCTGCGAAGTTATCCAGCTATTTTTTGAGTAATCCCATATAATTGTATCTTTTGTTGCAATTGATTTGCTAAGAGTTTGTTCTTGAGAACCGAGTATATAGTATGAAGTACAGTCTGCTTTGAGGGATAAGAGCGAAAATATTGCTAGAAGTAGTAGGTTTTTTGTCATAATTTCTCCTTTTAAAGAGAGAAATTATAGCATAGTAATTATTGTAAAAATTATATCCCTATCGAATTGGGATACGAAGATTAATTCGTATCCCATAAAATTCACATATCAAAAGAACTTTTTATAATCCTAAAGAAGGATTATAAGCTGATACCTGTTTTTATTAGAGAAACAGCAGCGTTCGTGCTAAGATCGTATGGAGATGCTGAACTCTCTCCGCCTGTTAGACCTATAATAGCAGCATCGCTAGCAGGAAGAAGAACACCATACACTAGACCACCAATCTGAATAAAAGCTGTTGTAGATCCATAACTTGGAGGATATGATATTTTTGCTATATCACCCGACACAGGCTCTTTAACATAGAATGTTATTGGAACCGCTGTTACAAGCTCTTCACCAAGAGATGCATAAGCTAATTTAACAGTTTTGTCTGATGTAATTGCAGCTAAAGCAACACCTGTTTTAGGAGCTATCAAGCCAAGATTAGCACATCCAGTACTGTAATTATATGCATCTGTGGTGCCAGTTAAATCACCGCCATCGCTACTATCTGTAATCAACACTCTGTCTTTTAAAATAGGCATAAACGCTACACTCGAAGCATCTGAAGCATTGGCTGTTTCTATAATACCGGTTTGGTCAATTGCTACTACATTTAATCCACCTGCCGCTGTATTCCAGCTTACCGGATTTAATCCTTCACAAACAATACCGACTGCACCGCCTTCTGATAAATAGGCAACTTTACTGGCATTCGTGTCAACTTCAGGTATTGTTGCATTGAAAACATAAAAACCATGAACATTTGTATCGGCTGAACTGATATTTAAAAGACCGTTAGCCATGGTAACCGTAGGTGCCGCCGGTTTCACATTGTCAAAAACTCCCGCGAAACTTTGTGTTTTGTGATATCCTAAACCATCGGCTACTGCTACAATAATCTCGTATGGAGAATTCTCTGAGATACCCGTAGCTTCATTTGCGTTTAAGCTTGCTGAGAATGCGCCGGAACCGGTGCCATCTACTAACTCAATCGTTTGTCCACCTATGGTAGCCGTAACTCTTGTTGATGCATAGCCATCTGCACTATTCAAATTATCTACTTGAACATATATAGTTGCCGCAAATGTATTATGTGTCGTATGCGTACCATCTGTTAAAGTATCTTTGTCAAAATAATGCGTATAGTTAGGTGCCGATATTACCGGTGTGTTAATCACAATAGGATTAGCAGCAGCACCACTTGTTAAGTAAGCCCAATATCCGGCTCCTGCATCTGTATCAAACAGGTCATAATCTTGAGAATTAAACCATTGAGACGGAAGTCTTGTTAAATCTATACTCTCCCATGAAACATTGCCATCTACCATATTCATAGTACCTGTTACCAATGCTTTGAGTGTCATGCCGCTGTCTTTCATCGTATATAAAGGACCGTCCATAACATAATTTGGAGTTTTAAGTACATTATATTTCAAATCGCTTGTTAAGTCTCCGGTTACTGCAGCGATGTAGCCTAAGTCCGGTGTACCCGCAACATATAGTCCTGTGGTATTTGCATCTTGATATGCTTTATTAAGGTCATAACCGCTAAATCGAATAGTATCCGTACCACTTGCTGAAGCTGTAGCTGTAAGATTTGCGTCAGCTAACTGTGTATTTACTGCTGTTACAAGACTAGCTAAAGTTGCACCAGTAAGCATTGTAATTGGAGAACCTGTGACATTCACATCAAACACAGTTTGATATCTAATTGTTACATTACCATCTCCGGCCGGCAGGATAGCAGTTGAAACATTTAAATCAATAATGTTATTGGTACTGATTTTCGATAGATACGCAAGCGAATTTACAGCTTTAATTGAGCCTTTAGTCGAATTGTCATCTAATGTAGTAAGTCTAAGATTGTCAAAAGCAGTAGTTTCTACAACTTTAAACGCTGAAGCGCTATCACCATTCGTCATAACTACAACATTGGTAGTATCTGCCGTTGGTACCATAGATTCAATAGTTGCGCCTGCGGCTGCATTGATACGCACTACTGCCGCTGCTGCACCTCCTGCCGCACTTGCATTTGCATCAATTGCTATACCTGTCACATCGGCGCTTGTGCCTTCTATATTAACAGTTGAATTACCGCCTGAATCAACTTGAAAGTCATAGACACGAGTAAATGTTTTATCTCTGATTGTAAACGGATATTTAGATGCTAGCAAAATATGCCCCGCTGTTCCGTCCATTGTCAAATCTAATGGAGTAGCTTTACCGTTTGCACCGGTTAAATCAGTATGACCGGCAGCATATGCAGCTGCTGTTAGAACAACAGTAGCTGCATTTGTGATTTCGGCAGTAACACCCGTGTGTGCCGGGCTTGTTATTGTAGGTGTTGTGACCTCCGATTGAGACATAGTCGCTGATACACCTTGAGCAGTTTGAGCACCGACTAAAGGCTCAATTACCATTGCATATTCGCCATATACCGACATTACACCGCCACTAGTAGTAGCAGGTGTAGTATAAAGGTCAGTAACAGCAGCAGCAGGGACAGCTTTTGTCGAAGGGAGTAGTGGGAGCTGTCCGGCCATGGTTGTTACTGCACCGATATCATTTGAAGCAGCTACATCTTCTACCATAAACTTTTTATTTGAGACTAGAGCTACTTGCAAACCTGTGGTTGGATAAGCTCTTAAATCAAATGTATGGGGCAGTGTACCAAGAAGTTTAGCCCGTTCAACCGCATTATTAATATTTTTAGCAACAACAATACCGGAATCATTTACACCAACGAATGTAATCGTTACGCTACGATTTCCGGATGAGTCTTTAATCTTCATCTGTCCACCGGTTGTTGTATTCATCGTTAACAATAACCCTGTATTTGCAGCTCTAATTTCAGAATTTACTTCATCAAAAGCAATCAGATTCCATCCATCTGCTAAACCTACAGCAGCGTAATTTGCAGTAGTAATTGCCGGTGTTCCGAGTACTAAACCGGCTTCGCGCAGAGAAGCGGAAGCATTTTGATCTCCCTCTACATCTAATTGACCCCAATACCCTTTTCCTGGGAGTATAGTTGTAAAATCATTTGTGCCTGCGGTATTACGAGTATCATAAATATCCCATCTTGAATTTAATGCGTTGTATCCATACATTCTTAATGTTTCAGTAGTTTTGGCAGTTCTATCTTGAGTTGCATCAAACTGAGCCGATAGCGGAGGATTGTCAGCAAAATTATAGTCAACAGCACTCAAAGTTCCGGTTAAGCTATTGAGTATATCACCCTCTACTAAAGCGCTACCCGTAATTTCTGTTCCAACTGCAGGAGTGTCATATGTTTTTGTGTAGTTTACAGTAACCTTGTATGCGTGACCGCCGTTAATTGTATATTGAAGTTCTTTGCCTTCTAAAGAAGCTTTATATGTAAAAGCAAACTCAGGCGCACCATCTGTTACTGAAGTTACATACATAGTTCTAAACGGTTCTGTTTCATCATAAGTAACACCGGTTGTATCCATACGAACTTCTACAGGAGCTGCCGCAGTTGTTAAAGCTTTGACTCTTGCATTGTTGCCGCCGCCAATTGTAAATCCACTGATTTCCAATGCATCATTCGTTGGGTCTGTAATTGTGTTGGCTGCAGTAGATGGAGTTACGCTAAACACACCCGATGCAGTCGCATCTGTTCCGCCGTCATTTTGTAATCCGGCAACACCAAATAAAACCCATCTAAAGTCATTCGCGGTAGTTGTTAGCGGAAGATATTGAGCACTTAGTGCTGTTGAAGTTATTGCCAATGCTGCTGCAGCACTCAATAAACTTTTTCTATACTTAGTCATCTTTTTTCCTTTATGTTTTTTTTCTATAAACTTTTGTACGCGCTAGCGTGCTGTTCAAATCTAAAGAGCTTGCATCGTAACGGTAGCAACTAAAAAGACCATTTTGATCTTTTGGAGTTCTAACATACACATACCTCTCATCATTAAGTACCCATCCCGTATCTATATCAACTCTATACTGATCTTCGTATGTACTTACTACTTTATTAGACCTAGTCGGTTTTAAATCGTAATAGAACACAGTTACTTCAGTTTTGATGATATCATTGTTATACGCTAGTCTTGAATTTACACCTATTCCATACTCAATATCGAACTCACCTAGAAAATCGATACTGTCATCAGTAAGAGAATGATTTGTATATCCATCGTTCACATCACCTATCATACAAGCGAACTTGTCTTCTATGGCACCTGTTATATCAAAAATACTGCTATTTTGATCTGTGGTTGTTGTTCCACCCGGAGTTGTTCCACCCGGAGTTGTTCCACCCGGAGTTGTTGAGTTAGTGTCGCCGGAATATATTGGATTAGGATCTATTAAATCTAAACCTGGATTCACAACAGTACCATTATCTATTGGAGTTGCTGATGCTACTGAATTTGATGATGTATCCACACCACAAGAACAGAGAAAAACAATTACAAAAAATGAAACTAATAACTTCAACATAACATCAACCGCCATTTTTTAAACCATTCGCTACTGTAACGCGGGTGGTGACCCTAGCGTATCGGAAATATTGTAAAGATTACTAGGCGTAGTCAAACTTGCTGTCTCTGCGTCAACTTTTTTATCTACGGTCACATTGCTGCTAGGTGTACTACTTGTTCCACCTGTAGTTGTACCACCACTCGAAACAGATGCTCCGCTACTACTCTCTCCACACCCTGCCAACATCATTATAGAAATGCTAGCCAAAAGGAAAATTCCTTTTTTCATTTTAACTCCTTTTAAATTGAAAATTGTTTCATGCTGTATATCGGCAACATAAAACAATTTATTAATATAAATTTACGAACATTGTAAATTCCACAAAAAGAATTCATCAATTGGTGCAACCGAGCAAATAGTGTTCCACTTTTATTTGGAATTGTTATTTTGTTTGTTGATGGTTTACTTAGGGTGGAGTGGGGGGGGAAAGCGATGATGTGATAGAGCGCAGTTGTGTTCTCTTTGGAGATGATGGTGCGCCTTCACTAAAGTGATGTCAGGAAAGCTGTACCAATCATGCACTCTCTACCTCCTTTTTGATATAATTAGCGTAATAAAATTTATTTGTTAAAGGTAATCCATGCATACTCTAAAGCTTCAAGTGAATGAATCCATATATTTTCAGGTTTTATCTTTTATAAATCAATTTCAAAGTAATGAGATTAGTGTGATTGAAGACAAAGTACAAGAAGATTTTGTTGTCTCTTCCACGGATGATGTTAGAAAAAGAGTATTGAATGCTGAAACACATGGAAAATATATTTCAGCCGATACATTTTGGCTAGACATAGACAAAAAAATAGAAGAGATGTAAATTTGAAAATTTATTTTGAGAGTACATTTTCTGAACCACTCATTTTAATACTTCACCGTATCTCAAAAGATAAAAAGTCAGCTGCTAAAAAGTTTAAACATGATTTAAAAGAAAAGATAGACTTACTTACAGAATCACCTTTCATGTGCAGACAATCAAATTATTTTGAAGATGATAGATATAGAGATTTAACTTTTAAGGGCTACACAATAATTTATAAAGTCGAAGATAATAAAATTAAAATTTTGGATATTTTTAAGTGGGAAGATAGATAGTCCTCGCGTAGGTGATGTCATGAAAGCTGTAATATTCAAGCATTATCATGCGGAGGGCGAGCCCTCGGTTCCAAATGCTTGTTACATTTTTTAAAATTTGTACTGAATGCCAAAAAATATATTGTCTAACCTTTTATGATGCAGTTCTGAACTGCTGCTCGGTATCTCGAGCTTGGATACATGATCCATTGCGGCAACTCTGTATGCTAAGGAGATGGAAATTTCATCATTTATTGGATAACTCACGCCAAATTGCGCACCTGTGAGTATAGATGTGCTTTGGTCATCAAAAGATGTCGGATTTTCTATGGGGTACATGTTCCATTTTAAGTAACTGTTTCCTACAAAGAGACCGAAATAGGGAGAAAAGTTGTAGTAAGTTAAAAATTTGTAATTAAGAGTGAGGTAGATATTATCCATGATAATGTCACCGTTTACTGTTTGAGAATATCCTAAAGTACAGAAAATGCCATTTCTAAATTCGTAGCCCAAATCCAGACCGTAGCTTCCAAAATCTTCATAGGGAGCCTCCGCAACAACGCTTCCCTCTTTTCCGATGTGATTAGATGTAGAGTTACTGTAACCTAAATCTAAGCCGACAAAGAAGTTATCATCACCTCTGCTTGAACTACTTTTGCTTTGCGTGTTTTTTTGTTTTACAACTCTCTGGGCATCCTCATTTTTAACAATAAAAGCTCCCGGAAAATATGTTTTTATTATCTCTAATCCCTCTTTTGCAGACTCTTCATCATTATAGGGACCGGCATAGATAAGATACTTTGCATCGGTATAGCTATATTTTACGGGCACACCAATCTCTGCAAACTTTGAATTCAGAGATAACAGTTTGTCTTTACTTGATGTTTTTGCAATCTTTATGTAAGACTGCTCATAGCCAAAAACAGTTGATGCAAATAAAAAAATAAAAATTATAATTTTCAAGCTAACTCCCCTTTATCTTCTATGTTTGGATTTTGTTTGAGTATATCGACACTTTTTTATTTTCCTTAACAAGGAGGCTTAATGTTTTTATGTTAGAATATCAACTATAATAATCTTTCATAATTAGGGGCTGATGTTGAGATACAGTGCAAAAGTGGCGATTGCCGGCATCCTAGTTATCTTCCTATCTGCATGTGAAAATTCAAAATTTGTCAGAGAAAATTTATCTATAAACGGTACCGCAGTTGATGGTTATATTGCGGGTGCTGCAGTCTGTTTGGATTTAGATAGCAATGGAATCTGCTCTGCTGCAGAAGCAAAAACAACTACAGCAATTGATGGAAAATTCAGCTTTAGTAATGTAGAAAAAGGTGCCAATGAGTTTGGAACTGTTATATTGAGGGGTGGAACAGATACCGCAACCAATAAAGAGTTTGGTGAGGTGCTCAAAAATGTTATAGATACTAAAAATGTTCATTCTGCTATTTTGATAACCCCATTAACCGACCTGGCAGCCATAAATTTTTTGGATTTAACTGTAAAAAACAGCACAAAACTGAACGATTCAAGAGAGATGATAGAGAGCGGACTCTCTCTTTCGCAAACCGATTTAGACAAAGACCCGATGCAAGATATTAAGATGTTTTTTACAGTTCAAGATTTGCAATACATAAAAAAAATAGTACAAAATGTCACGATCACTTCATTAGCCCAAGATATAAATGCAACCCAAAAACAAGAGATAGATTATAGAATTAAAAAAGCACTACTCACTCCGATAGAAGAGAAGAAGTGGGAGGCACTCAACCTCTATTTTGTGTTCGCTGCAATGGAAGTAGAATTTAATATAATTATGGATGACGATGCAAAGAAGTTTGCAGCCAAAAATCTTAATCAATTTAGGGACTCGCTTAAAGTTTTGAGTGCTGATTCAAGATTAACGGTTAACATGCTGAGTAGGCTTCAGGTTCTTTTGGAAATACAAAGAGACGCCTCCATAACTGCCATAAACTCCAAGGATTACAACGCAACCATAACCCCCATAGATTTGAACACTACTTTTGATAAGATAGAACAAACTGATTTCAATACTACGGATGCAATTTATGACCCAGAGGCATGTTTAGACGGCAGTGCTTATAGTGTAATCGAAAATATTATTTTTTCTCCTGAAGCTACAGCTGACACAATAAACGGAGTTTACATTAAGTCCTCAATAGGGTTTAGTGTTAATACGGAAAAAACAAAAGTAAAACTCTTTTACCCTGATTTAACTTTAGAAAAGACAGGCAAGAGAACAACATTTGCAAGCAACAAATATTATCTTGAATTTGATCAGGCATGGGTTTCAAATACAAACAATAAAGTTTATATTCAAACGCCAATTGAGAATAGTAAACTTTATCAATGCTTTAAGCTTGAATTATCATCTATAATTTCTAATGAACTTAAAACAACAAAAGTCTTTAGATACTCAGGCTCTCTGCTTTAATCGCCTTTTTTTACAACACCGCAAACAGCCGAGTCTCATCTCTCGAAGTAAAGGGCGAACTGCTTATTTTTAGCTCATCAATCGAGACAATATAACTCTCATCTGCCTTTGTTTTGCAATATGTTAGGATAATCTTTGCAGCTAAGGCTTTGTCGGATTCACTCGCGTTTTTGCTTAGCAAGGAGTGTGGACCCATCAAATTCACAGTTGAAAGATGAGAGTATTTATCATTGAGTATATTTCGCAGATGCTCGTTCTCCTCTTTGTCCCTTCCGACTACAAGTTTCGCACCCTCGCTTAGGCGAAAGTGTCTTCCGTATTTCATAACTAAAATATCTTTTACTTCAAATTTGTCATATTTTATAAAATCAAACATCTTCTTGCCAAAATGCTCATCCGTCAAAAGACAACCGCCGCCGGGGCTTTCAAAGTCATCTAGTCCTATCTCGCTTGCCAGTTGCATCTGTCTGTCGCGGCTTCTTCCCGTAATGCCCTCTAGCTTTTCTCTGTTTACCCAGCCATTCATCTCTGCAATAGTCGGAGCCAGCATTTTTGCCGAAAGAGGACGAAGAAGAAGCCCGTTGCAGTTGCTCTCATCCAAAACTGTTTGAAGCGCATCTTTGTTTTGGCTCATTGGTCTCTGCCCCATAACTTCACCGCTAATTAAGAAACTCGCACCTTCTGCTTCCATAATTCTTTTTGCAACGGCGAACATCTTTGCATGGCAATCGATGCATGGATTGAAGTTCTTACCATAGCCATGTTTTGGGTCAAACAGAACATCTTGGAGATATTCGTTTTGAATATCAATAATTTTAAGCTCTGCTCCCACTTGGTCACACATACTCTGCATGTGGGTTAGTCTGTCTTTTGTACTGCCGAAACCTGTGTTTATATTGACGGCTAAAACCTCTATTCCTTGGTCTATGATGAGTTTTATAGCCAGAGTAGAGTCGAGTCCACCGCTGAAAAGTGCGATTGCTTTCATGTTGTTTTCCTTTGTCGGCATGTGAAAATCAGTCGCCAAAAGCAACCAGTTCGCCCCGTTTTAATTCTGCAATTTTACCACGAAACTTACGAATATAAAAAGCTTTCTCTTCGTAGGGCATGTGGATTTGTAGCTGGATTTTTTTGTACTTTCGCTCATAATGCTTAGATAAAAAGGCGATGAGTTCATCTTTGAGTGCTTCTTCATCTTTGAGTGCATGTATATTTTCATCCACCAAAATTGCCATAAGTTGTGGAGCTTCTCGCCTCCCTTGAAGGGCTAGTGAGAACTCTGATGCGTGAAACTGCAAAATAGAAGGGTCGAGAACATCCAAAATCTGGTCTATAAAATGCGGATACTCCAAAACTGTTTTTATGAGGCTGAGTTCCCACATGTCTTTATGCATATTCTTCTGCACAAGCGGTGTATTTTTTGCACTGTTCGTTTGATTTGTCAGTTTGATATAGGAAGGATTGATGCCTAATCTTTGAGCAAAATAGTTTTTGTATTTATCTTGAAGAATTGCCGATAGGGTTTTGATATATCCTATTCCCTCATGCATGGATGCCTCTTTTGCCTTCGGGTCGCTGAGGTTATAGCCCAAAAGAAGCTCATCCAAAACAAACTCAATAAATGGCTGTGGTTTTCTAAATATATTCGCCAACTCTTCAACTGCACCTTTGGCAACCATGTCGGCAGGGTCAAGCCCTCCGCCAAATATTACAACACCGCCGTCAAAGCCTGAAGCACTTAGGAGTTTTGCGGCTTTTAGAGCTGCCGCGCGACCGGCATTATCTCCGTCATACGCCATTATAACTTTAGCTTCACCCTTTCTAAGAAGTGGTAAATGTTCAGGTGTGAGCGCGGTTCCAAGGGTTGCAACAGCATTTGTAAAACCCGCTTGATGGAGCATAATAACATCGAGATACCCTTCTGTTATAATGATTTCTCGTAGTTTGTAAATGCTCTGTTTTGCATGGTGATAGGCGTAGAGAAGACGGGATTTGTTAAAAAATGGAGTCTCAGGAGAGTTTACATATTTGGCTTGATGCCCCGTGATAGTTCTTCCGCCAAAACCGACAATTGTTCCATTTGCAGAGTGGATAGGGAAGGTGATTCGCTCTATAAATCTGGCAAAAGTGGTTTTATTATCGCTATTGTAACCCACAACTCCCATCTCGATAGCTTCACTCATGTTAAGCTTTTGAGATTTAATATAGTTGATTGTTGCAAGAGAATCGGGTGCATAACCAACACCAAATTTCTCAAGGCTGCTCTCGTAAATACCTCTTTCTCTTAAATAATCGGAAGCGGTTTTGTTTGAGCTGAGAAGATTTTTGTACCACTCATTTACACTCTCCATGAGATGTGAACGAGGTTTATTCTGTTTGTTGTCGCTGTAGGAGAGTGAAAAGTTATAGGTTGAGGCTAGTTTTTCAAGAGCTTCAGGATAGCTCAGTTTTTCATACTCCATCACAAATCTAAGACTGTCGCCGCCGACTCCACAGCCAAAACAGTGGTATATCTGCTTTTGCGGGCTTACTGTAAAGGAGGCGGTTTTTTCACCATGAAAAGGACATGGTGCTTTAAAATTTGCACCCGATTTTTTCAACTCCAGATAGGAACCGACAACATCAACAATATCAAGTCGTGCTTTTAGGGCTTC
Organism: Helicobacteraceae bacterium; assembly: GCA_947498025.1. GTDB lineage: Bacteria > Campylobacterota > Campylobacteria > Campylobacterales > Sulfurimonadaceae > Sulfurimonas. Next base: position 44,099 of record CANMJR010000007.1, read on the forward strand.
TATGGAGTCTTGGGTAATCATGGAAGAATTATACTTTATAGTGAATTAAATGCTTATATTGTGGTACAATTTCAACTCCAAAATTTTAAAGAAAGTGGGTGATGTGATATGCCTGGTATTATACTACGCAGTGATGACAATTTTGATGCATCTTACCGCCGTTTCAAAAAGCAGACTGACCGTAACTTAATCGTTACTGAAGCTCGTGCTCGCCGTTTCCATGAAACAGCAACTGAAAAGCTTAAGAAATTCAAAATTGCTTCTCGCAAAAAAATGCTTAAGCGTCTTTATATGATGAGACGCTACGAATCACGCCTCTAAGCGACAGCCTTCGGGCTGCGTTTAAACCCTACTAAACCCTACTAAATCCTTCTTAAATAGCCTCAAAATAAACTCTCTCAAAAGTAAGCAAAAAGTTATAAACTGATATAATTGCCGCATGAGATTCAGAGAAATAAAAAAACAATCAAAAATACCAAAAAATCCGACTTTAGTTGTTGATTATGCCGGCTTTTTAGAGCGTGCAAAAGCTTTTGTGACAGATATATTTATGATAGGTTTGCCTGTGGCACTTATTATCATGATGATGTTTGGTTATGATGAAACAAAAAGTGCCGGAGCTTTGGATGTTATCGTAAAAGATAAGAAAGCTCTTGAACATGCACCAAATCCGATGGCTTCGATAGTTCAAATTGTGCTTATCATGGGTGTGCATGTTGTTCTTTGGAGAAAAGATGGGCAGACTCCGGGGAAAAAATTTGCACATATAAAAGTTGTAGATGCTAAAACCCTCAAAGAGGCTTCCCTCCTTAAACTTATCATCCGTTTTATTAGCTATTTTGTCTCCTTTCTCACACTTGGATTTTTTTGGGGGCTTCTGAGAGATGATAAAAAAACTCTTCATGATTTATTGAGTGGAACTGCTGTAATTCAGACGAAAGCATAACCTCCTTATGCCGGCACTCCTAGGAACTTTTTACTTTTTTTACTTCTCTATCGTCGGTGTTTATATTATCTTTATGCCAAAAGTGTTGGCGATGTCAGGCTACTCTGCCAGCGAGATAGGAACCATCTTTGCGGTTGCCCCTCTGGTTCGTTTTTTACTCCCGTTTGCCTTTACAAGAGGATTAAAACTGAGTCTAAAAACATTTAATGCAGCACTCTTTGTTATGCTGCTCAGTTCTGTCGCTTTTTACTTCTCCCTCGATAATTTTTATAAACTTCTTCTGGCAAATATAGGGCTTGGTATCGGATTAAGCTTGATTCTCCCCTACATCGAACTCATTGCACTGAGTCAAATAGGCAAAGAGAGGTATGGTAAGATTAGGCTTTTTGGCTCTGTTGGATTTGTTCTGATTGCACTTGTTTTGGTTCGCTTCTTAAAAGAGCCGATTATCGCATTAGAGTTTTTAGTAGTTCTCACTTTCTTAACCGCGATAGTCGCTTTTGTAATTGCAAAAAACACAAACAAAACGGAAGATAAAACAGAAGATATACAAAACGACATCAGCCTTCTTGTAGATTGGAGGCTTTGGCTAGGGCTTACTCTTATGCAGGTGAGTTTTGGAGCCTATTACAACTTTTTTACCATCTATGAAACCGACCATAGCGTGAGTATGAATATGACAATCTATTTGTGGAGTTTTGGGGTTTTGGCTGAAATTTTTATGCTCTATTATCAGGGAAAACTGCTTCGCGGGAATCTGCTTGCGATTTTGCAAATAACCACTTTTGCAACTGCTCTAAGATGGTTTTTGCTATTTTTGTTTCCGCAAAACCTTTGGATACTTTTTTTCTCTCAGACACTCCATGCTCTCAGCTTCGCACTTTTTCACTCTGCGGCTATCAGCTATCTTTTTTACCTTTACAAACACAAACCGCTTGCGCAACAGTTTTTTTCAGGAATCACTTACGGTTTGGGCGGATTCAGCGGAGCACTGCTTGCGGGGTACATTTATGAGTTTTACCCGAAATATCTTTTTCTTAGTTCGGCAGCTCTTGCACTTTTTGCATGTTGGTTTTTGTACATGTGGAGCAAAAAAAGTTATAACTAGAAATCCATAATCAAATTAGCCGTAAAAGTTCTGTCTCCTCTTTGCGTATCGCGTGTCGGCAGATTTACATAATCAATTTTATAGCTTACACCGGCTGATAAAATATCTGTAATCTTATTTGTAAATGCTGTTTTAGAATAGACAAAAAAGTTGCTTACATCAAAAAACTCTGATCTGTAGCTCAGCTCTTGAGTAAATTTTAGGTTTTCAACTATATTTTTTTCGTAAAGTGCTTTGGCTCTGTATGAAGCATACGCCCTTGTCCCTCCGATGTCAGTGCTTGCAATATTCCCTGTATATGGATAGGGAATTTCATTTCCAAAAGCGTCATAATTTACATCTGCTCTTTTATCTTTTGCATAAAGAATATTTCCCTCAAGCGTCAGTTTATGCTCCTCCGTTTTAAAAAGCTTATGTTTCGCACTCGGACCTGTATAAAACTGGTAATCAAAACTCGAAAATTTATCCTCTTTGTAACCGACTAAATAACCAAAAGAGAAGGTTTCCGTAACATCATAGTCGTAAGAGAGCTCCGTATAGTATTTATTTTTATTCTCCACATTTTTATTTGTGCTGTATTGCCCATCCAGCATGAGCTCGAAAACATGTTGATTCCAACCCTTTTTTGCCTTTGCATCAAGACTTATCGCTGTAGTCGTACTGGTGCCCTGAGTGTTAACATAGCCGAGTTCTGCATGGGATACAAGGTTGTTGTCTGACTCTTTTGCCATGACCAGAGAGCTTAGAAATATGGCAATAGAGATTATTTTTTTCATTCTATTTTTTCCTTAGATGTTCTTGCAATGGTTTTGTTGTTCTCGTGTTGCGTGAGTGGAAAAGAGAACCCTTTTTCTTCAAATGCAAGTTTTACGACTTCGAGCATGTCCGAGCAGACAGTTGTATAATTTTCGGTTGCTACCCAAACTTTAAACGCCAAATTTACGCTGTATTGCGTAAGCTCATGCACCGCAACCAAAGGAGCAGGTTCACTTAAAACTCTTGCATCCTTATGAATAATATCCATTAAAATCTCTTTTGCAGCTTTTAAGTCATCGCCGTAGCTTATACTGAAGATAAGTTCAACTCTTCTCTCATGTCTGTTTGAAAAGTTTATAATATTTTTGCTGATAATCGTTGAGTTAGGAATTATAATCGTGCTCTTATCTGCGGCTTCCAAGATAGTTGAGAATAAATTTATCTCTTTTACATTTCCGGTAGCTCCGGCGGTTTCGATTAAATCTCCGATTTTGAAGGGTCTGAAAACTATGATAATGATAGCCGCACCGATGTTTGAGAGTGAATCTTTGAGTGCCAAACCAGCCGCTAAAGATGCCGCACCAAATACCGCTAAAAAAGAGGTTGTATTGACGCCGATAGCATTTAAAGCGGCTAAAACAACCATAACAATAAGTAAAAAATAGATAACACTATTTGCAAATTCTACTAAAGTTTGATCAACGCTAGCCTGTTCCATGAGATTTTTTATAATTGTCGCAATTTTTCTTGCAGCCCACTTCCCGATGATGAAGATAAGAACTGCAGCAAAAATATTTAATCCGTACTGGCTGGCATAAACCACCAACATGTCTGAGTATTTTGATATATCCATAGCTTTTCCTTTGTTTTAATCAATCATCAAAAAGCGTCATATTTTTTCTCCAATATCCTCTGCCGCCTTTGAGCGAAATGCAATGATACTCCGGAAATCTCTCCTGATACTCTTTAAGTCTGTAAAATGTTGATTTTCCGCTGTCGCAGTAAAATACAAAAACACTCCCCTTTGGGTATTTTTTCATCTCAAAAGGGTTATAGGTCACCGTGCGTGTATTTTCAATGGGCGATAAAATCGTGTCAATCAAAACAACTTTAACACCATGCGTCTCAAGCTTTAATTTGTTTTGCAGGTACTCTTTTTGTGTCCATTCATTAGGAAAGTTCATCTAAAACCCCTCATATATTTGCCTAATTATATAAAAGAAGCTTTAGTTGCAGATTAAACTCTTTTAGAACTCATAAAAACTGCAACCGAACTAAGCAGTGCTCCTAAAAAAACTATGGTGTAGCCTGTCGGCAAATCGTAGTAGTAGGAGATGATTATAGCGATTATACTAAAAAACCATCCAATGCCAAAGCTGGCAAAAAGCGGGTTTTTAAAGGAGAGTGATGTTGCCATGAGCGCAGGGGCGATGAGTAAAACAAATACCACCAGCACCCCTGCTAAATGTACCGATGATGTGACTGTCAGAGCTAAGAGAGAGAAGAACAAAAGCTCCTTGTAGAAGCCCTCTATCCGCGGATAAACTTTCCAGATTACAAGTGCTATAAGAGCGTAAATCGCTCCGCTTTTGAGTACATCGCTCATCGGCGTAAAGAGTATATCGTTGGCTAATAGTGATTTAAAATGCTCCATTCCCTCTGCCGAGCTTGAGAGCACCATCATAATTCCACTTGCACCCAGAACATACAAAAGCCCGATAAATGCCTCTAGTTTCATCTCCCTTTGCGAAGCGACGGCAATTAAAAAAGCACTCAACATGGCAAAGGAGAGAGTTAAAAGATAAAAGTACTCTCCATGAAAATATCCAAGGCTTACTGCGGAGCCAAGTGCTGCGAACTGAGCAATAGCAAGGTCTGTAAAGATAATTCCTTTTTCTAAAATTTTTATCCCAAACCATGCATGTATAATCACAAGAATAATAACTAAAGCGATAGGAACTAAGAGAATATCAATCATTTTACGGCGCTTGTAAGGTAGTCGAAAAGTGAGACCAAATCTTCAATTGTATCCAGTGCTCCGACATCGTGAGGCATAATCACAACTTTAATTTCTGACTTCTCACTGATAAATTCAGCCGTTTTTGTATCGTGATAGACATCATGCAAGATACAGCAAGGGTTCTCTTTTTTGATAAGCTCAATGAGCTCCATAGTGTGTTTTGAACTTGGAGGGATTCCTGGAAGCGGCTCAATCGTTGCAATAGAAGTGAGTCCATACGCATGGTTAAAGTATGCCATAACATTATGGTACTGCACAACTTTGAGCCCTTTTTTATCAGTCATGTTGGTTTTCCACATGTCAAGCTTTTTATTCCACATGTCAGAAAACTGCGCATAGTTTTTTTCATACTCTGCACTGTTTTGGCTGTCGATAGAGATTAAAAACTCTTTTACGGTTCCGGCAAGAATCAAAATATTGTTTGGGTCAAGGTGAAAGTGTGGGTTTCCATCAGGATGCACATCCCCGCCTGAACGGTCAACGCTTGTCGGTTTTTGCAGAAGTTCTACATGCTGAGAAAGGTCTAAAAATGTTTTTGCATTTGTAGCTATTTTTGGGTTTGAAGCACGGTCGATGAGCGGTGGGAGCCAGCCGATTTCTAGCTGTCCTCCGTTCATAATGAGTGCATCGGCATCTCTGACTTTGGCAATGAGCGAAGGGCGCGGAACAACAAAATGCGGATCCCAATTTCCTTTTGCCAAAACTACCGTATCAACCTTGTCTCCGCCGATAGCCTTTGTAAGAGCACCGATATAAGGATAGGTAACGGCAACGCTCAGATTAGCAAAGAGCGTAAGCGGTAAAAGAAAGAGCAGTGCGAGAATATATTTTTTCATATGTATCTCCTAAAAGCTATGTGCGCCATGTGCGCCGATAGCAAATGTTAATTGAAGTACGATTTCATCAATAGCTTTTTTTACATCGTTTTGTTTAAAAGCTTCGTCATGTGAGTATTGGAGTCTCAGCTGCGCAAATTCGCTTGTTTTGTATGAAGCATCCATCGTTGTTTTTCCACCGTTTGAATCTTGTAAAAATCCTTCATATCTTAAGCCTGTTTTCCAATTCTCATCCATCTGATATACCAACTGCGTGTAGTAACCGCTCTGTTTTTTATCTTTGTCGATTGTTGCATCATCGCTTTTCATATCTCTGTATAAAAGTTCACTTTGCCAGTTGATGAAACTGTAGCTGTTAAAATAATTTTTGACGCTCAAATCAGCACCGTAAATCTCTGAATTACCTTTATAAATAGGCAATGCTGACACAGCATCTTCTATATTTGAGACACCGTTTGCATAACTCACTCCAAAAAGCAGAGAGGCATCTTTTACATCAAATGAGTTTTTCAAGTATCCGACATAGAGTGCTTCGCCGTCTTTTTTATCAAAATCATTGGCAAATGTACCGCCGTTTCCTTTTTGCATCGCCTCAAATCCCAGTTTCATATACCATGGAGTCGGAGCCAGCCATTGAAATTGAACTCCGGGAGCATTGATGCCTTCGGGCGATAAAAAGCTGTTGTAAACAAGAGGTGCATCTGCAAAATCCCAAACATGCGCATGTTGGGAATTCAGGCGTCCAAAATCAGATTTAAACTTTCCGCCTTTTACTCTGAAGCTGTATGGAAGTGCCTTTGTTGTGAAATAAGCCTCTTCTATTTCAACACTCTCAGTGGCGTAATGAAATATTCCGTCAAGCTCAAAAGCTTGGTCAACATTGCTGTGAAGCGCCATCTCTGCATAGTTTAAGTTAAATCCGTTGTTGGTGTTGAACTCCTTAAATGTCCCGTAGTCTCCATATTTTGAAGTTGGAACACTGTTTTCTAAATCTGCATTGCTCACATTTCTATGAACATAACCCGTATCCACTATAAGTGAAACATCGGGTATAAATTTTGATTGATCAAAGCTTCCTCCGCTTTCTCCGGCCAATGCCAGAGTCGCACAAAGTGCAATAGCTAGTACTATTTTTTTCATGTTTATCCTAAATAAATAATATTTGTTGTGTTTGTTTGTAAGGTTTTTTATTTGTATTTAGGAGATTTGAGGAGGGGCACGGCTTTTATATGTAGTTTGTTTTGCTTGGGAGTTTAAAATTTGTGTTTGTAAAAGGATAGATTCAAAGCTGAAGAGTTCTACTTCTTTAAAGTCAACTACTATGTCGGCAGAGACCGAGTGGTCATCGACTATACAAATTTGACATGTAGAGCTATTGTGGTTTTTTACATGCTCAATTTCGTGCAGAGCCGTAAAGGTTGTGGCAATGATAAAAAAGATGGATAGTATTAGCCTGAGTCTCATGGGCGCAATTTTAGCATTATTTATGTAACAACCAAAGGAGTGTCCAAAGTTACCGCTCCGGAAAAAGAGCGATAGTAATTTTAGAATCTCTACTGTGCCACTTTTGGCAGTTCGCTTGATAGAATATCGAGATTTGGAAGCATGATAATCTCTATACGACGATTGAGTGCTCTTCCCTCTTTCGTGTCATTGTCTGCACGAGGATGAAACTCGCCGAAACCTGCCGCTGACACATTTGTTGATAAGACCCCTTTTTCAATCATCAGGTGAAGAACACTCAGCGCGCGGGCGGTTGAAAGCTCCCAATTGCTTGGAAAACTTGAGCTCTTAATCGGTACGCTGTCCGTATGCCCTTCTATCTGGAACTTGCGGTCAGTAAAATCTTTTAATACATCTGCTATATTTGTAAGAGCTATTCTTCCATCAGAGTTAACCACGGCATTTCCGCTCGCAAAAAGAACATTTTCAGGTAAGTTGATAACAATTCGCCCATTCTCAATGGTAACTGTGAGCTGTCCGCCGTCAATCATCTTTTGAAGTTGTTGCACGAATCTAGCATAAATCGCATTTCGTTTTTTTGTCTCATTATCAATCAAACGCATAGTTTCTAGCTGTTTTTCATAATCATCTAACTTCAGCAGTGACGAATTCAGGAGGTTTTGTGCATCATAAAGCTCCTCTTGAAGAGCTAGTTTTTTAATATCAAGACCTGAGAGTTCACTCTTTGTTTGCGCTATCTCACTCTTATTCATTTTAATTATATGATCCTGCTCTTCGATGGTTTTTTCAGCCATTCCTAACGAATATTTTGTTTTGTCAAGCTCCTGCAGCGTCGCTTCATGCGTCTGCTTCATAACACAGCCGGAATTAAGCAGTGCCAAAAGACCCAGTGTTGCTACGATTGCTAATTTCATGTTACTCTCCTTTTTCTGTTTCGTTTATTTTTTATATAACTTTTTTGTCTGTTTTTTCTACAAGCACTTTCGATTTATCTTGTATTTTATTTTCTCTTTCTCTATCTTTTTGTCGTCGTTCCGCCTCTTTATTCTTAAGCTTCTCTTCTCTTTGTATCTGTTTTTGTGTATCTTTTTGAGTTTGAGTCTCCTGTATTTCTGTAAACTTTTCTGCTCTTTCTTGCTGCTTCTCTCCTATCTCTACCTGTTTTTCACTGAACTTATTTTGCTTTTGCTCCTTTAAATTTGCTTTTTCACCCACCGCCGTCTCCGCTTCAACAGCTAGCAATAAACACGATGTAGCAAGAAGCGCCAATACTGCTTTTTTCATTATTTTCCCTTTTAAGTAAATTGCATTATTATAACTCAGATTATTGAAATTATTATATAAACATATATTCTATGTTAATATATAAAAACAAGTTTTGTTCAAGGGGTTCTGTCATGAAATATATCCGTTTTTTTAATCAACTCACTCTAAATGATGTTCCCATGGTGGGCGGGAAGAATGCCAGTTTAGGTGAAATGTATCAGCATCTCACATGTGAGGGAGTAAACATTCCTAATGGTTTTGCAACTACGAGCGATGCCTATTGGCTACTGCTGGAAGAGAATAAGATAAAAGATAAAATAAAAGAAACGCTTGAAGGTCTTGATATTTCGGACACTGCCAATCTTCAAAAACGAGGTAAAGAAGTTCGTGAGTTAATACTCTCTTCAAAACTTCCGCATGTGCTTGAAGAGGAGCTGTTGGAGGCATACGAAATTTTGTCGGATGAGTACGGCTCGCAAAATGTCGATGTCGCAGTTCGCTCTTCCGGAACGGCTGAGGATTTGCCGGATGCAAGTTTTGCAGGGCAGCAGGAGACATTTTTAAATATCAACAGTAGCGATAAACTTCTGCATAGCGTGTTGCAGTGCTATGCCTCGCTCTTTACCGACCGTGCCATAAGTTATAGAACAAGTCGCGGATTTGACCACTTCAAAGTCGCTCTCTCGGTTGGTGTTCAGAAAATGGTGCGAAGCGATATTGCATCAAGCGGAATCATGTTTACGGTTGACACGGAGAGCGGCTCGGAAAATCTAATACTTATAAACTCCATCTGGGGTTTGGGCGAAAATGTAGTGAGCGGAAGAGTGAATGCGGATGAGTTTTTTGTTTTTAAACCTACACTTAAAGAGGGCAAGAACACCATTCTAAAACACGCACTCGGGAGCAAAAAAGAGAAGATGCTCTATGGATATGAGAATAACCGGACACAAAATGTGAGTACCTCGGCGGAGGAGCAAAGCAGTTTTTCTATAAGTGATGGCGAGGTGATTGCCTTGGCAAGGGCAGCGCTTATTATCGAAGAGCATTACAGATGCCACATGGATATTGAGTGGGCAAAAGACGGAAGAGACGATAAACTCTACATAGTTCAAGCAAGACCTGAAACCGTGCAGAGTAAACTTCATGATGATATTAGCATAGAAAAATACTCACTTCAAAAGAGTGCTGAAGCAAAAATTTTAACATCCGGAAGAGCAGTCGGCGATAAAATTGGCAGCGGAACTGTAAGGGTTATTCATAATATATTGGAGTTTGGCACATTTGAAGAGGGAGAAGTTTTGGTTGCAGAGACTACGAACCCTGACTGGGAGCCGATTATGAAGAAGGCTTCAGCCGTTATTACTAGTCGTGGAAGCCGTACCTGCCATGCAGCTATAGTAGCTCGTGAAATAGGGGTACCGGCTGTGGTTGGATGCAACAACGCAACAGAGATACTTCAAAATGGTGAGAGTGTTACCGTGAGTTGCTCAGAGGGAGATGAGGGTTATATTTATGAGGGGGAGATTCCATACTCTGTCAAAACGATAAATATGAGTGACCTTGAACCGACAAGAACAAAACTTTTTATGAATATAGGAAATCCGGCTGAAGCGTTTAATCTTGCAAAAATGCCAAATGACGGAGTCGGACTTGCCCGAATGGAGTTTATTATGAGCCACTCCATAAATGCCCACCCGATGGCTCTAGTTGACATCCATAAAGGTTTGGATGTAAAAGATAGAGCTGAAATAGTCTCGTTTGCGGCAGGATATAGCGACATGAAAGAGTTTTTTCTGCAAAAAATCAGTGAGGGAGTCGGCACAATTGCCGCCGCGTTTTATCCAAAACCCGTCATCATAAGAACAAGCGATTTCAAGAGTAATGAGTATAGAAACATGCGAGGCGGATTTGTGTATGAGGCGGAAGAAGAGAACCCGATGATAGGTTTTCGCGGTGCTTCAAGATACTATGATGAGAGTTCTAAGGAGTCTTTTGAGTGGGAGTGTGAGGCACTCAAAAGAGTGAGAGATGAGATGGGACTCACAAACATTAAAATCATGATTCCCTTTGTAAGAACACCGGAGGAGGGGGCAAAGGTGGTGGAGATTATGAAGGGTCAAGGATTGGTGCAGGGTAAAAACTCTCTTGAAATATATGCCATGTGCGAAATTCCTGCCAATGTAATCCTAGCCGATAAGTTTTTAGAGATATTTGACGGCTACTCCATAGGTTCCAACGACCTGACGCAGTTGACTCTCGGGGTTGATCGTGAGAGTGCAAAAATAGCGCATATATTTGATGAGAGAAATGAGGCGGTAAAGAGAATGTTGCAAATGGCGATAGCGGCATGTAAAAAAGCAGATAAATACATCGGCATCTGCGGACAGGCACCTTCGGACTATCCGGAAATCACTCAGTTTTTAGTCGAAAACGGGATTGATTCTATCTCCCTCAATCCAGACTCTTTGTATAAAATGCATGTAGTTGTGAGTGAGATTGAGAGTAAGCTTTAAAAAAGCTTAGCTCTCTTGTAATTAACATGAAAAACAAATTGAATATAATTTTATAAAACATACCGTGTTTCATCTATTCTTTTTAAGTTACAGGCAGATACAATAAGCAAAAGGATAATAATTTTCCTTTATACTAATATTTAATAAGGAGTTTACATGGCAACTACGAAAGAAAATCTAGATACTGCGTTTAGCGGAGAGAGTCAAGCGTACCAAAAATATGCAGCATTTGCTAAAAAAGCTGAAAAAGACGGATTTGAAAATATTGCAAAACTGTTTCGCACAACCGCAGAAGCTGAACGTATTCATGCCGAGGGTCACTTAAAAGCTATGGACAAAATAGGTTCAACTCTTGAAAATCTTGAAGCTGCAATTGGCGGGGAGACATATGAATTTGAAAACATGTATCCTCCAATGTATGAGCAAGCCGTTAAGGATGAGCATAAAGCTAAAAAAATGTTTGGTTATGCACTTGAGGCTGAAAAAGTTCATGCCGAGCTTTATGCAAAAGCACTTCAAGCCGTTAAAGAGGGAAAAGATTTGGATGAAGTAAATATCTATTTATGCCCTACATGTGGATATATTGAGTTAGGAACTCCACCAGACAAATGTCCTGTATGCGGAGTAAAAGGCTCTACATTTGTTCAAATTTAAGGAGTGTGAATGTTAGTATGTGATTGTAATGATGTCCATTTTGATGCCATCAAAGAGGCTGTAAAAAAACATGGCAACGATATGGAAGCCATTATGGAAGAGACCGGTGCAGGAACTGCATGCGAATGTTGCCTAGAAGAGGATTGCGAGAAAGTAGATTTGCCACTTCCTTTGGCAATTAAAAGAGCTTTAGAAGAGATATAAAGAGGAGTTAGTTATGGCTGTTCGTGGAAATTCGATTATAAAAGGTGTGGAAATCAGTGAAATCATTAGGCTTTTAAATAGAGCTTATGCGGATGAGTGGTTAGCGTATTACCAATATTTTATAGAGGCAAAAGTTACTAGAGGCATCATGAAAGATGCTGTTATCTCCGAGCTGACGCTTCATGCGGCAGATGAACTTAGACATGCGACGATGGTGGCGGATAGAATTGTACAGCTTGGCGGAACACCTCTTTTGAACCCGCAAGAGTGGTTTAAACATACAAATTGCGGCTATGAAGAGCCTTCAGAGTTTGATGTAGTCAAAATACTTGAAGATTCTATAAAAGGCGAGCAGTGCGCAATCAGCACCTACTCATCTATTGCTGACATCGTAAAAGATAAGGATATTATTACATACAATATGGTGTCGCAAATTTTGACTGACGAGGTTGAGCATGAAGAGGATTTACAAGCTCTCCATGACGACATCTCAGAATTTATCTATAACATTAAAAAGAGTATAAATTAAACACTTTTTTTAATCTTCTTAACTTTCGTGATGCACCTCCGGTGCTATCGCGGTTACATCCATGTGCTCTATATTTATACCTTTGCCGTCAATACATTTAATTGGGCAGATTGCTTTTGCTCTGGACATAAGAACAGGAATGTAAAAGAGTGAAACAAGAGTGGATGCAATACTTCCAAATATCAAAGCGATGCCAAGCCCGCCGAATATCGGGTCGGTTGCGAGAAGCAAACTACCCAAAATAATTGCGACAGCGGTGAGCAGAATAGGTTTTGCTCTTGTAGCCGTTGAAATAGCGATAGCTCTATTTTTTTCTATACCGCTCTCAATGAGTGACTTTGTAAAATCTATTAAAAGAAGGGAACTTCTGGCACTGATACCCATAAGTGAGATAAATCCGATAAGCGATGTCGCCGTGAGAAAAAAGTGTACATCGGTAATAACCAGTGAAATCATGTCGGTTATAAAGTGACCGATAATCACCCCGATAATAGATAAAAAACTTCCTACCAAAACTATGCCGCTGAGCGCAAAAGATTTATAATAGACAACCATCAGGAGAAACATCAAAACCAAAGCAGATATAAATGCTCCTCCCAAATCTCTGAATGTATCAAGCGAAACTTTCATCTCTCCGTCCCAGCGAACTAAAACTTTTTCTTTTGTCTCTTTGTGTGTCAATTGCAGGTCAAACATGTAGGTACTCATACCTGTTAATCTCTCAATATCAAAATCTCTTGAGAGTTTTTCTATCATTTTTTCTCTTGCGTCCATGAGAGGATACACCTGAGAAACTAGGTCGCACTCCGCAGTAATTGACACCATGTTTCTCATATTTTTCTTAAAAATAGTCGGGTCGGCAACCGTTGGAACCACATCAATTACCTCTTTCATAGGAACCATTATTCCTGCCATGTTTATCAGTTTAAGTCTAGAGAGTTTCAGCTCAAGCTCTTCTTTTGAAGCGGTGTCTAAGGTTCTTGTCTCTTCTGTCAAACTCACAAAAATCGGAATCTGGTCTTGCTGCAATCCTGAGTTTTTAATGGCTACTACATTCCCTTTGAATGCCATATAGAGTATGTTACTGACCTGTTCTACGCTTAAATTGCTGGCTATTATTTTTTCAACATTCGGGATTATTTCATATTTTGTATAGACATCATCCTGCATAACATCAATATCAGAAAGTCCCTCAGTCGCTTTTAACGACTCCTGTATAATTTTTGATGTTTCTCTTAGGAGCAGATTATCTTTTCCAAACAGATTCACCTCTATGGTTGCAAATGTCGGTGGACCTGAGGGCATCTCTATAAATTTGACCGTTGCATCCGGATAAACGCTTTCGCATCTCTTTTGGATTATCGGTCGTATTCTGTGAACCATCATGTAAGAGGCTTCATCCCTTCCATGTTTAGGTGTTAGATTTACAACTATTTCAGCTTGATTTTTTAGACTCTTAAATCCACTTCCCTTTACAAGTCCTGCATAATCAAGTGGAGCACCTTGACCTAAAAACATCTCCATATTTAAAATCTCTTTCTCTTTCTTTAGCTCGGTAGCCACACATTCAACTACCTCTTTTGTCTGGTTTACAGTGCTGTTTGTCGCAGTGTCAACATATATACTAAAGGTGTCGGCACTTTTTCCCGGTAGCATTTTTGCAAGAACGATTCGAGTGGGTATCATCATAAGCGAGAAGATTAGCAGACCCAAAACGATAAAACCTATTTTTCTCTGCTCTTTTCTATCGCTTGCTATTTTATATATATACTCTTCCATAATCTAATGGTGTCCTTTCGTATGTTTTAAAAGTTTTTTTGCCAAGTAGGGAGTAAAAACATAGGCGACAAAGAGTGATACCGCGAGGGCAACAGGGACATTCAGAGGAATAGGAAGCATAAACTGCCCCATCATTCCGCCGACAAATGCCATGGGTATCATGGTAAGCATAATTGCGATTGTTGCTATATTTGTTGAGGGTCCAATCTCATCCGTAGCTTCTATAATTATTTCGTCAAAATTTTTATGCACCGACTCTTTCAGGTGCATCCGCCTGTGTATATTTTCGATAACAATAATGGCATCATCCACAATAAGCCCTAGACTCAGCAAAAATGCAAAGAGTGTAATCCTGTTGATGGTTTGATCCGTCATCATGGCTATAAAAAGGGTGGCTGCAAGTATCATGGGCACCGCAATAGTGACAACAAGAGATTCTCTCCACCCTAAAAAAGGGATGAGGATAAGAGAAATTATGGCAATGGTTAAAACAAGGTGATGCACCAGCTCATTTACCGCTTCGTTTGCCCTCTCGCCGTAATTTCTGGTAACAATATAGCCTAGACCATTTTTGCTCAGCTGCTCTTCATTCTCTTTTAATGTTTCTATGATGCTCTCTGCCAGATGAACAGCGTTCGTTCCCTTAAGCTTTGAAATAGTCATAGTAACTTGATCCTGAGTATCCGAAAAAGGGGAGCCATCCGCTTGATAGTTGATAAAAGCCTCTTGATAATTTTGTATATCATAAAAATATTTTACATCGGCAATATCTTTGAGATAGATAAGAGAATCCATATATTTGGCGATAATGAGATTTTGGAGGTCTTCTATATCGTTGATGGCATTTTTAACACCAAACACTATGAGCCGATTTTCTTTTGTCGGTAAATCAACTTCCGGAGAGTTTTTTGCGATTGCTTGGATAGATTGAACCACTTGACCGATGGAGATATGGTAACCCGAGAGTTTATCAAGATCTAAAAGAACATTAAATTGCGGTTTCTTGGCACCTTTTAAAGTGGTTTTTGAAATATGTTCTATGGAGTTTATATCTTGCTGAATATCTTTTATCTGCTTATAGAGAACGATATGGTCAATCCCTTTCTCCTCTTTTTTGTAAAAAGCAACCGTTACTATGGGAACATCAATATCAATATCAAAAGGCTTCACAAGCGGCATCATGGCTCCACCCGGTAGGGAATCCATGTTTTGCATAACTTTGTCATAGAGTTTTAAGTTTGAGGACTCTCTATCTTGACCAATATCGTACTGTATATTCAACATACCGACATTGTGCATGGCGGTGGAGTAAATATCTTTTATGCCTTTTATTTCGCTTATTCTTCTTTCTAACGGCTTTAAAACAGCATTATTTATCTCATCCGGTGAAGCACCCGGCATGGGAACAATTATAGAGCCGCCGCTTACTGCAATTTGCGGATCTTCTTCTCTGGGCATAACTACTAAAGAGATATAACCTAAAGAGAGAATAGAAAATGCAAGAATAGCGGTGAGAGGGTTGTTTAAAAACCCCTTTGCCAAGTGCCCTGCAATATTATTTATCTTGTATGGTTTCATTTGATTCCTAAATAGTTGTCATGTGCAGCTTTTAGAGAACTTATAATTTCTTTTATATCACTTTTTTCTAAGAGTATTTCGGGAGTGTCATTTTCTATATTCTTTAAAAAGTTACTTTCTTTTTGTCCAACACCCATGAGCGCAATATTTGTCACGAGCCAATCACTTTTTCTTAGTTTTGCCCTCTCTATTACTGTGTTTACAAACTCATCTTTTTTGCTAAATACCTGCTCCTGAAGTTTTGTCAGATTTTGGTGTTGATGTTCATCCAACCCATAACCGTTTAACTTGCCTATCAAGTAAGGAGTAACTTTGTATTTGCTCGGCAATTTTACAAATCTTTTTGATTGAAAAAGAGTTATTTTTTCTTGATCAAACATCATGTAAGCGTTAATTTGTATGTCGTAAAAATCGCTTTCCTTGCTTAACTTTAAAAAATTTTCTATTTTCGATATCTCATCCAAGTCAAAATGTGTTGAGTATTTCCGATTAAAATCTTCATCCTTATCCTGAGAAAGTGTTGCAACATAATCAACTCTTGATTGAATATATTTAACCGCAGCTAAATTAATCTTTTTATTATCATATTGATAAAAATTCGCTAGCTTCTCATCTACGCTGTTTAAGCGAAACAACCCAACAATTAAAGCTATAAAAATCGATGATAACAGCAATAACTTGACATTTTCTATACGTTTCATTTCAATCCTTTTGCATCCCTTTTGATAAGAAGATTTTATATCAATACGCATAAAAAAACAACACTATCTATTTGTTATGCAGATATTAATTAGAAATCTTACTTTATTACACAAAGTTAATATAAATAATAAAAAATAATAACAATCTTATGAATATATATTCAATAAATTGATATGCTTACAATTAGAAAAATTTTTAAAGGGTGTTTATGAAAAATGTGCTAATGACGACTATCTTAATGTTTGGGTTAAGCCTTACTCTTAATGCAAAAGATGTTGATGGAAATATACTTACCGTGAAAGATAATTTATCGTATGAAAAAGATAAAAAAGAGGTGTTTACGGGGAATGCCTATTTCTTTTTTGAAGACGGTAAAACAAAAAAAATTGTACCTTACTACCAAGGACAAATGGACGGCAGACTGACAGAGTGGCGAAGCGATGGAGCTATAAAAACTGTTGCTTATTTTAGAAAGGGCAAGCAAGACGGCGAATATATAGGGAATTATGACAATGATAAAAAAGCTGTAGTCGCTTACTTTAAAGATGGATTACAAAACGGGGAAGTTGCTACTTGGTATGAAAACGGCAGAAAAAAAAGCAGTTCATATTTTAAAAATGATCTTCAGGACGGCGAGTATAAAACTTGGCATGAGAATGGAAATTTAGCATCTCAGGGAATTTATATCGGTGGTAAAAAAGACGGTATTCAAAAAAAATGGCATGAGAATAGCCAGCTTGGCTATAAAGCTTTCTTTAGTAATGGCATCGTGATGGGAGAAATTGACATTTGGGATCAGAATGGCGTTTATGTGCCAAAAAAATAGTATATAATTCTGCCTTTATCTAATATACTAGGAACAAACATGCCAATTTCAAGAAGCACTTCTTTGTGCTCTGCAAACTTTATTGTTATTGCTATGATTCCCACACTCTTCTTTTTTGTAATAGTGTTGGGATATATAGGCATAATTCCACTTAATGTACCACTCTCCTCCGTCTTAATTATTGGATTTATTTTACTTACATTTTTAATGTTTACTAAACATAATGCTAACTATAGTATTTGTAAAATGCGCTCTTCTTATATAAAGATGGAACACACCTTAAATTCTAAACTAGAGGCAAACTCTTTAGTTATCAATAACGAGAGAAAATCTGTGCTTGATATTGGAGATTTTTTAAATCACTACTATGCAGATATTAGAAATAACAACTTTGTGGCAGTTGCAGCATCTATATTCCCAATGTTGGGAATATTAGGGACATTTTTAGCAATCTCCATCTCCATGCCTACCTTCTCCGTTTCGGATACTACAGCACTTGATAATGACATATCTATTCTTTTAAGTGGTGTCGGCTCTGCATTTTATGCTTCTATTTACGGAATTCTGCTCTCTTTAATATGGACATATTTTGAAAAAAGCGGTCTCAGTAAGATAGACCACTACTTTGCAGCTATTAAAGAAAGATTTAAATCAAATGTATGGTCAAATGATGAGTTGACAATCTATAAATATTCTCAATATGAGCTCAAAGACAATAGATTTCTTACGGCATTGCGTGAAACATTTAATCTTGATTTCGTCAAGACACTCAACGAGCAGCATTTATCAAGTTTTAAAGAAATTATGCATGAAAGCAACTATAACTTTACGCAAATATCAAGTCATCTTCAATATGCATCCAAAGAGTTAAAAGAGACACTCTCTCTTATGGATAATAATCAAAGTGCGCAAGAAGCGAAAAATCAGATAGAGAAAAATTTATTAGACTTTACTTATGCAACAAAAAGTCTTGAAAAGAGCACTAAAATATTTAATGCACATCTTACGACTTCGCTAGATAAAACATTTGAAAAGATTGACACAGAGATAGGTGATATAGTTGTAAAATTAGCAGATTTCGCAACACATGTGAGCTTAGAGAGCAAAGAAGTCCAAGATAGTGTAAAAAAATATCATCAGATGATAGCTAGTCAGATAAAAGCTCAGTAAATGTTTTACAAAAATGAAAATGATGATAACACAAATTTCTGGATATCCTATGCAGACCTTATGGCGGGCTTGCTTTTTGTTTTTATTTTGCTTATTGGTGCAATAGTTGTAAAATCAATCGTGCTTAAAACAAATCTCGATAAGAAAGAGAGCTCTTTGGAGAGTTCAACCCAAATGCTACTTTTAAGAGACACGGAAGTGCAAAAACTGAAAAAATTGCTTGAATTGAGAATGAGTGAGCTGAAGAGTTCACAAGATGCCTTGGTTTTGACAAGAGATTCCCTCAAGCTAAAAACGGAAGAGATAGCGAATTTGAATAATATTTTATTGTCGCAAAATATGAAAGTTGATGATTTCAACTCAAAAATTATAATCATGCAAAATTTACTCAACGAAACAAACAGCAGTTTAAATAATCAGAATAAGAAACTACAAGATTATGAGAACAAAGTTTTAATACTCTCCAATGAATTAAGCGGCAAAGATGAAACATTAAAACTAAAGGATAAAGAGCTTTTAGATCTGTTACATGCAATAGAGCAGAAGCAGACAAAGTATGATGTTCTCATAGCAAAACTCCAAGCTCAAAAGGCTAAAATCAAAGGTTTGACAGGCATAAAAATAAAGCTTATTGCAGAACTAAAAGAGAGTCTTGGAAAAAATGTTGAGATTGACCCAAAAAGCGGCTCTTTAAGATTAGCTTCAAGTATATTATTCGACAAGGGGAGTGCCGAGTTAAAAGAGTCGTCAAAAATAGAGCTTAAAAAAGTTTTCATTGAATATATTGGTGCTTTGATATCAAACAAAAACATTCAATCTCAGCTTGATAGAATATCCATAGAAGGGCATACAGACAGCGATGGAGGATACTTATATAACTTAAACCTCTCTCAACAAAGAGCATATGCGGTTATGAACTATCTTTTAACACTAGATTTTACTAACGATAATAATCTTAAGCCTCTTTTAGTAGCAAGCGGCCGCTCGTATCAAGACACTATTTACAATAAAGACATGGTAGAAGACAAAGATGCTTCAAGAAGAATTGAGATTAAATTTAGCTTGAGAAATGATGATGCTATGGATGAGATTGGCAGGCTGTTAGATTTTGAATAAATTTGAAGCAAAGAACATTCATATAGCATCTGAATACCTAAAAAATAAGTTAAATGCATTTAAGAAAGTGGAGAACAACAATATAAAAAGTGAAAATGTTTATATTGTTGAGGGAAAAAAAGAGTCACTCTTTAAGAGAATTATCAACTTAATATTTAAGTCCTAGGATTTTACAATAGCTGAAAAATATAGCTGTCATCGATGTTTTTTACATTATATCTATAGTAGCCGTCTAATTCAATAACAACTCTATAGTAGCCATCGTGATTTCCTACTCTAATCTTTGTAAAGACATTTTCAGTGATATTTTGCTCATAAAATTTGATACCTTTGCTGCTTTTAAAATCTATCACGATTCTATGTGGCTGAACAAGCAGAAAGTTTCTTATGATTTTATCATTGGTAACAATTTTAAAATATTTTTCCGATGAATAAAAACTTGCATATTCGAAAGAGGCTATTTTTTGATATTTATCCCCATTTTTTGCAACATGCTCTTCTATTTTTGCTGTCTCTTTTTTCTCAGGGTCTTTTTTTACACTTTCTTCTTGAGTCTTATTATTATCATTAGAAATATAATTTTGAGATATGAAAATAGGCTTATGCCAATCAACAGAATTTTCTAACTGAATAGTTTTATTCTCTTGGGAACCATCAAGATTTTTATACTGTATTGTCACGCCTTGAAGAACTCTCGCTTGCGGGGGAAGTGCTATAGTTGTTTTTATGAGTGGCAATACAACAGCAGTTTCATTTGTAGTATATGGAATATCTTTTTCGCCGTCGGAAGGGAAAAAAGGATTTTCACGAGCGTCCAGTACACCAATAATGATAAATGCTATTAGCACTGTTTTTACCACTTCAACCCTCACTTTTTGTTTATTATATCATTTATTGTGTGGAAATTTCTTTTAGTTCAAAATACTCTCTTTGAAGTTCTGCATTATCATTTTTAAGTCTATTAATCTCAGATTGAAGGTAATTTTCATAATCTTGAAGTCCAAAGAGAACTTCAAGAGAGTTTGTTCCATACAGCACGGCACCAAGATAGACACCCAGACCTAATACAAGTAAAATAAGAATCAGAAATTTTGCTAATGATAATCCCAGATATTTTTGAGTAAAGCTCTGAGAAGAGACATTTTCTTCGTATAACTCTTCTATATTCATTTGGATAAAGCTTAATTAAACAGCGTTGAACCTAAATACTCGCCATACACAACTTCATTTTCTATCTCTAAAAGACGGTTGTATTTTGCAGTTCTCTCGCCTCTGGCTGTTGAGCCTGTCTTTATCTCTCCACAGTTTAAAGCTACCGCAAAGTCAGCGATAAAAGCATCTTCACTCTCTCCGGAACGGTGGCTCATAACGCACTTATAGCCATTTCTTTGCGCAAGTCTTACTGTCTGCATAGTTTCACTTACGGAGCCAATTTGATTCGGTTTAATAAGTATAGAGTTTGCGATACCCTTTTTGATACCTTCATTTAATATACCGGCATTTGTAACAAATAAATCATCACCGACTATTTGAACTTTATCACTCAATTTTTCTGTTAAAATTTTCCATCCATCCCAGTCGTCTTCACTTAAACCATCTTCAATAGAAACTATCGGATATTTTGAACATAGGTCAACATAGTAATCAACTAATTCGGAAGAAGAGACTGTTCTGTTTTCAGAATCTAGTCTGTAGCCACCCTCTGTTATTAATTCAGAAGCAGCAACATCAAGTGCAATCCCCATCTGTGAGCCAGCCTTGTAGCCAGCTGCATGAATGGCTTCCATAATAATTTGAATCGGCTCCTCATTTGAACTTAAATCCGGAGCAAAACCACCTTCATCGCCAAGTGCAGTATTATGTTTTTTAGCCTTTAGAATTGCTTTGAGATGATGATAAACTTCAGAACTAGCTTGGAGTGCAGTTGCAAAATCATCAAACCCAATCGGCATAATCATGTACTCTTGGAAGTCAACTGAGTTGTCCGCATGCGAACCACCGTTGATAATATTGAGCATAGGGGTAGGAATAACCATGGCATTTGCACCGCCTAAGTAGCGATAAAGTGGCATTTTAAGGCTTTTAGCTGCGGCACGAGCCACTGCCATAGAAACACCAAGGACAGCATTTGCACCTAAGTTGCCATAGTTGTCCGTACCGTCAAGCTCTTTCATAGTCGCATCTATAACAGCTTGATTATACGGAGAGAGACCTATAATTACATCTGATATTTTCGCGTTCACATTTTCTACCGCTTGAAGTACACCTTTGCCCATGTAACGACTTCCGCCATCTCGAAGCTCTAAAGCTTCTCTTTTTCCGGTACTTGCACCAGAAGGTACGATAGCACTCTCAACTGTTCCGTCACTAAGCTCTACGGTTGTCTTTACCGTTGGATTACCACGAGAATCCAATACCTCAATCGCACTGATATTATCTATATACATTATTCATCTACCTCACTTATTTCTGATATATCCATGGTCATAAGGCTGCTTATTCCCATAGCACTTTTAATTTTGTCTTCTATTTCTTTTGCTAAAACCGGATCTTCTTTAAACTTAGCCTTAACATTTTCACGCCCTTGACCGAGCTTAATATCTTCATAAGAGAACCAAGCTCCACTTTTGTCAATTATATCAAGTTTTACACCATAATCAACAAGTTCACCTTCTTTAGAAATACCCTCTCCAAACATGATATCAAATTCTGCTTGGCGAAATGGCGGTGCTACTTTGTTTTTTATTACTTTTGCTTTAACACGGTTACCGATACTGTTTTCGCCCTGCTTAAGGGAGGCTATTCTTCTAACATCAATTCTGACAGATGCATAAAATTTTAAAGCATTTCCACCAGTTGTCGTTTCCGGAGAGCCATAGCCCATCATTCCTATTTTCATACGAATCTGGTTGATAAAAATAACGGTACAGTTCATTTTATGCAAAATCCCAGTTAATTTACGAAGGGCCTTTGACATAAGGCGTGCCTGAACACCGACATTTTGGTCAGACATCTCTCCCTCAATCTCAGATTTAGGCGTTAGTGCCGCAACAGAATCTATAACTATTAAATCAATAGCTCCGCTTCTGGCAATTGTCTCAACTATATCTAAAGCTTGTTCACCATAATCTGGCTGTGAGACAAGAAGATTGTCAACATCGACACCTAAGTTTCTTGCATAAATAACATCCAGTGCATGCTCTGCATCAATAAATGCACAAACACCGCCTGCTTTTTGACACTCTGCTGTTATTTGAAGTGCTAATGTTGTTTTACCTGAACTTTCAGGTCCGTAAATTTCTACAACTCTTCCCTGAGGAACTCCGCCTATTCCAAGTGCTAAATCAAGCCCAAGAGAACCTGTGCTAATTGCCTCAATCGGGGTAATCTCTTTATCGCCCAATCGCATCAAAGCACCTTTTCCGAATGCTTTATCTATCTGTTTCATGGCTAAGTCTAATGATTTTTGTTTGTTCGCGTCCATCTTTTGGCTCACTTTTATTAAATTTAGACTTATTATATGTCAATTTAAAATATAGTTTAAAAAATATTTCATTTTGTCATACTTTTTTTGAATTTATCTATTTTACATATAGAAAAATCAGATAAATTAGGGTGAGATTTTATCCTTATTTGGTTAAAATTTAGTTTATAATAACCAAATGCTTTTATAACGGACATGCAACTTGAAAAAAACCCTAATAGCCCACTCTCCGGATGCCGATGATATTTTTATGTACTATGCCATCAAGTTTGGCTGGGTGGACATGAAAAATACTTATTTTGATAATATTGCAAAAGATATTCAAACACTCAATGAAGATGCACTTAACGGTGTTTATGACATTGTTGCCATAAGTTTTGCACTCTATCCGCATATCAAAGATGAGTATGCTTTGCTTCGTACTGCTGTAAGTTTTGGTGAAGGATACGGTCCAAAAATTATTAAGAAAAAAAGTGTAGTATTAAAGAAAAACTTTAAAGTGGCTCTTAGCGGAAAAAACACCACAAACGCCATGCTCTTTCGTATAGCATATCCACATGCCAGAGTAACCTATATGAATTTTCTTGAGATTGAAAATGCTGTAATTAGCGGTGACGTGGATGCCGGAGTTTTGATTCATGAGAGCATTTTAACCTACAGCAGTGAACTCGAGGTTGAGAGAGAGATATGGGATATTTGGCAGGAGTTGGCAGGGAATGATTTACCTCTTCCTCTTGGTGGAATGGCAATTCGTCGCTCAATACCACTCAATAAAGCCATAGAATATGAAGCAACACTCACAAAAGCCGTTCAAGTAGCACGAGACCATAAAGATAGACTCTCGAAGATGCTTCTTGAGAGAGATTTAGTTCGCATAGATGCAGCAACACTCGATAAATATCTTGAACTCTATGCAAATGATGAGTCAATTACGCTGAGTGAAATTCAGTACAGAGCGATTAATAAGCTCTTTGAGATTGGCTATAAACATGGCTTTTATGAAGTGGAAGTTAAAATAGAAGATTATCTGATTCCTACAGAATATACAGCATTAAGGAACTCATAAATTATGGAAGCAAAACTTATAGCCTTAGGCATTGAAACTTTTAAAATTGCGATGCTGCTCTCCCTGCCGGGGCTTTTAACAGGCATGTTTTTGGGTTTGGCGGTAAGTATTTTTCAAGCCACCACCCAAATCAATGAGATGACCCTCAGTTTTATTCCTAAAATCTTGGGTGTTGTTATTGTTTTGGTTCTCACAATGCCTTGGATGCTCAACTCAATGATTGACTTTTCCAAAGAGGTATTTAATCTCATTCCAACATTTGTAGAGTAATGAATTCTAAGCTTATAAATTTTTCTAATTTCTCTTCTATAAAAATCGGGGGTTCTTTCGATGTTTTTATATTGGAAGATGCTTCGGACTACGATGAAGATTACTATCTTATCGGCGCATGCAACAATACACTCATCGGCACACAACCGCCACCGCTCATGATACTCGGCAAAAAATATGACTACATAAAAATCGAAGAGAATCTCCTAAAAGTCGGTGCGGCAACTCCCTCAGGAAAGATAGCCTCTTTTTGTAAAAAACATGACATTGCGAATTTTGAATTTGTTTCCCATTTACCGGGAACTCTCGGCGGTTTGGTAAAGATGAACGCAGGATTAAAAGAGTATGAAATTTTTAATAATCTAGTCTCAATTGCTACATTGGATGGCGCGAAAGAGAAGAGTGAGATATCTTTTGGGTATAGATTTACAGAGATTAAAACTCCCATTCTGGAAGCATCTTTTACTCTGTCGCATGGATTTGATAAAGAGAAGGTAGAACTCTTTAAGAAGATGCGTTCAAATCAGCCAAACACTCCAAGCGCAGGAAGCTGTTTTAAAAATCCGGTCGGCGACTATGCAGGAAGATTGATAGAATCTGTCGGGCTCAAAGGGTACAGAGTCGGTGGAATGGAGTTTAGCGGAGCGCATGCAAACTTTTTGGTAAATACCGACCACGGCTCATTTGATGATGCCATTTTTTTAGTTCAAGAGGCACAAAAAAGAGTGTATGAGCAGTTTGGCATTTGGCTAGAGAATGAGATTATCGTTTTAGATACAAGATACATGGGCAAAAACTCACCGCTATTGAATCCACATGTCGCATCCTGACATGCAGAATTGTTTTTAAAAACGAAGCATCAAACCAGCATAAATTCCAGAAAAACTTAAATCCATAGTGGCATTTGTACTGCCTTCTTCATCAATCTTAATCTTTTGAGCTCTATATCCAACTTCTAGTGCCGGCTGAACAATCGGTATAAAGTCGAGTGTATAATCAACTTTTGCTCTAAAATCATAGATACTGCTTGAGCTGTATCCAATATATTTCAAGTCCGACTCAAGACCTATATTTGTAGCCGGAATCTGAACCCTTGCTCTTGCGTATAAAAGAGGAATTGCAAGTGAGGTTGATTCACTGTATGAAGTGTTTGTGACGCCATTAATTTTCACATCTCCTATAGCCTCATAAGAGACATTCGTAGCTTTAACATCAATACCAAGGTCTATCGTTATCCAAGGCATATTATCTAAGATATTGTAATAAGGAATAATGTCAAACTGTTTCATCTCTAAAGTGCTATTTGCCGTAGTGGTGACGCTGAACTCTTTGAATGAACCTGTCACTTCACCGCTATTTTTGACACTTGTATATTCAACTCTTAGGTTTGGAAGAATAGGAATCGGATGTTTTACAAGCAGCCATGCGTAGCCATTTGTTTCATCTTTTTCTAAAGATTTGTCGTTACCTGTACCACCGCTTGAAGTATAGGTAATCTCACCGCTAGATTTTTGTGCCCATGCCCCGGCACCCATTTCAACTCTTGCTATATCTGCGGTAGCAACAGTTGCAAAAACAGCCCCACATGCGACGACTGATAAGATTTTTTTCATAGTAAACTCCATAAATTAATATGGCTGATTGTATCAAAGAGTTTTATAAAGGGTGTTTAAAGGAGTAAGAGTTGTTATTTTAGGGCAAAAAAGCCCTAAAACAGGAGAAAGAAAGGTAAAAATTATTTAACAGCAGCCATTGCAGCGTCGTAGTTTGGCTCTTCTGTGATTTCTGGAACGATTTCTTTGTATGTTACAACACCGTCTGCGTCAACTACGAAGATTGCTCTACATGTTACACCTGCAAGGACTGAACCGCCAAGTAACACACCATACGCGTTTGCGAAATCTTTGTTTCTGAAATCTGAAGTAACAGTCAATTTGTCAATTCCCTCAGCTGCACAAAATCTACCGGAAGCAAATGGTAAATCTAAAGATACGATAGTAGCTTTTACACCCTCTAATGAAGCAACTTTAGCGTTGAAGTTACGAGTTTCGGTAGCACACACGCCCGTGTCAAGTGAAGGAACAACGATAATTAATTGCTTGACACCCTGAGCACCGCCGACTACAACATCACCCAAACCAGCTGAATTTACAACCGTAACTTCCGGTGCCTTATCACCAACATTTACCTCATTTCCTAAAAGTTCTACGTCTGTACCTTTGAATTTTGTAGTTGCCATTTTGACTCCCTATTTTGTTTTAATTTATGCGGAAAGTATATTTTAAATCGGATGATTTTACTCTTAATTAGAAAAAGTCTCTTTTAGTATAAGTTTAGTTTAAGGGTTTGTGCACAAAATCAGATAACACTTTTTGGTGAAATATCTAGCTCGTCTAATGAACTAAACAATTTTCTTTCATACATCTCAACGGCTACTCTTCCTATCATCGCCGCATTGTCTGAGCAGTATTTCAACTCACTCAAAAGTAGTGAAGCCTCGTGAGGCTTTAGCAACTCTTCTATTTGAGAGCGAAGATAAAGGTTTGCGCTAGCTCCTCCTACAATTGCAAAGCTTTTAGGCGGATTTAATAGAAAATATTTTTTCAGCTTGTGGATGATATGCGCCGTAGCTACATGTTCAAACGAAGCCGCAATGTCGGCATAATCCTCTTGTGTACCATTTTCAACCGCAAGCCTGACGGCATTTTTTAACCCGGAGTAGGAAAAAGCGATTTGAGGAGTTCGCATAAGCGGAATAGTAAAGTTATATTTTTTTCTCTCTCCTCTAAGTGCTAGCTTCTCAATGCGCGGTCCACCGGGATAGCCCAGCCCCATCATCTTCGCAACCTTGTCAAAACTTTCACCAAAACTGTCATCCATACTTTTTGCAACCGTACTGATTTCGGTAAGACTTTTGACCTCCATCACCTGCGTATGCCCACCGGAGACCAATAAAACCGTAAGCGGAAACATTGTTTCTTTCTCTATAAAAAGAGAGTAGATATGCCCAACCAGATGGTTTACTCCGATAAGAGGAATACCTAGTGCAACGGAGATAGCCTTTGCCATGGTCACACCCTCAATAAGCGTAACCGCAAGCCCCGGAGAAGAGGTAACCGCAACAGCTTTTAACTTATCAAAGTAAGGTTTGCACTCCTCTAATATTTTTGGCAATGCCTCCGCATGAAGTCTTGCTGCAAGCTCCGGAACAACACCGCCATACACAGAGTGCTCTAACTCTTGAGAGATTTTTTTATGAAACAGAAGCTTACATGTCGCTATCTCCGTAATCGCTATTGCACTGTCATCGCAGCTGCTCTCTATGCTTAATATCATTATCTCTTCTCCAAAATATGCAAATACTCGTATGTTCTATCTGCCGTGTGGTTTCTATTTTCCGTCTTATACGACTCGGGATTTAGTCCCTCGCTTGTACTGAACTTTAGTTCTGGTCTGCTCTTAAATCTTTGGTACTCTTTGGTTTGCAAATCATATCTGCCGTATTTTGACATAATATTTTTTACATCCTCTTCGCTCATCAATCCCTCGTTGTTGTAACTCAAAAAAATATATTGAAAGTTCGCATTTTTGATTAACTCTTCAAAGCTTGCATGCACCTCATTTTTCTTAGAGTAATCTGAGCGGTTATACTCTCTTAGTCCAGTTTTACCCTTTGGAACAAAATCATCATAAAGTGCAATCGTGTTTAAAAGATGGTAATTCGCACCGTATTGTCTCTGATTATAGGGTGGGTCAAGATACAAAATATCGCCCTCAATCTTTTTGATGAGTTTATTACTATCACAATTAAAAACTTCATGTGCATTTCCATGCAGTTCAAAATGTGCAGGGGCTAGGAGCAACTCTTTTTGAGCAGACTTTTTTACATGTTTGAGATAGGCTCCATAAACTGAGGCTGTATTTGCCACTTTATCGGCACTCTCAAGAAGTGAAGCCAGTAAGAAGTAGTACAGATTTTCATCTATCTTATTCTCATCTCTCCACTCTCTGATTTTAATCCGCATAGTGTCGATTTTTTTGCCATTCTCATCACTAAAATATTGTCTCTCGCTTCCGCTTCCCATGCAGTAGTTTTGATACACAAAACCGCTTTCACAGAGCTTTAAAGAGTTAAGCTCTGCAATAAAATCCTCTTTGTTCTTTATCTCTGCATGGTTGCCGATATAGTTTTTATTCAACACAAAACTGTACTCTTCCAAATCATTGCTTATGACTTTTTTGACGTAAGGCTTAAAGGTTCGTCCAACTATTCCGGTTCCGGCAAAAATATCACAAAAAACTTTCTGCGACAAATCAGCGCCTGCTACATTTGTAATTTTATCTTTTAAAAATGAAGCCAGTTTTTGCTTTGAGCCTATGTAGTTCATTTTTGTGTCACAAATCTTCTCACGGCACTATCTATGGCAAAAACATCTTCTATACTCTTTGGCATATCTGTAAACTTTTCATACGCATTTATAATTGCTTTTGAAATATCCATAAACCCTATCTCTTTGTTTATAAACTTCTCTATTGCTGCTTCGTTTGCGGCATTTATTACGACGCCTCTTGCAGGGTTTTTCAGAAGCTCCTCTTTTATTTGCCAAATCGGGTATCTGTCACATGTGATTTCGCGAAATTCGAGAGAGCCTACTTTGAGTAAATCTACATGTCCTAAGATATTTTCACTCATGTCTCCATTGAGTGCGTAGGCGATTGGGAGCTGCATGTCGGCATGTGCGAAGTGCGCGGTTGTTGAACCGTCTCTGAAGTTTATAAGTGCATGGATGAGTGATTTTGTCTCAATCAGAGCGTCATATTTTCCCTCGCCGAAGAGCCATCTTGCCTCTAGGAGTTCAAATATTTTATTTACCATTGTAGCGCTGTCTATGGTTATTTTTTGTCCCATCGACCAGTTCGGGTGTTTTTGTGTATCGGCTAATGTTGCACTGGAGAGCCGCTTAATATCCCAGTCACGAAATGCTCCGCCGCTGGCAGTGATAATCATCTTCTCAACGGGTCTATTTTGCATTAAGTACCAAAGACCGAAGTGTTCGCTGTCTATGGGTTGGATTTTGCTTGTGTCGATAAAAGCTCCACATGCTACGAGGGATTCTTTGTTTGCAAGAGCAACTCTTTTGTTGCATGCGAGGGCTGCAAGTGTTGGGCGAAGACCTAAAAAACCTACGAGAGCATTGACAACAAGCTCCGAAGTTGAATCTTCTATAACCTTTAAAATTGCCTCTTCGCCGAAAAAGACATTTTTATGATTTACATTTTTGACATCCTCTTGCCGTGCGACGACAACAGTTTCGGGTGCATGCTCTGAAATTTGAGTGTTTAAAAGATTGATGTTATTTCCGGCAACCAAAACTTCAACAGAGATGTTGAATTTTTTGGCAACTTCAAGTGTATTTACACCGATAGAACCCGTCGAACCAAGGAGTATCAATTTACACTAAACCTCTTAAAAGAACAAGCATTACAATCGCACCAAAGAGGTAGCCATCGATGCGGTCAAGAACGCCGCCATGCCCCGGAAGTAAATCTCCGCTATCTTTTACATCGGCTTTTCTCTTAAGAGAGCTCTCAAACAAATCGCCAAAAATAGAGCTGACTGCAACTACAAACGAGATAATGATAGAGATTTTTAAATCTACAATTGCAAGCCCTGCGAACATACCGCTGAGCGTTGCCATAAATACTCCGCCGATAACGCCCTCGATAGTTTTATTCGGGCTTGTTTCGCTGAATGAGGTTTTTCCCATGCTTTTTCCAAACGCATACGCTCCCACATCCGTCATAGCAACAACAACTAAAAGCCATAAAAGTGCAAGCACGCCGTACTCTTGATACATGGTAAACGCAAAAAGCATCCCTGCAGTCGGGTAGATAAAAGGAAAAAAGTCTTTCCACTCAAGATTTTTGTTGTACGCTACGGCACTCGCATAAGCGACGCCGGCAAGAACAAAGAGGTCATCGCCGTAAGGGTAAACAGCGGCTAAAAGCCAGATTCCGACTGCGTATATAAGGAGTGAGTGGTTTTCAACTCCAAAGAGCTTTGAAGCTTCCTTAAATGTCAAAATATAAACAGCCCCGAGCATTAGCCACATTAAGTAAAAGTTATCTATAAAACCTACGGTTAAAACTGTACCGACAAGCACTACGCCGGTGATAATTCTCTCTTTATGGTCTGCAAATATACTCATAAAATTTCCTCAAAATAATTTGGTTTGGATTATAGCTAATCACACTTTAATATCTAGTTTATGCTCAGAAAAAACCGCTTCCTCCTCTTTTGCTTCCTCTTTTTTTTGCTTTTTGCCTCTTTTGTTTTCTCGGTCGGCTTCATCCCTCTGATGTTCCCTATCTGCATCAACTTCATGGTTCCCCTCAGCCGGACGAACTTCTAAAATTTTTTGTTCCTCTTCGTTTACAATTGCTTGAGCAGCAATATTTTGAAGGTCAAGGCGATTCTGAAAATTTCCTTGCACAGAAGAGACGGTAGCGGTTTGTTGATTCACATAAATTGTACTTCCAATGGCACCTATCGACATCACTGACTCCTTAACGGGTATCTATTTCAATTGTTTTGTATTTATTATATAACACATTTGCACCATTTTGCATAGTGACTTCTCTTCGCGGAGTATAATCGACCAAAAATCTATCTTTTTCAAACATTGTAAAGTCAACACATAACCTTGCGGCACTCTCAACAATAGTCATCGGCACATTTTGCTTATCGGTTGTGATAATGACATGTGCTGAAGGACGCTCTCGCATATGAATCCAAATATCTTTTGCCCTTGCATTTTTGAGCAGTTCGATATTTCCCCTCTCATTTTTTCCAAGTTGAACTTTATACCCCTCGATCCAAAAAGTCTCAACTGCATCATTCTCTTTAATTTTTTTATTCTGAATTTTTTTTGGAAAGAGAAGCTCCACTTTTGCCACATCTTTTGCCTCTTCAACCGTATTGATAAAAAGTTTGAGGTGTTCTATTTTTGAAGAGAGAGACTCTCTTTCGATGTGAAGATTTTTTACCTTCTGTTTGGCTTTTTTGCTTTGGGCAAAGAGAGAATCGGACATCATCGCAACAGTCGGATATGTTTTGGACAGCTCAATGTGAACCTTAGTCGCATCATAATCATCAAGTTCCAAAACTCTGCTGTAGGGCTTGATTTTGTGCATGTTGGATAAAACTAAGTTTCCATAATGCTGATATTTTTGTGCCTCGTTTTTTAAACTCTCCTCATTCTCAAGAGCATGAGAGAGTTTCTCTATTTTTTTTAGCTTTTTATTTAAAAGAGAAATCTTCTGTTTTTTTAGCGAAAAGAGTTTTTGATTCTGCTCTTTTTCATGTTGTTCATATAAAAATGCCTCAATATTTTCTAACGGGTACTCCTTTGCTTCAAAGGGGGCATTTGGGACATTGAGAAGTTTTTGACCAACTCTTACTTCACGAAAAGAGGAGAATAAATCAACATGTCGAAGTGCTTCAAGCACAATTTCATTTTCATCTAAAATAATCACATTTGTATATTTCCCCGTAAATTCAAACTGCAAATAAGTAATTTCTTCTTTATAGGCTGAGGCTACCGAAGTTTTAAATCGGAGTATCTTATCACCGTTTAAAAGTGCAACATGTAAGATGTTTGCACGATTAAACCGTTTTGCCAAAAGGACATCAAAAGGAGCATTGTAAACTTTGGAACGAGCATAGGAAGAGCATTTAAACATGGCTGAATTTGAGCGTTGCATGTCAAAATATATCTCATCGTCTCTATCGAAGGAAATCTTAATTATGGTATCAGAGACTCTATATATTGCAGAGATTTTTGTAAAATTTTGCAGATAGGTAATAATCTGTCTGAGGTGTGATAATTTCATAAAAGGATTGTAGCACAGATTTGAGAGCATTTAAATTTGGATGTAGCGTAAAGTAACATCTGCTCCAAAGAAGTAAGATTTAAATTTTAGAGTTATTCCTTTTTGGCATAAAACATATTTTATCTTCATGTATAATCAGATAAAATGATTCGATTTAATTACTGATGTTACGCACTAAAACGAACAAGTCCGTTTTAGTGGTAGGGACAAATTGTCCCTGCAACCCCCTAAAGCTACGAAAAAATTTGTTTTTCGTAGCTTTATTATTAAGGATTTTTAGATGAATATACGAAATTTTTTTCTGTTTGGCTTGTTCTTAGCATTTTTTCTCGTACTAAGCGGCTGTCAAAGCAACAATAGTGACGCCCCTCTATCTTCAACCGGGGATGCAACAACAGCCATACCTGACATAAATAGTTCAGACATCAGAAAATCAGTTGTGCTACCTATATCAACCGCCGTTTTAACTTTAAACGGTGAGGCTGTGCAGATAAGTGTACGCGTATTTGACAGCATCAATATTCCCTCCTCAGAGGGGAATGTAAAAATAGCGTATCCGGATGATGCAATAACGGGAAGGGATATCGGTTCATTCGACAAGCTCTCCTCAACCGTTATTAATGGTGTTGCCTCATTCACCTATACGGCTCCGAGCAAGTTGGATTTGAACACATCGGACATCAAATTCGGTTTTTATCATGATTCGGATGTTGCTAATATAAAAACATATACTTTTAGTATTTCTCCGGAATCTAACCAAACGGTTTCAAAAAATTATGCACTCTACAGCACTTTAGAGAATAGCAGCGTCTCCATGAGTTTAAATACAGAAAAATCAATTACATTTTATGTAAATAATGATTCTAATCAGTCGCTATTAGATAGTGATATATCTTTTATAAATGTAGTATCACTCAACCCAAATATAGCAACTTTAAAAGATATCACAACAAACAATATTGGAAGCAATATTACATTTATTAACAAAAACAGTATTACAATCAATGCCCGTAGTAATACGCTCTCAGGGGTAGTTCCTTTGCATGTAACAGCGGAATTTAGAGACTCAAACGGTGCTACGAAATCCATCGACAAAGTATTCAATATAGTTGTTTTATCCGGGCCTCCGAGTGCTATGAGTCTCTCCTATGCAAGTACAGAGCAAGTCCCGGAGAGAGCAAAATATATTGAGAAATGGGTTCTGACGGTTACGGATAAATATAATAATTTAGTCAATACCAATCCGGTAGTCTCTATGGGCATGATGGCGGGGTATGCTCAAAGCTCCGCACCGACAGGGAATGTTGCTAATAATCTTTACTATTTACCTAGCGCTGGTCAAGGGACGCTGAGCAATTCTTTTGATAATATTACAACAGCAATACCTGCTTTTGGAAATGTGAGCCAGAGTAATGAGTATCTTGTTCTGTTTGGAAACGGATACACCTATAATGCTTCGGGTAAATGGGATATTCATGCTGTTAATACTACTACTTTAAATTTAGTGGATGATTACAAGGGCAGTGAGACGCATGGCTTAGGTTTTGCAATCGGTAACAACTACAGACAAGATGCATGTGAAGAGGGCGTAGAGTGGGTAGGAAATGTTTACCCCGAAGAGGCAAACAACTATATTATAGACTCTACGGGCAGCAAGCGAATAAATGTAGAGTATGACTACTACTTAACCGCAAAAGATGTCATGTTATGGGTCAATCTCACAGGCGCGCAGCACAGCGATGAAAGTACGGTAAGAATAGGTGAAGCCAGAAAAATAACTCTAAGAGGGTCTGGATTAACAAGTGAGACATTTACATTCCCTGGTGGGTATAGAGGAGTTGTTCGACTGCATGTAACATTAGACGGAACTAAAGAATGGCTTAAAAATGCGAACTTTTTTTACGCGGTTTCAGTAGATTCTATTGATGTAAACTGGAGTGTTATAGATGACTCGATGGCGAATGATATTACTTATTGTAGCGGACAAAGTGGTGTAAGTTATGTGGACATTAATATTACTGACAACTCGCTAACTGGGGGCACTGTAAAATTAGTCAATGTCTCACCTATAGCTGAATTCTAAAAGGAAAAAGAGATGATAAAAAAAATTGTTTTAGCATGTGCTGTTTTAGGCGGCTCTTTGAGTGCGGGTGGATTTGGCGATAAATCGTTGATTGGAATAGAGGGTGGTTACGGCAGTATGGGCATGGAGAGAACAGCACCTGCCGAGGCGACTCTAAGCAGTGAGCATAATATCGGAAACCTTGGTTTAAAGATAGGTGCCGAATCAGGAAATTACAGACTTTTTTTAAGCGGCAGGTACTTCAACGACAGTGATTTTGACTATATCACTACATACGGCATAGAGGGTCAATATCTATTTAATATCTCTAGCTCTGCCAACCTCTTTATCGGAATAAACGGCGGCATGGCAAATATGAAATTTATGATTGACAACGAGAGTGCTCCCCGCACTATTTCAGACGCCTATTATGGCGGAGATTTTGGTTTGAATCTACATGCATCTGAATCCATTGATTTTGAGCTTGGAACAAGAATAATGGATTTTCAGTTTGAAAACAGAAAAAACAGCATTAGCTACAGATTTGAGAGTATGGTCTCCGGATATGCTAGTGTAATCTATAAATTTCAAATGGATTAATGGTATTGGCTAATAAACATAAAAAAAACACAAAAATAAATCAGAAAATCAAAAAATATTTTGATAATGACCCTTTTGATGTGGGTATTGAACGGGTGAGCGTTGAGACACTGAGTGAACTTTTTCACTACCTCGGCATGTACGATATTGAGCATAATAAAAAAGTTCTCATAAAAACCTTGCGGATGCTTTGGAGCGAAGCGGATAGCGATTTGCGTCAAGAAATTCTAAACTTTTTTCATGCAAACGAAATCATCTACTATTCGACTACCCCAAAAGAGCAAAATCAAGATAGAAACCAGAAGATAGAGGCTCTTTTGCAGGAGTTGCATGTTACTCCCCAAGAGGCTGCTTTGCTTAGTTCTGCCTTCATGGAAGTGAGAAGCAAAAAAATCACTTTAGAGAAGATGGAATCGAAACTCCTGCATATCCGATTTGATTTAAAAAAAGAGGAGCTGCAAAAGTGTCTTGATGGGGTTTTTGACATAGATGACACGCTTGAGTTCAATGCTTCGATTAAATATCAGCTTTACGGGCAAACCTTTCACAAAATTGTGACGCTTAACACAAAAGCCTATGATTATAACTATCTGCTTGAGGGCAGTGTGGATGCGATTGTCCAAAAAATAACTCTCGACAAAGAGGCGGCAGTTGCACAAAAACAAAAAAATATAGATACATTTTTGGCAAGCATAAAAGACCCCCATCCATACCTTACGCATGAGCAAATTTTAAATGCACTCCGCTCTGCACCGCCGAAGTCAAAACTGCAGTTTCCGGCTTTAAAGAGGGAAATATTAAAAGAGATTCTTGAAAAAAATATCACTCTCTCAGATGTGAATTCTCATGCCGATGAGATTTTTATAACCATGGAAGAGAAGTTTATTCTCCCCTATTCAACCATAGAGATTCCATACAACTTAGAGGTGCATATAGAGTTAAACTCTCTTTTGGAAGATATCTGGAATGCGAATGAACTGAACATTGATGAAGCCGTGCAGAGTGCAAAAAAAGAGAATGAAGAGAACTTTTTGCATTCGTTAAAAAGTCTTATGAATGAGTGCGGAAGTTATGCGACTCTTCTTCATTTTAGCGATGAGCAACTTCACAGCCAAGTATATGAAATTTTGGTTGATTTGTTGTCAAAATCTCTTACTATAAGTTCAAAAGCAGCCAGAAAAACTATCAAAACATTTATGTTCAATATCCATGAGCAGCTTATAAAAAAGCAGAGACAAGCGCTTCTCGCACGAACCATAAGGGATTTTAAAAACCTCTTTCCTATGGCGAGACAGATGCGAAGAAAACTGATTCTTCACATCGGTCCGACAAACAGCGGTAAAACCTACCAAGCCATGCAGAAGCTCCAAAGTGCAGATACGGGTTATTACCTTGCACCCCTTAGATTGCTTGCCCTTGAGGGATATGAAACGCTTAAAGCAAAAGGTATTGAGACTTCACTCATCACGGGAGAGGAGCAGCTTTTAAACGAAGAGGCAACGCACATAAGCTCTACTATCGAGATGCTCAATTTTGAGGTGGATGTGGATGTTTGTGTCATCGATGAGGTGCAGATGATAGATGACCGAGACCGTGGCTGGGCATGGGCAAATGCCATCATCGGCGCACCTGCAAAAGAGATTATTATGACAGGCTCGCCAAATGTTAAAGAGGCGATTATTGCCCTCGCAGAGTATCTGGGTGAAGAGCTTGAGATTATAGAGTTTGAGAGAAAAAATCCCTTGGTTCTTTTGGACGAGCCGACACATGTGAGAGATGTACGAGAGGGGACGGCGATTATTGCTTTTAGTAGAAAAGATGTCTTGAAACTCAAGCAGAATTTCTCAAAGTTTTTCAAAGTGAGTGTTGTTTACGGAAATCTTTCACCTGAAGTGAGACGCGAAGAGGCAAGAAGATTTAGAGAAAAAGAGACGCAGATACTTATAGCAACCGATGCCATAGCCATGGGGATGAATCTGCCGATTAAAACCATACTCTTCTCTAAGGCGGATAAGTTTGACGGCATAAGCCAAAGAAATTTGGAGCCCTCCGAGGTGCATCAAATCTCGGGAAGAGCCGGCAGATTTGGGCTTCATGAGAAGGGTTTTGTGGGAGCATTAGACAGTGAAGTTTTAAGTATCGTAAAAAAGAACTTTCACAAAGAGGCAAAGAAAATAACGGTACCTTTTCGGGTCATGGCAAACCTTGAGCATATAAAGTTGGTCAGTAATATTTTGGAGGAGAGATCACTCAAAGAGGTGTTACGATTTTTTGTCGAGAATATGGAGTTTAGCGGTCCATTTCATGCTTCAAATTTAGATGACATGGTAGAGGCTGCAAAAATTGTTGACACTTATGATTTGGATATCGCCACAAAGTATCATCTTGCATGTGCACCGCTTACTCTGAAATCACCTTATATCGTGGCATCGTACGAGAGTTATATTTTGGCATTAGAGAAAAAAATGTCTGTTATCTACGTACCGCCTATGCCCAGCGGAAGTTTTGCTCAAACAACCGAAGAGCTTTTGCGGGCTGAAGATATGGTAAAAGAGATTTCCCTCTATCTGTGGCTGAGCTATAGGTTTAAAGAGTACTTTTTGGATGCAGAGTTAGCACGAAAATCGAGATATATTTTAAATAAATTTATAGAGGATTCACTTCAACAGAGCCATTTTGTTCCAAGATGCAGAATGTGTCAAGCAGCCCTGCCGATGAACTCAAAATATACAATCTGTCAATCATGCTTTAAAAGACACTACACAGGTAAAAAAGGGAGATTTAACTCTTGATGTTACGCACTCAAACGAACTCGTCCGTTTAAGTGGCAGGGACAGATGTCCCTACAACCCCCTAAAGCTACGAAAACAAGTTTTTCGAGATAAAGTGTATTAAAGATTAGCTTTTAAACTCATCTATGGTTGATTGAAGAGAGTTGGCTACTTTTACAAGTCTTCTCAAATCACTCTCAATTCTCTCAACACTTGTGCCGTTTTTTGTTGAGAGAGACTCTATTTTTGCTATATCTTTTATAATCTCTTCTATATTTTTAGACATTTTTAGACTGTCTTCTTTAGATTTTGTTGCTACTTCATTCGATAGATTCATAGCTCTTGAAGTTGTGTGAATTTTATCTTCCACTTCGTTAGAGATACTTGTAAGGTTTTCTATATTTTTCGCATTTTTGTGCATTTTGTCGCTTACATCGTTTATGGATTGAACAATTGTGCTCACGCTCATATCTATCTCTGTTAGGCTTTTTTGGGTTCTCTCTGCCAGTTTTCTTACTTCATCTGCAACAACCGCAAATCCTCTTCCATGCTCACCCGCTCTTGCTGCTTCTATGGCTGCATTGAGAGCCAAAAGATTTGTCTGTTCCGCTATATCTTTTATAACATTTAATACATCTTTTACTTGATCTGCATTGTTTTTAAGACCTGAAAGTTCAGAGGATAGTTCATTTTCTATCTCGACAAAAAGACCCACTTCATGACTCAACATGGAGAGTGACCCTCTTGCGGTTTCTAACTCAACACCTGCTTCCTGAACGGCATGCTGCGTCTGCTCGGTTGCTTCCATGCTTTGAACTAAAAGACCCTTGATTGCTTCACTTTTTTGAGTTGTCTCTCCGACTATCTTTTGCTCTTCTAAAGTGCTTTTTCCTATGACATGGCTAGAATTTTCAATCTCAGAAGCGATGGATGAATTCTCGTGACCCAGAGATTTTACTTCATTGACGGTACCTTGAATCATCTCTATAAATTTATTTACCTCTTTTGCTGCATCTCCAAACTCATTTCCACTTTTATCGGCTAATCGTTTTGTTAAATCTTTGTCTCCGCCGACAAGCTCAGAGATGCGGCTTTTCAAATCAGAGAGAGGATTGAAAATTTCTTTCATAAAAAATATACTGGCAAGAACAGCAAAAATAATAGAACCGACAATGAGTGTTATTAAAAGTGTTCTTTGTGTTGAAAAAATATCTGCATCATTTTTATCAAGTGAAATTACTAAATCCATTGCACCAAGAACATACCCCTCTTTTGCATTATAGTGGCAAGAGAGACATTTGTCTTCTGCAATCATAGGTTTTAGCATTCTTATCGTATGGTGACCATTTGTAGTGCTCTCTATAATTTTTGAAGTGCCATTGTTTAATGTATCTTGTATAAGTTCATCTGTTGTAATTGGTTTGTCTGATGGATAAACTTCTAAAACAGCTTTTGATTTTGTTATGTCAAGAGAGTCTATACCCTCTATTTCCCTAGCATGCTTATATGTATCTTGAACAACCGCCGGGTCGCCCATCATCATACTTCCTGTCATTGTCTGAAAAATAGATTGACTCAGCATGCTTAGTGATTGTTGCGTGGCTTTATTGGATAACTCATTTAGAGTTGAGGATAGGTAGGAGACACTTCCTACAAGCCCCATAATACTAAGTGCTAAAACAGAAACGATAACTTTTGATTTTACTGTTTGAAACATAATAATTCCTAATACTAAAAAACTTTGAAAAAAAATTATACCTTAATAGTCTTCGGAAAATATCAAATTTTATATAAAATGTATTCAATTTGTTCTAGAAGATTCTCTCCAGTTATATTATTTGCAACACTATAGCCAAGAGCGGCACCCGCTCCTACCCCCTCTTTAGCCTCTCCCTCATCATATTTTTTAAGGATGGGAATTGTTGTGTTTTTAAATGAAAATGTAGTATAAACGGCATGAGGGGTAAAACTAAGCTGAGATAAAATGTGCGCAATATCTGAGTTTTTATCTTTTGCCACCCATTCGGTTGTGGCAAGTGTTATGTTCTTATCTTTTACTCTCATAAAAACATCCTCTCTTAATTTGTCTGCCACAAGCAAACAAGCTGCCATCTGCGTTCCACCCGCTAAAACCACATGAAATCTTCTTGAAGCTTCAAGCAAAAATCCGGCACAAAAAATAAGCATGTTATCGCTTACGATTGAGAGCTTTTCGACGCTTGACATATCGGAGTTTATAAGCGAGAGAGCTTTTGCAACAGTTTCATCTTTTATACCCTTTGGCACATCTTTAAAACTTGAAGAGAAGTCGTCTCGACAGTCATACCCAAGAGCCAGTGCTGTAGCCATGGCAGTAGTCGTTCCGCTTGGAGTACTCTCGGCTAAAATAAGGTAGTTTCCTTTTAGTTCATAACTCTTTCCGTATGCCATACCCTTAGAAAAAACATCTCTCACATCTATTCCGGCACCTTCACTGATTGAGCCCGAAGGTGCTATTCCAAAGTCATGACATGTTGCACTTTTTGGAGTCACTTCAAGCCCGAGATTTAAAATCTCAATTCGCACGAAAGGCAAAAGATTGTGTACCGCTCTTGTTATGATGGCGGGAGTTGGAACACCGTTTGGGGTCTCTGCCAGTTCGCCCAATGAGAATAC
The DNA here is from genome assembly GCA_947498025.1 of Helicobacteraceae bacterium. Lineage (GTDB taxonomy): Bacteria > Campylobacterota > Campylobacteria > Campylobacterales > Sulfurimonadaceae > Sulfurimonas. The sequence goes on from CANMJR010000007.1 coordinate 84,367, forward strand.
CTTCTCGTTTGTAATAAACTCTGCATCAAGGGTTGGAGTAAGAGGAATCATTCCGGGTATTCCCGCCTGTGTTATTCCTTCAATTTCACATGTTCTCGTCACACATGCCGCTAACAAGAAATCTGCTCTGCCGTTTGGAAGTGAATCTGGTTTATTTGTAAATATATTGAGTGTTTTCATTCATTCTTCTTTTTTAAAAAATCTACTATTTCGCAATTATAACGACGCTTTTACCTTTTTTAATTTAAAGCTGAGTATTTGTGCAACGGCAGAATTCATAACATTGAATTAAGAGAGTGTAACGGTTATTCACGCAGTAAACGATTATTCTGGGTCTTTATGCGAGATTTACGGAAATAGAATATTTTAAGGGATTCTTTTATGATATAAGCTAAAAATTCTGTAGCTTATATCTGTCATATATTATTTTGCATTGATAGTTGTGTGTCTCGTTATAGGCTTTTGTCAGAAGTGCTTTGGCTCTTTGTTTCATCTCTACTGTGTTTTTTGATGCCAATAAAGGTTCAAATATATCACATTTAGCTTTTTGATTGCCATTTTGAATAGCTAATCCGTACCATTTTACAGCCTCATTGTTGTCAACCGGGACACCCTCCCCAAAAGTAAACATATACCCTAATCGTGATTGGGCAATACTGTTATGCAGATTGGCGGACGCCGTGTACCATTTGACTGCTTCGACTATATTTTGCTTCACCTCTGTGCCGTGATAGTATATTTCACCCAATTTGTATTGCGCTGTAGCGTTACTTTGATTAGCTGAGAGTGTGTACCATTTTATTGATTCATTAATATTTTTTGTTATGCCATGCCCGCCCCAGTAGAGCATTGTGCCCATGGCATGCTGGGCAACGGATTCACCGTTTTTGGCCAAAGGTTCCAAATATTTAACAGCAGAAACAAAATCATTCTTGCTCTGTGCATCTAATCCTTTCTTTAATTCAATATTGGAAGTAGGGTTTGTTGTGTTTTGGCTCTTTTGCACCTCTGAAGCAGTTTCAAGATTTTCTCCAAATAAACTACCATAAACGAATACTGCTATTAATATATATTTCACATCACCTCCTTCTAACTTCTAAAATTATTTAGCTAAATAATATCTAAAATTATAAAATTGAACATTATTTGAAATCAAGTTTTATATATGTTATAAATAATTTCAAAAAATCAACGGTACAAATGAAAATCCGTAGTGCTCTCGTGCTTCAAGTTTCCCGCTCTCATTTTTTCTTATCTCATACACTGAATCCCTGACCGGAATAACAAGTTTTCCGCCAACTTTCAGCTGTACGGTCAACTCGTAAGGAAACTCATCTGCAGCTGCAGAGACCAAAATACGGTCAAACTCTTCACCGACTATTCCTAATTTAGCTCTTGCTTGAATAATTTTTGCATTTTTAAACTTGTACTTTGCAAGATTGCTGTTTCCAAATTTCACAAGTTCGCTTATTATTTCTACTCCGGTTACAGAACCGCTTTCTCCGGCAACATAGGCAAGGAGTGCTGTTGTCCAACCGGAGCCGCTTCCTATATCTAAAATCTTCTCTCCCTCTTTTGGAGCCAGCATCTCCATCATCATCGCCACTGTTCTTGGCTGAGAGATCGTCTGTCCATGTCCTATTTGAAGAGGATAATCCTCATATCTGTCCGGAACGGTTGCATCACGAACAAAATCCGCTCTATCCACATTCTCAAAAGCTTCAATTATGTTTTTTGTACAGAGTATGCCTATATCTATTAGATTGTTGGTTAGTTCTGTGTTAGAAATCATTATTCCCATACCCCTTTAAGGCTATATCCGCAGTACGGGCAGGTTCCACTCTCATCAAGTGAGTTGGTTACAAATTGACCGATATTTCCGCTTCTTTCTATCACCTTATTTTTGCAGCTTGGGCAATAGGTTGACTCATAATCGTTATCGTCAATATTTCCGACATACACATATTTTAACCCCTCTTCCTGACCTATTTTATAAGCTCGATGAAGGGTTGCAGCGGAGGTTCTCGGAACATCAAGCATCTTGTACATGGGGTGAAAAGCCGAGAGGTGCCATGGCATAGATGTGTCAACAGAGGCGATAAATTTTGCGATATCCCGAATCTCCTCATCTGAGTCGTTTTTACCCTCAATAAGCAGCGTTGTAATCTCGACCCAAATCCCTTTTTCATGCGCATACTTTACTGCTTCAAGTACGGGTTTAAGCCGCGCGCCGCATATCTCTTTGTAAAATTCATCGCTAAAAGATTTGATGTCAATATTCATTCCGTCAATATAGGGCGCAAGCAGATCAATAGCTTTTTTTGTCTCATAACCGCTTGTTACATAGATGTTTTTCAGCCCTCTGTCTTTTGCTAGCTTAGCCGTGTCATAGGTATATTCAAAAAAAACTACAGGTTCATTATAGGTGTATGCTATGGAATCACACCTATTCGCAATTGCGAGTTCGACAATATTTTCCGGAGGAAGCTCCTGACCTATGATTTGATGAGTATGCTCTTTTGGATATTGAGATATATCGTAGTTTTGGCAAAACTTACATGAGAAGTTGCACCCCACTGTTCCAACAGAAAAGGCTCTGCTCTTTGGAAGAAAGTGAAACATCGGTTTTTTTTCTACGGGGTCAACATTTACGGCAGCTGCTATCCCGTACACAAGAAGTCTCAGCTCTCCACCCTCAACCCTTCTCACACCGCAAATTCCATATTCGCCCTCGTCAAGCGTACATGACTGCGAGCAGGCTTCACACAAAATTTTACCGCTTTTGAGTTTTTTGCTTAACCATGCAGTATGTTTCATTATAATCTCCTCTTACAAATATATTCTATAAATGCCCAGCAAAATAGCCTGCCATGCTCTCGAGTGTAGCAACTTTTGCGTAGTCATATTCAGGGACTTCAACACCTGTTTTTTCATGCAAAGCAGTAAGTATTTTTAAGAAATCGAATGAATCAATCTCCAAAGAGCGTTGCAGACTCCCGTTCGGTGTAATCTCATCTACACTTATATCGGGGGCAACTTCTAAAATCTGCTCAATTATCATATTCTTAATTTCATCTTTTGTCATAACAGCTCCTCAGGTTTTTGTAAATATCGGTTTAACTTATCCAAAAAAAGTGCGCCAATGCGCCCATCTGTGGCACGGTGGTCGCCTGCAAGCGTTGCAGACATGACTTTTCTGACACAAAGCGCATCGCCCTCAGCCCATGGTTTATCTATAATAGCTCCAAATCCTATAAGTGCCAGTTGCGGAGGGTAGATAACTCCATAGACACTCTCTACTCCTAAATCACCCAAATTTGTGATTGTAATAGTCTGTTTTGTCATCTCACCCGAGCGAAGTTTACCTGCTCGGGTTCGCGTTATCAGCTCACTTAGAGAGTGCATGGTATCACTTAGGTTCATCTCTTGTGCATCCAATATTGCCGGAGTAATCAATCCGCCGCCACGCAGTGCTATGGCTATGCCCAAATGTATCTCTTTGCTTAGTTGCTCCTCAGAGTTTTGCCAAAAACCGTTAAGCTGTGGAACCTCTTTGAGTGCGAGCACAACGGCACGAATCAAAAGAGCGACGGGCAGTATTCTCTCTTGTATGCTTCGTTCTCTGTTAAGCTTAGTCAAATACTCCAAAGCAGGTGTCATGTTGATGGACGTTGCAAGGTAGTAGTGAGGTATTTCGGCATTTGAACGGCTCATGGCGGCAGCAATAGCTTGACGCATGCCATCTTTAGATTTCTCTTTCTCAGGAGTTTTTACTTTTGTTGTGCCGGCTGCCTCTATTTGACTGAGTTGAATCACACCCTCTATCGGAGTGATTTGATTCAAATCGACACCCAACTCACCTGCTCTTTTACGGGCAGCAGGAGAGATTTTTATACGCTCCTCTTGAGCCAAACTCTGCTCATTAATATTTGGTGTAATCTCCTGTTTTATCTCTTCTATTTGTGCGACAGTATCAGAGCTCGAAGCTATGATTGCCAACGGCATGCCGACTTTACACTCGGTCTCAGGTGCAACAAGAAGTTTTTTTACTATACCGTCTTCAAAAACTTCAATTTCAATCACCCCTTTGCTCGTCTCAACCTCGGCAATAATCTGCCCTTTTTTAACGGCATCGCCCTCTTTGACATGCCACTCCATTAAAACAGCAGACTCCATGTCCGCGCCCAAGCTGGGCATCAAAAATTGGCTCATGCCTTCCCCATCATTTTTTTTGCCATTGCAACAATCTTTTGGGGCTGCGGCAAAGCTGCATCTTCAAGATGTTTCGCATAGGGGATTGGGACTTCTGCGGTGCAGATGCGCTCCATTGGTGCATCCAACTCATAAAAAGCCTGCTCATTGATACGTGCCATAATTTCGGCAGAGATACTTCCCGACTTCCACCCCTCATCCACTATTATAACCTTATGCGTTTTTTTAATGGAGTTCATAATGGTCTCATCATCCAGAGGGCGGAGGGAGCGCAAATCAATTACCTCTGCATCAATTCCATCCTCTGCCAAAGTTTTAGAGGCTTCAAGTGCTTTGAAGAGGCTTATTCCGTAGCTTACAATGGTTATATCTTTTCCGACTTTATGAATAAGTGCTTTTCCGATAGGTGTGGGCGTTGCTTTTGTGTCAAGAGAACCCTTTGAGTTGTAGAGCAGGGCGTTCTCAAAAATAAGTACCGGATCAGGGTCACTCAAAGCTAAACCAACCATCTCATAAGCGTCCTGAACGGTTGCAGGTGTCAAAATTTTCAGTCCCGGAATATGTGCAAGCCACCCCTCCAAAGAGTGAGAGTGTTGTGCTGCCAACTGTTTACCTCCGCCCGTAGCCATGCGGATTACCAAAGGAACATTGAACTGACCGCCCGACATGTGAAGCAGAGTTGCGGCGTTGTTCATAATCTGGTCAAGTGCCAAAAGGCTGAAATTTACGGTCATTATCTCAACAATTGGACGCATACCATTCATGGCCGCTCCGATTCCGGCACCCGTAAAAGCTGATTCGCTCAGCGGCGTATCTATAATCCTCTCGGCTCCGAACTCTTCTAAAAGCCCCATACTCACGGCATAACAGCCTCCGTAGTGACCGACATCTTCACCCATTACAAATACGCGTTCATCTTCACGCATCGCATTTCGGATAGCCTCTCTGACCGCTTCACGGTAGGTAGTGATATTATCCATGGCTCGCCTCCGAATATACAAATCTCTCTAAATCCTCTATAGGCTCAAGTGTTCCGTTCTCTGCAAATGTTACTGCCTCGTCTATTGTATTATTTATCTCATCTTCCATTTTTGCACTATCTATTTCAGACCACATATTTTTCTCTTTAAGACTCTCTTCAAACACTAAAAGCGGGTCTCTCCTCTTCCACTCCTCCACTTCCGCTTTTTCACGGTAGAGTTCGGCATCAAACATGGAGTGGGCGCGAAAACGGTAGGTGAGGCACTCCAAAAACATGGGGGCTTGCTCTGCGTGAATAGAGGCTATAGCCTCTTTTGCCGCTCGTGCAACATCTATAACGCTCATTCCATCTATCTGTTTTGAGCTTATTTTATAGGATGCCGCCTTTTTATAAATGTCGGTCTCAGATTCTGTATATTTTAAAGCCGTTCCCATGGCATATCTGTTGTTTTCACAAATAAATAGAACCGGAAGCCTCCATAGAGCGGCTAAGTTGAGAGACTCATGGAACTCCCCTTCAGCCACGGCACCATCGCCAAATATGCATACCGTAACTCGGTTGCGTTTCATCATCTTGTCTGCAAGCGCCATCCCGACGGCAAGAGGCAGAGCGCCGGCGACAATTGCACTTCCGCCGTAAAATCTCATTGCCCCGTCAAAAAGGTGCATAGAACCCCCTCGTCCCCTTGAACACCCCTCCATTTTGCCGAACATCTCCGCCATAATATTTTTTGCACTCACACCTCGTGCAAGGGCATGTCCATGCTCGCGGTAGGTGGCAAATATGGCATCCTCTTGGCTTAATGCACTCATGAGTCCGACTGCAATCGCCTCTTCTCCAATGTACAGATGCAAAAAGCCGCGAATCTTTTGGTTGGAGTAAAGCTCTACACACCTCTCTTCAAATCGGCGGATGAGAAGCATCCCTTTGTAAAACTCTTTCGCTTTGTTTAAATCAAGTTCCATTCACTGCTCCTTTACTCTTCTAGCGTTGAGGTATCGCCCTCCGGCAACCCCATCTCTCGAGCTTTTAGAACTCTTCGCATAATTTTTCCGCTTCTGGTTTTTGGCAGATTTTGTTGAAACTCTATCTCTTTGGGTGCTACGGCAACGCCCAGTCTTTTGCGTCCAAAGCCTATGAGTTCGTGCATCAGCGCATCGTTCGGAGTATATCCTGCTTTGAGTGTTACAAAAGCTTTGACCAACTGCCCTATCATCTCGTCAGGTTTGCCGATAACTCCTGCTTCTGCAACGGCAGGGTGTTCCATAAGAGCGCTTTCAACCTCAAAAGGGCCCACCATGTGACCGGAGGTTTTGATAATATCATCCGCGCGTCCCACAAACCAAAAGTACCCATCTTCATCTTTGTACGCCAAATCACCGCTTATGTACCACTCTCCCACAAAACATTTTTTATACTTTTCTTCAGCATGGAGATAGCTTCGAAAGAGAGATGGAAAGCCGATTTTGAGGGCTAATGCACCTTCTTTGTTTGGCTCACTCACTTGGGTAACTGTTCCATCCTCATTTTGATGGACAATACCTGCTTCTATGCCGGGAAGCGGTCTGCCCATGGAACCGGGGCGGATAGTTTGAGAGATAAGATTTGCAATCATGATTCCGCCCGTCTCCGTCTGCCACCAGTTGTCATGAATAGGGAGACCCAATTTTTCTCTGCCCCATAGAACGGCTTCAGGATTCAGGGGTTCTCCCACGCTCTGGATAAGGCGAAGATGGGAGAGGTCATACTCTTTTGTCGGTTCGGAATCTATCCTCATAAGACGGCGAATCGCTGTAGGAGCCGTGTACCAGACGGTTACTTTCTCATCTTGGAGTATTTTGTACCACCTTGCGGCATCAAACTCGCTCTCATCTACAATGTTTGTCACTCCATGGATCCATGGTGTGATAATCCCGTACGAAGTGCCGGTAACCCAACCTGGATCGGCGGTACACCAGTAGGTATCGTTTGGATGAAAATCGAGCACATATTTTCCGCTCATCCAGTGGGTATAGACGGCTTTATGCACATGCACCACTCCTTTCGGCATGCCTGTTGTTCCGCTTGTAAAGTGGAGAATGGACATCTCCTCGGGGTCTGTATAGGGTATCTCAAATGTGTCAGAGGCTTCCTCCATCAGACGAGAAAAAGAGAGCACTTTTTCGCTCGCATGTGCATCACTATCAAAGAGCAGAATATAACGGAGTTCTGGGAGTTTGTCTAAAATAGGAACTACCTTTTTTTCAAAGAGCGCTTTTGTGGTTAAAAGGAGTTTTGCATCGCCACGCTGCATGCGTTGAAGTATCGGTTCGGGTCCAAATTGGGAGAAGAGAGGACAAAGAACATTTTGATTTTTGAGTATTCCTATAACGGAGATGTAGAGTTGTGGAATGCGAGGAGAGAGGGTGAAAACTCTCTCTCCTTTTGCGAGATTTAGATTCTTTAGAACATTCGCAAACTTTGCCGTCTCTTTTTTCATCTGGGCAAAAGAGTAGGTTTCTTTCTCTCCGTTTTGCCCCAGCCATAGCAGAGCGGTTTTGTCTGCCAATGCTCCGTTGGCATGTCTGTCGATTGCTTCATGTGCAATATTTAAACCGCCAAGAGGAGCACCTTCAAACTCTTTGGCTACATCCTCCCAGTGAAACTCTCTGTAAACATGTTCATAATCAACTAAGTTTGGTTCAAAAGGGAAGTTATCTATATTTTTTTCAATCCACATCTTATCCATCTCACACCTTTTTCAAGTAGGTTGCATCTCTTTAAATTAAGCAGTATAATAACACAATTACATATAATATAATGGATTTTATATTAACTTCACAAAGGAGTTTGTTCTTATGTTGAAAAGATGGCGCCTGATTGACACCGGAATTGGAACGGCTCAATATAACATGGCGGTGGATGAGGCTCTTTTGAACAGCCACACAAAAGGGAGTCTGCCGATTCTTAGGCTCTACAGATGGGAAAATTCACTTAGTTTTGGCAGATTTTCGGATGTGAAGAGTGCTCTGGATTTAAAAACTCTCCAAGAGAAGAGACTCCCGCATGTCCGCCGTATGACGGGTGGCGGTGTGCTGGTGCATGGCGGAGATTTGTCTTACGCATTAGTACTTCCTAGGGAGAGTCTCGAAGATGTAGGCGTAAAAAAAAGTTATCAATATCTGTGCGGCTTTCTCTTAGAACTCTATAAAAAGTTGGGTTTTTATGCTGCTTTTGCACATGATTTAAACCTGCAAAACTCAAAATCTGCTATCTGCATGGCTTCCTATGAGCCTTACGACATTATAATTGAGGGCAAAAAAATGGGCGGAAATGCGCAGCGCTACAGAAAAAATATGCTTTTTCAACATGGAACTGTTCCTATTACTCTCAACAGGGAGCACTTTAAAAATCTCTTTTTGGAAGAGTCGGGTTTAGGAGCTGCGGCTTCCTTAGAGACGATGCAAAAAGAGATGACACATGCGCAGCTGAGCGCTCTCTTGATAGAAGCATTTGAGACTTTTTTTGATGCTACTCTTTTGCCTGATACTCTAAACCGTTCGGAGAAGAGAAGAGCCTACGAACTTTTAGCAAACAAATATTCTCAAGAGGGGTGGAATAGAGATGCAAAACATGATGCAACCTAAACCGGAGTGGCTGCGTAAAAAAATCTCACTCCGCATCAATCAAGAGTTGGAGTTGCTCTTTGCGGATACACATGTAAATACGGTCTGTCAAGAGGCGATGTGTCCAAATATTACGGAGTGCTTCTCTAAAAAACAGGCGACTTTTTTGATTTTAGGCACGCTCTGCAGCCGTGCCTGTAGTTTTTGTGCAGTCGGCAAGGGAAAAGGGGTTGCAGTCGATGGGAGTGAACCGCAGAATATCGCTTTAACCGTAAAAGAGCTTGGGTTACGACATGTGGTGATTACCAGCGTTACGAGGGATGATTTAAGTGACGGCGGAGCAAAACAATTTTGCAAAACTGTAGATGCCATCAAAACCATAGATAACTCCGTTGTCGTGGAGTTGCTCATTCCCGACATGTTGGAAAACAGAGATGCACTGAGGCGGGTGGCTAGGAGCGGAGCCGAAATTGTAGGGCATAATCTTGAGACGGTGCCCCGTCTCTACGGAGTTCGGGGAGGTTCGGATTATAACCGCTCTTTGAGGGTACTGAAGATGTTGGCAACTCTCAATCCGACAATTGCTACAAAGAGCGGAATAATGCTCGGTCTAGGCGAGAGAGACGAGGAGGTGGAGGCTCTTATGAAAGAGCTGCTGAATGTCGGCTGCAGATATCTCAGTATAGGTCAATACCTTGCACCCTCAAGCGGACATGCAAAGGTGGTTGAGTATGTTCAGCCAGAGCGGTTCGAGGAGTTGCGGGAGCTTGGAATGGGGATGGGATTTGCATATATAAAAAGTTCGCCCTATGTCAGAAGCAGTTATATGGCGCATGAATATTTGGAGAGAGAAGATGAAAGAGTATGATGTAGTGGTTATCGGCGGCGGTGCCGGAGGGTATAGAGCTGCGATAGAGCTTGGCAACGGTGGCATGAAAACGCTTTTGGTCGAGAAGACAAAAGAGAAAATTGGGGGTGTATGTCTCAATGAGGGGTGTATTCCAACTAAAAATTATCTTGAGAGTGCCAACTTTGCGCTAAAAACATCCTATTTTAAAGAGTGCGGTCTTATGCTGGAGTTTGGAGGGTTGAATCTGCAACAGCTAAGAGAGAAGACAATTGCACTCAAAAATGAGATTCGCAGCGGTGTTTTATGGTTGCTTGAGCAGGCGAAGGTGGAGCTTTTATTTGGCACTGCCTCTTTTGCAGATGCACATACTATAGAGGTCGCAGGCGAGAAAATCTCCTTTAAAAAGTGCATCATAGCAACCGGATCACATAGCAGAGAGCTGCCGCAGCTCCATCTTGTAAACAATCGCATTATCACAAGCAGTGAAATATTTGAGCTGGTCAAGATGCCGAAATCTATCGCAATTGTAGGGGTCGGGGCGATAGGGTGTGAGGCGGCAACTTTTTTCAGTGCCTTTGGCGTGGAGGTGTCACTGATTGGGCGCAGTGCACAGCTTCTCTCCTACGAGGATGAGGATATATCCAAAGCGCTGCTTCGGGCATTTAAAAAGCGTAATATAAAAGTGATAAGCTCCGCCGTTATCTCCAAGGCAGAGGTAAAAGAGGATGGAGTCGAGTTGTTCATAGAGGGAGGGGAGCAGATAAGATGTGAACTGATTCTTGTTGCGTCAGGGCGCATGCCGCACACAGAGGGGCTGAATCTTGAAAAGGCGGCGGTTGAGTTGGATGCAAAGGGATTTATTGAGGTCACACCTTCTTTTCAAAGCTCACAAAGCCATATCTATGCACTCGGAGACTGCATTGCAACACCGGCTTTTGCCCACACCGCCTATGCCGAAGCAAAGATAGTTGCTTACAATATCATAAACAATAAGAGTTATGTGAATATTCATCTCTCTCCCTCTGCCGTTTTTTGCAATCCTCCTGTTGCAAGCTGCGGTGCAAGAGAAAAGGATGCAAGGGAGAGTGAAGCTCTGATTGAGGTAAAAAAAGCCTATTTTAAAGTGAACTCAAAGGCAAAGATTGAGGGCGATGATTCAGGATTCGTAAAACTGATTGTTAATGCTAAAAGCGACAGAGTGTTGGGCGTTTCAATCATCGGAGCAGGGGCTACCGAAATTATTCACGAACTGCTTTTGGCGATAGAAAAAAGAGTGACACTTAAAGAGTTAAAAGAGTTAATTCATGTGCACCCGACACTTTCGGAGATGGTGAGTTATTTGTAAAAAAAGAAAGAAGAAAAGAAGAAAGAAGAGTGCCAGACACTCTTTTATGCATTTTCTTAGTTCTTTCTTAGAAACTGCTCATAATCCAAAATTTCGATACCGCAATCAATAAACTTTTTATCATTTGTTATAAATATTTTACACCCATTTTTTTTAGCACACATGCATTGTAGAGTATCTTCTAAATCGCTATTGTTATTTATTGAAAAATCTATTGACTTTTCAATCACATCTTTTCCAAAAGAGACAACATTCCATCTGTTCATAATATTTTTGAAAAAATATAAAACTTTTATATTTCCTTTTAAAACATAATAAATTGTAGTAATTACATCTTCACTGATATAAATTTCATAATCTTGTTCGATTGTTTTTATAAGCATCTCTTTTGCTTTTGAGTGAGATGCTCTTGCTTCATCGATTATGTCTATAACAATATTTATATCTAAAAATATTTTTTTATTCATACTGTTTTTTCTTTTTTCATAGATTTTATCTCTTGTGCTTTTAGTTCGCCAAAATCTCCATTTACCATGCCTACAAACTGCATTATCTCATCAATTTCTTGTTTCTTTTTAGCTTTTATCTTTTTATCGATAAAATTTTTTACTTCATCTAAAAGTTCGGCAGATACAAATAATCCTTTTAAATTATGTGTTTTTTTATCTTCAATCTCTACATAATCATAGTTTTCTAAAATATTAAAATTTCTTGTGATTTCTCTTACTCCTAATCTTGCTGTCATATTTAACCCTTTGTTTGATTTTATTGATTGTAGTATAAAAATATAAATCTGTCAATTTTGAAAATAAACCAAAAAAAAGCTAAGACCAAAGAGTATTAAGTGTGAATACTCTTTGGTGCCTGATAGCCGGTCAGACGGTAGTTAAATGTATTTCAAAAAGAAGCATAGTATATAAAAAATTCTCAATTGTAAAATCATAAAAGAGTGTCCGTTTCACTTTTTGTTATCCGCAAAAATCGCTAAAAACTCCGTTTACTCCCATTTCAAAAAGCTCTTTTTGTCGTAGGGGGTTGTTTACGGTATATACATTTACAAAAAAACCTGCTTTATGCAGTTGTGTAACCGTCTCTTTATCCACAAGCCCGTCATTGAGATGGTAGCCATCCACTTTTAAGTTTTTTAAATAGGTTATGAGCTCGTATATATCTGAATGGGGATGTTTCTTTGCAGTGAGAGTTGCGGTTGCAACATCCGCCATTCTTGCCTTGAACAGAGGGAGATACTCATGTCTAAAAGAGGTGAGCAAAACATGCTCCTGCACATGTAAACTCTCTATCTCGTTTGCAATTATTGCAACAACCTCACCATCGCTCAAAAAGTCATGCACATCTTTTATCTCTACATTTATAAACAGATTATTCTCTTTTACAAATTTCAGCGTCTCATGAAGTGTAAGGAGAGGTTCTCTTTTATCTCTGATTTGGGCTAAATCTACTCTGCCATCGGCTATTCCGAGAAAAGGGTCCTCTCTGTAAAACCAGCTTCTATAATCTAGCATGCAAAGCTCTTCGTAGCTAAAATCGCAAACTCTGTAGGGAGTGCGTGATTTAAAACTCTTAATTTCGCTCACATTTGTTGTCCTGGCAAGCGTATCATCATGCATAATAATAGCAACCCTGTCGCTGCTAAACTGCACATCCACCTCCATAAAATCAGAGTGACCGACACTCTCTTTAAGAGCTGAGAGGGTGTTTTCAGGACGCAATGCTCTCGCCCCTCGATGTGCTCCGATAAGACCTTTGCGGTTAAGCAGTTCTAAAAATTTCATGATTTATTGTATCATATCTTCATTGATGCAATGGCGGTAAAAAGATGGAAAAGAAAAAACAGATTTACTCTTGGGCGCTTTATGATTGGGCAGATTCTACCTATGCCACTACGGTTATGGCTGGGTTCTTTCCTCTTTTTTTTAAAACATACTACAGTGCAAACGTGGATGCGACGGTAAGTACCGCACAGCTTGGTTTTGCAAACTCCATTTCAAGTTTTATCGTTGTACTTTTGGCACCGCTTTTAGGCTCTATTGCCGATGCAGGCTCACTCAAAAAACGCTTCCTCTTTCTTTTTGCGTATTTAGGAATTCTGATGAGTGCCGCTTTGGCTCTCGTCGGTGAGGGTATGTGGCAAATGGCTGTTTTTGTTTATGTGCTTGGAAACATCGGTTTTATGGGCTCAAACACCTTTTATGACGCACTTCTCTCCTCTATTTCGGATGAGAGAAGTGTTGATTTTGTCTCAGGGCTTGGCTTTGCCCTTGGCTACTTAGGTGGCGGAATTTTGTTTGGTGTCAATGTTTGGATGCTCCAAAACCCATCGCTCTTTGGTCTGGAAAATGAGGCTGCTGCGGTAAAAGCCTCTTTTATCTCCGTGGCTTTGTGGTGGGCAATCTTCTCAACGCCTCTCTTTTTGTTTGTGGAGGAGAAGAGAGAGGGTGTAAACAAAGAGAGTTCGTTGCTCTTGCAGGGTTATCTCAGACTGAAAAACACCTTTTCAAAAATAAAAGCACTCAAGGGGTTACTCCTTTTTTTAGTGGCATACTGGCTCTACATCGACGGTGTTGACACCATAATCCGAATGGCGGTCGATTATGGAATGGCGCTCGGTTTCGATACGAACAGTCTCATTTTGTCGCTTCTGATAGTCCAGTTTGTAGGCTTTCCTGCAACGCTTCTCTTCGCCAAACTGGCGCAAAAATGGGACACAAAAAAGGCAATTTTTCTTGCTATATTTATCTACATGTTTATAATTTTATGGGCAACGAGAATGAATGAGGTGTATGAGTTTTACATATTGGCAATAATGATAGCCTGTGTGCAGGGCGGTATTCAGGCACTGAGCCGCTCCTACTACTCAAAAATGATTCCGCAGGAGCATGCAGCAGAATTTTTTGGATTTTATAATTTTTTGGGTAAGTTCGCCACCATTTTAGGACCTCTTTTAGTCGCAGTTGTGGCACTCTTCAGCCAAAACTCAAGAGTTGCAATCGCTTCTGTTGTTCTCTTTTTTATAATCGGAGGAGTTTTACTCTTTTTTGTGGATGAGAAAAAAGTTGCAGAGGATGTGAAAAAAGCGCTATTGTGAAATAATTTTAAAGGGAGACAAGGGAAAAAATCCCTTGACCATGCTAATGTAGCATAGGTGCAAAAATGCAAATAAGAACTAATGTGGTTAGTAACTTATTCATAAAATCTCCCTTATGTAGTTTAGGAGGGCAAAAAAAAAGGTCAAGGGGTAATTAAGCCCTTGACCTTTGCCACTCCATAAACTATATAAGTTCTAACCACGAAAAAATTATACATAAATCGAAAAAACAAGTTAATATTTTATTAAATTTATATCTTCGTCATTCCAAATTTAGTTTTTAAGTTTTGCAAGAAGTTTATTAATTAATCTTTTCATGTTCTAAAAGTTTCAAGTTTAGTCTGCAGTTCGCTAGTCATAGAGTTTAGATGATCTGCAGCCGCCGCAATCTCTTCAACATTTCTTGCATTTTTTGAGGAAATTTCATTGATTTGTGAAACTTGAGAGACAATGGATTCGACATTTTTGCCTGTTTTTTCAAAATCACTTACGGTTTTATCGCTTGCTTTTACTGCATCATTTACAATCACAACACTTTGATTTATCTTTTTTTCTACTTCTATAACACTATTTACAAGTTCTTGAACCTCATGTGAATTGTTATTCATCTGATTGCTTACATCAACGATTGATTGAACTATTATATTGATGGTTGCATTTATCTCTGTTAGGCTTTTTTGAGTTCTCTCTGCAAGTTTCCGCACTTCGTCTGCAACAACTGCGAATCCTCTTCCTTGTTCTCCTGCGCGAGCTGCTTCAATAGCTGCGTTAAGAGCTAAAAGGTTTGTTTGATCTGCAATATCTGAGATGATTTCAAGTACGCTTTTTACTTCATTTGCTTCATGTGAAAGAGTTTGCATTTTATCTGATAGTTCAATCTCAATCTGAGCAGAGCTTTGAATTTTTGAAGTAAGATGTACAATTCCTTCACTGGCAACACTAAGGTTTTCATTTGCTCTGATAATATCTCTTTTGCTCTCTTGCGCATCATTGACGGCTCTTTGGATTTCATTTTTAATCTCATTAGCTTTTTTGGTGGCTTCATTGATAGCTAGAACTGAATTTTCAACATTTTTCCCTACACCCATTGCTGTAGTTGAGAGTTCAAGTGAGATAGAAGCGTTTTCACTAGCGCTCTGTTTTGATTCTTCAATAAGACCCCTGAGCGTAGCAATAAATATATTAAAGCTATATGCCATCTGAGAAAGCTCTTGTGGAGTGTTCTCGTTCGCTTTTATGGTTAAATTGTGATTATGACTAATATTGAAGAATGTGTTTTTAAAATCTTCAATCGGTTTAGAGATTGATACTTTTGTAAGATATAACATGAAAGATGCAAAAGCAATTGTACCAATGATTAAACTTATCGTTAGCACTATTATATTAAAGGAGGTTTTTTGAATCTTCTCATCAATAGATCTGTTTACATGTTTGTATAGTTCAAGTTCAACTTCTCTGAGCAAATCTATGGAAGCAGTTGCATTTGTAAACCAAATTGATGGCTCAATATTAAAATTACCATTTAAACCTCTAGCCTTTGCTATATCTATCATGGACATAGTTTTTTCTATAGCTTCACCTTTATAAGTATTCTCATAAATCTTTTTTAACCACTCAGGTGATAATACAAGAAATTTTTTTGTGTTTGTTGCTAGTACATCTAATCTACTTATAAAAGGAGAATAGCTATTTTCTAAAAATATATTTTTCGCAAAAGCTATATTCAGATTTGCTCTAATTTGCCCAAATGACTCTTTCGCAGAAGCCATATGTGTATATGCTTGAATTGTATTCCTGCTATCTTTATCATCCATAAGTGATGGAATCACAGCAGCTGTGTCAATAAAATTTATAATTGTTTTTGTAAAATAAGCTCCCGTATCTGGCGCATTAATAGAGAATGAATCCACAGAAAATCTCTTTTCTCTTAAGTCGGCTAAAGAATCTAAAACAGAAATATCCCCATCTGTTTTTAAATATACTTTTTTTATTTCTTCAATTGCATTATCAACATTTTTTCGTATT
This sequence comes from Helicobacteraceae bacterium, assembly GCA_947498025.1. Classification (GTDB taxonomy): domain Bacteria; phylum Campylobacterota; class Campylobacteria; order Campylobacterales; family Sulfurimonadaceae; genus Sulfurimonas. The sequence goes on from CANMJR010000007.1 coordinate 100,492, forward strand.
GTTGGGAGTTTGTCGCTATTTCTTATGCCATTACTTGCTATAAGTCCAACACTGAGTCCTCTTTCTGCTTGCATAAAATGAACAGCAGTTGCCAATGCTTCAGCTTCTAAGATGCGGTTTTTAGTTACTTCAAGATTTTCTTTTATTCCTATATCGTAAAATACTCTCCCCATGGATAATGCTAATATAATTATAATGGGGACTATTATTAAAATCATTAGTCGTATTTTTATACTCATCTTTTTCATCAATTTTCCTTTAGTGCATCTATTTTTATATATTAGACTCTTCTTGCAAAACCTTGGATGTGTGGCTTTAGCCTCACTTAAATAAGGCACGACTAAAGTCGTACTTCCCTAGTTATGAAGAACTCTATTGGAGAATAGTCCGCAGTAATAAGTATGGTATCACTACGAGAAGACTACCTCTCAATTGTCTTAAAAGTTTTTCCAATCCCCATTATGTTTTTTTGCACCTGCAATCGTTTTAACATTTGCATTAGCATGTTGTTGTGTTACTACTGCGGGTTTTGCGGCTTGTATATGTTTGTTGTGTGAAGAGGTATTTATTTTATCTTTTCCTACGAACTCTTTAGATAATGCGTCTTTTACCATAGCTTCTGCCTTTTGGATAGTTGCGTTTGCTATTGAATCTGCTTGAGCTGCTACTTTTGCATTTTCTTGTGTCATTTGGTCTAGTTGTGTAACTGCGGTATTGATTTGACCGATACCTTGCATCTGTTCACGGTTTGCGTTACTTAC
>CANMJR010000008.1 GCA_947498025.1 Helicobacteraceae bacterium
AACATCAATCATCGCTTCAAATGTCTCTTTATTTACACCTATAAGTCGCTTGAAATTCTTTGGTTCTTTTTTAGTTAGTTGCTCATATTTACTCATGCTACTTTAACAGCAATTTTAGTGCCTATTTTTGGAGTTTTGCAAGAAGTCTATAAAAGGAAAAATAGATGGTATTAGATTCGTTAATTCTTCAATCAAAACTTTTTTTTACAGAGGATATGGGTATTGAAATAGAGGATATTGTTCGAAAAGAAAAGAGTGCTGAATTAAATTTAAAATCCCATACAGCTATGATAGGTGTTGGCGGTGAGCTGAATATGATGGTTGTCATTAGTTTTGATACTCCAATGCTCAATAAACTCGTTGAAGTTTTTATGGAAGGAGAAGATGTTGCTCCGGAGGAAGAAGAAGAGATTAAAGAGAGCGTAACAGGTGAAGTAATAAATACAATTATTGGTTTATCTATTCCAACATTTCCAAAAAGAGGTAAAGGTGTGACTATAACACCTCCAATCAGCATAAATGATGCTTCAAATATTAAAAAACACAAAGATTCAAAGATAGTCTCAGCAAATATTAAAACACACTATGGTGAACTCAGCATTAGTGCTATTATTGCTAAAGATGTGTTGAAATAATTTATAAATAGGAAAAAAAATGTTAAAAATTTTAATAGTAGATGATTCTCTGATAATAAGAAAAAAGATAACAACCATTGTAGAAAAATTGGGTCACGAAGTTGTCGGACAAGCTAAAACAGGAGAAGAAGCCATAGATATTTATGAAGGTGTAAAACCGGATTTAGTGACAATGGATATAACTATGCCGGACATGGACGGTATCACTGCAGTAAAACATATTATAGAAATGGACAAAAATGCAAAAATCATCATGGTAACTTCGCATGGTCAAGAAGACATGGTAATTGATTCGATCAAAGCAGGTGCAGTTGGATATATGTTAAAACCTATTACGGATGAGAAATTGGCAGAAGTAATCGGTGAAGTTTTTTTAGAATATGCATGCGATGAACATGAAGATGATTTAGAACTCTCAGATGATGATTTATAGGGATAAATGATGCAAGAAAATAAACTCTTTGAAGCACTTTTAGATGTGATTCCATTTGCAGCGTATGCTGTGGATGTGGATACATATGAAGTGGTTTATGCAAATAAGCTTATGACTGAAAACATGTACGCACCACGAGAAAAGCATTGTTGGAAAAAAATTTTTGGACAAAATGAAGTTTGTAGTTGGTGTACAATTGATGAGCTGAAAAAAAGACAAGCTATTTATAAAAGCGAAAAGCTTATTAACCATTTTTTTGATGAAGTGACGGATAGTTGGTTGCAAATTTACGATGAGATTTTAAAATGGCCGGATGGAAGAACGGTTAAGTACTCTATAACGGTTGATATTACAGAACAAAAAGAGATACAAGCTGCGATGATAACAACGCATACAAAACTAACCATGCAAAGTCAAAAACTAAAAGAGGCAAATGAAAAACTAGAATTTATGGCTAAAAAAGATTTTTTAACAGCTGTGAATAATCGAGGCAACTTTTTTAATCTAGGTGAAGATTTTTTTGCCAAAACTTTGCGAGAAGATGAATCTATTTTTGTTGCAATGTTTGACCTTGATAAGTTTAAATTGCTGAATGATAATTATAGTCATAAAGTGGGTGATTTGGCGCTCCAAGCTTTTACGAAAACACTCGAGAAGCACTTGAATGAAACGGATATATTCGGAAGATTAGGCGGCGAAGAGTTTGCTCTCATAATGCAATCTCCTTGTAGTGATAGCGTCATACAAAAACTGCAAAAGATAAGAGAAGATACGGAAAAAATCATTATAAATCATAATAATCAAGAGATAAGTTTTACAGTAAGTATAGGTTTAGTTAAAAAAGAGCTTAATGATACACTAGATATAACACTTGAATGTGCAGATAAAGAACTATACAGTGCAAAAGAGACAGGTAGAAATCAATTGAAATTTAGGTTGTAGCACATGTTAGAAAATAAATTATTTGAAGCACTTTTGGATGTTATTCCGTTTGGTGCGTACGCTGTTGATGTCGATACTTACGAAGTTGTTTATGCAAACAAACTCATGCGTGAAAATATGTATGCACCCAAAGAGACACACTGCTGGGGAAAAGTTTTCGGACAAGAGGAAATTTGTAGTTGGTGTAGTATTTTCAAACTTCAAGATAGGCGAATAAAAAAATTGGTATCCGGAAAATATATATGTGAATTTTTTGATGAAGCGGATGACAAATGGATTAAATCTTATGATGAACTTATGAGTTGGCCCGATGGTAGAAATGTGAAGTATTCTATTTTGGTAGATATAACAGACCAAAAAGAGATACAAGGGTCTATGATGAAATCACATGCTGCCCTTGCTATAAAAAATAAACAAGTTTCAAATACAAATAAAAACCTTCAAATTACAAAACTAGAGTTGCAAAAATCTTTAAATGAGTTAGAAATACAAAAGCAAAAAGCAGAAGAGTCAACAAAATTTAAATCAAGTTTTTTAGCGAATATGTCGCATGAGATAAGAACGCCCATGAACGCTATTATCGGAATGACACATCTTGTAAAAGAGACCTCTCTGGATGAAAAACAACTGAATTACATAAATAAAATTGAATCTGCATCCAATAATCTTTTAAATATTATAAATGATATTTTAGATTTTTCTAAAATAGAAGCCACAAAGTTAAGGATAGACAATATTGATTTTGATATAAACGTAATGCTCAGCAATGTAAGAATTCTGGTTGAACAAAAGGCGTATGAAAAAAGTTTACAATTTAGTGTAAAAAATGATTCTGGGAGCTCTATTTTTTATGGGGATTCACTTAGAATTGAACAAATTCTCATAAATATTTTAAGCAATGCTATAAAATTTACGACTCTTGGCGAAGTGGAACTCATTATAAATGATATGCCAAACGACATCGTTAGATTTTGCGTAAGAGACACGGGGATTGGGATAAGTAAGGTGCATCAAGAGAGTCTGTTTAAACCATTTAGTCAAGCAGATGCGAGTACCACGAGAAAGTATGGCGGAACGGGTTTGGGTCTTAGTATATCTAAAGAACTTGTAGAGTTGATGGGTGGCAGAATTTGGATAGAGAGTGAGGTTGGAGTTGGAAGTGAGTTTATTTTTGAATTAAAATTGCCGTATGGTAATAAAGAAAATATCCAATCTGTAACACATGCGAGCAGTATCAAAGAAGAGCTTGCCTCTTTAAATAGAAGTAAGATTCTCTTGTGCGAAGACAACATCACAAACCAAGAAATAATCATAGGGTTACTAGAAAACAGCGGAATAATTATCGATATTGCAAACAATGGAAAAGAGGCAGTTGATAAGTTTACGGCAAATTTTTATGACCTCATCTTAATGGATTTACAGATGCCGATTATGGATGGTTATGAGGCAGCGAGAATTATCCGAGAGGTTGACAAAGATATTCCAATCATAGCACTCACGGCAAACGCCATGAGAGAGGATGTGGAACAAACTAAAGCATTTGGGATGGACGAACATCTCAATAAACCGATAGATTTTGGGATGGACGAACATCTCAATAAACCGATAGATGTGGAGAATCTTTATAAAATACTTTTGAAACACATTTCTAAAAAAAATGCGGCGCACCCCGAGAGTACTTCCTCGCTTACGCTCACAGTGCACCCCAAGAGTACTTCCTCGCTTACGCTCACAGCGCATGCGGAAGTTTCACAGACAAAAGATGAGTTTCATATTCCTGAGTTTAAAACAATAGATACAACACAAGGCTTAAAATATTTGGTCGGAAACAAAAAACTCTACCTCAAAATCTTAAATAACTTTTTAAATAATTATAAAGATTTCAGTTTTGTAAACCTAAACAGTGAAGAGTTTCAAAGAGCAACCCACACAATAAAAGGTCTGAGCGCAAATGTCGGTGCGACGGCTTTGCATGCAATCTCAGAGAAGCTGGATGAGAGACAGGATAAAACTTTACTGGACTCTTGGCATGAAGAGATGAAAAAAGTTATTGAAGAGTTGAGCAATAAGCTGTCTGAGATAAAAAAAGAAGAAACAAAAGAACAAAAAAAGGAGCTTTCACATGTGTCCGAGCAAAGCGACAAATGCTTTTGGGGCACTAAAAGAGAAGAACTCCTTTCTAAACTCAAAGAGGCTGCTGCAACTTCAAGACCAAAAGAGTGTGAAGCAATTATGAGAGAAATAGAGGGGTATGAGTTGTCCACAGATGATAATGAGTTATTCAATAAAACAAAAATATTAATAGAAAAATATGAGTTTAAAGAAGCTTCTGCCATGTTGAAAAAAATAGAATGAGAAAAAAAATAACAATTTTAGTCGTAGATGATACTGAGACAAATATAGATATTTTACTAAATTTGCTGGGTGATGATTATGATCTTACAGTTGCACTAAGTGGAGAGAGCGCCCTAGAAATTGCAAATACAGAGTCTCTTGACCTGATTTTACTTGATATAATGATGCCGCAAATGGATGGTTATGAGGTTTGTGAAATTTTAAAAGCAAATGATAAAACAAAAGATATACCGGTCATATTTATAACAGCCAAAACAGATGAAGATAGTATAGAAAAGGCATATGAAGTTGGGGGAATAGATTATGTTACGAAGCCTTTTAAACCCCGCGAGTTGACTGCCAGGGTTAAAACGCAGCTGAATTTGAAGTTTTTGATTGAAGATCTTGAATTTATCGCTTCTTATGATCAGATGACCGGTATATGTAATAGAAGAAAATTCTTTGAGTTGGCTGAGAGAAAATTTCTTACAGATAAGAATAATCTTTATGCCGTCATGATAGACATTGATAAATTCAAGTTAATCAATGATACACATGGACATCCAATCGGCGATGCTGTCATTATAAAAGTTACAGAAACAATTAGCCAATATCTTGAGAGTGAATTCATTTTTGGAAGATTGGGTGGCGAAGAGTTTGCAATTGTCTGTAACTGTGAATCTTTAGATGAAATCACTCAAAAGCTTGAACGCATAAGAAAAGCAGTGGATAGTTTTGAGCTGTTGAGTGACAAAAACGAGAGTATAAAATGTACCATAAGCATGGGTTGTTCAAAAATTAAACAAGAGACAAAAAATTTAGATGCACTTTTAAAAGAGGCGGATGTTGCTCTATATGAGGCAAAAGGCTCTGGAAGAAATAAGATTATCTTTAGAAGTTAAGAATGGATGTTACGCACCTAAACGGACGCATTCGTTTTAGTGCGTAATATCAGTTACGAATTTTTTACAGATTGTCTATCAGCTTTTTAAGCTCCTCAGGACGATTTGAGTTTTTAAGTGCATTTTCTTTAGAAATCTTTTTTCTTTGTACTAAATCAATGAGCTGCTGCGTTTGAGTGGTCATACTTGTTTCAGTTTGATTTAACTGCATTTGAGAGTAGAGTTGGTGTACTTTGTCCTCTCTGATAAGGTTTGAAATTGCCGGATTGGTTATTAAAATCTCTTGAGAAGCAACTTTTCCCCCACCGATTTTTGGTATAAGCGACTGAGCCACAACAGCGATAAGAGAAGATGCCAGTTGCGCTCTTACCTGCGCCTGCTCCTGCCCGCTAAAAACATCGATAATACGGTTTATAGTACTCGGTGCAGAATTTGTGTGGAGCGTTCCAAAAACTAAGTGACCAGTCTCAGCCGCAGTAAGCGCTGCACCGATAGTCTCGGCATCCCGCATCTCACCGATGAGTATAATATCGGGATCTTGTCTTAGAGCAAATTTGAGTGCCGTTGCAAAGGACGCAGTGGAGTTTCCTACATCTCTTTGAGAGAAAAGAGATTTGATATTTTTATGCACAAACTCAACCGGGTCTTCTACTGTTATGATGTGCCGTCTCTCTGTGAGGTTTATTTCATGGAGCATAGAGGCCAAAGTTGTTGATTTACCGCTGCCGGTTGGTCCTGTTACAAGAATGAGACCCTTCTCTCTTTTGATGAGTTCTTTAAAAATAGGAGGATTTCCATACTCATCAAGCGTTGGAATATCGATGGGAATCATACGAAAAGCACAACCGATTCCATAAATAGTACGGTAGTAGTTCGCACGGAAACGACCGATTCCCTCGAGTTGAAATGAGAAGTCAAGTTCATTATGTTCCTCAAACTCCTTTTTCTGCTTATCTTCAATAAGAGAGTATGCCATTTCTTCTATCTCTTGTGCATTCAAAACCGGTAAATTAAGAGGTCTTAACTCTTTATCTATACGAATCTGCGGTTCACTTCCAACTACAAGGTGCAAGTCAGACGATTTAAAAGCCAAAACACTTTTTAATAATTTTTTAATATCAATCGGTTTTTTTTCTTCTACTTCATCACTCATAAAAACACTCCTTTATAAATCTCTTCATCAAATCCTACTATAACTTTTTCGTCAAACTCTACTATGGGTCTTTTTATTAGCAAATTTTCCTTGCAAAGCCACTCTTCTTTGGCTTTGTCGTTTAGGTTTAGCTCTTTAAGGTTGTATTTTCTGTATGTTGTGCTTTTTGAGTTGAAGAGGGTTTTCATTTCCACATGTCTAAGCCATGAAGAAATTTTGTCGCAAGAGAGTTTTTCTGCTTTAAAATCGTGTAGTTTGCACTCAATATTATGTGTTTTAAAAAATGAGAGTGCCTTTTTTACACTGCTGCAGCTCTTAATTCCATAAACTTGTATCATTGTTTTATTCTATAATTTTTGGAACTATAAAGAAGTTGTCTGCACTTTGCGGAGCATGTCTTAAAATATCATCACTTATTTGTGCATTACCTACTACAACATCTTCTCTAAGAAATGTACTTGCATCGCTCATAGCAAAAGTGTCATCCACTCCATCGGTATTTAATTCGCTCAAATTGTCAACAAAACTGACAATTTCAGACAGCTGATTTATAATCTCCTCTCGTTTATCGTCTGAAACTTTTAAAAAAGAGAGCTTTTCAAGTTTTGTTAATAGTGCATCATCTACTTGCATGTAATAGTCCTAGAAGTTTAAATTTACAAAATTGTAACAGAAAAAAGATGTGTGTTTGATGAAACTTTAACAAACTATGCGATATTATTTTGAACAATTTTAAAATATATACTGATGTTACGCACTTTTATGAAAAAGCGCGTAAAAATCTTATTATTCTCAAAAAACAGAGTTTTTTGTAGCTTTAGGGGGTTGTAGGGACATCTGTCCCTGCCATCTAAACGGACGCGTTCGTTTAGATGCGTAACATCAAAATAAAAAGGAAATGTTTTTGAGCTTTAGAAATGATATGGATATGGTTAAAGAAGAGTTAAACTCCGAAGAAAAGTTTTTTGAAAAAGCCGTTATAACTGAAAGATTTGTTAAAAAATACAAAAATGTGATAATAGGCTCTTTTGTAGCAGTGGTTGTTGTTGCTTTTGCAAATATTGCTTATGATATTAATAAGCAGAACACAATAGAGTCTGCGAACAAAGCTCTCTCAGACCTTAGTAAAGATGCAAACAGTATCGACGCTCTGGCAAAGCTTAAATCGTTAAGCCCAAATTTACATGATGTTTGGCTTTACTCAAAAGCAGTGGCAGATAAAGATTTGGCTGCATTAGAAAAATTTAAAGATTCAAAAGCAATGTTGGTGGGTGATTTGGCCTCTTATGAGATAGCTCAAAACACAAAAGATGCTGCAAAGTTGGATGCGTATGCTTTGGCGCAAAATGCTGTTTATAAAGATTTGGCACAGGTTCAAAGTGCAGTATTACTTATAAATGAAGGCAAAATTGAAGCTGCACACCAAAAACTCTCTTTAATCGGCGAACAATCACCACTGAATACTATAGCAAAAGCATTGCTTCATTATGGTGTGAAGTAAGTTTTGAAAAAGTTATTTTTACTATTTTTAGCGCTTTTTGCACTTTTTTTTAGTGCATGTAGCACAAAGAAAGTTTTTGAGCCACAAGTAGTTGCAGGTAGCTGGGACAAACATGGCAGTATTGATGATAAAGTTGTTGATATTACTTCAAGTGTAGCACTGCTGGAAAACCGTAAAGTTTTAGCAAAAGATAAAATTATAGAGATAGAAGTTGCAGAGTCCTATAGACTTTTGGCAAGCAGCGATGGGTGGATAATAAGCTCTACCATTGATGGCAAGCTCATGCTTCAATATATCGCAGATAATAAAATGGTTGAGAAGTTTGACCTTAAAAAAACAATAGCGAGTGCCAGTGTAAAAAATGACATGTTGGCAGTTTTGTTTGCCGATAATGAGATGGCGCTTTACTCAATAGGAACGAAAGAGTTACTTTTAAAAGAGCAGGGCGATGCCGCTTTAGCGGTTGATTCTAGGATTGTAAGTCCACATTTTATGGGTGAATTGGTTCTCTTCCCGACTCTTGACGGAAAAGTTGTTATTGTCAATACGAAGTTAAAAAAGAAACTGCGTACTATTATTGTTTCTTCAGAAGAACATTTTAATAACATTATCTATTTTGATGTGATAGACAATAAAATTGTAGCAGCAACCGGTCATAAAATACTCTCCATGTCCACCAAAGAGGAGAGAGAGCCCTATGAGATTCGAACTATTGTTTATGACAACAAGGATATTTTCCTAACTACAAAACAGGGTGAAGTTGTCTCTGTTACGCCTGATTTGAAACTGAGTGCAAAGACAAAATTTCCTTTTGCCCACTTTTTGGGAATGATTGTTAAAGAAGATAAAGTATATCTTTTGGAAAAAGAGGGGTATATCATAGAATTGAGTAAAGATTTTAAAGAGCAGAAAATATATAAGGTTAGCTTGGCAGATGGGTATGTTTTTGCAGCAGATAAGATGTTTTACATAGATGATGCGTATATCTCAGTTGAGTAATGTCTAACGAGCTAGAAGCTTACTTAGAATATATAAGCGTTACAAGAGCGCTTAGTAAAAAGAGTGTAGAAGCTTATAAAAGCGACCTGCAGATGATAGAAGAAGAGCTTCAAAAAGCGCTTATTACTCTGGATTCTAAAACGCTTTTAAGCATCCTCTCAAAATACAAGAATAAAAGAACTCTCAACAGAAAATTATCTTCGGTAAATGCTTTTTTTGACTTTTGCTATAAAAGTCAGTTTTTAAACGAGCAGACAAAATTAAAACTCTCAAAAATCCCTAAGCTTCTTCCAAAATTTTTATCCTATGAAGAGATACAAAGTGCACTAAAAGCCATAGACAGGAGCTCTTGGATAGGGCTTCGTGATTATGCTTTGATACTGTTTTTGTATGCAACAGGTACTAGAATTAGCGAATGTTTGGCTTTAGCAAGAGATGATATTGACGGTGAATGGCTCCATATAAGACATGCCAAAGGTGAAAAAGAGAGAATTGTTCCGATTGCAAAAGTTGCAAAGATAGCGATAGATGCCTATTTAAGAGAGTTTAAGTATGAAAAAGAGTTTGTTTGGTGCAATTACAAGGGTGAAAATTTGAGTAGAATCTCCGCCTTTAAGATAACACAAAAATACCTTGGTGTATCGCCCCATGTTCTTCGTCACTCTTACGCAACCTCTCTTATCATCGGCGGAGCAGATTTGCGAGTTGTTCAGGAGCTTTTAGGACATGCTTCACTCTTAACGACACAAATATATACACATGTTCAAAAGCAGGATTTGAAAAATACCGTAGAATCTTGTCACCCAATGGCGTAACCGTAATGAACACTGTAGACAACAGCTTCTTTTCAAAACCATACCTGAAATCACTCTTTTGGATTCAAAATAATTGGCACCGGCACGGTGTTTTGGTTCATACGCTTCGAGTTACCTATTACATCCTAAAGGCAAGAGATTTTAAACTTTTTACGGCAGGATTACTGCATGATATAGGAAAGCCATCCGTTGCCTTTCAAAAACCCGAAGATGTAGAGTTCGGTGAGTATAGTTTTACAGACCATGAAGAGAAGAGCTATCAAATAATTAAAAATTGGTCATTTATAAGCGAATACACAAAGCAGATAGTTCGTTATCATTACCTTATTAGAGACATCCAAAAAAGCTTTACAGAAGACAAATCTAGGTATGATTCAAAAAAGAAAATATGGGACAGTTTGAGTAAAAATATCCAAAAAGATTTAGAGAGATTTATACACTATGATGACTTAGGCAAGGGCAAAAAGAGAAGATGAAAAAAATCACACCTTTTTTAATTGTTTTTATAATAATTTTTATTATTGTAACTTTGTTTTTATCTTTGGCATCCTCACAAAAGATGATAGTAATTAAAGAGGGTAATACAAAAATGTTACCTCTTGAAATGGAGCTAGGCAAATATCAAGACAGTGACTGCGGCATGGTTATAAAAGATTTAGAGTACGCTTCGCAGGTGGTATCAAAAGGTGGAAAAACTTGGTTTTTTCATGACCATGGAGGGTTCATTAACTGGCTTAAAGATAAAGAGTTTCAGGATGATGTAACTATCTGGGTAATGAGCAAAGACACAAAAAGATGGATAGATGCAAAAGAGGCGTTCTACTCTTTGAACGATAAAACGCCGATGGGCTATGGCTTCGGTGCCTATGAAAATAGAGGCAAAGGGCAGATTGATTTTGAAATCATGAAACTCAGAATGCTTCGTGGCGAAACACTCAATAACCCACATATTAAAAAACAACTCCTAGGCAATTGATGGAAACCGTAAATATTTTAACCATTATCAGTATAGCTTTTTTAGGCTCTTTTGGACATTGCATAGGCATGTGCGGAGGAATTGTCGTAGCATACTCAACAATTAAAATAGATTCGAAAAACTCCAAATTATCTCAAGCACTTTCGCATCTTCTCTACTCCTTGGGCAGAGTCTTGACCTACACAACTTTGGGTGCGATATTTGGAGCACTCGGCGGAGTTGCAACTTTTAGCAACAACGCAAATGGCGGATTATTGATTTTTGCCGGTGTTGCCATGGTTCTTGCCGGTCTTTCATTGATGGGGAAGATAAAATTTTTAACTCTTATTGAACACTCCTTCGCATCATCACCCCTCTACAAAAGCACCTTTAAAAAGGTACTCAACTCTAAATCAAATCTCAGTTTTTTTATTTTAGGCATGTTGAATGGTCTTCTGCCTTGTGGATTTGTTTATTTCTTTGCCATAACAGCGGCTAGTACCGCCGACCCACTCTCCGGTGCTTTGGTCATGGCGATTTTTGGACTTAGTACGGTTCCGGCTATGTTTACTCTTGGTTTTATGACATCTCTTGCCTCGGCAACAGGGTTTAGAAATATGATGATGAGTCTCTCTTCTATAGCCGTAATTTTGTATGGAACATACACGATTTATAATGGGTATGACTATATTTCTAATCCCCAAAAAACATTAAGAGATTGTCATAAATAAGAGTTTATTTTTAAAATGATATAATAAATGAAAAAAAAGGTTTTATTGTGAAAAGTTCAATTGTTGATAGCATAATGTCTCTTCCCCCGCTTCCAAAAACTATTGCGGATGTCAATTTGATTTATGCTAATGAAGACTCTTCTCTCTCGGACATGACGAAAGCTATAGAATCTGATCCAATGATTGTTGCCAATATATTAAAAGCTGCTAACTCGCCTCTGTATGGATTTGGCAGAGAGATACAAAGTGTTGCTCAAGCAGTTGCTCTTTTTGGCATAGAGATGACGCGTTCCATTGCAGTTGGAAACTCTGTTAAAAAACTGTTAAATGTGGATATGCAGCCCTATAGGGTTACATCTGAAAGATTTGCAGAGATATCTTCACTACAGGCTACTTTGATGTTAAAGTGGTATAACAAAGTAGATAAGAGAAAAGCTGCAAAACTCTATCTTGCCGCATTTTTACAAGAGACAGGAAAGATAATTATTGCAAGTACCATAATGCAAAATGATGAAACTATAAGTTTTTCATCTGAAGTTGAGATGTCAAATAATTTGGCAGAAGTCGAAAAAGCCTATGTTGATGTGACAACTTCTGAAGTGACGTCAAAAGTGTTCGAACATTGGGGATTTGATAGCGAATTTATAGATATTATTAAATATGCAGATGATCCATATGCTGCTCCAGAAGATATTAAAGAGTATTCCATGGCTTTAAATATCATTAAAACTATAGTTCCTGTAAACAAACCATTTTCAGAAGTTGCAATAAACTTCGGGTTAAAAAAAGCAATGGATGCGGAGTTGGATTATCGTTCATTAGAAGAGGCAATAAATGAGATGATAGATGCACAACAAAAGGGGATTTATGAGTAAAACCGTAACAATCATAGACACATTCGGTTTTTTCTTTCGTAGTTTTTATGCACTTCCCCAACACCTAAAAAACAGAGACGGTTTTCCGACAGGTCTTTTGACAGGTTTCACAAATTTTATAGCAACGCTTCAAAAACAGCATGACAGTGACTACATAGTTTTTGCAATAGACTCAAAAGGTGCAACCTTTAGAAATGAAATAGACCCAAATTATAAGGCTCATCGCCAAGCACCGCCTGAAGAGCTTACCATGCAGCTGCCGATTGCTATAGAGTGGATTGACAAGATGGGCTATAAAACTCTGGGTCAGGTGGGCTTTGAGGCGGACGATATTATCGCAACGGTTGTAAAGTTTGCAAAAAATCAGGGTTATAATGTTCGCGTTGTCTCACATGACAAAGACCTTTATCAGCTTATAGACGATGGCAAAATAGTTCTCGTGGATGCCATAAAAAGAGCAACCGTAGATGAGGATGCATGTTTTCAAAAGTATGGAATCACTCCCAAACAGTTTATAGATTATCAATCTATTCTGGGCGACAGTGCCGACAATGTTCCGGGTGTTAGGGGAATCGGCAAGGTCGGTGCCGAAAAACTTCTGGTGGAATATGGAAGCTTAGATAATATTTATGCGCATATAGATGAGATAAAACCTGCAGGAGCTCAGAAAAAACTTATCGAGTCAAAAGCCAATGCCTACATGTCAAGAAAACTTGTTACTCTCAGAGATGATGTATTGGAGAGTTTTGACTTTGAAGAGTACAAGATGAATATTGAACATCCCTTTTTAAACATCTACGACGAGCTTGTAAAGTATGAGCAAAATGCCATTTTAAGAACACTACAGGCAAAAGGGCATGTAAGCCAAGAAGCGCATCAAGAAGCACAAGTTAGAGTGGAGAATAACAAAGAGAGTGAGAGCACAAATTTGGAGTTTAAAACAACACTTCTGACCGATGTCAAAGAGCTAAATAAAATTTTAGATACTTTAACTAAAGAGACTGTTATTGCCTTTGACACAGAGACAACAGGGCTTGAGTATGATAGAGACTCTCTTGTAGGATTTAGTTTTTGCTTCAACGACTCAGAGGCGTTTTATGTTCCAATTGCCCATTTTTATCTCGGTGTGCCGGAGCAGATAAGTCAAGATGATGCCAAAAAAGCTATTAAAAAGATATTTAACTCTCGCGTTGTCGGGCATAACATCAAGTTTGATTTGCACTTTGTCACAAGATTTTTAGAAGAGGATGCACTTGAGATATATTCTGACAGCATGCTACTAGGATGGCTTATCAATCCTGAGAGTGCCTTGTCTCTTGATAAATTAGCAGAAAAACTTCTTAACCATACGATGGTCTCCTTTAAAAATACGGTAAAAAAAGGGGACACTTTTGCAAGCGTTGCGCTAGAAGAGGCATGCGAATATGCGGCGGAAGATGCCTATGTCACTCTGAAACTTTTTCACAGATTTAACAAAATGCTGGAACTGCAAAATGCAAAACATCTCATAGAAGAGGCACAGCAGGTGGAGATACCTTTTATTCTGACGCTTCTGCACATGGAAAAAGCCGGAATCAAAGTCGATGGTGCATTCTTAAAAGAGTTTTTGGTAGAGGTAAAAGAGACGCTTGCCGGACTAACAAAAAGCATCTACGAACAAGCCGGAAGTGAGTTTAATATCAACTCAACACAGCAGTTGGGTGCGATTTTGTTCGATACTTTGGGATTACCTTTTGGCAAGAAAACAAAAACAGGCTACTCAACAGATGAAAATGTACTCAGTTCGCTCAAAGATGCACATGAAATAGTCCCTATGCTACTGGATTATAGAGAGGTTTATAAGCTCTATTCGACTTATATTGAACCGCTTTTGAAACTGAGCATGGAGAGTGGGAAGAGCCGTGTCCACACCTCGTTTGTGCAGACGGGGACGGCAACGGGGCGACTCAGCTCTAAAAATCCGAACCTTCAAAATATACCGGCTAGAACAAAACTGGGTCTGAGAATCAGAGAGGCTTTTGTAGCACCAAGCGGCAGAAAACTGATAGGCATCGACTATTCGCAAATCGAGCTGAGACTTCTTGCCCACTTCACGCAAGACCATGTATTGGTGGATGCTTTTAAAAATGACAAAGATATCCACATGCAGACAGCCATCGCACTCTTTGGCGAAGAGGAAGCAAAAGAGAAAAGAAATGTGGCAAAAACCGTAAACTTTGGACTTCTCTACGGCATGGGACAAAAAAAACTCTCAGATACTTTGGGCATTACAACCAAAGAGGCAAAAGAGATTATAGAGAGATATTTTGAGAGTTTTAAAAGCGTCAAAAGTTATTTCCGTTCTATCGTTGACACTTCAAAAGAGCAGGGGTATGTAGAGACACTTTTAAAACGCCGCAGATATTTTGACTACGAAAATGCTTCGCCGATGTTTAGAGCCGCATACGAAAGAGAGTCGGTAAACAGCGTATTTCAGGGAAGTGCAAGCGATTTGATAAAACTCTCCATGAACAAAATAGACAAAATTATAAGAGAAGAGGGGCTTCCTGCCGTGATGCTTTTACAAATACATGACGAACTTATTTTTGAAGTGGATGAAGCTGAAGCAGAAACTTTAGGGGAGAGATTCAGAGAAATCATGGAAACTATTATGCAGCTCAATGTTCCGCTTAAAGCGAGTTTGAATATTGGTGATAATTGGGGTGAGTTGAAGTAAGCAATTTTCTTCTAAGCAAAAAGGTTAGTTATGAATCAAAATAGAACGCTCACAACGCAAGATGAACTCACAGAATTTTTACTCTACACTACACCAAACAACAATGTAAGAGTTGAGATTTATCTCAACAATGAGACCGTTTGGTTGCCTCAAAAGAGGATTGCGGAGCTTTTTGGAGTGCAAAGACCTGCAGTTACAAAACACCTAAAAAATATCTTTGAGTGCGGTGAACTCGAAGAAAATTCAGTTAGTTCCATTTTGGAACATACTGCCGAAGATGGGAAAAAATATCAAACTAACTATTACAACCTCGATGCCATCCTCTCCGTCGGCTACCGTGTAAACTCAAGCCAAGCGACACAGTTTCGCATCTGGGCGACTAAAATCCTCAAAGAGTATATCATCAAAGGTTTTGCCATGGATGATGAGAGGCTCAAAAACGGCAGATATTTCGGCAAAGATTACTTCAAAGAACTTCTTGAACGCGTCCGTTCTATCCGCACGAGCGAGAGAAGAATTTACCAGCAAATCACCGACATTTTTGCAGAGTGCAGCATGGATTATGACGCAAAATCACAAACTACAAAAAACTTTTACGCCACCATTCAAAACAGATTTCACTATGCCATAAGCGGACAAACAGCCGCCGAAATCATCTACGAAAATGCCGACAAAACCAAACCTTACATGGGCTTACAAACTTTTAAAAATGCACCAAGCGGAAGAGTTCTAAAGTCGGATACGGTCATCGCAAAAAACTATCTCAGCGAAGAGGAAATCAAAAGATTAGAGCGAGCAGTATCGGGCTATTTCGACTACATAGAGCGACTTATAGAAAATAAAACAACCCTCAGAATGGAACAAGTCGCCGACTCTGTCAATAAATTCCTAGAATTCAACGAGTACAAAATCCTCCAAAACAACGGCACAATCTCAAAAATACAAGCAGAAGAAAAAGCCTTTGCAGAGTATGAGGAGTTTAACAAAACGCAGAAAATAGAGTCCGATTTTGACAGAGAGATGAAGAGGGTTTTTGGGAATAGTTAACTACTTCCTTTCTTGAAAACTATTTCAAAAACTAAAATTGTAAAATTGCTTACTATTGGGTAAAATGTGATTACAAAAAAAACATAAAAAATTTACAATAAAGTGATGAAATGCCAAATTTGAATCTTAAAAACTTTGCCAAGATAAAAGGTAGTGATTTTGATATAGAAGATATAACTGTTTTTGCTGGGAAACCCGGTAGTGGAAAGAGTTATATTATGAAATTTCAGTATGCATATACTGAAGCCATGAGTTCTATATTGAATGGAACTTATACAATGCATTATGCTTTAATGGATAATTCTGAAAATGAAGAAAGTATACTGCAAGCATTTAGAAACCTATTGTCACATTATGGTATAAATAATCAAGAAGAAATCAATCAATATATTGATTTAAATGATTATATTAAGGCTTATGAATTAATTGATTCTGAATCAAAAAATGTTGAAGAAAAAAATAAAGCCTTTATACATGTGATAAAAAATATTTTAAAAAAGCGTTCTGAAAAACAAACAAAATCTTTACTTGCTTCAAAAGATGAAAAGTTTCATTTCATTTTTAGAAATATTTTAGAATCTACATTTGGAGACATTAATCAACTAAATGAAAATTTTATTTACTCTACAGAAGAAGTAACCATAAATTATGGTGATAATAAATTGGCAGTAAATAATTTACTTTTTAATGACAGGAATGAAGGGGCTATATTTGTTGAAACTCCGCTAATACTGGAATTTCAAAAATTTTTGCCAACTGAAAAATTTAAAGTTCCTTATCACATTGATTCGTTATTGCAAGAATTAAATAAAAATGACTTTACTTTTACAAGTGAAGATACAAATAAATTTATACATGAGTTTAAGACATCAACTTCTAAAATTATCAACGGAAATATTGCAAAAGGAACGCAAGGGTTTTCGTTTGAGTCAGATAGTGGAAAAAACTACAATATAGTAAATGCCTCATCAGGAATAAAAAGTATAGGACTATTGCAATACTTAGTAACAAATAAAGCATTAAAAAAAGGTTCAACACTATTTTGGGAAGAACCAGAAGTTCATCTTCATCCGACATGGCAGCTAAAAATGATTGATTTATTTATAGAACTAATGAATGCTGGCGTTAAGATAGTATTTTCTACACATAGCCCTTTTATGGCAGATTATCTTAATGCAAAAGCACAAAGAGAAAAGTTTTCAGACAGAGTTTCTTTTAATCTTTTAAGTGAAGAAAATGGCGTAGTTTCTAACACGATTTTGAATGATGAAAATTGGAATTTATTACAAGATGAATTGATGGGTGCTTTTGAGGATATTATGTGGCAATACCTATAGCCAACATTCAACAGGGTTGTTGTGATAGCGATTTAAGTCAATTTACTATTATTGATGGGGATGCCTTAGATAGCGTAGGTTCTACTTGTGATAAAATAATTGAATGTTCGGATAAATATATTTTAGTAGAAGAAAAAAGTTTACTATTCGGATTTTTTAATTTATGTTGCAATGAGGAAAGTCAAAATCTTGAACACTATAAATATGAGCAAGATGGTACAATTTATCTTAGAATTACTGATGTAATAAACCTCATCAATGATATTGATATAGAAATAAAAAAAAGATTGTTTTCTGAAAATATAGCAAATTTACTCTCTTCATCTTTACATAAAGTAAGTAATACAACACATATATTAGCAACAAAATTTGATAATACTAGAACAGCTAACATGTCAATATTTTATTTATACTGTAATAGTGGGAAGCCTATTGATAGAATTATGGGTGTTTGGTTATCAAGATATAAAAAAAATGTATTTATTGAGTGTCACGCTTTAAAGGCACTATTGCAACAAAGATTATGTTAGTAAAATCTCAATTTATCCTAAAACTCTTACGCCTCCCACAAACTATAAAAACACTAAAATTTATCAAAAAAACTATTTCTATTGATAAGGCTAGTCGGTATTGTCATATGGGTAAAATATCCAATAATTTACCCATATAAAATTTATATGTTACAAAAATCGAAAAAATTACCCATATCAAAAAACCAAAAGTCTAGCATGTGGAACTTTTCACATGCCAAACATAAAATAAAAACTCAGCAAAAAAGGAAAAACAAAATGAACTACAGATACATCGGAAAAACGGGGCTTCGTGTGAGTCCTATTTGTATGGGGACTATGACTTTTGGTTCGCAGTGCGATGAAAAAGAGGCTTTTAAAATTTTGGATAAAGCGTATGATGCCGGAGTGAATTTTTATGACACCGCAGAGGTCTATCCGATTCCTCCGAGTGCCGAAAAAGTAGGCGTTACTGAGAAGATAGTCGGCATGTGGATGAAAACAAAACCTCGTGATAGCATCATTTTGGCTACAAAAGTGGCAGGTGCGGCAAATGGGTGGTTTGTTCCGCCTGTGCGCCATGGTTTGACGGCGATTGACAGCTTCCACATTGAGAGAGCGATTGAGGGGAGTTTGAAAAATTTGGGCACGGATTATATCGACCTTTATCAGATGCACTGGCCTGATTCTGTTGTGCCGATTGAGGAGAGCATGAAAGCTTTTGATAGATTGGTTCAAAGCGGAAAAGTGCGTTACATAGGCACTTCAAATGACACCGCCTACGGCACGACCAAAGCTTTGATGACCTCGGCACATAAGGGGTATGCA
Source organism: Helicobacteraceae bacterium (assembly GCA_947498025.1). GTDB lineage: Bacteria > Campylobacterota > Campylobacteria > Campylobacterales > Sulfurimonadaceae > Sulfurimonas. Next base: position 18,713 of record CANMJR010000008.1, read on the forward strand.
AGGTTTGAGTCTATTCAAAACAACTTTTCACTTCTCAACCGCCGCTTTTTGGATGAACTCGCAACCGTGGCAAGAAAAGAGCAGATTTCACTCTTGCCCTATTCGCCGCTTGCAGGGGGAGTTTTGAGCGGAAAATATAATCAGGCACATGTCTCGGGCGGTCGTTTTAGAGACTATATAAACTCTCCAACTCAGCGTTTAAGAGTGATGGCGGACAGATTTATGAATGAGAGAACGCTCGCTTCGACACAAAAGTATCTTAAAATTGCACAAGAGCATGATTTGCATCCCGTAACCATGGCGATTGCATGGTCGAAGCAGTTTGATTTTGTGGCTTCTACTATCATCGGAGCAACCTCGGCAGAGCAGTTGGACGCAAGTTTGGCGGCGATGGAGTCGGTGTTAGGTGCCGAAGTTTTAGCTGCATGCGATAAAGTGCATAGTGAGATTTTATACCCTATGGGTTAAGCAAACCGCTTTATAGGCGGCTTGTAGTTTCCCTCTTTCCTCTTTTTTCCTCAAAATATTTCAGAAAATACGAACTGAATAAAAAAATAGAACAATTAATGCATCGCAACCTTATATGGTTCGTAATAGGGTGGAAATAGATTTATGAATGCAGAACATCAAAAAATGTATGATGACTTAACTCAGCTTCTCTCCTCTTACGCTGCGCATGATTCTGCAAAAAATTTGGCTTCCCATGTCGCTCTCGTTTCGCTGGAGATGAATCATCTTTATGAAGATATGGGTTTTCTAAGCCGTACACAAATGGGTGCATTTATGTTAGAAAATTTTCCCGCATTGGCAAAGCAAAAACCAAAAGAGAAGCTTTGGAAAAAGTTTTTGTATGAACAGATAAATGCCATTGCTCCTGCATGTGCAAAGTGTGACGACCAACTGACATGTTTTAGATGCAGCTTAGAACAAAATATGTATGTCTCTTAAAATAAAGGAGAATAAGATGAGCAAAATATTTGATAAAAGTGTATTGACATGTGCAAACTCAGAGTATGATGAAGCGTACATAAAAGCATTGCAACACGCTAAAGAAGCTGCGGATAAAGGGCATGCAGACGCACAACTTAAAACCGGATTGCTTTATAGACAAGAGGGCAAAATAGCCGAGGCTATGCGTTATCTCATTACCGCCGCACACAACAACAGCACTCAGGCGCAAGCACTTATAACTTATGTCAGTAACGCATCTATTGAATCAACAAGAAACAGCGCTTTTCATGATTTAGATAGAGATAAACAGCGTGTTTTAGTCGAAAATATGATTGCGACAAAAATCCGTCCGACCCTCGCAGGTGATGGCGGAGGAATCGAACTCATTAACTATGTAGGCGGAAAAACACCGCAAATATGGCTGAACTACTTGGGCAACTGTTCGGGTTGTCAGCTTGGTTCTACTTCGACGGCGGACATGTTACTGAAGCATTTTGAAACAATGATTGACAAAAATGTCGTACTTTATCTGATGTAAACATGATGTTATACCCTCAAATGAGCAAAGCCCATTTGAGTGGCAAGGACACAAGTGTCCTTTGCAATCCCCTAAAGCTTCCAGCTTAAATGCTGGAGATTTTTAAGGTTTCTTCGTACCATTTTAAATGAGTGCGTAACATTAGATAGAACAAAAAATGCAAGATAAATTGAAAATATTTTAGGAGAAAAAAATGGCTGTAATGATAACTGACTTATGTATAAACTGTGGGGATTGTGCTCCTGAGTGTCCGGTAGCGGCGATATTAAGTAATGATGACGAGAAAAACCCACATGCCGATGAGCGATTTTATGTAAAAGCCGAGAGTTGTGTTGAGTGCGTCGGTCATGCAGATGCGCCGCGTTGTGCAGCAGTTTGCCCGACAGAAGGTTCAATTGTTTGGGATATGCCTTATACAACAGAGTTTGAGGAGTATTTTGTGGCAGGGCATGAAGATGGTACATATAAAATTCGTGAACATAAGAAAAAAGGTTTGATGCTGCCATCAGAAAAAGCACAACCTTTTATGGAAAATATCAGCAAAGAGTTGCGTGAATCACATGCAGCCGTAGCGGTTTAGTAAGATAATCTCATGAATATCGCGTTTGCATCCTCTGACGGAGAGCTTATAAACCAACATTTCGGCTGGTCTAAAAAGTTTTATTTATATAGGGTAAATAAAGAGAAGTTTGAGTTTTTGGGTGAAATTGATAGCTCGAATGAACCGGAGGGTGAAAAAGAGAAGTTAGATTATAAGATTGGTACGATTAGCAGAGCTGAGATACTTTACTGTACTCAAATCGGTCCAAACGCTTCAAAGATGGTGCAATCTGCAGGAATTTACCCTGCACGGGTTGCGGAGGGTGAGAGCATAACCGAGGCTTTGAAAAAACTTCAGGCAACGCTAAACGACAACCCTCCGCCTTGGCTGTTACGAATATATTATAAAACACAAGAGAGGGATGAATAATGGCGGTAATAATTACGGATCTATGTATAAATTGTGATGCATGTTTGCAAAATTGTCCGGTGAATGCCATTTTAGATGATACAAACAATCCATTAAAACAGAAGCGTTATTATGTGCAGTCAGAGAAGTGTGTTGAGTGCGTCGATATTTTTGATGACCCGCAATGTGCCGCAATTTGTCCAAGCATAGGGTGTATAACATGGGATATGCCATTTATTAAAGAGTTTGATGCACACTACTTAAATGAAGAACTTTATAGACTTTGTGACATAGACAATATTGTCAAGTCTCCTGCTGTTAAAGAGAAAAAATACCGCAGAGATATTCCTCTGAATATGCGCGGAATAGGTAAAAAGGTACAGGTTGAGCCATTGAATTAATATGGCAAAACCAGTGAGGATTTAGTTATAATCCTGAACTATTTTATAGGTCATATCCAAATTAGTCGCTTTTAAAACTTCTATTCTCAGACCCTTAAATCCTACCAAAGCAGTATCGTCGCTCTCAAGCTCATACTCTACATCTTGTGTAAAAGTGGGTCGTGACATGTCATTTGTAAACTCTCTAAATGATATTTTTATTTGATTACCCACTCTGCCTTGATAGAGAGCCTCGTATTTGAAAGTATCTATAGAAGCATCTCGTGAGAACGCTGGTATTTTGCTATATTGAATAGGATGCTCAAGCTCAATCAAATTTTCGTTTGGATACTTTGTCGAGTGCGTAAATTTATTCTGATTGTATGCATCAATAATACAACGGGCTTTTTCATTACAAACAGCAGTCCAATTGTTCCATTTTCTTAAATATAATACACTAGACGAATCGGTAGGAGTAGTTGCAGTATCCCCATTCATGTACATTAATCCAGCCCCTGCTGTGGCTACCGGTCCTAGCAGAAGCCATGCGGGATTGTAGCTGTAATCATTACTGCTATTTTTTAATACTTCCGCAGGCTCATCTAGCTTTACTGCATAGCTCATATTGCCTAATTTTACATAAATACTTTCACCGACTTCAATCGTATTTACAGTGTCAAGTTTAGGGCTATTTGCCTCTTTCTCATAATAAATATTTGGTAATTGAGGTGCTCTTGTTACGCATCCACTCAACATAAATGTCATGGACAAAATAGCAAATCCGAACATAATCATTTTTATTTTTTTCAATTTTATTCCTCTCAATATTTCACTTCCCGTGTTGTGACATATACTATCTAAAGAGATATGATAAGTCAATACTTTCGGGGTGCGGAGTAGGAGGACTCAAAAAAGAGAAGGTATTTTTGATGATAAAAAGTGCTTTTCAAAAGTCAAAGCTGGATATGGAAGTTATAATCTATTTTCATAACAAGCAGGATTTTTATCTATTCTCTCAGAAAGAGTTGAGAAGAGATAAATGAAGTGGTACTAAGCTTTAGAAGTACAATCAACCATCTTTTTATATATTGCATGCACATCTAAAATAGAGAGTAACTGCTCTTTATGTATCTCTTTTTCAGGTCGTACAACTGCTTTTGTCAAAGTATTGCTTCCTGTAATAGATGATTTATAGTGTTGCATGTCTTTGTTTGCAATTTCAGGACTGTCAAAAATGCGTTCTATTGCAATTCCCAAATGAACCTCTCTTCCATCCTCACTTAAGCGTAAAAGAATGACATCATGTGCCGTGTGATCATAAGAGAAATTTTCTCCGGTAATAAGTGAATAGAGAGCAACTACGCCGATAGTTGTACTTTTATGACTGATAACGCCTATAAAGTACTCATTACAGCCGATGATTTTGGTAAGCGGTTGATTGCTTAGAGATGCAACAATATACTCCGATTCAATACCATAAATCATATTTCCCAAAAAGAATGTGGATATATCTGTTGTTGGCTCCCCGGATTGCGGTTTGGAATAGGAGTAGGACTTTACTTCATTATTTATTTCGTCATGGGATGCGTTTGTTTCTCTATCTGCTATTTGTGCAAAAATTAGAGCTATCACATCATTTGAATAGTTATCATTCACTTTATATTCGCGGTATCCTTTTGAAAGTGATGCACCGACTGAAAAATATTTACCCTCATACTCTATAATATTCGCATAACTCTCGCCGGATTTGAGGTTAAAAAAGCTATTGTCAATGTTGAGCGTATCACCAATCTTCAGTCCTTTATTGGTGGAGGAGATAATTGTTTTTTCTTTATCACAAAAGAGGGCAAAATAGCTCTGCTCCGTTTGACCTTCGTTATTTTTTGGCAGTGTATCTTCCAGCATGGCATAAAATTCAGGTTCAGAGTTGAAGACAATGGCAATCCCTCCCAAAACCTCACTGTGGTTATCTATGTCGGTTATACTCGCTCCGTAAATGTAGGTGCTGCGATGAGAGTATAAAGAGGATTTTGCATAGGGGCTAACGCTATAAAATTGTGAATCCGTGAGTGCCAAAGTGTCTAAAACCCAGCTATTATTTAACCTATTGCCGATAATATGGCGCTCCTCTTGGTTAGACACGGCAACAATAACACCATTTTTGTCATAGATAAATATGTTCGTATAAACCGTGTATAGGTTGTTTATGTAAGCCAATATTTTACTCATAGCTTCATGGTTGGCATTTTCGTTCTTGAGTGACTTTCTGAAAAATGTCGTTAATGCCCACCATCTGCAATCGTTTGCTCTCTCGTAAAGGTTTCTATCCATTATATCTATGGCTAGTTTTGCCAAAAATGAGACATCATTTAAAATAGAACTTATAACCGTGTTGTTGAGGTTTGCAATGCTCTCCTCAAAGATGGTTTTTGTTCTTGAGCCTGTTTTTGAAATCTCTATAAGTAAAGATTTACTAAAAGAGTTGTCACCGCTTTTTGTGTTTGCAATTTTTACATTTCCGTTCCAAACGGTTACATCCAGCTCTTTTTGTATCTTCTCTGCCTCTTTTGGAATCGTTATAAGCTCTTCCCCAAAAAGATTGCTGTTTCGCATAACAGATTGTAAAATAGCAGCATCGAGTGAGGGCAATTTCTTATCGGAAGTGATTGCAAAGGCATTTTCAAGCGGAATCATCACATGTCCCAGCCAGTCAAGACCAAAAAAGCCTTGGTACCCTTTTGTTTTACATGTTTTTGCCAAATACTCTCTTCCGGCAAATCGTACAATTTTATACTCTCTGTTCATCACTTTTTGCATCGTTGCGCCGAGTGGAATTTGGTAGGCATCAGAGGATGAAATAACCTTTGAGGAGCCGTCAAGGAGCATAACATTGAGCCAATCCTCTTTGTCGATGAGGTTGTCAAAAATTCCTCGCATCTCATCTTCAAATTTGAAAAACAGAGCAAGTACACCTAAAACTTCAGAACCTGAATCATTTGTTCGGGTTACTCTAAAAGCATAAAGAAGCGTTTTTTCTTTGGATGGAGTTAAGTCGCAGTAGTCATAGTATTCTATATAATCTTGAGAGCTTGTGAGTGCTTCGCTGATAAAGTTGCAAGAAGATTTTGTGCATGTATTGTTTTGGTCAAGCTGAACTAATATTTCGCCGGAGGTATTGAGGAGAACAATATTGTCGTAAACACTATATTTTGCGACATATTCGTTAAATCTTTGTATCAACTCTTTTTTGAGTTTGGATTTTTTGTATCTGTAATTGTCATCTGTTTTGTTGTTTATCAAAACATGTTCCATATATTCGCGTATATCATCATCTGTTGCCAAAAAACCAATGTCAGCCGTTCGCTCAAACAAATTCCGAATGACAATATCAACTGCTACTTGTGCCTTCGAACTCATCTCCGATGTCAATTTTTTGAGCCGTTCTGCGCCTAGTTTGAGCAAAAGCTGCTCAGTCAAGCTCTGAAATGCTTCTCTAGTATCGGACATATCCATGCCTAAATTGGACATCTGCCCAAGAAGCGTAAGAAGATTCCATCGCTCTGCGAGTGAGTTTAAAGCACTGTTATAATCCGTAACTTCGGGCATGTAGGCGGTGAGTTTTAAAAGATCGTTGTTCTCCATTTCGTAAACCTTCGTAATTAATATTTTTATACCATCGGGTTGAATTACATAAAAATGTTAATTTATATCCCTAAAATTTTTTAGGGATAAGAGAGTTGAAAAATGGTTTACACGGCTCCGAAAAGCACTTTTTTGTTTGCACTTTGGTTTGATTTTACCTCTTCATAACTTTTGTCACTGATGCGAAGTTTAGTAGATTTGATTTCGTCATAGATTGTGTCTATCTTCTCAACCGGAGAGAGTTTTTTCAAATCACCCTTAGAGAGGTCTGCAAAGTCAACAAGCTCGTTCCAAACCGAACTTTCATCGAGTGAAAAAGCATTAAATGTAAAACCTTTATACTCAAATTTACCGTTTTTGTCTAAGTCTGTTACGAAGAGTATATAAAGCCCTGTAGGAGAAAGTATCTCTTTGTATTGTTCGACGAATGGTTCAAAAAAGTCTAGCGTCTCTAGCTCACATGCCAAAAAATCTATCGTATCGCTATTTGTAACCAAGATAGTTTGCGTAGCGGTCGCTTTCGGCGGGAGCTGTTTGTCGGCGGAGAGAATATCCCCCGGTGTAATGATGAGACTTCCACGGTACCCGTAAGAATATTTGTCCGTTTTATCATTGAATGATGCTTGCCACTGCAAGTTGTTATCTATTATAAACTCTTTTACTGTCGGCATGTGGAAATCCTTGTATCAATTTTTAATGTAAGTGCAACTTTAATTCTATGTTTTTACGCCACGGCATTTGTGTAAGCGTAAGTTGACGATATGGAGCGTAATCGCTCCGCTGCTTTGGTAAATATTTCTATCGTGTAGTCAATCTCCTCCTCGGTTGTATAGCGTGAGAGGCTCAAACGCATTGCCGTGTGGGCGAGTTCCGGGTCTTCTCCGATGGCACTCATTACGGGATTGGCATGAAGAGATTCAGAGGCACATGCCGAGCCTGTCGAAGCGGCGATTCCTGCACGGTTTAAATCCCACAGCATGGATTCCCCCTCAATACCTCGAAGAGAAATTAAGATGGTGTTGGGTGTTCTTTTTTCGCGAGAGCCGACGACAATTGTGTCGGGAATTTTAGAGATGGCATCTTCGAGTTTGTCACGAAGTCGTCGCACATCCGTATTCATTTTTGTTACATGATTTACAGCCTGTTTCATCGCAAGCCCCATGCCGACAATGGAGGCGACATTGAGAGTTCCGGCTCTTTTTCCGCCCATCTGCTCCCCGCCATGAAGAAGGTTTGGAAGCTCTTTTCCTTTTTTGACATAAAGCCCGCCGATTCCCTTTGGTCCATGAAATTTGTGCGCAGAAAATGTAAGATAATCCACATGCACTTTGCTCAAATCCACATGCACTTTCCCAATCGCCTGAACCGCATCGGTGTGAAACAGAATCCCTTTCTCTTTCGTAAAAGCACTCACTTCTTCTACCGGAAAAATCATTCCCGTTTCATTGTTTGCCCACATCATAGAGATGAGCAGGGTGTTTTCAGTCACAGCCGCCATCATGTCAAGCGCTGAAATACCCCCGTTTTCGTCCACATCGACATAGGTTATATCCACACCGTTTTCGCTTAAAAACAGGAGTGTTTCTAAAATGGACGGATGCTCAACCGCCGTAGTGACGATATGGTTTTTTTGCGGATTTGTAAGAATATGTTTGAAAAAGATACCTTTTAGTACACTATTGTTACTCTCTGTCGCACATGAGGTGATGATTATGTCATCCTCGTCCGGCACATTCAGAGCATCATACATCTCGCCCAAAGCCTCATTGAGTGAGGGACGCACTTCCATGCCATATTGATGGAGAGAATTCGGGTTTCCGAACAACTCTTCAAGAAAAGGTACCATTTTTACTTTAACCAGTGGGTCGATTTTTGTTGTTGCATTATTGTCTAAATAAACTCTCATACAATTTCCTCAGCTTGTTTTGTAAACTCTTCAAGTGACATTTGAAGTACGATAAGATTATGTTTTTCTACAAATTTTTTCTCTTTTTTGCCAAGCTCTTTATCTGTAATGATATAACCGCCAATAGAGTCGAAAGTGAGCTCATTTGCCACCATGCGGTCTGTGTCGCGGTCAAAGGAAGTACCCAAAAAGAGATATTTTTTCTCTTTTCTATAATTTTTGAGAAATGGAGGAACAGCAAATCCGCCCATCGCTTCAGTGAGCCAATCCACATAATCTGCATCCGACATGACAAAGCTGGGTTCCGGAAGTGTTGAACCCATAGGCTTGAAGAGTATGGGTTCTTTTTCGTTCAAATCACCGTCGAGTGTAATGTGATACGATTTATTTTCCACATCGTATTTATACACCTCATAACGGTTTTTATCTGCCATAATACGCGCTTTTCCGATAATCATTGAATGGGGTTTATTTGCCAACAGCTCTTGAAGTTTTGGGTCTCTGTTGGTGTCTATGATATATTTTGGGCACAAGTCGATGATTATTTTATGAAGCGGTGTCGGTTCAAAGTTTTTTGTATAGATATGATTGACAAGCTGTGTAAGATAACTCACTCCGCGGCGTTCTTCCAAGTGCATGGCAGCACGGGAATATTCAAACATCAAACGCTGGCTCATCGGTCTGCCATTATTGAGCATCAGTATCATAGAATCCGAATCATAAGGCATCTGCTCACCCTCATTCGTTTTTGTGTTTTCAAATATTCCTAACCCGAAATAGGGAACCGTAGTGTTGTTTTTTATCTCTTCTATGATTGTTTTTATAAGCTCTTTCATTCGTGGCATCCTTGTCCCGTGTAGCAAATTTGTGCTGCTGCAACTTTGCGCATGAGTGTGTCGACTCTGAATGTGTCATTTAAATCTTTAACAAATTCATCATAAAAAATTGCCCCGTCTTTGGAGATTAAAATGAGTGCTTTTGTGAGCTCAAAATCATAGGGTTCACCCAGTAATTTGACTCCGTAAAAGTCTCCAAATTCGCCTTCGGCATCAATCAAAAAATCTATTTTTTCTAGGTGAGGGTTTGTGTGTGACGCATTCGCAACAATCAAAGTAGCAGTCACAATAAAGTCCCCTCCCTGTGGAAGAAACTCGTTTATCTGTCTCAACTCCTCCAAAAATGGCTCATCTATAAAAGGAGTCGTTATAAAAAGCTGAGTTTGACCGTTCTGTCCGCCAATTACATGGGGAGTGTTTTCTTCATCTTGGAGAGTAACCCTCTGTGAAGCATACCCCACATCAAGTGGTAAATCTTCTAATTTCATGGTTTGATTTTTAAATTTTATCTGCAAAACAGTCTCCTTGTAAGAGTTTTATTTTATTCTGCATATTGTGTTCTACGTAAAATAAATGTTTTGACAAAAAATATTATGCTAAAACTATTGACAAAATAAAAATTGTTAATGGAGATTAAAGATGCGAATAATGGCAGGGTGAGTATAATAATAAGAGAAGAGAACTAATTTAACTAGCAACACTGTATCAGAAGATAGATATTTGCCTCCGAGATTCACTTATTTGGATGTAATTTTTAGTTTTTGCTTCATCTGTTTTATATCTGTTTCAATAAGTAGTATTTAGGAATGATAAATGTATGTATTTGATATAGAAAAGTTACAAGAAGGTGATATTTTACTTACTGCGCAAAGGAAACTATTGAGCGTTAGTACTGCTATTAGAGTTTTAACATGGAGTAGATATTCTCATTCAATGATATATGTTGGAAATTATAGTTTTATTCATGCAGTGGCTAATGGCGGGGTAAGACGACAAAATATTCAATATGAATTTTTTAAAAAAGATTCACAAGCGTGTGTGTTAAGAGTCAAAGACACTAAAATTGCAAAAAGAGCTTGTGAATATGCAAAGTTGCAAGTACATACTCAATATTCTGTTAGGGAGGCAATAAGAACTAAAATAGAGTTGAAAGAAGAGAGAAACAGGCAATTTTGTTCTAGGTTAGTCGCTGAGGCATATGCCAAAGCCGGATTGCCATTGGTAAAAAATAGTTCATTGTGTTCACCTCAAGAATTATATGAATCATCATTGACAGAAGTTATTTCTGGGTGTTTAAGGGAGGTAACGAGTAGCGACTTAATGATTAAAGATACTATAGACACAAGTAATATATGGGCTATGTTTGAAGCAAGTATTTTTAAAAAGATACGTATAGTTACTGGTGAAGATATACAAAATACAGAAGATTTGCTGACATTTTTAATGCGAAATCTATACTATGATGATGCAATAGTACAGTTACACAAAGATGAAAATTACTTTAATTTTCTGAAATCGCTCAATTATCGTGACTATCACCACAGCTACGAAGCTTTAATTAAATATTTCCCCAAAAATATAAGCAAAGAAAATTTTATAAAAGAAGAAATGCAAAGTATTGAAAAAATGATAAAAGAATGTCAGGATTCTTTCGAGCTATATCAGGCAATAGAAAATGATTTTAAATTGAATTTTGCAACAATGATGAAAAGTTATTATCAGAAGGAGTTGAATTTTTTGGAGAATAGGTTGAAGCTCTGTAGAGAATATGCTAAAAAAAATAATTCTAAATTAAAAAGCTCTTCAAAATAAGGTTTTGTCTTTATCGTTCCCAATATCTTCATTCACTATTATTAAGTTGAGGACTAAAAGCATATTTTTTAACTCCTTTTATGAAAAAATAGGTGTCCCCACTTTTATGGGCTCTCTTACTATCAAAAGGGCAATTCTACAAAGCAAAAGAGTTCTTTGAGATTGAAAAATATCAGTTGAAAGATAGATATAAACCTGTCTGGTATGCTCTGATGAAACTCCTCGAAAAAGAGTTTCCCGATGAGATTAAAAAAATGGGAAGTGAACTCTCTGAGAGTGTGGATGAAATTTTGCTTGAGATTGAAAAATTAAAAATGAAGTATGCTATTTAATTTTTTCATTAAGCAATACTAAAATTTGAAAATCAGATATAATAAATAAAAAAAATACGAGAATAAATGAATGAGAGAAATTTTTAACAGAATAGAAGATAATAGTTCCATGAGTGTTGAGTTTGAGGTGGATGCCGGTGATTACAAAGAGGAGAATCCTTGGCTTTTTAGTATCTTTGTAAAATATGAAGGTATAAGTGAAGATATGGATGGTTACGAGGAGTTTTTGGAGACGAAAGAGTCTCTGATTATAGCCCTTGAACATGATGAAAAAGCAGTGTATGTAGGCAGCAGAGTGGTAGATGGTTGGAATGAACTCTATTTTTATGCACCTGATTCAAAAGAGCTTAACTCCATTGTGTCAAAAATTCTGACGCCTTCAAATTACGCCTATGAGAGTAATGTTGTACGGGATACGAAATGGAGTTTTTACGAGCTTCAACTCTCTCCGAGTGAGTTAGAACTGCATCATAGCCAGAGTGCAAAAATCATCTTTTTACTAGAAGAAGAGGGCGATGATTTGAGTGTTGCTAGAGAAGTTGAACACTATGCAGTATTTGACACAAGCACTCAAAAAGAGAGATTTGTGAACAATGCTCTGGAGAATGGTTTTGTATTTAAAGATGATATTGCTACCGATGAATATGAGCATGGAGTCGCTCTCATTAAAATTCACATGCCGACAGAAGATGAAGTGAAAAAAACTGTTGAAGAGTTGTACGCACTCATTAAAAAAGAGCATGGTTTTTATGAGGGTTGGAGTACAACTTTGGTAGATGAAGAAAACAGTTAAATTATGACGAAATTGTTTGCCATAACCGGATTTATTAACTATCTTATTGTCATTTTTCTGAATGCTTTTACAGATTTGGGTCATAAAATCATCATTCAAAATACTATTTTTAAAGTATATGATGGACAAACTCAGATTGTTCTGACGGCTATCGTAAACGCTCTTATTCTTCTGCCTTTTATTTTAGCATTCTCTCCGTCGGGCTTTTTAGCCGACAAATTTCCAAAAAATAAGATTATGGAGTACGCATCTATTTTTGCGATTGTGATTACTCTTGGCATAACCTACTCCTACTATCAAGGGTGGTTTTTTACGGCATTTGCTATGACTTTTTTACTTGGGCTTCAGGCTGCAATCTACGGACCTGCAAAATACGGTTACATAAAAGAGTTGGTCGGCATTAAATTTATAAGTTCAGGAAACGGAGCCGTCCAAGCCACTACAACGGTTGCTATTTTGGGAGGAATTATCTTCTATACGGTTCTCTTTGAGGGCATGTTGGATGATAGTTTTAAAACAAAAGAGGATATTTTACTTCTTATTGCTCCTCTTGGCTGGCTTTTGGTTCTGAGTTCGGTCATTGAGTGGTTTTTGACTTCAAAACTTCCAAATAAAATGGTAGAAATTTCTAAGAGAGAGTTTACACTTGCAAGATATATAAAAGGTGCCTATCTACGAAAAAATCTAAAGATTATAAGAAGGAAAAAAGAGGTTTTTGAAGCAATTATCGGACTGAGCCTTTTTTGGTCTATCTCTCAGGTCGTTTTGGCTGTATTTGGCGAGTATGCAAAGAGTGAACTTGGAGTAACGAATACCATCCTTGTTCAGGGTGTAATGGCGCTTGCAGGCATCGGGATAGTTATAGGCTCTATCATGGCGGCAAACCTCTCAAAGTATTTTATAAACACGGGTTTAGTGGCTATCGGTTCAGTCGGCATTACTCTTTTGGTGCTTCTCATTCCCTTTGTCCCTTCGATGGGCGTAATGGCATTCATGTTCACACTTTTCGGCATTTCGGCCGGCTTCTTGATGGTTCCGCTCAATGCGCATATCCAGTTTCTCTCTCCGCGAGTGCATTTAGGCGTAGTTTTGGCTGGCAGCAACTTTATTCAGAATGTTTTCATGTTCTCTTTTTTAGTTTTAACTACGCTTTTTGCCTACTTTGGAATGAACTCTGAAGTGCTTTTTTATCTTATGTTTTTCGTCGGAGTCTATCTCTCTTTTATGCTCTATAGAAGATATTCGGTGATGACTATCTGGGCGATTATGGAGATGATATTCAGAACAAGACACAGCTATAACTATGTAGGTTTAGAGAATATTCCCTCCACCAAAGCAGTGTTACTTTTGGGAAACCATGTAAGTTGGATAGATTGGATAATTTTGCAACTCTCCATAAACAGAAGAATAAGTTTTATGATGGACAGAGATATTTATAAATGGAGAGGTTTTAACCTCCTTTTTAAAAAAGGGGAGGTGATACCTCTCTCGCCGAAAGCCTTTAAAGATGCCTTTAAAGAGGCGCATAACAGGCTGAAAAACGGTAAAATCGTTGCACTCTATCCTGAGGGTGAGATAGCAAAAAATTCAGCTATTGCAGAGTTTAACAGAGGGTATGAACTTATACCGAATGATTACGAGGGTGTTATAATTCCATTTTTTATTGACGGAGTTTTTGGAAGTGCCTTTTCAAAATACAAGCCAAAAAAGAAAAAGAGTTTTTTCAGAAGAAGAGAGATAAGCGTCTATTTTGCTCCGCCCGTCTCTAAAGATACAAAAGCGGATGAACTCAGACAAATCATACAAAACATGAAGGAGAAATATGAAACTAAATAAACCAAAACATTCACTCTTTAGAAACGGAAAGTACGCGCTTGAGGGCTTTATTGATATAACAAAAAATGAAACATCCTTTAAGTGGCAGCTTTTGATGCTCTTTGTGATGGGCATAGCGGCATGGAATCTGCCTATAAGTTTTGCACATGCAAGCATACTTTTTTGGTCTTTGTTTATTCCTGTTTTGGCCGAGGTTGCAAACAGCTCTATCGAGAGAGTCGTTGACCTGGTGACGAAGGAGTATCACATACTGGCAAAACAGGCAAAAGATGCAGGAGCGACGCTTGTTCTGCTCAGTTTGATTGTGACGGCAGGTATCTGGGTTACCGTTTTATTACTAGCATTTAACCTCGTTTAAATGTTTAAAAATAATATATCAGTATAATATCGCAACTATTTTTGGAGAAATTTTTTATGAAAACAACATTGATTATCGGTGCAGGCGGAGTAAGTAGAGTCGTGGTGCATAAGTGTGTACAAAACGCAGATGTGTTTGGCAAAATTGTATTGGCTAGCAGAAGCATCGGAAGATGTGAAGTAATTAAGAGCGAACTTCCGCATGCCGACATAGAGATTGCAACTGTTGATGCGGATAACACGGATGAAGTTATAAAACTTATTAACGCATGCAAGCCGGATATTCTTATAAATGTGGCACTTCCGTATCAGGATTTGACAATCATGGACGCATGTATCGCTACAAAAACTCCCTACCTTGACACTGCAAATTACGAGCATCCGGATGAAGCGAAGTTTGAATACAAGCTTCAGTGGGAGAGAGACGCAAAGTTTAAAGAAGCCGGAATTATGGGGCTTTTAGGAAGCGGATTTGACCCTGGGGCTACAAATGTATTTTGTGCCTATGCGCAAAAACATTACTTTGACGAGATTCACACTATCGATATTTTGGACTGTAATGCTGGCGACCATGGCTACGCTTTTGCAACCAACTTCAACCCTGAAATTAATCTAAGAGAGGTCTCTTCAAAGGGTCGTTATTGGGAAAATGGAAAGTGGATTGAGACCGAGCCGATGGAGATTAAAATGGTTTGGGATTATCCTGAAGTAGGTGAAAAAGATAGTTATTTGCTTTACCACGAAGAGATGGAATCTTTGGTTTTAAACATCAAAGGTCTTAAAAGAATTAGATTTTTTATGACATTCGGACAGAGCTATCTGACGCACATGAAGTGTTTAGAAAATGTCGGCATGTTAGGCATTGAACCGATTGAACACAAGGGAATGAAAATCGTTCCTATGGAGTTTTTGAAGACACTTCTTCCTGACCCGGCATCTTTAGGACCAAGAACAAAAGGAAAAACGAATATCGGCGTAGTTGTTGAGGGAATCAAAGACGGAAGCCCAAGAAAAATTTACATCTATCAAGTAAAAGACCATGAGGAGTGCTTTCGTGAGACAAACTCTCAGGGCGTTTCCTACACAACGGGCGTTCCTGCCATGATTGGTGCAAAACTTATGTTAAAAGGCATTTGGAGCGGTGTTGGTGTGTTTAACATGGAACAGATGGATCCTGACGCATTCATGGAAGAGATGAACACGCAAGGGCTTCCTTGGCAAATAAAAGAGCTGTAAGCTCTTTTGTATTTTGCTCTTCTAAATTTTACATTTTCAATTGTTATTGGTATCGTCGGCATTATGACCTTACGAAAGGCAAGTACTCCTCATGAGGTTGTTTTTGCCAGTCTGCCTCTACTCTTTGCCATGCATGAGTTCACGCAAGGGTTTGTTTGGCTCGGAGTTTACGGTCTGATTGAAGCGAGAGCTCTTGAAATTGCTGAATCAATTTATATTTTTTATGCGCAAGGTCTGCTGCCGTTTATAATTCCATTGGCAATCTGGCTCATAGAACCAAAAGGGTTAAGAAGAGATTTAATTGCGATACTTATGATTATGGGTGCTCTATTGTCAATTTATACCATGTGGGGACTCTCTGTACAACCTACGACAGTCTCTCTACAAGATGGATTACTCTATTATGTAAATCCTACGACAGATCATCACTGGGTGGCGATTATATATATTTTTACAACCTGCGGTTCTCTGATTTTAAGTAAAAATATCTCTATTCAACTCTTTGGATGGCTGAATCTGTTGGGAATAAATCTTGTCTATTGGTTGAAGCCGTACGCTCTTACATCCCTTTGGTGTCTTTATGCCGCTGTTGTAAGCACCGTTTTATATTTATATTTTGTTAAACGGCGCATAGCATTTCTTGAACTGCTCAAGAAGAATGAAAACCAGTGGGGCACTCAGTTTGAAAACGAGTTGAATAAACTTGTAAAGCACTACCCTAGTCTTATAAGTAAAATAAATCACTAAAAAGAGTTAGAACATGAATACAGATACTATAAAAACTCCTTGTTATGTTTGCGAGGAGGAGCTTTTAGAAAACAATCTCAAACTCCTTGATTATGTGCAAAAAGAGAGCGGAGCGAAGATAATTCTAGCTCTCAAAGGTTTTGCCATGTGGAGTACATTTCCTTTGGTCTCAAAATATCTCAAAGGGTGTACTTCAAGCGGACTTCATGAAGCAAAATTGGCGAGAGAAGAGTTTTGCAAATTTAATCCGCATGCCGAGGTTCACACCTACTCTCCGGCTTTTAAAGATGAGGATATTGAAGAGATTGCTAAAATTTCAGACCACATCGTTTTTAACTTCCCAAATCAACTTTTTAAATTTAAAGAGAGGGTAAAAGAGATAAATCCTCATGTTGAGCTCTCTCTTAGAATAAACCCGGAGGTCTCCTCTTCTCCAAAAGATATCTACAATCCATGCGGAATTTATAGCCGTCTGGGTACGACACTTGCAAATTTTGATGAGAGAGTTTTGGAGCATATCGACGGACTCAATTTTCATGCACTTTGTGAGCAGAATGTGGATGCTCTTGAAGAGGTTTTAGTGGCTTTTGAAGAGAAATTTTCAAAATATTTCAAAGGTCTAAAATATATTAATTTCGGCGGCGGACACCACATAACCAAGAAGGGTTATGATGTTGAGAAACTGATTCGTCTCATAAAAGAGTTCAAAGCAAAATATGATGTAGAGGTCTATTTGGAGCCGGGCGAAGCGGTCGGTTGGCAGACAGGTTTCTTGATTGCAACGGTGTTAGATGTTTTTGAGAACGGCATGCATGTTGCAATTTTGGACACTTCTGCAGAAGCCCACATGCCGGACACTTTGGCTATGCCTTACCGAGCAGATGTAAGAGGAAGCGGTGAGGCAGGTGAAAAAAAATATACCTACCGTTTCGGCGGAAACACATGTTTAGCGGGAGATATTATGGGTGACTACTCTTTTGATGCACCTTTAAAAATTGGCGATAAGATTATCTTTGAAGACCAAATCCACTACACTTTTGTTAAAAACAGTACTTTTAATGGCATAAAGCTCCCGTCATTAGCCATTTACAGAAAAGATGGTGTTCTGGATATTGTAAAAGAGTTTGGCTACACAGATTATAGAGGAAGGTTGTCATGAAATCTGTTGCTGCTCAGGTACTCACGCTTCCTGTTATCGTCATTGCGATGGGATATTTTGTCGATATTTATGATTTGATTTTATTTGGTGTGGTTCGAGTTCAAAGCTTAACTGAGCTTGGGTTAGATAAAGAGGCAATCACTCTTTGGGGGTCGATTATCCTCAATGCTCAAATGTCCGGGATGCTTATCGGCGGAATTCTTTGGGGGATTTTAGGAGATAAAAAAGGGCGTTTATCTGTCCTTTTTGCTTCGATTATCCTCTATTCGGTCGCAAATTTTCTTAATGCTTTTGTTACTAATGTCGAACAATACGCACTTTTGCGTTTTATTGCAGGGATTGGTTTGGCCGGAGAGCTTGGTGCCGGAGTAACGCTTGTCGCTGAAATTCTGCCAAAAGAGCTGCGTGGATACGGGGTTATGAGCATTGCTGCATTTGGGGTACTTGGTGTTGTAGCTGCGAATCTTGTTACAGAAGTTTTTGCATGGCGTAATGCTTATATTATCGGCGGGATACTTGGTTTTATGCTCCTCATTTTGAGATTTCGTGTCAAAGAATCAGCGATGTTTGAGCACCATGTAAGTGATGATGTCAAGCGGGGTCACTTCTTTGGACTCTTTACCCATAAAAAACTCTTTAGTAAATACATAAAAGCGATTGTAATCGGAATGCCTCTTTGGTATGTGGTGGGTGTTTTGGTGATGTTCTCACCTGAATTTGCAAAAGCCCTCTCAATCAGCGGCGAAGTGACCGCAGGTCAGGCACTCATGTATTGCTACATTGGGCTTTCAATCGGCGATTTAGCGAGTGGGTATCTCTCTCAAAAGATGAAAAGCCGTAAACAAGCTTACACTATTTTCATGATTTTATCTGTTATAAGTGTTCTCTATTATTTTACACTCTCTGGTGCAACTGCTTCATCTTTTTATATGTCTCTGTTCCTGCTTGGTGTGTTTTGTGGCTATTGGGCGCTTTTTATCACAATGGCAGCGGAGCAGTTTGGAACAAATATCCGTGCAACGGTGGCAACAACAGTTCCAAATTTTGTTCGAGGTTCCGTTGTGCCGATTACCTCTAGTTTTATGCTTCTCAAAGAGAACTTTGGGGTTTTAGGCTCCGCTGCAACGGTTGGTGCTGTGGTGTTTGCCATCGCATTGATTGCACTCTATTTTACCCGCGAGACATACCATGAAGATTTAGATTATATCGAAGCTTAAAGGCTCAATATGACTTTTTTTACAAAGCTTTCAAAGTTTCTAAAGAGATAAACGGGCATAATTCGTAATCGTTTCGTAACCAAATAACTGCATTTTGGTCATGGTTCCTCGATTTTAATTTCAGAGTCTTACTTTTGGAGCTTTCATGTTTTCTCGCGACAATCTCTTTTTTGGCGGTATCTTTGCCGTAACTACCGTTATTTTTATGATATGGGGATTTAACTATCTCACAAATCATTACACTCTTTTTGTACTTGCTACACTTTTTGGAATTTTTATGGCTTTCAATATAGGTGGCAATGATGTTGCAAACTCTTTTGGAACAAGCGTCGGGGCTAAAACTCTCACAGTCAAGCAAGCACTTATGATTGCCGCCATTTTTGAAATCAGCGGTGCCATGCTTGCCGGTTCTGCGGTAACAGATACGGTTCGCAAGGGAATCGTAGATGTATCGCAAATGACATTTGAACCGATGCTTTTTGTGTTTGTTATGATGGGAGCACTGCTCGCTTCTGCTTTTTGGCTTTTGTATGCTTCTAAAAAAGGGTATCCGGTTTCTACGACGCACGCAATCATAGGCGGAATTTTGGGTGCTTCTATCGCTCTTGGGTATGTTACCATGGAAGAGGGCGGAAGTGTGTTTGGTCTTGTTCGATGGAATGAAATTGGAAAAATTGTAATCAGCTGGGTTGTTTCTCCGATTCTAGGCGGGATGGCATCTTATGGAATTTATTGGTATCTCAAAAAAAATATTCTTGATTACAACGATACGGTTGAAGAGCATATTGATGATATTAAATTCAAATTAGCACAACTCAAAGCTTTGCATGATGAAGCTACGGCAACGGCGGAAGAAAAAGCAAGTTATGAAGAGCAGGTGAATGAACTGCACCGTCTTAAAAAGAAATCAAATGCTTTTTATGCACTTCGTACACATGCCCCGTTGGCTGCTGCTTTTGGGGTTGGTATGATTGCAAGTATGCTTCTTTTTAAAGGGCTTAAACATGCACATTTAGGATTTGACAATACGCAGATTTTTCTTCTAATCGCCACTTTTTCAACGCTGACTTACGGTATCGTTTTTTCCATCATTAAGGTGATGCACAAAGATTCTCCGCACAAAGCGACGATGAGACTCTTTAGCATGTTACAGGTTCTTACCGCTTCGGCGTTTGCATTTAGCCATGGAGCAAACGATATTGCAAATGCAGTCGGACCTTTCGCTGCCATTATCGATATTTTGGCTACGAATAGTCTCAATGCACAATCTGCTATTCCGGTTATTTTAATGGCAACCTTCGGTGTCGCTCTTGTGGCAGGACTTTGGTTTATCGGTAAAGAGGTTATCGATACTGTTGGAAGCCGCATCACAGAGATTTTTCCGGTCACAGGATTTGCGGCAGAACTTGGAGCGACATTTATTATTATGCTTGCAACAGTTCTTGGAATTCCCGTCTCGTCAACGCATATTCTCGTGGGAGCTATCATCGGAATCGGGATGTTAAACCGTAACGCAAACTGGGCATTGATGAAACCTATTGCTATGGCATGGGTTGTTACTATTCCTGTTGCTGCAGTTTTAGCAGCTATTTTCTTCTTTATTCTCAAAGTACTCTTTGGCTATTAATCCACATGCCACAAGTGAAGCACTCTAGCTTCACTTGTTTTAAAAATTTCTATTTTTACTTTTTTAATGATTGTAAAATAACTATGATTGCTATTCTATAACCCCTCAAGCAAAACAAACCAAAGTCTATCGACCTCTTTATCACTCAAAAAGAGGCTTGATTTATGAACAAACAGCTCAACTAAAGCTTTTTTGTTGATGCTGAGCGTGTGTGAACATGCTTTGTGCGTCGGCAGGTAGGCTCGTATGAGTGAAATCTCTTCCTCTTTTATATTTTGCGAACATAAAAAGCAGTTCAGCTCACTATGTAATCTTCCCTCATGCTCTAAAAGTTTTACATAAGATTCTATTGCTACTCTTTTTGGGTTTTGCTTGTTCCACTCTCTTGAGGCGTTGTCGATGAGTTCAAAGTAAAAATCGCCCAACTCTTCGGCATCTTTGAGGTGTTTATGAAAAAGTGTCAAAAAATCTTGCCAGAGTCTGAGAAGTTTGTAGTCGTTTATCCACTTAAAACCTATATGCATCACATCTTTGAGTCTTGAGATATTGGATTTACCCGATGGCTCTTTTTCGTAGTCTATTTTAAACCCTATATTTATGGTTCCATGCCTTGCTCCGTAGAACCGATAAAGCGTATCTAAGCTATCTCGTGATACTATGGTGACAATTAAATCTTCATCTTTTACTTTATTGAGATTTATGATGTAACCCTGCATTTTTTCTTCTTTCCTAGTTTCTTATATACACATTATCAAAATTTATTCAAAAAATATTCCTATAATTATACTTTTTTAAACCTTTAAAGTGTACAATTAAGCACTTTTTCTCTAAATAGACTAAGTTTCTTTAAAAAGAGATTAAATTTAAAAAGAATTATCATTAATTTGCATAATTTACTAATAATGTAGGAGTTAAAATGGTTGAACATCATGATTTATTGAGATCGTTTAAAGATAACTGTGGCTTTGGTCTTATTGCAAACATTAAAAACAGAGCATCTCATAAAGTTTTAGATGATGCAGTTACTGCATTAGAGAGAATGATGCACCGCGGTGCAGTTGCAGCGGATGGAAAAACAGGCGATGGAAGCGGATTGTTGCTCTCTATGCCCGAAGAGTTTATTCGTAATGAAGCTTCAAAAAGCGGTGTTGAGCTGCCTAAGCAGTTTGCAGTGGCATCTGTTTTTACAAAAGATAGAAATCATTTGCAGACAATAGAGAAGATTTGTGTAAACAATGATTTAAAAATTGTTTTTACTCGTGATGTTCCTGTGGATACAAAAGCACTAGGCGACCAAGCTTTAGCTTCACTGCCAAATATTGTGCAACTCATTATTACTCCAAACTCAATTATGGCAACAAACAGATTTGATGCGCTTTTGTATCTCTCTCGTAAAGAGTGCGAACATGCACTAGTTTATGATAGAAATTTTTATATAGCTTCCATGAGCTCAAAAGTTCTTTCCTATAAAGGGCTTGTTATGCCTACACATATTAAAGAGTTCTACAAAGACCTTCAAAATGAGAACTTTAAAATCTCTTTTTCACTTTTTCACCAAAGATTTTCTACAAATACTTTGCCTGAATGGAGACTCGCACAGCCTTTTCGTGCAGTTGCCCATAACGGTGAGATTAACTCGGTTGAAGGGAACCGTATCAATGTTGAGATAAAATCTGAATCTATAAAAAGTGAAGTTTTTACAAGCGAAGAGATAGAGAGAATTTTACCGATTCTGCAACTCAACTCATCCGACAGTGCTTCAGCAGATAACTTCTTTGAGTTTTTGATTGTAAATGGAATGGACTTTTTTAAAGCCGTTCGCGCGGTTATACCTTCGGCATGGCAAAATGCTCCGCACATGGATCCGGAACTTCGAGCATTTTATGAGTATCATTCAACTGTTTTTGAAGCGTGGGACGGACCTGCTGCATTTTCCGTAACTGACGGTCGTTATGTAGGGTGCGTGCTTGACCGTAACGGTCTTCGCCCTTCAAAATATATAATTACTAAAGATGATAATCTTCTGATTGCGAGTGAATACGGTGTTGTTGATATTGCAGAGGAGAACATCAAAGAGAGAGGTCGTCTTCAATCGGGCGAGATGCTGGGGCTTGATTTGAAGTTTGGAAAAATTCTCAAAAATGAGCAGATAAATGATTATCTCAAAAGCTCAAATCCATACATGAAGTGGTTAAATGAGCACATGGTCTATCTTCAAGAGCATGTGGAAGAGCAGTACATTACAAAATGTGACTTTAACAGAGAAAATTTTATAAAAAGACAGAGATTCTTCAATATCACTCAAGAGGTTGTTGAACAGGTGATTGAACCGATGCTCATTGAAGGCAAAGAAGCTGTCGGTTCAATGGGTGATGATACTCCTTTGGCTGCATTTTCAAACAATCAAAGAGCTTTTTCTGATTACTTTAAACAAAAATTCGCTCAGGTAACAAATCCGCCGATTGACCCAATCCGTGAAAAAATTGTCATGAGCTTGAATACGGGTTTTGGTGAAGTTCATAATATTTTAAATGAGCATCCATCCCATGCGCACCGCTTGAAATCCATTTCACCTATTATTACAAGCGAAAAACTTGAGGTTTTAAAATCTTTCGGCGATAAAAAATCACCTCGTTATCAAGCTTTTTATCACAATGCAACATTCTCAACTGCCTATAGCGGTACCCTCAAAGAGGCACTGGATGCTTTAGTGGCTCGAGTGATAGATTCTGTTAAAAATGAGGGCACAAGGGTCGTAATTTTAGATGATTATGAGTTTAGTGCAACAAACAAAATTATTCCTATGGCTATGGTTGTCGGTCGTCTTAATTTTGCTCTGCTTAAAGTTAAAATCCGTCACCTTGTTTCTATGGTTGCAATAACCGGAGAAGTAACAGATTCACATAGTGCTGCGGTTTTAATAGGGTATGGAGCGAGTGCTATCTACCCTAATTTACTTTTTGCAACTGCTATTGATATTCTTGAAAAATCAAAAGTTATAAAAATTGATTGCCATGAAGCTCTAAAATCTGTCCATAGTGCTCTCAATGGCGGACTTCTCAAAATTATCTCTAAAATGGGTATTGCAACAATTGCATCTTACCGTAACGCAGGACTTTTTGATGTTTTAGGTCTCAATAAAAGAGTTGTAGGAGAGTGTTTTGAGAGTTCAAATAGTGCTCTTGGCGGACTTGATTATGAAGATATAGACGAGAGAATTACAAGATACCATAAAGAAGCATTTAACGAAGATGGATTTAATAAAATTTTCCCACTTAACATTGGCGGATATTATAAATTTTATAATGGCGGGGAACACCATGATTTCGGTCCTGATGTTATCCATGCTATCCACACGGTTGCAGCGAGCGGAGAGAAAAAAGATTTTGACAGATTAAAAAATTTAATAAATAAAAGAGGTCTGAAATTTATTCGTGATTTCTTTGAACTGAAATCTGACAGAAAGCCTATAAATATATCTGAAGTTGAACCTAAAGAGAAGATATTTAAGAGATTCGCGGCAGCGGCTATGAGTCTTGGTTCAATTTCTCCCGAAGCACATGAGACAATTGCGATGGCGATGAACAGCATAGGCGCACAGTCAAATTCAGGTGAGGGCGGAGAGGATTCTCAGAGATTTGGAACGAACAGAAACTCTAAAATCAAACAAGTGGCTTCAGGACGATTCGGCGTAACTCCGGCGTATTTAAGAAGTGCGGAAGAGATTCAGATAAAAGTTGCTCAAGGTGCAAAACCGGGAGAGGGCGGACAACTCTCAGGTCATAAAGTTTCACCTCTGATTGCAAAACTTCGTCATACTGTTCCGGGAGTTACGCTTATTTCGCCTCCTCCACATCATGACATCTACTCAATTGAGGATTTGGCGCAACTTATTTTTGATATGAAACAGGTTAATCCACATGCAAGAGTTGCCGTGAAATTGGTTTCAACTATCGGTGTCGGAACAATTGCAGCGGGTGTTGCAAAAGCGTATGCGGACAAAATTATTATCTCAGGCGGGGATGGCGGAACGGGTGCTGCTCCGCTTACTTCAATCAAATTTGCCGGAAATCCTTGGGAAATCGGTCTAAGTGAGGCACATAACGCACTCAAAGCAAATAACCTCAGAGGTTTGGTTGAGCTTCAAACAGACGGCGGACTCAAATCCGGTTTGGATGTCGTCAAGGCTGCACTTTTGGGTGCTGAGAGTTACGCTTTTGGTACGGGTGTTTTAACAATTGTCGGTTGTAAAATGCTTAGAATTTGCCATGTAAATAAGTGTTCCGTAGGTATCGCAACACAAAATGAGAAACTTCGTAAAGAGTTTTTCAAAGGACATGTGGATCAGGTTATAAACTACTTTACGCTCTTAGCTGAGGATGTTCGTTCTATCATGGCTGAACTAGGCTTTGCAACGATGGAGGAGATGGTAGGTCGTGTGGATATACTTAAAGTGGTGGACGATAAGTTTGCACAAAAATTTGATTTTTCTGCAATTTTACACCAAGAGAGCGGAGTAAATACGCATCAACAAAAATCAAATCCTCCTTTTGACAATAATGAATTTGAAAAGGATGTTTTAAAAGAGGCTATGAACGCTATTAAACACCCTGAACATCCTATAAGAATCAGCAGAGAGATAACGAACATTCATAGAAGTTTCGGTGCTTTAGTGAGTGGAGAAATAGCACACTACTACGGTGATAAAGGTCTAAAAGCAGACACTATTAAAATAAATCTTAACGGCATAGCAGGTCAGGCTTTGGGTGCATTTTTAATCCCGGGCGTTTCTATTTATCTCAACGGTGTGGCGAACGATTACATCGGTAAAGGGATGCATGGCGGAAAAATAATCATTACCTCTAAAAATGAGGGTGAAGAGTTTAGTGCCGGCGGAAATACATGTCTTTATGGTGCAACAGGCGGTAAACTTTACATCTCCGGAAGTGTAGGAGAGAGATTTGCAGTTCGTAACTCGGGTGCTTTGGCAATAGTTGAGGGTTCCGGAGATAACGCATGTGAGTACATGACAGGCGGAATCGTTGCAATTCTTGGCAAAACAGGTCTCAACTTCGGTGCCGGTATGACAGGCGGAGTAAGTTTTGTTTATGATGCCGACCACAGCTTTGTAGAAAATGTGAATCGCGAGTTGGTTGAAGCTATCCGCATTGATACGGATGAGGGAGCAGATGCGAGACATCTTCTGAAAAAACTGTTAAAAGATTATGTTGTAGAGACAAATAGCGTTAAAGCAAAAGAGTTACTTGCCAACTTTAGAGTAGAGGTGAGAAACTTCTGGCTAATCCGTCCTAAAAACTTAACAAAACTACCTCTTAATCTTGAGAATGGAGACTAATATGAAAGAATTTTTAACAACTGAAAGAGTAGATGCAACAAAAAGATTGGTAGTTGAGAGAACAAGAGATTTTGGTGAAATTTATGAACTTTTTAATCCGCATGATGCGAGCACTCAGAGCGAAAGATGTATTCAGTGCGGTGACCCGTTTTGTTTAAACAAATGCCCTCTTCACAACTACATTCCGCAGTGGCTGAAATCTATTGCCGAAAAAGATTTGGAGTTTGCATTTAAACTCTCAAACGAACCGTCTCCCTTTCCTGAAGTAATGGGAAGAGTTTGCCCGCATGACAGACTTTGTGAGGGTGATTGCAGTCTCAATGACGGACATGGCGCCATTACAATCGGCTCGATTGAGACACACATTACGGAAGAGGGCTTTAAGCAAGGATTTAAACCTGAATTTCCTGGAATTACAACAACTAAAAAAGTGGCAGTTATAGGAAGCGGACCTGCCGGTTTATCGGCAGCTACCTACCTTCTTCGCTCAGGAATTGCCGTAACTATGTATGAGAGATGCGACCGTGCAGGAGGACTTCTTACTTATGGAATTCCTAACTTCAAGCTTGATAAAAAGATAGTTGAGAGACGCGTAAAACTTCTCGAGGAGGCTGGTCTCAAACTGGTTCTCAATTGTGAAGTTGGCAAGGATATTACCTTTGAAGAGATAGCAGATACGCATGATGCAATGTTTATAGGTGTCGGTGCTACAAAGGCTAAAAAAGCAGGTCTCTCAGGCGAGCAGGCTCCTAATGTTTATGCGGCCATGGACTATTTAACACAGATTCAGAAAAAAAACTTTAAATTATCCTACGAGAAAAAGTTTGATTTTAAAGATTTAAATGTCGTAGTAATCGGTGGCGGAGATACTGCTATGGATTGTCTCAGAACTGCAAAAAGAGAAGGTGCAAGAAGTGTAACCTGTCTTTATCGCCGTGATGCACACAACATGCCGGGAAGCCAGAAAGAGTACAAAAATGCGATGGAAGAGGGTGTAGATTTTACCTTCTTTGTATCGCCAAAAGAGATAGTGCAAAATGAAAACGGCAAAGCTGTAGGCGTAGAAGTTGTTAAAACAAATCTTGGTGCAAAAGATGAGAGCGGTCGCCAAAAGATGGAAGAGGTTAAGGGGAGTGAATACAGAGTAAACGCAGATGTAATTATAATGTCATTAGGATTTGACCCTGCTGTTCCCTCCTTTTTGGCAGAAAACGGCATTGAAACAAACAGCTGGGGTGGAATCATCATAAATGAAGCAACACATGAAACAACAACTGCAGGAATTTATGCCGGCGGAGATTGCTATAGAGGTGCCGACTTAGTTGTAACGGCAGCATTTGACGGTCGCGAGGCTGCAAGAAGCATAGCAAAATCTTTACTTAAATAGTTAATATCTGATGTTACGCACTAAAACGAACGCGTCTGTTTTTAGGGGCAGCTGCTTATGTCCCTACAACCCCCTAAAGAAGGAAAAAAGATGAAAAAGTTACTATTTATATCGGCTGCAACTCTACTCTTGCTTAGCGGATGTGCTACAAGCGGAGTTCCGGAGTATAGCGGTAAAGATTATAATCAGATAAAAAGATATGATACAGGTGTAGTTGTCGATGCAAAACCGGTGGTTATAACGGATGATGGCACGGGTACATTTTTGGGTGCTATCATCGGTGGAGTTGTCGGTTCTACGATGGGCAGAGGTGCCGGAAATACATTGGCGACACTCGGCGGTGGTTTGGTCGGCGGTTATGCAGGAAGCCAAGTTGCAAAAGCAAATGCTATGGAGCTTACAGTTGACTTAGACAATGGCGAACATGTGGTGGTAGTTGCAAAAGGTGTTACTATTTTTGCAGGCGACCGCGTAAGAATTGTAAAAGACGGCTCAAAAGTTGCACAGGTTTATAAGATAAATTAGTTCTATCAAATTTTTAAAAAAAAACAGAGGTTATTGACATGCTAACATATATTTTTGGTCACACAAATCCAGACTCTGACTCTATTGTCGGGGCGATTTCACTCGCTCATCTTAAAAATCAGTTAGGTGAAGAGTGTGTTGCTACGCGTCAAGGTGAAATATCACCTGAAACAGAATTTATTCTTAACAAATTTGGTGGAACACTTCCCGAGCTTAAAACTTCTTATGCCGGAGAGAGTGTTTATTTGGTTGACTTCTCGGACATTGCACAAGCTCCAAAAGATATAAAAGAAGCGACAATTTTGGGCATAGTTGACCACCATAAATTAGGCGATATAACGACGGATACTCCTTTAGAGTGCTGGATTCGTCCAATCGGATGTACAAATACTATCATCAAAGAGATGTATGATTATCATAAAATCGAAATTCCAAAAGATATAGCAGGCATGATGATGTGTGCAATTTTGAGCGATACGGTGATTTTTAAATCTCCGACATGTACAAAAGTGGACACAAAAGCAGTAAAAGAGCTGGCTGAAATCTGCGGTATTGAAGATTACAAAGCTCTCGGAATGGAGATGTTTATAGCAAAATCACAGATTGACGGTGCAACGGCAAGGGATTTAAATACAAGAGACTACAAAGAGTTTGACATGAACGACACAAAAGTCGGTATCGGTCAGCTTGAGATGATAGATATTTCTGTATTGGATAGCAGAATCGATGAACTTTTTGCAGATATGAAGCTCCTAAAAGAAGAGGGCAATCTTCACACAATCGTAATTCTTTTAACAGATATCATGAAAGAGGGTTCACAACTTTTGGTTTTAAGTGATGATATGAGCAAAGTAGAGAGTGCATTTAATATAAAAATAGAAAATAATCAAGCATGGCTTGAAGGTGTTTTAAGTCGTAAAAAACAGGTTATTCCTTTTCTTCAACCACAGTTTTAATTATATACTGATGTTATTCTCGAAAAACAAAGTTTTATTGAAGAAACATTTTCGCTCTGCGAAAAGCGCTTCGCTTGTTTTCCTAGCTTTAGGGGGTTGTAGGGACACTTGTCCCTGCCATCTAAACGGACGCGTTCGTTTTGGTGCGTAACATCAGTTGTATAATTAATCTATATCAATAAAATTACTGCTAATAGAAGCTATCATCATCTTTATTCAAAAAGAGGGTGGATATTGTGATTAAAATGGTTTTAGCATGAATGTATATATAAAAACATTTCTCAAAATAGTTCTCATTGTGATATTGGTTTTTGAAGCTTTATCCTATTTTTTAACAAAAAAAGTAGATAAACATTATAGTGACGGTGAGCTGAGAGAAACTGCACTCTCTAGGAACATGTCGAGTATTCCAACTACATATAATGAACTTTTAAAGGTGGTTGACAGCCCGGAAAACAGGTTAAGTAAAGATAAAATTGAGTTGGGGAAGAGTCTCTTTTTTGATAAAACTTTATCTCAAAATAGGGATATAAGCTGTGACACTTGCCACATGATAGAAAAAGAGACTAAAGAAAATAACACATTCTCAAATATGCTCCTCTCAACAAACAAAGATTCCGCAAAAGATTGTGTCGTATGTCATCTCTCCGACCAAAGTGGTACGGATAGGCTGGGAGCCGCTATAGGACATAATCAACAAGTAAATCCTCTGCATCTCAACACACTCAGCATCTTAAACTCTGCATTGGCAAAACATCAAACATGGAGCGGAGAGGTTCAGAGCGTGGAGCAGCAAGCTGGCAACTCAATACAAGATCCCTATAAGATGAATTTGAATGCGAAAGAGGCAGAGCAGAGATTATCACAAGATGGCTCCTATGTTGAGAAGTTTGAGAAGGTCTTTAAAGATGAAAAAAATCCAACAGCCCCAACCCTCACTTTTGAAAATCTGCAAAAAGCTATCGGTGCTTATGTCAGGACACTTTTAACCCGCAGTGATTATGATAGATTTTTAGATGGAAATGATAGTGCAATAAGTCAAGAGGCAAAAAAAGGTTTAGCAAATTTTATGAATTTTGGCTGCAAAGGGTGTCATACAGGTAAAAGTGTCGGTGGACAGAGCATACAGAAGTTTCCACTGCGAGATTACAATAGCTTTCTTGATTTGACAAATACATTCAGTGAAAACACCAAAGGAAGAGCAGTCAGCCAAGTTAGTTTTAATTTCAGTATGAGTCATCCCTATCCGTTTGAGAATGTCGGCGGGTTCATGGGTAAAAACAGTCAACGACTGTTTAGGGTTCCGATGCTAAGAAATGTTACTAAAACATCACCCTATTTTCACAATGGCTCGGTTGCAAAGCTCAGAGATGCCGTACATATCATGGCAAAACATCAACTAGGCATGAATCTAACAGATACACAAACAGATGAGATAGTGGCATTTTTAAAAACCTTGGAAGGGGATATTGTAAATTATTCTATTGAAGGTGAAGGAAAGTTATGAAAACGAAGCATATAAAAATATATATACTCTTGCTATTTGTAACAGGAGTATTGCAATTAGAGATTATAAATATTGATTGGGGATATTTTAAATATATACAAGCACTCCATATAGTAGGTTCTGTTATCGTAACTCTATTTTTATTGGTGCCGCTGGTCAATATGCATGTGTATAAACACCTGATTGTTCAAAAAGAAAATTCTATAAACGGCTTACTGTTGGGGATTGTACTTTTTTTAATTACTGCCAGTGGATTTTATCTTTTTTTGGTTGGAAATCGTGGCGGAGGTGTGCTTGGAAGTTACTCTTTCACTATACACTTTTATGGTTCGTTTCTTCTACTCATCGCTCTGTTTATACATACCAAAAAGAGGGTAAACCCAACAATCGCAACAAGTATTACAATCCTATTGATGAGCGCTCTTTTTTATCCAACTCTCTCTTTGAGTGACACTGATAACAAACTTACAAATATACAACTTGAGAAAGGTGTAGAGAGATACCATATTGAGGATTGGACAAATTCGGCTAAATGTAAATCATGCCATACCGAAATATTTAACCAATGGGCAGATTCAAATCATAGACATATGGCAGAAACAAATCCTTACTACATGGTTATGGAAAACTTAGCCGCACAAGACAAAGGACAAGGGTTCAGAAAATGGTGTATGGGGTGTCACAACCCTAGTGCCGTTACGACCGGACAAGATAAAACAACACATACTATGAATGACAATACGATGCCTGATGTTCTTTTTGAGAGCGGTTCCGCAGCTCTTATTGATGAGTTGAAAACACATGGCAATGCAAGATTAGAGCAGGGAATCTCTTGTTTAACTTGTCATAGAATTACAAAAACCGAATCCAAAGGAAACAGCTCCTACAGTTTAGATTTAACAAACAGAAAAAAATATGTTTTTGAAGAGAGCAATTCGGAGGTGAATCAGTGGCTGAATGAAAAGTTTATAAATTCAAATCCAAAAGTTCATAAAGAGAGTTACTCAAATCCTATATATAAAAAAAGCAGCTATTGTGCCTCTTGTCATGATGAGTTTTTACCCGATAGTAATTTGAGTGTGGTAGCAACTTTTAAAGAGTGGGAGAAATCACCTTTTAACACTCCTACAGATTTGAGTAAGCACAAAGAGTGTATAGATTGTCACATGACAAATTTAAAAGATGATAAGTTGTCACCTTTAAAAGGCTCTTCAACAGAGGGCGGAAAAATAAAAGAGGATGTGAAAGTTCACTATTTCTCGGGTTCAAACCACTTTTTATCGGGGCTTAAAAATAGGGTGAATGAAGAGCAGACAATCCAGCTGCTTAAAACATCGGCAAAACTGGATGTTGCTATAAAAAATGGCAAAATAGAAGTGGGTGTGAAAAATGTAGGAGCAGGGCACCATTTACCAACCGGAGTTGCCGATTTTAGAGAGTTGTGGATTGATATAACACTTAAAGACAAAGAGAATAGAGTTGTCTTTGAGAGCGGAAAACTCAACGCTGATAATAATCTAGGAGAAGATGCAAGACCGTTTATGAAAATATTCGGTGATGAAAACGGTGTGCCTGTAGGTTTGCTCTTTTGGAGATATAAAAAACTTTTAAGCGATACCAGAATACCCGCAGGGGAGAGAAGGGTAGAGAGTTATGATATAAAAGAGGCTGAGAAATTACAGTACCCATTAACAGCCACTGTAAAACTTAACTTTAGGGTCTATCCTCAGTGGGTGACGGATGCCGTCAAACGGGCATATCCGCAGCTTCCGAATCCTCCAGTGGTTGAGTTAAATAAAATAGAAAAAGTGTTTTCAAAATGAACATTCAACTGATTATTTAGCTTGTTCGTTTTCTTCAACTATAATTCTAAAGTGTAAAATAAAAGATAGAGGCGCATTATGAAAATAGCAATGACAGGAGCAAGCGGTTTTGTCGCAAAACAGCTCAGAGATACTTTTAGCGACATCGTGGCAATTGAGCGAAAAGATAGCGAAGAGGTTATTTTAGAAAAACTAAAAGGAGTGGATGTCGTCATAAATCTTGCCGGTTCTCCGATAATAAAAAAATGGACGCAAGAGTATAAAAAACTCCTTATATCAAGCCGTATAGAAACTACTAAAAAAATCGTAAAAGCAATCAATAAAAGTGATGTAAAGCACTTTATCTCAACCTCTGCCATCGGCGCATATCCTGATAACATAGCATGTGATGAACAACATGTCGGGTATGGGGATGATTTTTTGGGTCAGCTTACTAAAGCATGGGAAGCTGAGGCAAATATATGCGAAAAACCTACAACCATTTTGCGTTTTGGAGTGATTTTAAACAAAGATGGCGGAGCTTTGGCTCAGATGCTTCTTCCATTTCGCTTAGGTCTAGGCGGAGTAATCGGCAACGGTAAAATGATGATGAGCTGGATTGATAGTGCTGATTTGATGAATATTTATAAGTTTGTAATTGATAAAAAAGCAACCGGTGTTTTTAATGCTGTCTCCCCGGAACCAATTTCAAACTACATTTTTACAAAAGCTCTAGGCAAAGTTTTAAACAGACCGACACTCTTCCCTCTTCCGGAATTTGTACTAAAAATTATTTACGGAGAGGGTGCAACAGTTTTAACAGGTTCAAAAGAGATCTATCCAAAAGCACTCAGTGAAGCAGGCTTTATTTTTGAATATCCAACGATTGATGCATCATTAACCCATCTTTTAGTTAGTTAAGTTAAACTTTAATTTGGTGGGCAAGGAAAATTATAGTATTTTTTCCTGCCCAATTCTATACAGAGCAAAATCATACTTTAGCGGGTCTTTTTCATCAAACCCTTTTAATGTTTGTGTAAGTTCTATCGCAGCTTGCAGGTCGTAAGTTTTTCTTTGCAAAAGTCCTAGTTTTTGAGATACTTTAAAAGTATGTGTATCGAGTGGCATAATTAAATCGCTCTTATCAATTCCCCTCCATAATCCCATGTCAATGTTGTCCTCGCGCACCATCCACCTGAGAAACATCATCCATCTCTTTAGTGCTCCGGCACCTTTTGTTTTTACGGTGACTTTTGAAATTAAAAAGTTGTATCCTTGC
Organism: Helicobacteraceae bacterium; assembly: GCA_947498025.1. Lineage (GTDB taxonomy): Bacteria > Campylobacterota > Campylobacteria > Campylobacterales > Sulfurimonadaceae > Sulfurimonas. Next base: position 51,843 of record CANMJR010000008.1, read on the forward strand.
GTGGCATGCGGATATAAAAAAGTTATTGTTTTTATAAGCTCATTTATTCCCTCAATGGTACTTCTGTTTTTCAGGTATCCGCTCTTAAAAACCTCTTCAAGAGTTGTTGTTTTATTCAGTCGTTTGAGTGCTATAAAAAGAGCTATGACATCTTCACTTTTTTGAAATCTGTAGTAGTGGCTTTTCAAAGTTTCTCTTATCTCTTCATCACTCTTTTGAAGCAAAGAAAAATCTAATGAGTCTAAAAACTTTACAATCTGCTTTACATTTCCATACGCAAAAAAGGCACAAATAAGTGAGATTACAGGGTCTTTGTAACGATGCGCTACTAAAATCGGGTCGAGCTTATCGACGGATATTTCACCGACTTGATTCCGTTTTTCTACTTCTAAATCTAAGAGTTTTTTTATCTCTTTATTTTTCACATAGCAACCTTAATGCAAATTATAGAGCTTCTTCCTCTCGCTTGAACCCGCAATATTGAGCTGTTTTCTGTATTTTGCTATGGTTCTTCTTACCATTACTACTTTGAATTTGTTTTGAATCATGTCTAAAAGTTTCATATCGCTCAGCGGTTTAGAGTGGTTTTCTTTTTTAATTAAATTTACTACAAACTCTTTTATGGCCGCATTGGACACATCGTCGTCTATGGCGGTTGTGAAAAATTCCTTCATGGCAAAAACACCTCTGTTGCAAGCTATATATTTATTTGCGATTGCTCTTGAGATGGTGGAGGGGTTGTGTCCGAACTCGTCCGCCAAAGTTTTGAGTGTCAGAGGCATAATCGCTCCTCCCGTAAAAAACTCATACTGGTATTCAACTATCATAAGCCCGACTTTGTAAAGTGTAGCTTTTCTCATGTCGAGGGCATCTACGAGCCCTTTTGCCTCTTTAAATTTTTGGGTTACAAACTCATGCTCGACCCCGTAGTTTGTATCGATGTAGATGGTCGGGTAGTATTCATCGTTAAGTTTTACTTCGATTTGCTCATCATCATTAAAAAAAATCATCAAATCCGGGATAACCTGAGCAGACTCTTCTTGAAAATCTATGGATGGAGGGTTTCGAAATGTACCTAAAATACGCATTACTTCACTGAAATATTTATCATCGGAGTGGCTGTGAATACCCTGCATGTTGTTAATAACTACTACGGCCAAGGGGTAGGCTTCATCGCTGATTTGTGAGTTTTCAAGTTGAAATATAAAAGACTCTGCCAAATCTTTTGCTCCGATACCTACCGGCTCTACAAAAGCGAACCTTGTTCGGATTTTTTCAAACTCTGCTAAGCTGATGCTGTTTTTTTTACAAAATGTTTCACTATTCCCCTCGTAGTAGCCATTTTCATCAAGGTTTGAGATAACAAAGAGTGCAACGCTCTGTGAGATGGGAGTAGGGAAAAGGGGTTTGGATATTTGCTCTTCTAAAACATCATAAAGAGACTTTTTTTGAATAGTTAGCGCTTCAATTTTATCTGTGCTTGAGTTGCTTACTTCGCCTGAGATTATTTTTTTTGGAATTCTCTTCTCAAAATCCTCTTCATAGCCAGATTCAACCTCTATAAGCGGATTGGATTCCACAAAAGGAGCCATTGCCTCGCCTAAATCGCTTAGGCTTGAGTGCAAAATCGGCAGCCAGTTTCGCAGTGTGTTTGATAGTTTATGTTTACTCTCTACACTTGCGGTCTGTTTTAATCCTGCCATTTTCTGTGTTTAGAGCTTAAACTCTTCGCCCAAATAGTGCGTACGGACATCTGCGTTTTGTCCTATCTCATCGCTGGTTCCACATGCCAACAGTGAACCGGATTTGATAACATACGCTCTATCGCAAACCGCCAAAGTCTCTCGCACATTATGGTCTGTTATCAAAACACCTATATCATACGAAACCAACTGCTTTATGACCTTTTGTATATCCATAACCGCGATTGGGTCAACTCCGGCAAAAGGCTCATCAAGCAGCAAAAACTTAGGTTGATTAACAAGTGCTCTTGCAATCTCGACACGACGGCGTTCTCCGCCACTCAAACTAATTCCTTTGCGATAGCGAATCGGCTCAATGTTGAACATATCCAGCAGTTCTAATATTCTTGCCTCTTGTGCCTTTTTTCCTTTTATGCCGACTTGTGCAGCTACCATAAGATTGTCTTCGACGCTCAAATCTTTAAAAATAGAAGCCTCTTGCGGAAGATAGCCGATACCCTTTAATGCTCTCTCGTGCAGTGGCATGTGAGAGAGATTTTCTCCATCAAAAAAGACCTCGCCGCCGGTTGATTCAACCAGACCGCATATCATATAAAATGTAGTGGTTTTTCCGGCTCCGTTTGGTCCTAAAAGCCCAACAACTTCACCACTTGAGACTTCTAAACTCATCCCTTTTACTATTTCTAAATCTTTAATCTTTTTTACCAGATTGACCGCTTTTAATTTATGCATGCTCTATCCTGTACTCTCTTGCGTCATCCGAGATTTTTTTTATCTCAATTTTCAGTGTCTCTATTCCTGCAAAACTGAGCAGCTCCAAAAGTTTATCATCGCCCCACTCTATGAAGTGAAGTCCATCTTTTTCGAGCTCTTCAAGCATACCCAAAGAGATAAAATGATCTAAGCCATGGTTGTAAATGTCGTAGTGAAAAACTCTATTGCCGTAGCAGTGCTGAAGCGAAAAAGTAGGAGAAGTAACATCTTCTTGAACGCCCAATTTTTTTGCCATCTCTCGCACAAAAGTAGTTTTCCCTGCTGCCAAATCGCCTTGCAATAGCACCACTCCGTTAATGAAATTTTTGCTTATTTCATCCGTCAGTACATGAAGTTCATTCAGTTTCAGGTTGTAAATTTTCATAATTTATTTGATATCTCTATAATTTGTTTCAGTTTTTCTTTGGCTTTTGCTTTTTTTATAGCTTCGTTTGCCATCTCTAAACCATCTTGAATATCACGAGCTTTGCCATCGACCATCAAGGCAGCCGCCGTGTTTATCAAAACTATATCTCTTTGAGCATCGGTTGCCGTTTCATCAAAAATAGAGTAAAGAATTTTTGCATTCTCTTTTGCATCACCGCCGATAATTGCCTCTAGCGGAGCTTTTTTAATACCGTACATTTGCGGGTCAATTTCGAATTCATGCACTTTTCCATTATGGAGTTGTGAAGCGTAGGTAATATCGCTGATGCTTATTTCATCCATGTTTTCACGGGAACTTACCACCATTGTAGAGGTAGCACCGTTTATTTTAAGTGCCTCCGCCATTTTTGGTACAAAAGATTTACTGAAAACACCAAGCAGTGATTTTGTAACGCCTGCAGGATTGGAGAGAGGTCCTAAAATATTAAAAATAGTTTTGTCGGGTATCGTTTTTCTCACGGGCATTATAAATTTCATAGCAGGATGGTGATTTTGTGCAAACATAAAGGTGAATCCACACTCCTCTAAAAGCCTTGCGCTCTTCTCTATACTCAAATCAAGTCTCACTCCAAGCTCTTCAAACATGTCAGCACTTCCTGATTTTGAAGTAACAGAGCGGCTTCCATGTTTTGCAACAGAGCTTCCGCATGCTGCGGCTAAAATCGATACTGTAGAAGAGATATTAAAACTCCCTATTTTATCGCCGCCTGTTCCTACAATATCGATGCATTTTAGTCGAAGCTCCTCCGAGATAGGCAAAGTAATCGCATAAGAACGCATTACCTCCGCAGCGGCTGCAATCGAGCCAACAGTAGTCTCTTCACCCAGAGTCATATGAATCAGAAACTCTCTCATCTGTGCATCATTCATTTCATGTTTAAAGAGTGAAGTAAATAGAACTTTTGCCTCTTCATAACTCATGCAAGCTCCTTGATGTACTCTGATTGTAAAGATTTTGGTGTTGATTTTGCAGTGGGAATCTGCAACACCTCATATTTTTTGACACTCTCTAAAAAGTTAATTGTGATAACAGTGCCGATTTCAATATTTTTACTCGCCTTCGCCACAACGCCGTTAATCAGGACAACACCGTTGCTTATCATGTCTTGTGCAACCGAGCGTCTCTTTGTAATATTTACTGAATTTAAAAACTTATCTATTCTCATTCTTTGACTTTTCAAATTTAAATACAAAAATAAGCAGAACCCATTTTTGTTACGCTAGCCGCTTTGGCACTTAAGCTTTTTTATTATTTCGTGTATTGTAGAGTAATAAAACTGAAAGAAATGTAAGAATTGGAACATTTTTTGCATGTTTTATCAAAAGAATTCCTTATGTATAAATTCACGACTCAAAGTATGTTTGAGATACTCCAACTCCTGCAAAACAAAATCGACGCAATGGATGCAAAAGAGATAGTCGCATTTAAGGTTTTAAACCCAGATATTGCCACTTCTGCGTATGCAGGCACAGCTATTACAGTCGATAACAACGAGTATATTTATAGAGGTTACAAAGCTTGGGTTGATTTAGCCCAGATACTTCAATGCAAAATGCTCACCCCTTTAGTTCAAAGCCAAAATCTTGTCACAATTAGATTTGTTAAACTAAATGCTGAAGAGTCATTTCATAAAAGTTTAGATGCAGAGAAGTATGGCTCCTCCTCCGAGTTTTCACAAATACATAAAAACGAAGAACCGGCTTTTTTGGCGCACTATCTCAGAGCTTTAAAAAATGTAACCATAAATAAACGCACAAGAGTCTTAAATCTTGGCGTAAACAGTGGAGATGAGTTTGAAGTGATACAAAAATATGCCTCAAACTTTGAAAATATGGAGCTTATCGGTATAGACTATTGTGCTTCCGCTATAGAAAAGGCAAAAAATAAGTTCTCTGCCAACAAAAATATTTCATTCATAGTTTATAATATCAATGATTTAAACGCTCTAAATTTAGGCACTTTTGATTTGATTATCAGCATAGGAACGCTTCAAAGCTCAAACTTAGAATTTAATCCGCTTTTTATGAATATTGTTCAAAATTACCTCAAAAAAGATGGAGCGATGATTTTAGGTTTTCCGAACTGTCGCTGGATAGATGGCGAGATGGTCTATGGAGCAAAAGCAAAACACTACCCATTTTCCGAGATGTCCAACCTCTACAAAGATGCTGTTTTTTGTAAGAAATATTTGCAACAAAAGAAGTTTAGAGTGACACTCACGGGGAAAGAGTATATTTTTTTGACGGCTACTTCCATACGAAAAGATTAAGAAATAAACTCACTTTGTGATACAATCATCCACATGAAGTTACAATTTTTTTCAACAATCATTTTAACTGTTTTATTCCTCACCTCATGCAGTGATAGAGATAAAAAAGTTCTATACAAACCTACTGCAAAAGAGATTCATACGAAAACTTATAAATTCGGTATTCACCCCTATCTAAACTCAAAAAAAATGTATCTTTCCTATAGACCTATTTTAGATTTTATTGAGAGCAAGATGGAAAATACAAAATTTGAGCTAGAAACTTCGGCAACTTATGCCGAGTATGAAATAAAACTCTATCGAGGTGATTTTGATTTTTCACTTCCTAATCCGTTTCAAACCTTTAATGCTCTCTCACATGATTATAGAGTGATTAGTAGAATGAAGCCGGACACTGTTTTTAGAGGTATATTGGTCGCAAGAAAAGATTCCCATCTCAAAGATACGCAGCAACTCAAAGGAAAAAGTATAAGTTTTCCGGCACCGACGGCTCTTGCTGCTACAATGATGCCACTCTACTATTTGCATGAACATGGAATTGATGTCAAAAAAGATATAGAACAAAAATATGTGGGCTCTCAATACTCCTCTATTTTAAATGCTTTTAGTGGCTACACTATTGCAGGTGCATCGTGGCCACCGCCTTGGGAAGCATGGAAAAGAGAAAATCCTGACAAAGCTGAGGAGATGGAAGTTGTATGGCAAACGGATTCACTCGTCAATAACGGAGTAGTTGTAAAAAATGGTCTTGATGAGAAAATTGTGACTCGTTTTATGACTCTTTTGGTTAATCTTGATGAGAGCGAAGAAGGCAAAATATTGCTTCAAAATGCAGGATTTGAGGGCTTTACATCTGCAAATAATTCGGATTACGACAAAGTCGCTTCTTTTTTAGAGAAGTATGACAGGGCGATAGGCATCCCCAAATGAAACTCCTCTCATTTTATACAAGCTATATGCAAAGTGTTAAAAGTAAACTCATAGTGAGTGTTGTACTTATTCATGCAATTTTAATGGGATTTGTTATTTCTGACCTCGTCCAAAGAGAGAGCAAATTTATACAAGAACAACTCTCTGCTAATGCGTATGAACTCACTTCTATACTTGCACAAACCTCTTCTGTTTCTCTTTTGAATAATGACTTAGTAGCACTTGAGGAGTCACTCTCAAGCATTAATAACAACTCCATGGCATTTATACTTGATACAAGCAGCAAAGTAAAAGCTTCAACAAACAAAGAGTATTTTAATAAATATTTGAATGATGAAGTAAGTGAAAATATTTTTGAAACTATAAAAAACAGACATGCATCGCACTATCAAACGACACATGATAATGTAGTAGATACTATCCAAGTCATCAAGGTAGAAGAGAACATTATCGGGTATGTGAGAACCATTATAGACTATAGTATCCTCTCTCATAAATTAGCGATTATCACAAATCAAGGTCTCCTCTACATGACCATCGCCATTCTTTTAGGTGCTTTTTTTGCATGGATAAGTGTGAGAAAAATCACTTTAAGACTCAATAATGTTGCCCTTGCAGCCGAGAAAATAGCAAACAAAAATTTTGATGTCGATTTGCCTCCCTCAGAAAACAGTGACGAAGTATCTAAAATGATAGATGCTTTTAATGTGATGAGTAAATCTATCCAAGGCTATATAGATGATTTACAAAAAAGTAATGAGCGTATTTATAGTGAAAAAGAACTCGCAGAGGTTACTCTAAGCTCTATTGGAGATTGTGTTATTGTTACAGATGCATACGGAAAAGTAAAATTTATTAATCCTGCAGCCGAAGAGATAATTAAATATAGCATCAGTGAAGCTAAGGGCAAAAGAGTAGAAGAGCTGTTTGAACTCTATAGTGAAGATTCACATGAAAAACTAGAATCCCAGATATATGTATCTATCAGAGAAGAAAGAATTATCTTACTCAGTAATCACACTTTTCTTATTAATAGATATGGACGACAGTACGCAATTGAGAACTCTTTTGCACCGATTAAAAATATTCATGGTGTGATTGAAGGTGCTATTTTAGTCTTTCATGATGTAACACATAAGAAAAAAGAGGAGAGAAGAGTCAAATGGCAATCTACGCATGACCCACTTACAAAACTGAATAACCGTCTTGGATTTGAAACTATACTGAATAATCTGGCTAAACAGCCACAAAGAGACAACTCTCAACATGCTCTGCTTTTTATGGATCTTGATAAATTTAAAACCATCAATGATACAGCCGGTCATATGGCCGGGGATGAAGTTCTTAGACAAGTAGCATCACTTCTCAATAAAATCATTCGAAAAAATGACTTTTTATCTCGATTTGGCGGAGATGAATTTGGACTTATTTTGTTTAATTGTGACAAAGAACTCTCAAAAGAGATAGCTCAAAAACTGATAGATACAGTGCTGGAGCATACCTTTGTGTGGCGTGACAAAAAGTTTAAAATCGGTGTGAGTATCGGTATAGCCATGATTGATATCCATAACAGTGACCCGACATTGATTTTAAGCAGTGCCGACTTGGCATGTTATGTAGCCAAAGAGCGAGGAAGAAATAGATATTACATCGCTCAAGAGAGTGATCTTATGCATCTGAATAATGAACAACAATTTAATTGGGTTTCAAAAATAAATAATGCGATAAAAGATAAAAAATTCATACTCCATGTTCAAAAAATAAAAGATTTAATTACAGAGGATGACCATTATGAGGTTCTAATTCGACTTCTTGATGATGATAACACTATTATCTATCCGGACTCATTTCTTCCACATGCCGAGAAATATGCACTACTTCCAAAAATAGATAGATATGTTATAGAAGAATTTTTTAGTTGGTTTACCCTCCATAAAAAAACGCTTCCAAAAAATATAGCATTTTCAGTCAATATAACGGGGCAAAGTATTTCAGATATAGAGTTTGTCAATGATGTACTTTTCCTTACAAAAAAATATAATATGGCTTGCAACAGAGTTATATTTGAGATTACGGAGAGTACAGCCATAGCCAATCTCAATGAATCTAAAGATTTTTTTAAGAAGCTTATCGCTGAAGGGTTTAAATTTTCACTCGATGATTTTGGTACAGGGCTCTCATCGTTTGCCTATTTAAAGCAACTTCCTATCCACTTTATAAAAATAGACGGTGTCTTTATCAAACACATGCTCACCGATAAAATTGACAGAGGCATGGTTGAATCTATCTTTAAAATCGGTTCTCTTATGAATCTAAAAATTATTGCAGAATATAGTGAGAGTGATGCAATTGTCGCTGAGTTAAAAAAGATAGGTATTCATTATGCGCAAGGCTATGCCGTAGAAAAACCGCATAGTATTGATGATTTGGTACTATAGACTTTTACGAAGCAAAGCCACTTTTAAAACACTCTTTTTTTACCACTATCTGCTTCTGCTTCTCTTTTCTCATTGTATCTTTTTCCACAAATATTTTTTTTCTAGTTTTTGGGTCTAGTTCTGTGTAGTACATGACGGCGGAATAAGTTCCGGGAGTCGGGGTAAAAACCTGAGCTTGTTCTGGGTTCATGTGCAATTCGTCTTGAGTGAACCTTTTGAGTTCATGCATATCCTTCTCCTCACACCCTGGATGTGCAGCGATGAGATAGTAGGTTAAAAATTGGTTTTTGCCTTCTTCTTTGTTTAATTTGTCATACAACTTTTTAAAGTCAACAAGAGTCTGTTTACCGGGTTTTCCCATAAGTTCAAGAACATGTTGCTCTGTATGCTCGGGAGCTACTTTCATCTGCCCTGATATATGATGTTTTACCATCTCTTTGAGGTATTCGTAACCATGTTTTTTATCTTCAGTTATCAAATCATATCGCACACCCGAAGCCACAAAAGCATGTCTCACACCCTCAACTTCTCTCACTTTACGAAGTAGATTGATATTCCTGCTATGGTCAACTTTCATGACAGGACACAATCTCTCTGCATCTACACATCGCATATGGTCGCATGTACCTTTTTTTAGCTTCTTATCACACTCGTAACCATACATATTTGCAGTAGGTCCACCAACATCGGAGATAACACCTTTATAATCTTTGTATTTGTTAAACTCTTTTGCCTCATTGAGAATATTCTCCTCTGAACGGGTTCTGATTTTTCTCCCTTGATGCACACTGATGGCACAAAAGTTACACTCCCCCCAACAGCCATGATGCGTCATAATAGAAAACTTGATAGTCTCCAGACACTTCACTTTCCCATCTTTGGCATAGTAGGGATGCAGCTCTCTCGTAAAAGGAAGATTTGAGTTTGCGTCCATCTCCGTTTCATCCAGATAATCACAAGGCGGATTTTGGATCAAAAAGCGGTTATCCACCGGCTGACAAAGACCTTTTGCCGAAATGGGGTCATTATTGTCGTAAAAGAGGTCAAAAAGATCGATGTATTTCTCTTTATCATCTAAACACTCCTGATGGGATGGCAGTTGATGATGCTTCTCATTTGGCACTTTTGAAATGTAGCAGACTCCTCGTATATCCCGATAATCATCTCCGCATGCCAGAGCTGCTGTCAGTTCTTCTAAAGCTATCTCCCCCATGCCGTAAATGAGAATATCTGCTTTAGAGTCAAAAAGTATAGGTTTTTTGAGTTTATTCACCCAGTAATCATAGTGCGTAACTCTTCTTAAACTCGCCTCTATTCCGCCCAAAACTATCGGTGCGGTATCCTTATGGTAGCGTCTGATTAGGTTACAGTAAACACTCAGGGCACGGTCGGGTCTCTTGTCGTTTTTCCCTCCGGGAGTGTAGTCGTCACTGTTTCTGAATTTTTTTGTCGCTGTGTAGTTACTTACCATGCTATCGACACTTCCACCGCTCACGCCCCAGTAAAGTTTTGGTTCGCCTAAACGAGAAATGTCTCTATCGCTGTTTATGTCAGGTTGCCCTATCATGCCTACTTTGTAACCCATTCTTTCAAGCATTCGTCCAACCATTGCTACACCGATAAATGGCGAATCTATATACGCATCTCCGCTCACTAAAATCACATCACAATAATCCCAGCCAAGAGCATCCATCTCTTCTCTTGTTGTGGGTAAAAAATCTTTTTGGCTAAATGTTACAGAACTTTTACTTATTTGTTTGTTTTTATTTCTTCTACTCAATAGTTAAACCTTTTAGCGTCTCTTTATGTATAATAATACTTAATAAAATCAAAATAAGAGATTACAGATGAATTACCCCTATGAAAATTTAGAAAACTTTACACTTCGTAGTTTGCTCAATCGTTCCGTTGCAATGTATGAAAACGAGCCTGCTTTAGCGAAAGTTGGCAAAGAAGCGATGTCTTATGGTGCATTGAATGAAAAGATTCAAGATATGGTTAAGTTGCTCAAAGAAAACGGCATCTCTAAGGGCGATAAAGTAGTTCTGCTTAGTGAAAACATGCCTAACTGGGGAGTTGCATATCTTAGCGTAACCTACTTTGGAGCAGTAATAGTTCCGATACTTCCCGATTTTCATCCCTCGGATGTGCATCACATCCTAAGACATTCAGAAGCAAAAGCCGTATTTGTTTCTGAAAAATATCTCGCTACCATCGAAGAGTCTGTCCAAAACAGTCTAAAACTTGTTATAAAGCTTGATACATTAGAGATTGTCTCTGAACTTAGCAGCAAAGATTATCTCTCTGCGCTTAAACAGAGAACAAAAGAGATGACGCAAAGAATCTCTAACAGTGTCGAGAAACCTCAAGAAGATGATTTGGCGGCTATTATCTACACATCCGGAACAACAGGACACTCAAAAGGTGTTATGCTCTCACACAAAAACCTTGTCACAAATGCACTCTCTGCATACAATAAAGTTACGATAACAAAAGAGGATGTTTTTTTATCTATTCTTCCTTTGGCACATACTTTTGAGTGCACTGCCGGATTTATTGTACCCATCCTCCATGGGAGCAGCATCTATTATATTGACAAAGTACCTACGCCTAGCGTGCTCTTAAAGGCATTTGAAGTTGTAAAACCTACGATGATGTTTAGCGTTCCCTTGATTATAGAGAAGATTTATAAAAACAAAATTTTGCCTAGATTTACAGGCTCTTTTATCATGAGACTTCTCTATAAAATACCGATTATCAGAAAGATATTAAATAGTATTGCAGGCAAAAAACTTCTCAAATCATTTGGCGGAAGACTTAGATTTTTTGGTATCGGTGGGGCTGGATTATCGCCATTTGTTGAGCAGTTTTTGATTGAAGCGGAGTTTCCTTATGTTATTGGTTATGGCTTGACCGAGACCTCTCCACTTATAGCAGGCTCAAAACTGGGTGAAAAGCCAAGATTCAAATCCACCGGAACACCCTTTGGCGGCGTAAGTATAAAGATAAAAGACAAAGACCCCCAAACGGGAGAGGGGGAGATAGTGGTAGAATCCCCGAGTGTCATGCTCGGCTACTACAAAGACGAAGCAAAAACAGCGGAAGTTATGGAAGATGGATGGTTTTTAACCGGAGATTTAGGCTACATGGATGAAGATGGCTTTCTCTACATAAGCGGAAGAAGCAAAAATGTTATCATCGGTGCAGGCGGCGAAAATATTTTTCCGGAACAAATTGAAGCCATAATCAATCAACAAGAGGCAGTTTTAGACTCACTTGTTTTCCAACAAGAGGATAAACTCACAGCCAGAGTCCATTTAGATTATGAGCTCTTAGATAAAAAGTTTAGAGCAAATACAAATCCTGATGTGAAGGTAAAAGAGGAGATAAACACACTTTTAGAGCAGATGAGAAATGAGGTCAATTCGCAGCTCGCATCTTATTCTAAAATAGTGAAATTTATAGAGCAGATAGAGCCTTTCGTAAAAACCCCTACGAAAAAGATAAAAAGATATCTATACACAAGTTAGATATTTATAAGTTTGGAGCTAAATCTTCAAATAAAACAGTAGAAAAACAAGAGGTGGTTTAAGTTTCAGAATGTAACTTTTTTTAAATTTAACTGCCCAATTTTAGAGTTCGTTTGACAATAGGTATTTTTTGACCTACTATACTTGGATAAGCACTTATTGTAGCCCTAAAGCTATCCCCGTCATAAACAAAAGTTACCTCATTAACTTTCACACTCCCATAATTTACACCTTTTGCTTGTAAAGAGTATGAAAATAAATACTTTTAAAGTATATACTTGTTTAATTGTAGCTTGACCTACACCTTTCAGTAATAATAAGTCTTTAGGATTAGCACTTTTTAAATCTTTCAGTGTTCTATATAGTCTGTTTAGACTAACTTAGATTAAAAAAGATGTTAAGAGTTTCGTATTTCATGGATTTTTATGGGCTTTTTTGGATTGGTTTAAATCAGTAGGTGGTACCTGCGGGCGGACTCGAACCGCCACAACTCGCGTTAGCGGATTTTGAATCCGCCGTGTCTACCATTTCACCACGCAGGCATATATACTAAATAGATATATTTGAGTGCAATAATAGTGATATATTACTTAAAAGGAAATAACATTTAGTCGATTTTGTGACTCATGGAATTATTATTGCTATAATATTAAAATAAATTAAAAGTAGGGGGAGGTTATTATGCGAGTCACACCCAGTATGTACTATAAAAGCTTATATGGAGAACAAAATAATCAACTTAATAGTCAGCTTTTTGATGTTAATAAACAGATAGCTTCCGGAGTTAAAATACAGTATGCAAAAGATGATATATCGGTATTTACTGAAACTATGAGGCTTGATAATGAAATAGTGGGATTGGGGCAAATTAAAAAAAGTACCGAGAGTGGATATAAAGTTTCCAATCAAACAGATGAAGTTTTAAACGAATTTGAAAAAAATATAAACCGTATGAGAACACTACTTCTCTCTGCGGTGAATGATACAAATGATGAAGTGTCTCGAAACGCAATTGCTGCGGAACTTAGAGGTATAGAGAGCAACTTAAAAAGTTTGTCAAATACATCTATAAACGGACAGTATCTATTCTCAGGTTCTGCCGTAGATACTAAGCCAATATCCGCTGATGGAACTTATAACGGAAATGATGTTGCCATGAGTGCATTTTTAGGGTCAAGAACTCAACAACAGTTTAATATAAGCGGTTCAGAGCTGTTTCTTGGTGAAGAAGTTCTTGTAAGAAGAGAAGTTACCAGTAATGTAGCACAGGAAAATTTAACCGCTAAATATCCAAATTTTACAAATTCTGCAATTTCCGGTAGTTCTTCTTTTGTTCTGCCAAGTAATACAATCCGTGACTTAATGGGTGATAGCGATAATGTTGTTGACACAGTAAATGCAAAACACTTTTTTTATTTAAGAGGCACAAAGAGTGACGGAACCTCTTTTAGCGAAAAAATACCTATGAGAGATGACGAAAAAATTGATGATTTATTAACTCGTATTGGAAATGCATATGGAAATACACTTGGAAACAAAGTGGTAAATGTTTCTCTTAACCCTGCAGGAGAGATAGTTGTTGCAGATAAAATCAAGGGTTCCAGCAAGTTAGATTTTCATATGGTTGGTGCAGTTGACCTGGGCGGCGGAACGGCGGCCGATGTAACTACTTTAAGTGATTTGGATATAGGCGAGTCAAGCTTTGATAAAATAATGCTCGGTACAAGTACGGCTACTAATCCAAATTTACATGTCAAAGAGTTTATAAAATCTTCTTTTAGTTCGGCTGATACGAATTTTGCGAATATCGAGGGGCTGCTCTACGATCAAACAAAGTTTACCGTACAAGGCAATACGGTGTCATCGAATATTCCTCAAATAGTTAAAGGAACAAATAGTTTTGCAACCCCATCTACAAAAATTTCTGAAGTTGCAGATTTATCCCATGGAACAGCAGGAACTTTGGATGGCACCCAGTTTACATTATCAGGTACAGATATAAACGGCACTCCATATAATATTCAAATAGATTTTAAAAATACGGCAAATGGCGGTTCAACTTTTTCAGCGAACGGTGGAGTTACAAACTATAATATTTTTAATGTAAATACTCCAAGAACAGCTGCTGATGCCGACAGTATGACATATCAGCAACTTATGGATGTTGTAAACATGGTTGTTACAAATCAACTTCCATTAACAACTAATACAGCTTCAGACTACGATAGTGCAGTTACCTCTTCAAAATTCAATGGAACGACCTCTCTCTCTTATGATGGAAAAATCAGATTCGGGGATTTAAATGTTGTAGGCACAAAAGCTACAATAGGTTTGTATGATAGCACAAGCACTCTTTTTACAGACGCTCCGGCACTATCATTTAATTCGAATAATGCACTTACTGTCAGGGATCCAAAAACAGATTTCTTTAAAACCATAAATGAGATTATTACGGCTGTAGAAGACCAAAAACAACATCCCGACAGTACAATAGGGCATGGAAGAAATGTTGGAATTGGAAATGCAATTGCTATGCTTGATGATTTACAAACGCATATTTTTACAAAGCATTCTAAAGTTGGAGCAAATTCAAACACATTGACAGCTTCACTGGAGAGAGTGAATTTACTAGAGCTGAGTAGTAAAACTCTTCGCTCCTCAGTGATTGATACAGATTTGGCCGAAGCCTCGTTAACATTGACCCAACTCACAACAAATTATCAGGCAATGCTCTCAACTGTTGGTAAAATTTCTCAATTAAATTTGGTAAATTATCTAAAATAAAACTCTTTTTATTGCAAAATGCCAAAAAAATTCGTTATGGAATATTTTTGGCTATACTTCATTTTTAAAACAATTATTTAAATTTCTAAAGGTAAAATAACTTGAAAGATGCTCTTTTTATTGTAGTTTTTGGTTTGTTCATTTATTTAGGTTTTGCAACTATTTTTGGCGATAGTGCTTTAATGGGGAGTTATGGTGCTATCTTTGCTTCATATAATCATCAATATTTTGGCTATATTTCATTTATATATCTTCTTGTCTTACTTGTTCCTTTATATTTCTTTTACAAAAACAGTATGTTTGATTTCAGAAAAGCTGAGCTTATGACAGCATCATTCTTACTGTTTTTTTCATTTCTTCTTGCGCAGTCACTGCTAATTCAAAATAATTTTAGAGGAAAGATAGCGGGCGATTTTGTAGATTTTTTATCTCCGTTTGTCGGGCTTTTTGGCATATGGATATTTTGGCTTATAATCACTCTTTTATCTGTAGTAATTATTCTTGACAAAAATGCACATGAAATCGTTTCGATAATAAATAGCTTTATTCAGACTCAATTTCCAAAAATAGAAAATAATAACAATACGCCACATGCTACGACAGAAATATCAAAAGAGCAAATTAAAAAAAAACTACTAAAAGTAGAAGATGATTTAATCACGCAAAGATATGGCAAAGTTCAAGAAGAGGTTGAAAAACCATTCACTGTAAGAGAACAAAATTATATACAACCTTCCAAGGTTGAAATAAGTAACTTATACAGCTCTACTGTAGAAGAAGTTTTTGGAGAAAAAACAGAGATTCCATATGTCAAAAAAAGTATAAAAGAAGTTGAAAAATTTGATAAAACAAATAATATTTTAGAATTAGTTGCGAAAGTCAAAGAACAGAAAAGTGCATTAATAGTCGATGAGCTAGAGGAGAATACGAAGCTTTTAGAGACTATAGAAAAAGGTGAAGTAGAAAAACCAAAAAATTTCACTCTGCCGTCTGTAGATTTTTTACAAAAGCCAAGTGCAGCCGCCCACAGCGTTGATGAGAGTGAAGTGGATGATAAAATACGCTATCTTATAGAAAAACTTGCTCATTTTAAAATTGAGGGTGATGTCGTTCGAACTTATGCCGGTCCAGTTGTCTCTACATTTGAGTTTAAACCTGCAGCAAATGTAAAAGTTTCAAGAATTTTAAATCTTCAAGATGATTTGGCTATGGCTCTCTCAGCCGAGAGTATCCGTATTCAAGCTCCAATTCCAGGAAAAGATGTTGTAGGAATAGAGATACCAAATGCAACCGTTGACACTATTTATCTTAGAGATTTACTAGACAGTAAACTTTTCAAAGAATCTTCCTCTCCTCTAACGATTGTTTTGGGTAAAGATATAGTCGGTAAACCTTTTATAACCGACCTCAAAAAACTTCCACACTTACTAATAGCCGGAACTACAGGAAGCGGTAAAAGTGTTGGTATAAATGCCATGATATTAAGTCTTTTATATAAAAACTCACCCGACCAACTAAGACTCCTGATGATTGACCCAAAAATGTTGGAATTTTCAATATATAATGATATTCCACACCTTCTTACTCCAGTTATTACAAAGCCAAAACAGGCAATTGTGGCTCTGAACAATATGGTTCATGAGATGGAACGCCGCTATCAGCTTATGAGTGAAAATAGAACAAAAAATAT
This sequence comes from Helicobacteraceae bacterium, assembly GCA_947498025.1. Taxonomy (GTDB): domain Bacteria; phylum Campylobacterota; class Campylobacteria; order Campylobacterales; family Sulfurimonadaceae; genus Sulfurimonas. Next base: position 68,388 of record CANMJR010000008.1, read on the forward strand.
AGAAAATTATAATGAAAAAGTAAAGATAGAGGGTGGAGAGCACTTTCCTTACATTGTAGTAATTATTGATGAGTTAGCAGATTTGATGATGACCAGCGGTAAAGATGTAGAACACTCCATTGCAAGATTAGCGCAAATGGCAAGAGCCTCCGGAATACACTTGGTTGTAGCTACGCAAAGACCTTCAGTAGATGTTGTAACCGGTCTTATTAAAGCAAATCTGCCATCACGAATATCCTATAGAGTAGGGCAAAAAATAGACAGTAAAATCATCTTAGATCAGCAGGGTGCAGAGTCACTTTTAGGTAAAGGAGATATGTTATTTACTCCTCCTGGTTCCACTGGTTTGGTTCGACTCCACGCTCCATGGAGCACAGAAACCGAGATTGAAAATATAGTGAATTTTATAAAATCTCAAAGAGCACCTAATTATGATAAGAGCTTTTTACTTGAAGAGAGTGAACTAAGTTCGTTTTCATCTAATGATACCTATGAAGAGTTGGATCCACTTTTTGATGAAGCTAAAAATATAATTTTAACAGATAGAAAAACATCTATCTCCTATTTACAGAGAAAACTTCAAATCGGTTACAACAAATCTGCAAGATTAATTGAGCAGCTTGAAGGCGAGGGGATACTTTCAGCTCCAAATTCTAAAGGAATTCGTGAAATTCTCTGATGAGTAAAGCACGACTGATATTTACAAAAAATCAAGACTCTTTTAATGTTGTAGTTCAAAACTTAGAACAACTGAGCGTAGAAGAGATACAAAAAATTGAAAATTTTGTAAGCATTAGAAAAGGTATTTTTGACTTTAATAATTACAGCTTCTTTCTTCCAAAAAAAATAGATTTTGATGAATTTGTCTTACTGTTAAGACATGTAAAGATTGATGCCCTCTGCGAGGAAGAGACTCTAAAAGTTATTAGTTATAAAAAAATAGGCTTTGGACAATACAAGGGAATGTTGTACTCCGAACTTCCAGACTTCTATCTCTTATGGCTCAAAAATAGTTACAGAGGTGCGGATAGAGAAATTATTGATGCAGAGTTAAAACAAAGAAATCTTTAAGTGTTACTATTTTAAACATATAGCAGATAATAATAAATTAAACTGTTTACTTTGGTAACATGCTTAAAATTAATTATTTATATTTAGTTATAATCCTGTGAAATTTATAAACAGGAATAACAATGGCATTTATTGAAGAGTATGAAGCGCATATTACCCAAAGAGAGGTACTTGGTGTACCACCATTACCTCTTACTGCTGAACAAACTGCAGAAGTAATTGAATTAATTAAAAGTAACTGTACGGATGAGTTGGTAGAGCTTATTACAAACCGTGTATCTCCGGGTGTTGATGACGCTGCATATGTAAAAGCTGCTTTTTTGAATGATGTTGCATCTGAAAAAATAACTATTAGTGCAATCGCTCCTGAGCATGCTGTTAAAATCATGGGTATGATGCTTGGTGGTTACAATGTAAAACCTATCATCAATGCTTTAACTTCTGCCAGAAGCGAAGTTGTAGAAGCTGCAAAAGAAGCTTTAAAAAACACTTTACTTGTTTATGATGCATTTAACGATGTGGAAGAGTTGCATAAATCTGGTAATGCGCACGCAACTGAAGTTATGACTTCTTGGGCAAATGCAGAGTGGTTTACATCTACTCCGGCGTTGGCGGAGGAGATTACTGTTACTGTGTATAAAGTTCCAGGCGAGACTAATACAGATGACCTCTCTCCGGCTTCTGAAGCATTTACTCGTTCAGATATTCCTTTACATGCTAACTCTATGTTAACTTCTAAAATGGATAATCCGATAGCTACTATCGCCAAGTTAAAAGAAGCCGGTCATCCAATTGCTTATGTCGGTGATGTTGTCGGTACCGGTTCAAGCCGTAAATCAGGTGTTAACTCTGTTCAGTGGCACATGGGCGAAGATATCCCTGGCGTTCCAAACAAGCGTACCGGCGGTGTGGTTATCGGTGGTATTATTGCTCCAATCTTCTTTGCTACATGTGAAGATTCAGGTGCATTACCATTAGAGATGGATGTTACCGGAATGGAGACAGGTGATGTTGTAACAATTTACCCATATAAAGGTGAAGCGCATAAAAACGGTGCATGCATCGCTACATTTAAACTTAACCCTAACACAATTACTGACGAAGTGCGTGCAGGCGGTCGTATTCCATTGATTATCGGTCGTGGTTTAACGGCTAAAGCTCGCAATGTCCTTGGGTTAGGCGTTTCTGATGTATTCTTAACTGCAGAACAACCGACTGACAGCGGTAAAGGTTATACCCTTGCACAAAAAATGGTAGGTAAGGCATGTGGAATGAGCGGTGTTCGTCCCGGCATGTATGTTGAGCCTGTGACTACAACGGTTGGTTCTCAAGACACGACTGGTCCGATGACGAGGGATGAGATTAAAGAGCTTGCAGCGCTTGGTTTTTCTGCAGATCTAGTCATGCAATCATTCTGCCATACAGCGGCATATCCGAAACCGTCCGATGTTATCATGCACCACACACTTCCTGAATTTATCTCTAACCGTTCAGGGGTAGCTCTTCGTCCTGGTGACGGTGTTATTCACTCATGGTTAAACCGTTTAACTCTTCCGGATACAGTAGGTACGGGCGCAGATAGCCATACTCGTTTCCCAATCGGTATCTCTTTCCCAGGTGGTTCCGGTATCGTTGCATTTGCTGCTGTTACCGGTTCTATGCCTTTAACTATGCCGGAATCTGTACTTGTGAGATTTAGCGGTGAATTACAACCGGGAATTACCCTTCGTGACCTTGTAAATGCAATTCCTTACTATGCAATTAAAGAGGGTCTTTTAACTGTTGAGAAGAAGGGTAAGAAAAATATTTTCAACGGACGAATATTAGAAATTGAAGGTCTTCCTAATCTTAAAGCTGAGCAGGCTTTTGAATTGTCTGATGCATCTGCCGAGCGTTCCGCTGCTGCATGTACTGTTCTTTTAAATGATGCTCCGGTTGTTGAATACCTAAAATCAAATATCGTATTAATTGAATCGATGATTGCCGATGGCTACCAAGATGCGCGAACGCTTCAGCGCCGTGCAGATAGAATGAAAGAGTGGGTAGCAAATCCGTCACTAATGCAACCGGATGCTGATGCTGAATACGCAGCAGTAATCAATATTGACCTGGGTGACATTAAAGAGCCAATCTTAGCATGCCCTAATGATCCCGACAATGTTAAGCTTTTAAGTGAAGTGGCGGGCGAAAAGATTGATGAAGTATTTTTAGGAAGCTGTATGACAAATATCGGTCACTATCGTGCAGCGGGTGAAGTAATGCGTGGTGAGAGTAAAGTTGCAGTTGAGAAGTTCTGGATTGTTCCGCCGACTCGAATGGATGAGCAACAGCTGATTAACGAAGGTTACTATGATGTTTATAAAGCTATTGCTGCACAAACAGAAGTACCTGGATGTTCACTATGCATGGGAAATCAAGCAAGTTCTCGTCCAGACTCAACTGTATTTTCAACCTCTACTCGTAACTTTGACAACCGTTTAGGTAAAGGTACACAAGTTTATCTCGGCTCTGCTGAGCTTGCGGCAGTATGTGCTAAACTTGGACGAATTCCTACGGTAGAAGAGTACATGAGCATCGTTCCTCAAAAACTTGCAGGAAAAACAGAAGACGTTTATAAATATCTTAACTTTAATGAGATTAAAAACTATCACTTGGAAGCACGCAGTGTGGCTGAAGAGAAGTATGGCGTTACAATTAAAGCCGTATAGTTTAAAATTCGATTCGATGTTATGCACTAAAACGAACGCGTCCGTTTTAGTGGCAGGGACAAATGTCCTTATAACCCCCTAAAGCTACCCGTATCTTCCGGATACGGGAGAAAAACTGACCTTTTTAAACTCTTTTTTGCAAAAAAAAGTGCATAATATTGGTTACTAATCTTTTATAATATCAAAATCAGTAGGAATTTTTGGAATAAAAACATTTGAATTAATGCTTTCATTTTGTTTTTGATTGTCAAATACTATTACTACTTTGTTCTCAAATTCATCAGTATAAGATATAGATTTTATGAAGCTATTTTTTGTCGTTATAGTAAATACCGACTCTTTATAGGTGGCTACAAAAGTATTATCTTTCACTTTTTTTGCATTTTTTATCATATTGAAAAAATTAAAATTTGATTCTATCTCTTTAATGATTACCTGTTCTATTTCAGGCTCAATGATTGTCACATTATCTGTGTTTATATACACATTCTTCTTTATCGGCTTTTCATAATCCCACATGACATTTTGTGGCTTAGCAGCCATTATCGAGCCGCTATAGCTCAAGACTTTGTTATTTTCATCCGTTACGCTCTGTGTAAAATCAGCCTCAAAAGAGTTAATCTCATCGAGTGAGGCAAAACTTAAAGTGAATGATATGAATAGTATTAGTATATATTTCATGTAGCTCCTTGGTGGCGAAATTATATCAGACTGCTTGTTTACATATTATCTAGTATCACTCAAGCATAAAGAATCGTTTTATTCTTTATGCAAATTATAATTTATAGTGTGCTAGAATCACGGGAATTTCTTTGACAATTATTATAATTGTTATAAATAAGGTTGAAAATGCTACAAGCATTAATGGGTAATATTTTTGGTACTTCAAATGATCGTGAACTAAAAAAATATTTTAAAAGAGTAAAAAATATAAATGCACTTGAGAGTCAGTATGAACCCTTAAGTGATGATGTGTTAAAGGCGAAGTTTTTAGAGTTGAAAAACACTATTCTGAGTGAAGAAAAAACTTTAGATGATGTCTTAGAAGAGTCGTTTGCTATTACAAGAGAAGCAAGTAAAAGAGTTCTAAACATGAGACATTTTGATGTGCAGCTCATAGGCGGTATGGTTCTTCATGAGGGCAGAATTGCCGAGATGAAAACGGGCGAAGGTAAAACACTTGTTGCAACCTTGGCAATAACCCTCAATGCGATGACAGGCAAAGGTGTTCACCTTGTGACCGTCAATGATTATCTTGCTTCAAGAGATGCAAGAGAGATGGGAGCTTTATACAACTTTTTAGGTTTTAGTGTAGGAACTGTGCTTGAAGGCATGTATGATTCTAAAGCTAAAAGAGAGGCGTATAGTGCAGATATAACCTATGGTACAAACAATGAATTTGGATTTGATTACCTAAGAGATAATATGAGCTATTCAATAGAAAATATGACTCAAAGAAATCACAATTTTGTTATTGTGGATGAAGTTGACTCCATATTAATTGATGAAGCCAGAACTCCTTTAATCATATCCGGACCAACAAACAGAAGTATGCAAGATTACAGCGATGCGAATCGTATAGCTCTACAACTCATCAGAGATGAACATTTTACAGTAGATGAAAAAGATAAAGTTGTCTTAATTACCGAAGAGGGCATTACAAGAGCAGAAGAGCTTTTTGGTGTGGAAAACCTCTACAGTGCTGAAAATGCTTCGCTTCCACATGCACTAGACCAAGCACTCAAAGCGAACTATCTTTTTGAGATAGATGTTGATTATGTTGTGAACGATGGAGAAGTTGTCATTGTTGATGAGTTTACCGGCAGATTAAGTGAAGGGCGTCGTTTTTCTGAGGGACTTCATCAAGCGCTTGAGGCAAAAGAAAAAGTTGAAGTAAAAGAAGAGACGCAGACTCTTGCCGATATTACATTCCAAAACTATTTTAGAATGTACAACAAACTCTCGGGTATGACGGGTACAGCGGAGACGGAAGCAACAGAATTTTCTCAAATTTATTCACTTGATGTTGTTTCAATTCCGACAAATATTCCTATCACCAGAAAAGATTTAAATGATTTAATCTACAAAACCGAAAAAGAAAAATTCAGTGCAGTGATTGATACTATCAAAAAACTCTCAAAAACAGGTCAGCCGGTTTTAATCGGTACGGCTTCTATTGAAAAGTCTGAAGCACTCCATGCAGTGCTTCAAAAAGAGAAGATTGCCCACACGGTTTTAAATGCTAAAAACCATGCCCAAGAGGGTGAGATAATCAAAAATGCCGGAGCTAAAGGGGCGGTTACAATCGCTACCAATATGGCCGGTCGCGGAGTTGATATTAAAGTAAATGATGAAGTAAAAGCTCTTGGCGGATTGTATATTGTTGGAACCGAGCGACATGAAAACCGTCGTATTGATAATCAGCTTCGTGGTCGTTCTGGGCGACAAGGCGATGCCGGAACGACACAATTTTATCTCTCTTTAGAGGATAATTTGCTTCGTATTTTCGGTTCTGATAAGATTAAATCTATCATGGAGAGACTCGGTGTTGAAGATGGCGAATATATCGAATCTAAAATGGTTACCCGTGCAGTAGAAAAAGCTCAGAAAAAAGTTGAAAACATGCACTATGAAGGCAGAAAGCAGATTGTTGAGTATGATGATGTTGCAAATGAGCAGAGAAAAATTGTTTATAAATTTAGAAACCAACTTTTAAGTAAAGAGTATGATATTGCGTTAAAAATTGATGACATTAGAGAGGAGTATATAACGCATATACTTAATGAATCAAATATTTTTTACGGCGGCGTGAAAGAGGATTTTAATCTCAAAAAAGTTTTTGAACTTGTAAAAGAGGATATAAATCTTGATATTAACGGTGTTGATTTGACTTCGCTAGAGTATGAAGGATTACAGACGACGCTTCTTCATATTGTTAAAGATTCTTATGATAAAAAAATGGGTGTATTAGAAGATGAGATACGACAAGAAATAGAAAAAGAGTTTTATCTAAAAGAGCTTGATAAGGCTTGGAGAGAGCACCTTTATACTATGGATAATATGAAAACAGGTATCAGACTCCGTGCATATAATCAAAAAGATCCATTAGTTGAGTATAAAAAAGAGAGCTTTAACCTTTTTGGAGAGTTGATTAATGATATTAAATTCAATACTATTAAAACACTTCAAATTATTCAGTTTAGAGTAGAATCACCGGAAGATGAAGCTGCAAGAATTGCAGAAAAATTAGCAACAGAGCAGAGATTAAAAGAGGCTCAGTTCATATTTAATCACTCGGATATTCAAGAAGAGGCAGGTGATAAAAAAGTAGCTAGAAATGATCTTTGTCCATGTGGAAGCGGTATAAAATACAAGCTCTGCTGTGGAAAAAGCGGTCCTAAAAAAGGTGTATTTGCCTCTTGAAAAACTCAATTGTCCCTTATTTAGTAAAGCGATTTTTAAGATTTGACAATGAACAGCCGTTTATATTCTTATCGGCACTTCTTGCATTTTTAGGAATATCGCTGGGTGTAACCGTACTTTTAATAGCTATGGCACTTATGAATGGCTTTGATAAAGAGTTTAAAAAGAAACTCACTATTATGAACTATCCTCTTACTATTATCCCTAAATTTTATGGATCCGTTAATGAGGAGTTGCTTACAGATTTAAAAATAAAATTTCCAGAGATCTCCTTTAGTCCCTATGTTCAATCAGCTGTTATGGCAAGAAGCGGCAGCAAGCTAGAAGGCGGATATTTATTTGGTGTAAATTTTGAAGATGAAGCTAAAGTAAATAGTGTTATAAAAGCGGCTATAAAAAATCCGAGTGAAATTGATAAATTCGATATATTTGTCGGAAAATCACTTAAAGAGGAGTTTGCTTTAGAGATTGATGATAAGTTGATGTATATCTTTACGCATGTTGAACCGGGTGGACTTGCAGTAACGCCGAAGATAAAACGGTTTAATGTTAAAGGTATATTTGATTCAGGGTTATCAGCGTATGATAAAGCGTACAACTATACGACTCTTGCATCACTTCAAGCGATTATGCTGATTCCTTCCAACCAGTATGATGGAATACATATATTTTCCAATGATCCACATGCCGATATAGTAAAGATTAAAGCAGAGTTGCCTGTAAGTGTTACCGTAAAAGGATGGTGGGAAGATAATTTGAATTTTTTTGCAGCCCTTGAACTAGAGAAAGCTTCACTTTTTATAGTTCTAATGCTTATTATATTAATAGCAGCTATCAATATAATATCTTCTCTTTTGATGACCGTTATGAACAGAAGAGGGGAAATAGCACTGCTTCTATCTCTTGGAACTACTCCACTTGAAATAAAGAAGGTATTTTTATATTTGGGTATCGTTATCGGCGTGAGCGGCATTTTGGCGGGAATTGTACTTGGTGCGAGCGGCATGTGGGTACTAAGTACATTTGATATAGTGTCTCTGCCAAAAGATGTCTATCCAACATCAACACTTCCATTAGATTTAAGTCTCAAAGACTTTATACTTATAGTAGCAGGTGCTTTTGCAATTGTCATAATGTCGTCCTACTATCCTGCAAAAAAAGCGAGTGAAGTTGATATTTTAACTGTACTCAGAAATGAATAAATGACCTTAAAAAGCGCGTAAAATACCTTGTAATTCTCAAAAACAGAGTTTTTTCTAAAGAAATATTTTCGCTTCACGAAAAGCGATTCTCTTATTTTGTAGCTTTAGGGGGTTGTGGGGACATCTGCCCCTGCCACTGCCACTAAAACGGACTTCTAAAGAAACATCGCTTCGCGAGCGATTCTCTTGTTTTGTTCGTTTTAGTGCGTAACATCTGTAGAACCGTTATTCTCTTCACTATTTATCAAATTATACGGAAGCAGTAGAACTCTTTTTATAATATTCAAGGGTGCCACAACTATATCTTTTGCGACCAGATAGTGAACATCCGGATCATCTAAATTACCTGTAACGCTAAGAGTTGTAGATATTGTGTTTCCATCGAGGAGAATGTAGCCAACAAGAGGAACTTGCGAAACACTGCTTCCTAGATTTGTCTTTAAATTTAGTAGTAAATCTATGCTGTTACTATTTATATTAGCTGTTCCTCTCCCTAATATATCAATCTCCTGAGAATCAAGAAAAATATCGCTAATATCAAAACTGTTATCTTTTGCGTGAAAATTCATGTAAGCACGGCTCACATTCAGACCCTTTGAACTATATCCAGGGAGTGAAAAAGTGACTAGGGATGGTACAGTGTTTACGAAGGCTAAGATATTACTTAAAATCTTGTAATCCATAACTGTTGTCTCTTTTATATAAAACAGACCATCATACTCTTTGAGTGTTCCATCTATTGAAAAGTCAAACGAACCGCCTTTAAACTTTGATAAAGCAAATAAATTATTCATAAAAATATCGTTAAACTCTTCTCCGTAAATATGCAACTCATCATTTTGGTACTTAATTACCGCGTTTCCTTTGCCATGTTTTAATTGGGCTATGAGTGATTTATTGTGATACTGCAGATATATCTTCTCCGATACAACATGTCTATCTTTGCTTATAAAGAGAAATGAATTTGTTGCATCTAAAGTGATGTTTTTACTCTCTGAATCATTTATATCAGAGCTATTGGCATCCGAACTATTTGAATCACTTAAAAAATCAATTAAAGAGTTTACATTCACTCCAGCATCTTTGAGTGTGACCCTTATCTCTTTGTCAATATTGATTTTAAGGGCGCCGTCGTTTATATTGAGTGATGTTTTTTTTGTTTCATTATTGATCTTTCCATCTATTACATACTCTTCAATCGGCTCATTTCCATCTACAAGCAATTTATATGGATGTTTTATATTTGCCGTAAATTTCATATAAATATCACCAAAATCGTGATGCAAATTGAAATCACCGATTGTAACATTGTAGTCTTGCAAAATTTTTGAATTTTTGGATAATTGTTCTAGCGAGTTTATGGATAAACTCCATTTTTCACTATTTTGCAAAAAGTTCATGTCAAATTTTGGAGCAGTTACTTTTAAATTTTCATTGGATTTTGATATATTGATATCTACTTTTTCTTCACTTGAGAAGAGTTCCCCCATCTTTTTATTTTCAACTTTTAAATCCTCTAGCCCAACCGAGCCCCTGTTTTGTTTCAAATCATAATCACCGACAAGCTTTGCATGTGCAATATCATCAATATCTGCAAGAGAGGAGCTTGCATGTATTTTCTCTTCTTTTATATCTATCAGAGCATCTTCAAGTCCGCATGGCAAGCCATTTATCGCAAATTGAATTTTATCCTCTAAGCTAATTCTAAGATTTTTATCTTCATAGTCAAGATGAATTGGAGCATTTGAGTGTGATAACTTAATCCCTTTGTATAAAAAGCTAACCAAATCAATCTCCAAATTTACTTTATTGGTCTTTAATTCCGAGGTGCCGGATATATAAGCAGAGCCAATATCCTGAGCGATAACCTTCGTGGATGGTATATTGAGTATGAGTTTTTCTAAACTAAATGGAATATTTAATCTATCTATATGAATCAGCTTCTCTTGATAATGCCATGAAGAGTTCGTAATCTCTATATTGTCCTGCTGCGGGGCTATAGAGTATATAACATTTAGAGGCATTTTATTATTCAATGAAATGTTAAAATCTTTAAAATTTACATCTTTTACATCAAAATATATTTTGCCTTCACCTTTTTGTGCATCATACTTTACATTGACATTTGTACTTGCTATATCTTTGTAATTGGCAAGCATGCTTTCTATTAAAACATCGTAATTATCTAACAAAATATGGGCATCTAATACATCTATTTTAAGTCCTAAATAGTCAAAATTTGCTTTTTTTGTAAAAAAATCACCCTTTGCTTGCACTTCAATATCACGCAGACCAACCGTCAGTTTCAAATTGCTTCTTGTTATTCCGCTATTTTGCAAAAAAGGAATTTTTATCTTATAGCTGTTAAGAATATTGAGTATCTCTTTGTCGAGCTTTGCATCGAAGAGTAGATAAAGAGTTAGTAACTCCTCTTTTTGTGTAAAATCTATGTTTAACCAGCTTTTATCTAAAAAATAACCATATGAGTAGGCTTGGTTAGGGTGGATGTTCAATACTCCGTCTTTAAATTCTAACTCTGTTGTTTTGCTATGAATTGCATCAAGTTTTGGGTTATAAGTATAGGATAAATTATGCCCGACAGCGGATACATAAATATTTTTATATGCCTCCTTGATGTTGTTAAAATCAAGCCATCCACGAGCAGAATCAATGGTTAAGTGAGACATCTTTATAGCCTCATAAGCCCAATATTTAACATCTTTATGTAGGTTTAGTAATTTCATTGTGTAGTTAATATCGTTAATATTTTTAAGAGAATTGACTTTATATAGAAGTCTATCTCTATTTGCGAAAGAGAGCAGGTTTAAAGAGATATCGTTATTAATATTTATATTTAATGATGTGACTAATTCTAGGTTACTGCTATCTATTATGATATTTCCAAGAACCTCTATTTTTCTTTTAAAGTCTTTAAACTCATCTATTTGTATATTAAATAAACCTGACTCAAAATAGAGTGAAGTTTTGAGTGAAAAATCAGGTGAGGAGGCAACTAAAAATCCATTCTCTCCATATTTATAATTAAATGCGCCGGAGATATCATTGAATGCTATCTTATTTATAACCACACGCTCAAACCAGTGGTTAAAAATAGATAATTCTTTAAATAATTTATTTATTTTTTCAATGTCTGTTTCACTCTTATCACTCTTTGTTTTATGAACTATAATAGTCTCTTCGATAGAAACATTTAATTTTTCATTCCACTTGATGTATAATTGCTTGATTTTAATATTTGCAAGTGAGATGTTTTCTACATGGATTCCATTTTGCAAAACAAAAAAAAGCATGGAAAACAGTAAAAATATGAAAGATAAAAAGCTGACAATAATAAAATATATATTCGAAATCGCACTGATAATTGTTTTGTCGTTCATGTATTACCTAAATAAGCCTATAAATACCTCCAAAGTTATATATATACCTAAAGGTTCAATTAACGAAATTATAACACAATTGCGTAGCGAAAATTATAATGTATGCAAACTCGACTCCCTGCTTTTGAGGATATTAGGTTCTCCTCAGAGCGGTTGGATAGATATTTCTCAAACAAAAATTACAAAGGGTGATTTTTTATATAAATTGGTAACCGCCAAAGCAGCACTTCAAGAGATTACTCTCATTCCGGGCGAAACAACTTATATATTTTTGAATCAACTCTCAGTTAATCTACAACTCAATAGAGAAAAATTACAAAGTGAATATGACATGTATGCTTCTCAGAAAGAGGGTGTTTTTGTTCCAAATACATATAAGATGCCAATTGGAATTACAGAGAAAGAACTTATTAAAATACTCTTAGAAGTTTCATTAAGTCAAATGAAAGAGTTCTCTACAAAACTTTTTGGAAGTTACAATGAAATAAAATGGTTTCATTATGTAGCAATTGCTTCTGTAATTCAAAAAGAAGCAGCCAATATAGAGGAGATGCCATTGGTCAGTTCCGTGATTTACAATAGAATCAGCAAAGGAATGAAGTTACAGATGGATGGAACCCTTAATTATGGAGCATTTTCACATGTCAAAATTACACCGGAACGAATAAGAGAAGATGAGTCACTTTATAATACATATAAATATGCAGGTGTTCCGCCTACTGCGGTTTGCAATGTTAGTTTTGACGCTATAAAAGGAGCTGTATTTCCCGCAAAAAGTGACTATCTCTATTTTATGAAATCAAAGAGCGGAACCCATGATTTCACATGTAACTATTCTACACATTTAAGCAATATAAAGGGTGCTACTAAATGAAACAAAATAAAAATATAGCTTGATGTTTACATCAGCTTACTAAAGATTTATCCATCTTAGTGTTATTATGACCGAGTAAATTTTCATGCAATTGAAATAGGCTTGAAAATAAAAATATCAACCTTAAAGAGGATACAAGATGTCAAAAATTATTTGGTCTAAAATTGATGAAGCACCGGCTTTAGCAACATATTCACTTCTCCCGATTGTGAATGCTTTCACGCAAGCAGCAGGTGTAGAAGTTGAAACTAGAGATATCTCTTTAGCAGGCAGAGTTATTGCAACTTTCCCAGAATTTTTAACAGACGATCAAAAAATCGCAGACGAATTGGCTTACTTAGGTGAAGTTGTGCAGCAACCGGATGGTAATATTATTAAATTACCAAACATTTCTGCTTCAGTTCCACAACTTAAAGAGTGTATCGCTGAGCTACAAGCTCAAGGGTATAAATTACCGGATTTTCCGGAAGCTCCAAAAAACTCTGAAGAAGAGGCAATCAAAGAGAAATACTCTACATGTTTGGGTTCTGCTGTTAACCCGGTACTTCGTGAAGGTAACTCAGACAGAAGAGCAGCTCTTGCTGTTAAAAACTTCGCTAAAAAAAATCCACATAAATTAAGAGCATTTTCTGAAAATTCTAAAACTTATGTTTCTCACATGGATAGCGGCGACTTCTATGCAAATGAGAAATCTGTTATTAAAAAAGGTGACGGCAAAGTAAGAATTGAACTTAACGGTACACTTCTTAAAGAAATTAATGCTGTTGACAAAGAAGTTTTGGACGGCACATTTTTGTCTAAAAAAGCTTTAAGAACTTTCTTGGCGCATACAATAGAAGAAGCGAAAGCAAAAGATGTTTTATGGTCCATTCACCTCAAAGCAACTATGATGAAAGTCTCTGACCCGATTATGTTCGGTCATGCCGTAGAAGTATTCTTTAAAGATGTTTTCGCAAAATATGCAACAGATTTTAAAGAGATTGGATTTAATTCTAATTTAGGTCTTGGTGATTTATATAAGAAATTAGAAAAACTTCCTGCCGATAAAAAAGCTGAAATTGAAAAAGCCATCATGGACACTTATGCTACGCAGCCAAATATAGCCATGGTTGATTCAGACAAAGGTATTACAAATTTACATGCTTCTAATGATGTAATTATTGATGCTTCTATGCCGGTTGTGGTACGTGATGGCGGTAAAATGTGGAATGCTAAAGGTGAAGTTCAAGAGTGTGTTTCTGTAATTCCGGATAGATGTTACGCAACTATGTATAAAGAGTGTGTGGATGATTGTGTTAAAAACGGTCAGTTTGATGTTACAACTATGGGTTCTGTATCCAATGTTGGTCTTATGGCACAAAAAGCTGAAGAGTACGGTTCTCACCCTACAACTTTTGAAATAGCAGAAGATGGTGTTGTTAAAGTTCTTGATACAGATGGTGCAACGCTGATGGAATTTAATGTTGAAGCGGGTGATATCTGGAGAATGTCTCGATGTAAAGATATTCCTATTAAAGACTGGGTGAGGTTAGCGGTAGAGCGTGCAAGATTAACAGGTGAACCAGCAGTTTTCTGGTTAGATGAAAACCGTGCGCATGATGCAAACATGATTAAAAAAGTAAATGAATATCTTAAAGATTTCGATACTTCTGGCTTAACTATTGAAATCTTAGCTCCTGAAAAAGCTATGGCATATAGTCTTAAATTAATAAGAAAAGGTCAAAATGCTATTTCTGTAACAGGAAATGTTTTAAGAGATTATTTAACTGACCTTTTCCCAATTTTAGAGCTTGGAACATCTGCAAAAATGCTTTCAATTGTTCCTCTTCTTGCCGGTGGCGGTCTATTTGAAACGGGTGCCGGCGGTTCTGCTCCTAAGCATGTTGACCAATTCTTAACTGAGGGTCACCTAAGATGGGATTCCCTTGGCGAGTTCTTGGCACTAGCAGAGTCTTTAAGATTTATCGCTCAAAAAAATAAATCTAAAGATCTTGAAGTTGTAACTGCTGCACTTGACGAAGCAAATAACGCGTACCTTGACAACAATAAAGAGCCGTCAAGAAAAGCCGGTGAACCGGACAACAAAGCTTCTCACTTCTTTTTAGCTCAATTTTGGGCGGATGCTCTTGCCACTCAAACTGAGAGTTCTACATTGGCTGCTAAGTTTGCTCCGGTGGCAAAAGCTTTAAAAGAGAATGAAGCTAAAATTATTGAAGAGTTACTTTCTATAGAAGGTAAAGCTCAAGATATCGGTGGATATTACCATCCAAATGATGCAAAAGCGGAAGCAGCAATGAGACCATCTGCTACTTTAAACGCTATTATCGACTCTATATAATTCAAATAATGAGAGGAAAAATTCCTCTCATTTCTTTTTTTATATGAAACTAAGCTGTAGTTTTATATAAAAGGCGAAAGTCTTTATTGTGATATTTTATATCAAGGGGTATATATGAAGCAAGGAAAAAGAGTAGGTATTGTAGGCGCTGGAAATGTTGGGGCAACAATAGCTTACTCGTTGGCGATGCTTGGTTCTTGCCATGAAATTATTCTTCGTGACAATAAAATAGATGTTGCTCGCGGAAAGGCACTTGACATGTCTCAAGCTGCTTCAGCCGTCAGAAGTCACACGGTTGTAAAAGTTGCAGAGTCTATGGAAGAACTGGTTAATTGCGATGTAGTAGTCGTAACGGCTGGAAGTCCTAGACTTCCTGGTATGAGCCGTGATGATTTACTTATGATAAATGCAAACATAACAAAAGAGGTAATAGTCGGCATCGCTAAATATTCTCCCGATGCAATCATTATTATGGTTTCAAATCCATTAGATGCTATGACTTATGTAGCACTCAAAGAGAGCGGTTTTGATCGAAGCCGCGTAATTGGCATGGCAGGTATTTTAGATAGTTCAAGAATGGCCGCATTTATTCAAGAAAAACTTGGATACGGCGGCGGTCAAATCCGTGCTTCGGTTATGGGCGGGCATGGAGATGATATGGTTCCTCTTCCACGATACTCTACAGTTGCGGGTGTTCCTCTTACGGATGTTCTTAGCGATAGTGAAATTGCTGAGATAGTGGACAGAACGCGTCATGGCGGAGCAGAGATTGTAGGTCATTTAAAAACTGGTTCAGCCTATTATGCTCCGGCAAAATCAACGGCAATCATGGTAGAAGCGATTTTGAAAGATACAAAACAGATTCACCCATGTGCTGTTTATTTAGAGGGCGAATATGGTTTTAGCGGTGTAGTCTCCGGTGTTCCTGTGATGCTTGGAGCAAACGGGGCAGAAAAAATAATTGAAATCACTCTCAATGCTGCGGAACAAGAGATGTTTAAGAGCTCATGTGCCTCCGTAGAGGCATTAATTCAAACGCTCAATAAAAATAATTTTTTTGAAGGAAAATAGATGAAGACAAGAATTGAAAAAGATACAATGGGTCCTATTAATGTACCGAACGATGCCTACTGGGCTGCTCAAACTCAGCGCTCAATTGAGAATTTTGCTATCGGCGAAGAGACTATGCCGTATGAAATTACAAGAGCTTTCTCTTTTCTAAAAAAAGCAGTTGCACTTGTAAATATGGATCTTGGAAAACTGGATGCTAAAAAAGCAGAAGCGATTGCGCAGGCTGCCGATGATATGCTCTCCGGTAAACTTGATGGGAACTATCCGTTAGTTGTATGGCAAACAGGCTCAGGTACGCAGTCAAATATGAATAACAATGAAGTGCTTGCAAACCGTGCAACAGAGATTTTAGGCGGAGATTTCAGAGTTGAGAAATTAGTTCACCCTAACGATGATGTAAACAAATCACAATCTTCAAACGATACCTATCCGACAGCTCTCCATGTAGCGGCTGTAATCGCTGTTGAGACGCGTGTACTTCCTGCAATCGCAAAACTTAAAGCTACTTTAACAGAAAAATCAGCAAAATTTGAATCAATTGTTAAAATTGGGCGCACGCACTTGCAAGATGCAACACCGATTACTCTGGGTCAAGAGATTAGCGGTTGGGTAGAAATGCTTAATAAATGCGAAAAAATGGCAAAAGATTCTTTAGAGCCAGTTCGAGAGTTGGCACTTGGCGGTACCGCTGTTGGAACAGGTTTGAATGCTCACCCGGAACTTGGAGAGAGAGTAGCTAAGAAATTATCAGAGTTAACGGGTCACAACTTTATAACTGCTCCGAATAAATTTCATGCACTCACAAGTCATGACGCTTTAGTTTACTCACATGGCGCACTCAAAGCTCTTGCAGCTGATATGATGAAAATTGCGAATGATGTAAGATGGTTGGCAAGCGGACCGAGATGTGGAATAGGCGAAATAGAGATTCCTGAAAATGAACCGGGTTCATCTATTATGCCTGGAAAAGTAAATCCTACACAGGCAGAAGCTGTAACTATGGTTACATGTCAAGTGTTTGGAAATGATGTAGCTATTTCTATGGGTGCTTCACAAGGAAATTTCCAACTCAATGTTTTCAAGCCGGTAATCGCATACAACTTTTTACAGTCATGCAGACTTTTGGCAGATTCGATTGTCTCTTTCAATGACCATTGTGCTGTTGGAATTGAGCCGGTTGTCGATAAAATAGATCATTATCTACACAACTCATTAATGCTTGTTACTGCATTAAATCCATATATTGGTTACGATAATGCAGCTAAAATAGCTAAAACTGCACATGCTAATAAATCTACACTCAAGGCAACTGCAATTGAGCTTGGTTTATTGACTGCAGAAGAGTTTGATAAATATGTTATCCCAGAAGATATGATTGCGCCCAAGGCCTAAAGGCCAGTGCAAGCGTAAAACTAAATTTTACGTCGTAAAAAGCGTAATATCCATTTTAAAATAAGGAGAATTAATGAATATACATGAGTATCAGGCAAAACAGATCTTTGCAAAATATGGTGTACCGACACCAAGAGGTATTATTGCTAATACACCCGAAGAGGCTGTTGCGAATGCACAGGAGTTAGGCGGAAAAATTTGGGTTGTTAAAGCACAGATTCATGCAGGCGGAAGAGGTCTTGGAGGCGGTGTTAAACTGGCTCGTTCAATGGATGAAGTGAAACAACTCGCTTCTGAAATTTTAGGTATGACTTTGGTTACTCACCAAACAGGACCTGAAGGTAAACTTGTACAAAAAGTATATATAGAAGAAGGCGCTGATATTGTTGATGAACTTTACTTAGGTGTAGTTCTTGACCGTGCTAAAGAGATGCCTGTAATTATGGCCTCTACCGAGGGTGGAATGGACATTGAAACAGTTGCTCACAACACACCCGAAAAAATCATAAAAATTGCTGTTGACCCGTCTATCGGTTTTCAAGGCTTTCATGGGAGAGAGTTAGTTTTTGGTCTTGGAATTACAGACCCGCAAGAGCAGAATAAACTTATCAAGTTTGCAAAAGCTCTCTATACACTTTATATGGAAAATGATGCAGAGATGATTGAGATTAACCCTTTAATCAAGACTGGTGCCGGTGACTTTATGGCACTTGACGGAAAGATGGGATTTGATGATTCAGCACTAGGACGACATCCTGAAATTGCAGCGATGCGTGATATTTCTGAAGAGGATGCGGATGAGAGAGAAGCGAGTCAGTATGGATTATCATACATCAGTTTAGATGGTGAAATTGGCTGTATGGTAAACGGTGCAGGTCTTGCGATGGGTACTATGGATACGATTAATTACATGGGCGGAACTCCTGCAAACTTTTTGGATGTCGGCGGTAGTGCAAATGCTCAAACAGTTGCAAAAGGTTTTGAGATTATTCTTAAAAACCCTAAAGTAAAAGCGATTTTTGTAAATATCTTTGGTGGTATTGTGAGATGTGACCGCATTGCAAATGGTATTTTAGAAGCTACAAAACTTGTGGATGTTCATGTTCCTGTAATCGTTCGTCTTGATGGTACAAACGCTCCAGAGGCAGCAGAAATTCTTAGAAATGCAAACATTCCAAATGTAATTGCAGCAACAGATTTAGCAGATGGTGCAGCAAAAGCAGTTCGTGCTGCAAAGGGAGAATAATTATATGAGTATATTAGTAAACAAAGATACAAAAGTTATCGTTCAAGGTTTTACAGGTAAAGAGGGTTCTTTTCATGCGGAGCAGTGTATAGCGTACGGAACTAAAATTGTTGGAGGTGTTACACCGAATAAGGGCGGTCAAGAGCATTTAGGTCTCCCTGTATTTAATACGGTAAAAGATGCGGTCGCAACTACGGGCGCTACTGTATCGATGATTTTTGTTCCGCCTGCATTTGTTGCAGATGCCGTAATGGAAGCTGCCGCTGCCGGAATTACTTTAGCAGTTGTTATTACCGAGGGTGCTCCGGTTCGTGACATGCAGGCTGCAAAAGCATTCGCGGTGAAGCATGGCATGATGACAATCGGACCAAACTGTCCGGGTGTTATTACGGCAGAAGAGTGTAAAATCGGTATTATGCCGGGTGCTATTTTCAAAAAAGGGCATGTTGGATTGATTAGTAAATCCGGTACGCTTACTTATGAGGGTGCAAATCAGGTTTGTAAAGAGGGCTTTGGAATTACTACTGCGGTTGGTATTGGTGGAGACCCAATTATCGGACTTTCATACAAGCAACTTCTTAAAATGTTTCAAGAAGATGATGATACACATGCAATAGTTATGATTGGTGAAATTGGTGGTGACCTTGAGATTCAAGCTGCACACTATATCAAAGAACATATAACTAAACCGGTTGTAGCATTTATAGCCGGACAAACTGCTCCTGCAGGAAAAAGAATGGGTCATGCCGGTGCTATTATTAGTGGAAGTGCAGGAACTGCAAAAGAGAAAATGGACGCCCTCGAAGCTGCCGGAGTGAGAGTTGTAGTTTCGCCTGCTGAAATCGGTAAAGCCGTAAAAGAAGTGTTAAGTAAATAATTATGTTAAAAATAATTGAGGTCAATAATATACGCTGTGAAGGTTGTTCAAATACAATTAAAAAAGCTCTCAAAAAAGAGGGTTTTGAAAATACAGAAGTTGACCTCTCGTGCGAGCCTCGTAAAGTAACAATAGATGTTAAAGATGAGGCGTCTGAAGCACATGCCATAGATATTTTAAGAAAATTAGGTTATCCTCTCTATAAAGAAGAGATTAGTTTTGGTAATGCAGCTACTTTTAAAGCGAAGAGTTTTGTCTCTTGTGCAGTCGGAAAATTTAACATTAAAGATGATACAAATTAGTTTGTATTTTAAATAAATAGGAGAATAGATGGGAACTTTCAAAACAGAAAATCCAGGTAACCAACCTGTTTGGGTGAACACAAGTAACTGTAAGGCATGTGATATCTGTGTATCGGTATGTCCTTCAGGTGTTTTAGGAATGAGATATGAGGTGACTTCTACACTTGGTGCCATGATTTCAGTAGAACATCCGGAAGCTTGTATAGGTTGCAGTGAATGTGAACTTTCGTGCCCTGATTTTGCTATCTACGTAGCAGATAAAAAAGATTATAAGTTTGCAAAATTAACGGATGAGTCTAAAGCAAGACAATCGGCGATTATTGCAAATAATTATATGTCACTTAGTGAACAAGGAGTTAAATAATGGCAAGAGAAGTAATTGGAAATGGAAATGAATTAGCCGCAGAAGCAGCTATTGATGCAGGGGCCATGTTTTTTAGTGGGTATCCAATCACTCCGTCTTCAGAGGTAATGCATGTTGCATCTGATTTGCTACCTGAAATTGGTGGAAAATTTATTCAGATGGAAGATGAAATAGCTGGAATAGCTGCAGCACTTGGTGCTTCAATGACCGGTGTAAAATCTTTTACTGCAACTTCAGGCCCCGGTATTTCACTCAAAGCTGAGCAAATTGGTCTTGGCTTTATTGCTGAAGTTCCTTTGGTTATTATAAATGTTATGCGTGGTGGACCATCAACCGGTCTTCCTACTCGTGTTTCTCAAGCAGATATTGGACAAGCTCAATATCCAACACATGGAGATTATGCGTCTATCACTTTATGCGCTGGTTCTTTAAGTGAGTGTTATACTGAAACTGTTCGCGGTTTTAATTTAGCTGAAAAATATATGACTCCGGTATTTGTACTTTTAGATGAAACTATTGGACACATGCACGGAAAAGCTATCCTTCCGGATTTAGAAGAAGTGAAAGCAAGTATAGTAAATCGTGCTACTTTTGAAGGTCCGATTGATGAATATAAACCATATAAAGTTCCTATGAATAAACCTGCTGTCATCAATAAGATGTTTCAAGGGTATAGACACCATGTTACCGGTTTGCACCATGGAGATGAAGGTTTTCCAACGGAAGATGCAGTTCAATGTGAATTTAACATTGAACGATTAGTCGGTAAAATAAACACAGTAGCAAAAGAGAATGACGGACTTGATGATTTACCTGATTATGAAGAGTATATGCTTGAAGATGCAGAAGTTTGTTTAATTGCTTACGGTTCAATCGGGCTTGGAGCATATGAAGCTGTTCAAAAACTTCGTGCTGAGGGTATTAAAGCCGGTATGTTTAGACCAATTATGTTATGGCCAAGTCCAGCAAAGAGAATTGCTGAAATCGGTGCTAAGTTTAAAGATAAAATATTTATTACAGAGCTTAACATGGGTCAATATACGAAAGAGATTGAGAGAATTATTAAAAGAGATGATTTTACTACACTGTTTAAAGCAAATGGTCGTCCAATCGCACCTGCTGAGATGGTAGCAAAAGTTAAGGAGATGATGTAATGGCATTCAATTATGATAAATATTTACGCGTGAATAAAATGCCGACACTTTGGTGTTGGGGTTGTGGCGATGGTGTTATTTTAAAAGCAACTATTCGTGCTATTGAAAAAATGGGCTGGGATATGGACAATGTATGTGTTATCTCCGGTATTGGTTGTTCAGGACGTTTTTCTTCATACATAAACTGTAATACAATTCATACAACACATGGAAGAACTATAGCTTATGCAACAGGTGTTAAGTTGGCTAATCCAGGCGTTAATGTAATTGTTGTGGCCGGTGATGGCGATAGTCTTGCTATTGGTGGGAATCATACAATTCATGGCTGCCGTAGAAATATTGACCTTAACTTTATTTTGATTAATAACTTTATTTATGGTCTTACAAATTCACAGATTTCTCCGACAACGCCTCAAGGTATGTGGTGTGTATCTGCTCAAAACGGTAATATTGACCCAACATTTAATGCTTGTAATTTAGCTATTGGTGCCGGAGCTTCATTTGTTGCCCGTGAGAGTATGATAGACCCTAAAAAACTTGAAAAAGTTTTAGTGAAAGGTTTTAGTCATAAAGGCTTTAGTTTCATAGAAGTTAATTCAAATTGTCACATTAATCTTGGTCGTAAAAACAAAATGAATAGTGCTATGGAAAATCTTGCATGGATTGACAGCATTACTACTCCAGTTAAGAAATGGGAAGCTCTTTCTCCGGAAGAGCAACTTAATAAGCTCCCGACAGGTGTACTACGTGAAGTAGAACAGGCGGAGTATTGTGACCTTTACGATATGGTAATTGCAGCTGCTCAAGGTAAGCGTGGTAAAATCACTCAAGATGATTTTGCGAAAAAAATCTAAGGAACTGATATGAGAAATACAATTCGTTTTACAGGAGTAGGCGGTCAGGGTGTTTTGCTTGCTGGTGAAATCATGGCTGCTTGTAAGATAAAAGAGGGTGGTGAAGGTTTAAAAACTGCAACTTATACGTCACAAGTTCGTGGTGGTGCTACAGTTGTTGATATTACACTCGATGATGGCACTATTCGCTATCCGTATGCGAATGAGGGTGAAATTGATTTCATGCTCTCAGTTGCAAATGTTTCTTTTCACCAATTTAAAAATGGCGTAAAGCCGGGCGGTACAATCGTAGTTGACCCTAACCTTGTTCAGCCGACTGACGAAGATCGTAAGAAATGGGTGATACATGAGATTCCTATTATTACGATTGCAAAGGAAGAGGTTGGTAATGTTATTACTCAATCTGTTGTAGCACTTGGTATAACTAATACAATGACAGGAGTACTTCCTAGACAATCACTCATTGATACAATGCTTTCAAAAGTACCTGCAAAAGTTCATGCAGCAAATATAAAAGCATATGATCTTGGCGAAAAATATGCTAAAGAAGCTATGGCAAAGTAGTAATCACTAAAGTCAGTCCTTTCTTGGGATTGGCTTTTTTTTATCTTGTTTCTTAATATTATCAAATATCCAAATCCACTGTTTTTATCTAAAAATTTTCATAATAAATTTACTTATTTTAAATAATCTTAATAAAAATGTGTAAGCCACCTTGTAATTTCTCGAAAAACAAAGTTTTTTCGTAGCTTTAGGGGGTTGTAGGGACTTTAGTCCCTGCCACTAAAATGGACTTGTTCGTTTTAGTGTGTAACATCAGTAAATATTATATTTTTATACTTTCCCAAAAAAAATCTACATGCTTTTCAAATTGCGTTGAAAGAGTTATGGTAGAAATAGAATCATATCTCATAAGTGTTATTTGAAGTCTGATATAGAATAGGGTGGATAAAAATTCATATGAGATAATCATGGGATCAGATGAACGAATTACATTGTTTTGCATCATTACAAAAAATCCTTCTGATAATAGCTTAATATTCTTATCGTGAAAATCACTCATAAACTGACCTCTAAGCTCTTTATTTTGTAGTAATTCAATAAGAAGCAACTTAAACATATTTTCGTTATTTTTATCAAATGTAATGAGCTTATATTGCATTGCATATTTATGTAAAAATGGTTTTCCTTTGAGTGCTAATTCTCTAATATTTTCATCTTCAAAAGAGAAGGGCGATGAAAATATCTCTTTAGAAATCTCTAAAAATATCTCCTCCTTATTTTTGTAATGATTATAAATTGCACTCTCTCTTATACCCACTTCTGAAGCTATTTTTCTTACGCTTGTACCCTTATACCCATGTTCGCAGAAGAGGGTGCGTGAAACTTTGAGTATCTTCTCTTTTGTTCCCATTCTTTTATTAGATGTCGTAATATCCGGCATGAATCAACCTTTTTAGTCATGTGAACAATCGTTAATGTAAACGAGATTATATATGAACAGTTGTTAATACAACCTTATTTAAAAAGAACGGTTGTTCATATCTTGAAGAATGAATATGAACAACTGTTCTTTTGATTCTGGAAACTATTTTAAAGGAACAATTGAGTACTATTTCGCAGGTACAACAGATAGTTACTTGGTTTAGTTTACCAAGAGGAAAGTCCGATCTGCTGTAAGACAGTGTTCCATTTAACGAATGGCCGTAGTAATACGAGGGAAAGTGCAACAGAGATTAGACTTCCGCTGCAAAGCGGTAAAGGTGAAAAGGTGGTGTAAGAGACTACCAGTCTCTATAGCAATATGGAGAGCTTGAAAACCCAACATGGCAGCAAGAAACAAAAGGTTAGCGTCTTACATTGCTATTGTTTCGCTAGAGATACTATGTAAATAGTATAGTAGATTAATGCTATCAAAACAAAACTCGGCTTATGTTGTGCCTAACTTCGTTTTAACCCCTATTTATAGGGCTTTTGTAGAGCCTTATTTATTCATTGTAACCGTAGTGTCACAACTAGCAATATCAAACAATGAAAAATTAACTCCAAAATCAATGTTTTTAGACTCAATAACACTCGCATAATGTTCTAGAGTGACTTTAGGGCTAGAATGACCTAGAAGACCCGCTAACTCGTTGATACTCACTATATTCTCTTTTAACATCAATGTAGCAAATGTATGTCGTGTAGAGTAAAGTTTATATTTTGGTACTCCAGCATCTTTGCAAACATCTCTCCATTGACTTCTCAGAAGTGAAGCATCATCAACATGGGCAAATATAAAGATATGATTTGTCTGTATCTTTTTAACTTCATCAAGTATAAAAGACTGATAAGGAACTTTTCTAATAGCATTATTAGTTTTGCCGCTTCCTATAATGCCTTTAGTTCTGGTTCTTTTGATATGAATGAATCCATCATCTTTAAAATCAGCAATTTGCAACCCTAGTATTTCGCCAACTCTCATACCCGTATTAAACGCTATAAATAAATATGGCTTAATAATGCCAGAGGCTACGCTTAAAAGTTTTCTTACTTCTTCTTTGGAGTAATAGTGTATATCTTCTCTTTCGTCAGATTTAAGCTTGATACTGAGAGCAGGGTTAAACTCTAATACTCCATCATCAACAGCCAATTCAAATATTTCCTTAATACAGCTCTTATACACGACTTTTGACTTACTTTTCATATTAAGAGATATTAGATACTTTTTAATATCCAATCGAGTTATTGTGTCAACATTTTGACCTCGAAAGTAATCAATAACCCTGTCAAAGTAACCTCTCTTTAATAAAAAACTTTTGTTACTATCCTTTTGTTCCAAGAATATACCGCCGTAATACTCAAATGTTTTAGGCTTCTTTTTGTATATCCCACCTGTTGAGATTTTTATATCAAGTGCAGGTATGATTTGCGTTTTAACTGTTTTTATATTTTGAGGTGTATTTTTCAGCTTAGTAGATTTGCGAATACGAACACCATCAACATAATAATTAAGCCAAATCATAGAGCCATTTATATAATGTGTTGTCATTCCTTTGTTACCTTTTTTAGTAGTAACAGCCTTACTATGAGCCAAAATAATACCTCTTTTTAAATTAGAAAATCATCTAAGTCTATATTTGATACATTTTCATCAATAGGTCTGATAGTCGAATTCAACTCATTTATATTGATATAAATTCTTTTGTACCCATCTTTTTTATATGCTGTCAAATCTTTGTTCTTAATCATAGTTCTAAGGTATGAGCTGTCTATGCCCATATCTTCGGCGACTTTTTGGATTGTTTGAAACTTAGTCATTTTTTAACATTTTGATATATCTAAAAGATTCAAGCATAGAAAAAAAATCATTTGGAAAAAGATTATTTAAAAATAGAGCATCTTTTTTTTGACCTTTCTCATTAAATTGTATAGTTTGAACTTGATAGCAATAAGCCTTATTGTTTAAAGAATATAAATCAATACCAACAATAATAAATTTAACACCAGATATATTAAACTTGAAATTTTTTATATCCTCATAACCCATAATATTACTAGACAACTCACATATTGACATTATGTCAAAACTTATTTTTTCATTCATTTTATTTCTCCTCAAAAGTATTGGTACAATTACTAACAGAATTGGATAATCTGAACATATCACCTCTGATAATCTTTTTAGCTTCTATGGTAGGTCTAAGAGCGATTAAAACTTTTTCTAAAGCATTTTTAAACTTCATATAATCACGGCAATCAGAAGAACAATATGTTTTCGGTTTATACAAACTTTTGACAATTATCTCATGACCACATGTATGGCAAAAATTATTCATTTTAAAATACCTCTTCAACTTCATTAATATCTGTAAGTTTAAGCCTCTCACCCACAAGCAAACCTCTGTCAATCATTTCATTTGTAGCGATTACATAGTGAGCAGGGTTTACAGTTGCTATATCTATGTTCTCAAAATAGTTATATAGCTCAAACTGCGTCATTTGATACGGTTGTTTTGTAACTTTTTGCAGTATATTTTGAAACGGAACAGTCTCTTTGCCTTGATCTAAGAGCTTTTGATTCTCATAATTGTGCTTTTTAACAGAAAAATCATAAGTGATATACTCTTCGCCATCAATTAAAACATTGATGTAGTGTGGAGTTGCATCTTTGTAAATAGATTCAAATCCGCTATCTAGCTGTACTTTGCCATCTTCGCTTACTCTATCAGCTTCATCTAGTTTTTGCGACCAATTCACGGGTTTAGGTATGTAAATAGTGCCGTATTCATTTTCTATCATGGCAATTTTTTTAGTATCGGAATAAACATATACAGATACTTCATTAAATGAGTATTTTTCTGTCAAATTCAGGAGAGTGTACATTCCGTTTAATCTTCTATATACTTCTAGTGATATAAAAGTGCGAGAAGTATAAAACCTTGAAATGCCGTGATATAAGTACCATAGAGTAAGATTTGATATATCGCTTTGCTCATCTCTTAAATCATCTAAAGTTTTTAATACATATTTCATCAAATAAGCTACGGGACTGTCTATGTCAGTTTCAATTTTACTTTGCGGAGCAGGGAACAATCTGTTAAGAGCTGTAACAATTTTATCTTTCATATCAGACGGGATAAATAAACTCATGTGTATATGAGGTGTACCGTCTTGATGCGGTTCAGTAACTCGAAAATAACACCTATCATCCTTATTGATGCTTTTATAAGCCCTATCATCGAAAAACTTTTTTAATAGCTTTGAAAGCTCGATAGAAGCATTATGCGGAGTGTATTTGTCTATCGTTTCACTAAAATCTAGTACAGCTTCAAAATCAAGTCCGTTAAACTTTTGCGTTACATGACAATTGAAAAACTTGTATTTCTTTTTATCAATAGGACTTTTTAAAGTAGTGATATATGTACGACCAGAAAACTTTTTATTGTTAATGAGTTTATCTTTAAAAGACTTCTTTTTATGCCAATGAGAGGGAAGTGTAAGAGTCAAAAACACATTAGATAAGTCTTTTGACTTCGCATAATTGTAAACACTCCAAGCACGATGCTGTAACTCTGCTATATATCTATCACTGTTCATATAGCTGTTTTGGACGAAATCAGCAAAGGGCACTATTTTATTGTCAACTTGAACACCGTTAGAGTTCATGAACTGTCTATTAAATTTTAATTTGTCATGAGCTTTTTTTATTTGATACTTTGTCAAACCGTATGTTTTAATTTTTGTCATTTTGTCACTTCCTCTTCCATAAAAATAGATTTTAAAGACTCAACAACTAAAGAATTTACAGATATATTATTTTTTTCAGCAATATCATAAATAATTTCTTTTAGTTCAATAGGAATTTTTAAACTTAATCCAAAAGGTTTCTGATTGTCTTTAATAGCTCGAGCTATACTTAATTCTAATTTTGTCATTTTGTCACTTCCTATGTAATTTTTAAATCGTGTCCGATAACTTTTTATAGATAGCCAAGGCGGTCGCTAAGCTCCCTTTGTTCGCTCGCTAACGCTGCGTCGCTAAGGCGCTCCTTGCTGAACGCTTCGTTCACTCTCTGTATTTATTAAATCAGTAGGTAATAAAGTATTATTGTCACTTTCTATTTTTCTAGGTATAAATAAAGTAGCTAGATAAGTAGTTTTTAATTTGTCAGGTATGTTGTAATAATAATCAGTCACAGCAGCTAAAGAAATCTTGTTAAAGCCTTTATCGGTAGGAATCATTTTATATATTTCATTTTTTATTTCTGAGTATTGCAGCTCTAACTTATACTTGATAACGAGAAATTTAAAATAAGAAAGAGAAACCTGATTATTTTCAAAAGTATTATTAGCATTCCAACAATTTTTATCATCACACCGAACTGTAAGAAAAATGCCTGACTCTTCCTCTAAATCTTCATTTTTTAATTCATTAATGGGTTTTTCTTTTTTTGGTTCTGCTTCAATTGGAGTAGTATCAGGAGCAAGACGAGCAAAAAGAGCATACAAAGCACCAAACATAAGAAAAATGAGAAAAACTCCAATAATGATATATTTATAGAGAATCTTTTTTGGCTTATCTATTTCGCCAGACTTATAGAGTTTATATACTTCGGGGTCTGTCGTAATTGAATCGGAGTGATGACTATCTTTGAGTTCAGGATTATCGTAGTGTTTATACTTGAGAACATTGTCTCTAAGCTGCTTAGATTGGTCTTGAGCGTGGATAAAGAACTCAGTGTGTATTTTATAATCCGCATGGACTTGTTTAGGGTGCTGGCACATGACAATTAGTCGGACTTTGAAATGCCCGTGATAAGAAAAAAACCACGACATAGCATCATCAAGTTTTTTCATATAGAGCATAGCCTCATCTATCACAATGAGAGCATTATTGATTTTATGATAATCAGCATAGCGTATAAGCTCATCGTCCGACTTATCATCAAGAGCCATTTTATGCATGACAGTGATATGAGCTAAAAAACCTTTCCATAATATTTGTAAAGCTTTATTATCACGACCCATAGCATCAAATTTTTTATTTAGATAATCAAACTGAAAACCGCCAATATTGGTTAAGATAAACCTATAAGGGGGAACTTTTTTTTCATCAAAAAAATTGTCTAAAATATACTTCATAGCACGGTAACTTTTGCCCGTTCTAGGCTTGCCCGTAATAAAATCTATCATTGTGTCACTTCCTCTATAAAATTAAGACCTCATAAATGCTAAAACTTGTTTTACTCCAAAACCAGCTACGATAATTGTCAAATATAAGCTTATTCCGTCAAAAAAACCGAAATACCCAGCAACAGCCATCACTTGATTAGTAACTAGATAAGGAGAAACCATATCTTTGATGAAAGAAAGACCAAAACTGATAACAGCAGTAAAAATTGTAAAAATAGCCATCTTTGAGATAATAGGATTTTTAGCGGCGAATCCTAGTAAAGAGGAAAGAATAGAAGCAGCAGACCACATGTAAAACCCCTTTTAAATAGTCTTAAAGACTGTAATGAATCCAGCTAGAGCAAAGAAAAAAAGTAACATTGAACGAAAAGCCTGAATATCTAAAAAAGAGAGCGTATGAGTATCCAAAAGAACAAAAGTGTGATTGTAAATTGTAAAAGAAATGGTAGGAATTGAATACGATTGATTAGCAAAAGTAAACATATTCGTTTGTACAAAACCAGCAAAAGAGCCTTTTAATGTGTCTTGATACCCAACAAAACCCTCTGAACCATCTTTAAAAGAACCGTCAGGGTTAAGACCAACATCAGCATATAAAGCATCGGAAATTGTAGAAGTAGAGGCGGCAGTTTTAGCAGCAGAAGAGTCAATACTAGAGAGATTTTTACCTAGAGAATCAAGATTTTTATTCATTGCCTCTAGTTTTGAATTAGTAGTTTTTTGTTCTCCGAGTGAATTATCTTGGAAAGTGCCAGATTCAAGAGAAAAATTATCTAATGATGATTTTAAATCGTGATTTAGAGCAAGTAAATCATGTGTATCTGTAGAAAGAGAATCCAAAGACTTATTTGTCATGTCCATTCGATTTTTAATATCATCAAGTTTTTCATTTGAATTATTTTGAGATTGTAAAAGTGGAGAGAGTTCGGGTGTAGTAGAGTTTAAATCAGGGTTTACGGTATTACTATCAGGAGTAATCGGAGCATTAGGAGCTTTTTGCAAAAAACAATAACCCGTATTAGGACAATTCGTAGAATCAGGAATTTTATATTGAAAAGAAATATAATTTTTACCATCAACAAGAGCAGAACAAGCAGAAGCCCCATACGCATAAATATACACAAAATCAGCAGCAGGCTTATATGAATTTATATCAAAATCGCAACTGATTTGTCGCTTATGAATAAAACAATATTCGCCCGTACATTCTGACGCTGCGTCAGGTTGAACTAAAATACTATCTATATTAGAGTCTAATAAATAAGCTTGACATTGCGAGGAGGGTATTTGACCTTGAAAAACATATTGAGAAAATGTATAAACACCAACAGCACCAAAAGCATTCAAAGGAGATTCAGAAATTTGTCCACATGCAGAAGTGTCAAAAGGATTATAATTTGGACTTAATGGGTCGTTTTTAGCTAAATGTTCACATTGATTATTAATAGGATTAACAATCAAAGGTGGAGTACAAACGGGAGGTATCGGAGTAATACAAGAATTTACGGGAGTACCACCGACAA
Source organism: Helicobacteraceae bacterium (assembly GCA_947498025.1). Classification (GTDB taxonomy): domain Bacteria; phylum Campylobacterota; class Campylobacteria; order Campylobacterales; family Sulfurimonadaceae; genus Sulfurimonas. The sequence continues at coordinate 98,862 of CANMJR010000008.1, forward strand.
CAACAGTACTCATAATTTTAGGAGGTGTACAAGATAATTGAGTATCTGAGACAGCATGTGACATACCCTCATTGCCGAGAGGGTCAGGACAATCAGTGATACAAGAAACATGTTCATAACCTAAACCAATCAACTCAGGAATTGAAGCAGAACACTCCGCAAATGTATTGTAATCGGCAATTTTATTAAAACCAATTGGCGGAACGGGATTAACACAAGGAGTTATACATTGACATGTAGATTGATTTACAACTTGACCAGAAGAGCAAGAAGAATCTAATTTACCACATTTGTATTCAAGAGTTAAAGAAGACCATTGTTTATAACGAAGATAAGAAGCATCACAATAATCGTCCTCTGATTTATAAGTAGTCAAACGAGTACACTTTACAAAAGCAAAACCAGTTGGAACAACCAAACCATAATAAGCACAAGTTGACTCAGCAGCGTCCAAAGTTTGAGGATATAAAGCTTGCTCTGAAAGTGTTTTAGCTTCACAAGTCGAAACACCTAACGGTATTACTGTAAAATTAGCAGATGAAACGGGAGAACTAGAAATAGTTGTGTTACCATACAAAATACTGAAACTCAAAAAAGAAAGTAATACAAGGAATTTGATTAGTTTCATTTGAAAACCTAAACCCTACCACGAAAAATAGAAGTAAATGAAAATGTCAAATAGTAGAAAACATTTAAAGATGCAGAAATAGAAAAAAAGAAATCAAATGAGGGGTCGCCGGTAATGACAAAATTTAAAAAAGGCATTTTATTTAGTCTTCCATAAAAACAATCCAAGCATAGTTCCGGAGAGCATACCCGTTAAAGCCATAGCAAATGAATAATCTTTATCTTTCATATTCAAATCAGCCGCTCTCGCAGCAACATCAGCCATATTGACATAAGCAGAGGCAGAAGACACACAAATAAAAAGCA
>CANMJR010000009.1 GCA_947498025.1 Helicobacteraceae bacterium
CTAAACTGAAAACATTTCAAATCCTGACGCAAAAATATCGTAACCGCCGAAAATACTTTAATTTACGATTTAATTTGATATGTGGATTGGTAAATTTTGATCGTGGATTTGAGGTGCCCGTAAAATGAGTTTTGCAAGAAGTCTAATGAATAATCAGTTTTTTTCAGCAAGTTTGGAATCTTTAAATGACATTCAAGAAGCGAAAATTAAAATCAATGGTACTCAAATAGATGTTTTTGATATATTCTTAAAAAGTGCTACTTCCCATTCTGTTGATAATTCTTTTAAAGATATATTGGAAAATTTTATAAAAGAAGCTAACAAATATGGTATATATTCTTTGAGCAAAAATTATGATAATGAACTTTTATGGGCATATTATTCTAATTCACATCAAGGTTTTTGTATTGAATATGATTTAGATATTTTGAAGCAATGTCAACTTAATCAAGAGTTCTTTAATGATGTGGAGTATCACAAAGATATACCTATAATTGAACTTAATGATATATTTGAGCCAAAAGATTTAGTAAAAAAAATTTTAGCTACTAAAAGCATTGCATGGGAACACGAAGAAGAATTCAGAATTGTCACCGGAACCGTTGGTCTATATCATTTTTACAATAGATCAGTTAAATCAATTTATTTTGGATACAGAACACCGGAAAATACTACTAAACTTATTATGAGTACTCTTAGAGGTAGAGGTGTTAAATATTACAAAATGCACCCTAAGCAAGATTTGTATGAGTTGGAGAAAATTGAAATAGAAGATGTTCATAAAGACTATTCAATCTATGCAAATAAAAAAAATAAATTTATTCCTGAATTTGATAAAACAACAGAACCTTATAAAGATTTAATTTTGAAAGCAATAATTATAGTTGAGCAAGAGCTATTATGTGAAAAAGTTTTGGACGCTTATTTAAGTAGTTCAAAAGGTACAAAAGAAAATCCAGTATTCTATGTAACCTATGAAAATAAGATTAAAAATTTATTTACTAGAAATTATTTTATTAGTAAAGAGGAAATTGAGGAAGTGTTTAAAAAAGAACTATAGAATAAGAATAATACCCCTGTGAATGAATCTCCACTTTTGCTCGTTCCAAACTTGGGCATGTGAAAATCATCTCAAAACATGACAAACTGCAATACTTTTTAAATCAACTTCATTTTTGCGATACAGTAAAAAATATATCTGAGGAGCAAGTATGAAAAGTAGTAAAATTTTAGTACAAAATACAGAAGTATCCGTGAAGCAACACAAACAAGTTGATTTTATATCTTTGACGGATATTGCAAGGTACAAAGACAGAGAGCGAAGTGATTATATTTTGCAAAACTGGATGCGAAATAGAGAAACGATTGAGTTTTTGGGATTATGGGAAAAGATTAATAATGATAATTTTAATTCCATCGAATTCGATGGAATTAAAATGCAAGCAGGCATAAATAGTTTTATACTTACACCAAAAAGATGGATAGAAAAAACTTCTGCCATAGGCATTATCTCAAAGGCTGGGAGATACGGTGGAACTTATGCTCATAGAGATATAGCGTTTGAGTTTGCTTCGTGGATAAGTGCAGAGTTTAAACTCTTCCTCATAAAAGAGTTTCAAAGACTCAAAGAAGATGAGATACAAAACAAATCACTTGAATGGGATTTGAGCAGAAGTTTGTCAAAAATAAACTATAGAATTCATACGGATGCAATTAAAGAGCATTTAGTTCCACATGCCATTGACAAACCAAAAGAGAGTTTGGTTTATGCAAATGAAGCAGATTTGTTGAATGTCGCTTTGTTTGGAGTCACTGCCAAAGAGTGGCGAGAAGCCAACAAAGATAAAGAAGGAAATGTCCGAGATTATGCGAGTGTAGAGCAACTTATAGTTCTTTCAAATCTGGAGAGTATTAATGCAGAACTTTTAAAACAAGAATTACCGCAAAACGAAAGGCTTATAAGACTCAATCAAACGGCTATTTCGCAGATTAAGTCACTTATTCATAATCCCACAGTTAAAAAGTTAAGCGGTAAATGATTTTCAGTTGTCGCAAAATTTTCGACAACTGCCTCAGATGGAAAATATACAGTGTTACATATTACAATCTAGATGTAATAATCTCTGTTGAATATAGGGTTAAATCTCAAAAAGGTGTGAGGTAAAAAATCCCTCTTACGATAGTTTCAGCCTTTTTCGATAAAATCGTTTTTCAAGAATTTATACTAAGAAATAAGGTATTTTATGGAACAAACAAAATCGAGAGTGAATATTTACGGGCTTTTGTCCCGTGTCTTGCTTCAAGAGCTGGATGTAGAAGTTTTAAAAACTATAAAAGACGATGAAAATATTTTAGATTTTTTCCCAACTTTAAAGGGTTGGAAGGAATTTACAGAGGTTGAAGAGAGTAAGCTTTTGGATGAATATTTTAATCCTGACTTTGTAAATCTCTCTGTTTTACACCTCATTCCCTATGAAACTTTTTACACAAGAGAAGACCAGAAGATTGAGACAGGCGGAGCAAACCCTGTAACCGACATGTACAGTGCTTATGATTTTATGGTAGATTATGAAGCTTCTCGCACGGTCTCGGCTGATCACATCGGGGTAGAATTGGAGTTTATGCACCATCTTTGCGTGGCGGAGATGAAGGCTTTGCAAGAGGGTGACAAAGAGGCAATAAAAGAGCTTCAGGAGGTGCAGCGTGCGTTTTTAAATAAGCACCTTCTTCAGTGGGCGCCGATGTATTTGATTAGCATGAAGTTTGAAGCTAGAACACCTCTTTACTATGATGCTGCCGATATGGCGTTGGAGTTTATTTTGAGCGATAATGAGTACTTGACAAAAGAGTTAAATTTATAACATGTCACTCATTCAGTTAAATGCAAGCAGATGTGTTCGTTCTTTAAGCAAAGATAGCGAGTGCAACAGATGTGAAGTTATCTGCCCGACCGGAGCGATAGTTGTTGGGAATAATCCGCTTCCTGCCATAAACTTCTCCTCATGTGTAGGTTGCGGTGCATGTGACGCTATTTGCCCAAATGAGGCACTTTTTCTTGATGACTTCAACTCTACAAACTTCTTTTTTGATTTTATAGAGGATGAGCAAAATATTATCTCTTGCCGCAAAAATGTTCCATGTATTGCAGCTTTGGGGGTTGAATATCTTATCTCTTTGGCGGTGCTTAAAAAAGAGGTCGTTTTTGACATGGGGTATTGTGATACATGTGAGATTCAATCCACATGCAAAGCCCAAATACTCAAAAACCATGAAGAAGCATCGTATCTGCTTGAGGCTATGGAGAATGAGGCGCTAATCAGATTGGAAGATATCTGCTATGAAAGTGAAATAAAAGAGAGCAACAGAAGAGATTTTCTTCGCTCCATTAATCTTACAAGCATAGTGAAAACGAAGCACAGTTTTGAGCAAGAGGTAAAAAAAGCTACGGATGAGCTGGTAGAACACACCCTCAAAAAAGCGGATATTGCACTGCTCAAACAAAAGAGAATTCCACACAAAAGAAAGCTTTTTTTTACGGCAATAAAGAGAGTTCAAAAGCCGTCTCAGTACCATGTGGTGGATGCAGCCGAAATCTCTTTTACCTCACAAAAACTTATGGACAAAGAGAGTTGCACTGCATGTCAGATGTGCTACAGAGTCTGCCCGACGGGTGCGCTCAGCTCGGATGTGAAAAACTCTAAAATAGATTTTGACCCATTTTTGTGTATTAAATGCAATATCTGCCATGATGTGTGCGAGCCAAATGCGATAACGCTCTCGACCTCTTATAATATAAAAGAGTTTTTTGAGCCGGAGGTGCAGAACTTGATAACATTCAGTGTAAAAAGATGCAATGAGTGCAGTGTTGTTTTTAGCACAAACTCGGGCGAAAAACTCTGTTACAGATGTAAAGCAGAGGAAGAAGAGGCGAGAGAGCTTTGGGGAATACAAAATGATGAATAACGCAAACGAAATTTCAAAACAAACTAAATTATTTGGTTTTATAGGCGAAAATGCAGGCGTGAGCAGATTGAGTGCGATAATAAACAAGATGTTCAAAGAGCATGGTGATGATGCCATGATGATTCCGATGAATATTCGTGAAGATGATTTTTACTTTACTCTCTCAAATATGAAAAAATCTCAACTCAGCGGTGCCGTGATTTCTAACGAATATGTGAGCAGCGTTGTTGAGATTCTCGACGAAGCTTCCTCTTTGGTAAAGCGAAGCGGCATGTGTGATATTGTCTTCAAAGAGGGCGAAAAACTCAGAGGCGATTTGTTTGGAATGCGGGTTTTGCTGGAGCACCTCAAAGATTTGAGAGCATCAAAAATAGCCCTCATCGGAACAACATCGCAGGCAAAAGCTTTTTCATTCTTGGCATGCGGATTTGAGGTGAGTTACTTTAGTGCAAATCTTGAAGAGCTTATGCAGTTTTGCGAGGAGGTTGAGATAAAAGATGGAGATTTGAACCGCTTAGCAAAGGGTTTAAATAGTGATTTGTCGGGCTTTGATGCAGTTCTGGATTTCTCGAATATGAGCAGTTTAGAGAGCGTTGAAATATTGCCTCACTTTAACTTTGACATGAAAAACAATAAAGAGTACTCGCCGCTAAAATCAAGAGCGCACGAGCTTGGTGCCGAGTACACAAGCTATGACGATATGATAGAAAAATTTGCTCAAAAAGCGTATAAAACTATAAAAGGATAAGCATTGAACACAGAAGATTTAAAAGATTTAAGAGTTGAGTTTGACAAGTTTGTAAATGAGGGGTGTACGCTGGATCCACAATCCGGTGCAACCCGAAATACGGCTGATAAAGAAGAGGAAGAGCCAGTTCCTCAGTTTGTAGATGCACTTACAACGATGCTTTTGGCACCGGCACATAGCGGAGTTTATCTCTCAAGACTTGATATAAAAAGAGTTGCAGAGGCGATTGATGAGTCCATTCCTATTAAAGAGCGACTCAAAATGGTTCGCTCGCTTTTTAGACACACAACCAAAAAAGAGTATTTAGAGAATGCTTTTAGTGAGATAAATAGACATATAAACGGGCGTGTTTTAATCTATCAAGAGCTGAGTGAAGCGTTTCCTGCGTCAAAAGTTATTTTTGATGAAAACATAAAAAAAGCAGAAAAAACCATGAGAATGTTGGAGCAGATAGTAGAAGATTTTGAAGAGATAGAACCGACAAGCGACCCGTTAGCTATTTAATTGCTTCGGGCTAAAGCCGCAAAATCAATCTCTTGAGATTTTTCTTGCGCTCTTTTTTTATCCTCTTCGTAATTACCGGAGCTGAAGGTATATTCGCTTTTGTTTAGAATACACCCTTTAATTCCAGGTAAACATGGCTTATTCAAAAGTTTACATTCGCCTTTAAAATCGTGCTGACATGTCCAGCCCATTTTACACTCCTTGAAGTGTTACAATTCCCTGCCAGAGCAGTGCACTCAAAATTCCTGCAACAAATCCGGCAATAACATCGTCGCCGACTACGCCTAAACCGCCCTTTGTCTCTCTGTCTATTCTACCGATAATAGATGGTTTTGTGATGTCGAAATATCTAAAAAGCAAAAATGATAAGAGTGATTGAATCAAAAATCCATTCTCCCACATGCCAAGAGCATTGAAGTTTATGGTTATTGCAGGTGCAACGCTCAGAGCAAACCACATGCCGGCTAACTCATCGATTACTATGCGTTTATCGTCATGGATTCCGCTTATTTTTTCATATTTATCGATAGCTTTAATCGCGATAACGGTGACAAGAAGCGAGGCTAAAAAAAGAGTTTGTGCATCAAAAGCGATGAGTATCCACATGCCAAGAAAAAGAGCGACAATACTCCCCACAGTTCCGGGAGCTTTCGGTGCAAGTCCGCTGTAGCCAAGTGTTATAAAAAACCAGTTCATTTATTTCCTTTACATGTTAAAAAATTGTAATTTTATCGTGCAAGTGTAGTCAAAGAGCGGTTAAATTCTACTTTAGTTCATATTTTCAAAAAAATCATTTACTTCACACTCTAAAATATAGGCTATTTGATACAGATGTTTCATATTGAAATGCTGTTTTTTGAGATACAACTCTGACTGAGAAACTAATCCTACTGATTTATGTCCTATTACTTGAGAAAGTTGAAGTTGTGAGAGACCCTTCAACATCCTCTTTTTTTTTAACATTAGAACCAATAAGTTTATAAAAATCATCTATCTGATTTTCATCAATATCTTCAATCGTTCTCAATTATTACCTAGTTATTACTATTTCTTAAATTTTATTAAGATACAATTTTTTCTTCAACTAGTAATTACTATGCGACTAAGGAAATTCTTGATAAAAACTTTCGATAATAAAATTAACATGCATTGTTTCTATGACTTTCTAATACAAATGAGTAAGAAGTGAAAGAAAAAGTTTTGAAGCTGGGTGAATTATTTTGTGGACCAGGAGGAATTGCTCTTGTGCACAAAACGCTCAAATACGCGATGAAAAAACAAATACGAAATACAGCATAAAACATGTTTGGGCAAGTGATTATCACCTAGAAACATGTCAAACTTATCAACACAATTTTAAAAATGTAAAAGTGATTTGCAAAGACATAAAAGAATTAGATATTGATTCTTTAGGTGAAATTGATGCTTTTGCTTATGGATTTCCTTGTAACGATTTTAGCATTGTCGGGGAATCCAAAGGTTTTGATGGGGAATTTGGAGGGCTTTATAAATATGGTGTCAATGTAATCAATAGGTACAACCCTTATTTTTTTATAGCCGAAAATGTTGGCGGGCTAGCAAGTGCCAACGAGGGCAAAGCATTCAAAAATATCTTACGAGATTTAGGAAATGCTGGAGCAGAAGGTTATGAACTAACGGTTCATAAATATAAATTTGAAGAATACGGGATACCACAAAAACGGCATCGAATAATTATTGTGGGTATTGCAAAATCATTAAAAAAGAAATTTCAAGTGCCTGCACCTACACATTTAGATAATTATGTGAGTGTAAAAGAAACTTTTGAGAAAAAACCAATTCCTCTTGATGCCTACAATCATGAATTTACTACACAATCAAAAACAGTTGTAGAAAGATTAAAATACATACAACCGGGACAAAACATTTGGCAAACAGAACTTCCAGAACACTTGCAGTTGAATGTCAAGGGTGCCAAATTAAGTCAGATATACAAAAGACTTCACCCTGATCAACCTTCTTATACTATTACTGGGAGTGGAGGTGGTGGGACACATGGTTATCACTACTCCGAATATAGAGCTTTAACAAATCGTGAACGCGCCAGAATACAAACATTTCCTGATGATTTTATTTTTGTAGGCAAAAAAGAAAGTGTTCGACGGCAAATTGGTATGGCAGTTTCGCCCGTGATGTCTAAAATTATCTTTGAAGCAGTTTTAAAAACATTAGCGGATATTGATTACCCTTCCACTCAAGCAAGATATTCGTAAGAGGTAATATGAACTATTTAGTTCCATTTGATGATTATCATAGACGAGTTTGGATGTTTCAAAGAAACATCCGTAAAATTTATCCTTGGAAAATTGCTCAAATTTTATCAATGGTTCATATGCAGCTTGAAAATGATGTATGGGGTGGAAATCAATCAGTTCAAAATTCGTTTACAAGTAATTTGGAGCGCTTTGGATTAAAGAGAGAAGGTGTTCAATATGACCCACACAGCGGAGGAGCCAGAACATATTTTTCTCAGCTGGAAAGTCTTGGTTTATTATTTACACGAGATGACGGCTCTACTTGGCTCACAATCGCTGGACAAGATTTAGTCGAAAGCAACTTTGCTCCTGCTGAGATATTAAGAACGCAACTTTTGAATTATCAATACCCAAGTATTTACAGTCAAGTTGCAAATGTAAAGATTCACCCTTCAATTAAAATTAAGCCGTTCTTATTTGTACTTGAATTGCTTTTAGACCCAGAAATTGGGTACTTGACAGATGAAGAAATAGTTATTCCCGTTGTTTATGGTCATACTCATAGATGTTTTAATGTATGTAAGCAAAAAATACTTTTGTTGAGAGCAGGAAACGATTTACTCAGTATTATAGACAATCCCGAAGAAGATTTATTTACACCTCGAACACGAGGCAGAACATCAACAGCTGCACTTGTAGATTTTAAAAACATAGCAAATACCTGTAAAAATTTTTTAGAATCGTGCAGTTTAGTATTATCTGTGCAAGCCCAAAGCACACACTCCAAACAAATCATTATAAATGAAGGGGTTTTGCCAGAAATTAAAAAAGCACTTTTAAATAAATCTTCTTTTATCCTTGTGCATAATGCAGAGTCATTTCAAAGAAAATATGGTGCTTGGAACAGAAATAAAGACACGAGAACTCTTATACGCGGAAGCGGAACAAATATATCAAGAGGTGAACCGATTATTCACGCATTGTTTGCAGAATATGCTGGAAACAACCTTGTAGTTGATATGCCTGAAGATTTTGTAATTCAAGCTGTTGGTTATGGATTTGATAGGCAGCTTGTATTAAAAACCATAGAGCCATATCTTGTGAATTCATTGTCACTTTTTGAGCAAAAGTTCATAGAGCTTTCAACGGGTGGTATTTCAACTGCAAATGCTTTTGAAAAAGCCGTCAAATTGCTTTTTGAAGAACGGCTTCATTACAAAGCGGCTCATACTGGGCAAAGATATCGTGTAGGAAAAACCGGTGGTTATTCAGATGTTTTTATTCAAGAAATAAGTGGTCGTTTTTGCGCAATTATTGATACTAAAGCTAGTCCTAGATATAACATATCATCTAGCGACTATCATACTATGAAAAACTCTTATATTCCTTCAGTTCAAGAATTAGAGGAGTATTCAAATGAAGGACTTGGATTTTGCGCATATATTGCAGGAGGCTTTGAACCAGCAATAGACAAACGAGTTCAAGCTCTCAGTAATGAATCGGGATACAATTTCGTAGCAATTAAAGCATATGATTTATTGAAGTTATGCCAGCAAGAAATTTTGCCATCTCAACAAGAAAAGTTAACTGATACTTTCCGACTGAACAAATTGTTAACTATTCATGACTTTGAAATGATACATAGGAGCTGAAACAAAAGGAAATTGCGATGCCTTGCAATTAAAAGGAAGTGAAGATTTAAAAATCCAATATGCTAAAAAATATTTTGAATGTTTAAATGACGCAAGCATCACTTATGATTGTGTCAAAGATTACGGGGAGTTGATGGATAAAGTTTTGAGATAAAATATTTTTTTGACATAAACATTTCATGTGACATATCATCATAAATATGGTATGATAAAAGTATGATTTTTAGTACGAGGTGTTAGATGATGGTCAGAAAAACAGTTGCTTTGAATGATGAACTTTTTAGAACTCTTGAATTCAGTGAACTTACAAAACAATATAACTCATTTTCAGAGTTGGTTTCAAATGCTCTTTTGCTGTTAATAGAAAAACAAAAAAAAGAGAAATACAAAAAAGCAATGATAGAAGCTTCTCAAGATGAGCTCTACAAACAAGATATTTACGAAATAGAAAATGATTTTAAATACTCAGATTTAGAACTTATTAAATGAATCAGTTTGATATTTATTTAGCAGATTTGAACCCTATACAAGGGAAGAGAGCAGTCTGGAACAAGACCTGTGTTAATCATCTCTAACAACTATGAAAATTTATTAGATATTGTAACTATCATTCCGATAACATCACTTAAAGATGGAAGAAAAATTTATCCAAATGAGTTACTTTTACAAGATGAGCTAGAAAAACCATCTCTATTATTGTGTCAACAAATTCGTACTATCTCAAAAAATAGACTCATAAAAAAATTAACTTCATTAAACGACATAAACAAGCAAAAACATCTACTGCAAGTACTATGTTTGAGATTTGAAACAATAGATTAGAGTTTTTGCATTTCCTATGTCAGTGATGTAGTTTGATAGAGTTTCATCAACTCTTGGTAAAAATCTTTTTCTGTATGTGTTTCTATTAGCCCCTCTACAGGCAAAAGGTCGTAGTAGAGTCTGTCCAAATTTTTAAATCTGTTTGGAAATAGTTTGGAGAGTAAAAAGGCTGAAATCTCTTTTCTCATGAGCACTGCAGGCGGCAAAAGCCCCATCTCTAACAGCTCTAAAATAGAGTCTGAATGGTAAGAGATTTGGTGGTGCTGCCCATGCGGACAGGTGTTTTTGCTAACAAGGGTCGTGCACTGATTGCAGTAAACATACTCGCTTGCAACCTGTATATCTATCTCTATTCCAACGACTTTGTCTATGATAGATTTGTTTGAGTTGCAATCATAAAACATCCCAAGCCCTGCATGATTCCTGCCGATTGTCAGTCTGTCACAGCCATAATTCTTTGCAACAATCGCATCAATAATTATCTCGTTATAACCTGCAAAAACATAGCTGTTTATAAGTGGAACTACAACAACACGATTTTTTGGCAGAAAATTTGATATAAAAAAGTCAAGAGATTCTTTTCTAATTTCATAATCTAAATTTCCACTGTTGTATGGCTTTAATAAAAATATTACGAGCAGGTCTGTAGTGTCTAAAGTTTGTCTAATAAGACGTTCGTGTGCGCGGTGAAGAGGGTTTGCAGCCATGAAGAGTGAACTTGTATGTTTTGCATTAATCAAAGTTTTAAACTCATCAATTATCTTTTTATTTTCATTTGAAGCTCTATTTAGCAGGGTATATTCACCGCTAATTGCATAGGAACCAATTCTTTTAGTAGTCGCGATTACACCCGGATGCGTCTCATCATGCGTACCATATATATGTTTGGTTCTATCTTTGGCATTTATTTTAAACACTTCATCAACAATTAGTGAGGCATAAGGAATTTTTTCACAAAGAATGGTTATCTCTTCGCCTTTTTTCAGTGATTTCAGTACCTCTTCATTCATAGCTCCCGAAGGTGCTAATATAAAAGGAAATGGAAAAGTTTTCCCGTTTATCAAACCTGTTCTTAAAACCTCTTGGCTCTCTTTTTCTCCCATCAGCCCAGTCGCGGGGTACAAAAGCCCATCTTTTACCAGTTCGAGTGCCGAAGCCGCCTCTTTATCTATTAAGAGTGTTTTATTTTTTCTTGATGATGTCATATTTTTTTCGTTTTTCCCATAAACTTTTTCTGCTTATTCCTAGTTTTTTAGAGAGCTCTGTGTCCGGAAATTTGTGTTGATAATTTAAGATTACAAATTTTACATAATCCTCTATCGGAAGAATTTCTCCCTGATCAAATATGTTGTTCTCGCTCTTTATCTCTAAAAGTTTATACTCAACATCATCAATTTTATCAGTGCTTGCAATAATTGCCTGTTTATCGGCAATCAAGTCACAAAAAGGTTTTCTGTTCGCTTTTTTTAGAACTTGAAAGTCTATGATATAGATTATGCAATTTTGAGACATTGCGTCTATTTTTGCCATGGCTTTTGGGTCGTTGAGTGTTACAAATTGTATAGGAAGATTCATTTTAGCGGCATATTCAAAAGCAAAAGCATCCGAATACTTTTGAAAACTCGACGAGATAAATACAGGAAGCTCTATCTCCTCATGTTTAAACTCATTACTGATTGAAGAGAAACTGTGTGTTAAATAGCTCTCATACGCCTCATTTCTTTTTTTTACCTTCTCGTAATCTTGATAATGGTCTATTTTTCTGATTAACTCTTCTATCATAAAGGGCTTGAGAATATAATCTTTTGCACCTGCACTGAGTGGTTTTGAAACAGTGTCGTTGCTGATATAAGAAACCATTAAAATAACGATTGACTTTTTAAATGTCTCTATAACAGGATTAAAATCTTGTCCGTTTATATTTGTAGAGAGTAAAACCACATCATAATTTGTACTTTTTATCGCATCTTTTGTGGATGTACACAATTCACATGTGTGACCTTGTTCGCCTAGTTTAGTTGCAATGCTTTGCGCTAAATAAACTTCATTTTCTATAATAAGTATTTTCAAATTAGTGTCCAGTCAAAATATTTTAAATTTGCATTTGCAATTACGCAAACACCTTCACTTCTGCCTATAAAACCTAGCTTCTCGGTTGTTGTGGCCTTTATGTTCACTCTGCTCGCATCTATATTTAAAATATTAGCAAGCGTTTTCCTCATTTGTGGTTTATACAAGCTCAATTTTGGTGTCTGTGCAGCGATGGTTAAATCTATATTTACTATTACAAAGCCAAGGTTGTAGATATTAGTAACAACTTTTGTTAAGAGCTTTTTTGAATCTATCCCCTTGTATATGTCGTCACTGTCTGGAAATATCATGCCTATATCGCCCATTCCGGCAGCTCCCAAAAGTGCATCTATGAGTGCATGGATAGCCACGTCGCCATCGCTGTGCGCTTTAAAACCAAACTCTGATTCAATCTTCACTCCGCAGAGGAACATTGCACCTTTGTCATCAAAAGCATGTACATCCATACCGGTTCCGCTAAGCGTATCGGAGGATGGTTTATTTAAACATGTGAGTAGATTTAAATCTTTTATAGTGGTGATTTTATGTGCGTCATTTTCACCCAAAATGAACTCTCTGCTCCCTCCATAGGCAACTATTGCACTGCTCTCGTCTGTAAATTCTTCGTCACTCATAAGAGCATTTTTTAGGATTTGTGTGCGAGAGAGTTGGGGAGTTTGTACTCTTTTTACCTTCTCTCTGTCAATGGTCGCATTTTCGTAAACAACGGTATCGTTTACTTTTAGATAGGGCACAACTGAGTCGCTGCTGCCCATTTTGTCAATGATTGAGCGAATGAGTTTTTCACTCACACAGGAACGGGCAATGTCGCTTACAAGAACAAACTCGGTATTTGCCTCGGCAAGGGCATTTTTGAGTGACTCTTGTCTTGTTTTTGCGCCGCATACAAAGGTGTAGTCACTGTAATTTTTCATAAATTCTAAGTCATCAGGGGAGGAGGTTATGACGATTTTATTGAAAAGTTTTGTTTTTTCGAGTCTATCTGCTACAAATTGCCATAGAGGTTTATGTCCTATTCTGAGCCACTGTTTCTTAACATCGAGTTCAAAACGAGTAGAACTGCCGGCAGCCAGTAAAATAAGTGTAATATCAGACAATAAAACTCCTATTTATTAAAGTGTTACGAAATTATACACATCCAAAGCTTTTTTTTATCTTGAACGGGTCAACAATTTTTGAATAATTTCAACTTAATTGGCTAAAATGTCCTTCACAATTTACTTAATCAAACTTTAATTTTTTTTAATCATATTTTGAACGTATAAAATATTTTTAAAAAATATGTATAAGTACAACCGAGTTTTATTTAGACTGAAATTTAGGAGAAATGAATGAGATCTTCATGGGTAGAAGAGCGGAAAGAGCATCCTGTAAAAACACAGATGTATTACGCCAAACAAGGAATTATTACACAAGAGATGGAGTATGTAGCACAAGTTGAAGAGCTCTCTCCTGAACTTATCCGCAGTGAAATTGCTCGCGGAAGGTTGATAATTCCGGCAAATGTAAACCACACAACGCTTGAGCCTATGGCAATCGGGATAGCGGCAAGATGTAAAATAAATGCAAATATAGGCTCTTCTGCAATCGCCTCGGATATTGAGGGAGAAGTAGAAAAAGTGCAAGTTTCACAGCACTATAAAGCCGACACGGCGATGGATTTATCGACCGGCGGAGATTTGGATGAGATAAGAAAGGCCGTAATTTTAAACTCTACAATTCCTATCGGCACAGTTCCAATCTATCAAATTTTGCACGATGTCGGAAATAAAATAGAAGATTTAAGTATAGAAGTAATGCTTGAGGTGCTTGAGCGTCAGGCTAAACAGGGTGTGAGTTACTTTACGATACATGCAGGTTTTTTACTCTCCACCATGCCAAAAGTTGCAAAAAGAAAGATGGGAATTGTAAGCCGTGGCGGAAGTTTAATGGCTGCATGGATGATGCACTACCATAGAGAAAATCCGTTTTATACAGCGTATGATGAGATATTGGATATTTGTGCAAAGTACGATGTTGCTCTTTCTCTGGGTGATTCACTTCGCCCCGGATGTTTGGCGGATGCTTCGGATGATGCACAATTAGGTGAGCTTAAAGTTTTAGGTGAGCTAACTTTAAGAGCTTGGGAGAAAAATGTTCAGGTTATGATTGAAGGCCCGGGGCATGTTCCTCTTAACCAGATAGAGAGAAATATGAAGCTTCAAAGAGAGCTTTGTCATGAAGCTCCTTTTTATATTTTGGGACCGCTTGTGACTGATATTGCAGCTGGATATGATCATATAAGTTCGGCAATCGGCGCTGCCGTTGGCGGATGGCATGGAGCTTCAATGCTTTGCTATGTTACGCCAAAAGAGCACTTAGGTCTTCCAAATGCAAACGATGTAAGAGAGGGAATTATCGCTTATAAAATTGCTGCACATGCCGCGGATATTGCCAGAGGGCGTAAGGGTGCAAGAGATATTGACGATGCTATGAGTGATGCAAGATATAGCTTTGACTGGGAAAAACAGTTTGCATTAGCCCTTGATGGCGAGAGAGCGAGAGAATATCACGATGAGACCCTTCCTCAGGATGTATTTAAAGAGGCAGAATTTTGTTCCATGTGCGGACCCAAATTTTGTGCTTATAAAATAACGCAAAATATAATGGACAATCCTGAAATGATTGCACAGATTGTTGAAGATGCGCGACTCTCAGAAGAGGCAAAAAAACTCAGCTAAAAACTTTCTAGTTTTTAGCTTTTATTTCCATCTAAAATAATAAAAATGGGTAAAATAAACTTAAAAATTTCATTTAATTAATATAAGACAATTTTTGTCTTATTTAATTATGATAAAGTCTCAAAACTAAAATATTTCTGACTCGAAGAGTCAGCTTTAGTGGTCTTAGCGACCTTAGCGTAGCAAAAGGAACAAGTTCCTTTTGCGTATATTAAGATGAAGGTTTCCTTCATTTTATTTTATGAAAGAAAATTAAATTAAGGAATAGTAATGATGACAGAAGAAATTGTAAAATCAGCACTCTCTAAAGTTTTATATCCTGGATTTACTAAGGATATAGTAACTTTTGGATTTGTAAATAATATAGTTATTAGTGGAAGTGATGTAAGTTTCATTGTTGAGATAACTTCATCGGCTCCGGAGGTTGCACAGCAGATTAAAGATGATGCTATGAGCGAACTCAAATCAGTCGGTGCAGGAAATGTTACTTGTACGGTAAAAGCTCCTCTTATACCGAGAGAAAGTTCATCTCGCGGTAAAAACATTGCTCCGCAAGTTAAAAACTTCTTGATGGTAAGTTCAGGCAAAGGCGGAGTCGGTAAATCAACAACTTCTGTAAATATCGCTATCGCTCTTGCTGCTCAAGGCAAAAAAGTGGGACTTCTTGACGCTGATATTTATGGTCCAAATATTCCGCGTATGATGGGCATAGCAGATATTAAACCGGAGGTGAACGGAAATAAAGTTCTCCCTATAAAAGCGTATGGAATTGAAGTGATGTCTATGGGTTCACTTATGGAACCGGGGCAGTCGCTCATCTGGCGTGGAGCTATGATTATGAAAGCAATCGAGCAGTTTTTGCGCGATATTTTATGGTCGGAGCTTGATGTATTGGTTATCGATATGCCTCCGGGAACAGGGGATGCACAACTTACTCTAGCGCAAAGTGTACCGGTTACGGCAGGTTTGACGGTTACTACGCCTCAGGGTGTTTCACTTGATGACTCTCGTCGTTCACTCGATATGTTTAGAAAACTGAACATTCCTATTGCGGGAATAATTGAGAACATGAGCGGATTTATCGCACCGGATACGGGCGTTGAATATGACATTTTTGGAAAAGGTACAACGCAACCGATGGCGGATGAGTTTGAGACTAAAATCATTGCAGAGATTCCAATTGAGCCAAGTATAAGAGTGGGTGGAGATGATGGGAAACCTATTACTTTTGTTTCTCCAAGTTCTGAGACTGCAAAAAGATACATGAAAGCTGCTGAGTCTATCTGGGCTACGATTGAAGATATAAATGCAAAAGGCGGGGTTGATAATCAAGCTGTGCAGCCTACAACACCTCCAGGGGTAAGTGCATGTTCAACTTCTTCAGCTCCTAAATCAAAACATGAACATGGCTCGGGTGCATGTTCGACTTCTGCTGCTCCTAAACCAAAACATGAACACGGCTCGGACGGATGCGGCTGTCACTAAATAAGTAAAACCCCTTGTAATTCTCGAAAAACAAAGTTTTACTAAAGAAACATTTTCGCTTTGCGAAAAGTGCTTCGCTTGTTTTCGTAGCTTCAGGGGGGGGGTGTAGGGACTTTAGCAACAGCCACTAAAATGGACTTGTTCTGTGCTTTTATATGGCACAGAACACACGTGTTCGTTTTAGTGCGTAACATCAGTAAGTAAGTGATTGCAAAAAAATCTAGTCTTTAAACCTGTCTTTTATCTCTAAAAACTGATCCAAATTAGCTAAAAACAGCTCAACAAGAGTTGGGTCAAATTGCTTGCCTTTTTCTTCTTGAAAGAAATTGAGAATCTTATCCAACTCCCAAGCCTTTTTGTAACATCTGTTAGATCCTAGTGCATCAAATACATCGCAAATGGCAGTTATCCTTCCATAAATATGAGTCTCATCACCTTTTAATCCCCGTGGGTATCCGGTTCCATCCCATTTTTCGTGATGCTGATATGCAATAATTGCCGAAGTTTTAAGAATCTCTCTGCTAGAGATATTTAACATCTCGTAGCCCAGAATTGAATGTCTTTTCATAACCTCGAACTCATCAAAAGAGAGTTTTGTTGGTTTATTGAGTATAGAATCAGGAATAGCTACTTTTCCTATATCATGCATAGGACTGGAGAGCTTTAGAAGTTCTGCTTCTTCTTGCGCCATGCCGGAGAGAGTAGCTAAAATGTAAGAATACTCAGCAACTCTTTTTACATGAAAACCTGTCTCTTTGCTTCTTGTCTCAGCTATAGAACCCATTGTGAGAACGACTTCTTTTTGTGTATCTACTATATCTTTTACTGCCATTGAGAGCTGTTTCTGCAAATCATCTTTGTAAAGTTCAAGCTCTGTTATGTCATGTCTAATTCCCAAATATTCCATAATTTCGTTATTTGTGTCGAGCAGCGGCATTATAAGAACATCGGCAATATATTCAGAACCATCTTTTGCCATGTTCTTTACTTTTCCTTTCCACTGCTTTTTTGCTTCTATTGTTTCCCACATCTCTTTATATAAACTTGGAGAAGTATCAGGGTGTCTTACTATATTGTGAGGTTTGCCGATAAGTTCGTCCCGTGTATATTTTGATGTTCTGCAAAATTCCTCGTTGACATAAGTGATTTTCCCCTCTTTGTCAGTTTTGGATACAATTGTACTTGTATCAATTGCATGTTTGTATTGAACTAATAGTCGATTTGAGAGAGCTAACTCTCTTTTTTGATTCACTAAGTTTATACTATCTTGTAAAACTTGATTGAATTTTTTTGGTTTTATAGGTTTTTCTACAAAAAAACTTATTCTAAGTTCAATTGCTCGTATCAGATCCTCTTTGCTATCAAGTCCCGTAACCATCATAAATATCTGTTTAGGATTCATTTTTTTTATTTTTTCTA
This sequence comes from Helicobacteraceae bacterium, assembly GCA_947498025.1. Lineage (GTDB taxonomy): Bacteria > Campylobacterota > Campylobacteria > Campylobacterales > Sulfurimonadaceae > Sulfurimonas. The sequence goes on from CANMJR010000009.1 coordinate 17,639, forward strand.
TAAGTTCAAACCCATTCATAATAGGCATTACCATGTCCGTAATAACTATATCATACTTATCGTTTTCGTAGAGTGCAAATGCTTCTTTGCCATTTTGCGCATATGTCACACTCAAATCATCTCTCTTTTTAAATAAAATTTTGACAAATTCTACGATTGATTTTTCATCTTCAACATATAATATTTTTATATCATTCATTTTATTCTCCTCTTTGTATATAAAGAAGTGTGACATCATCTTCAATTTTTGAGCTTATGAGTGCATCCAAAAAGCCACTTATAAGAGAAGGTCTTTCGATAAGGGATTCTGGAGTCATTTGGATTACTTCACTGCTTTCATACTCAACTAAACCATCGCTATAGAGAGCCAGTGATTCCCAATCTTCTACATCTATTGTCTTTATAGTCGGAGTAGTTGAAAAGTTCATAAAAGGTAGATTGTTTACCTTTATTCTTTTGATATTGTTTGCAGTTTTAATTAAAAAAGGATACATGCCTCCCGAAGCATAAGAGAGGCTCTTAGCATCCGGACTTATCATAATCATAGTATAGGAGAGTTGCTCTATCTCACCTAGAAAACTTTTTATAGCCGGAAAAAGCAGATCTATTAACTCTTGCAAATCTTTAACCTTGTGTATAAGAGTGTTGATAGTTGATGAGATAGAAAAAACTGTTAAAGCGGGAGAGATACCATGCCCTTGTCCATCTATAAGATATATAAATTTTGAGCCGTCTTTGCGTTTATAAAGTGAGTAATAATCACCGCTTAAAATGTCATGCGGAATATAAAGTATTTTAGCTTCTTCTTCATTCATATCATTTACTATACCTATTTCAAGCTTCTCTTTGGCAACCTGCTGTTGTCCCACGTCATAAGCGTGTAGCTTATTAATAGTTGTATAGGATTCTTGAAGCTCCTGTTTCTTTGCTAAAAACTGTATGTAAAGAGTTAAAAGTGAATTTACTCTAATAATAAGTTCTGTCGAATCAAAAGGTTTTGATATGAAATCACTACTTCCGGATTGCAAAATTTTTACTTTGTCATCTTTATTGTCTAAAGAACTTATCATAATAATAGGTATTTTTTTAGTAATTGGGTTTTCTCTTAATATTTTTATAGCCTCAAAGCCATCCATAACAGGCATGATGGCATCCATCAAAATGATATGCGGCAGCTCTTTTATAGCAATATCCACTCCCTCTTTACCGTTAGAAGCCTCAAAGAATTGGTATTTGCCTGCCTTTTTTAGTGAGAGTTTGACTATAAGCCTGTTCTCTTTTACATCATCAACTATCAGTATCTTAGCGCTCAAACCATTTAGTAAATGCTCAAGCATATTACATCTCTTCTTTTAATTCTTGTATATTTAAAAAGTTTTCTAAAATTTCGGTCAATCTTTTTTTATCAATCGGTTTTGTTAAGTACTCATCCATTCCGGCTTCAAGAAATTTTTCTCTATCACCCTTTAAAGCGTTCGCTGTCAGGGCTATAATTGGAGTGTGTTTTAAGTTTTGTTCCTTCTCAAGTAATCGTATTAGCTTTGTGGCTTCTATACCATTGAGGTTTGGCATATTCTCATCCATTAAGATAGCATCATATTCATTTATTTTAAATGCCTCTACTGCCTCTAATCCATCATTTGCTATATCAAACTTCAGTGTTAGTTTTTTCAGTATTACTTTCATAAACATCTGGTTTGCTTTGTTATCTTCTACGAGAAGAATCTTTTTATCTTCAAATGTTATATCTTTGAAATTCTCGTTTGTACTGAAAAGTTTTTTGCCTATTGTTATTGGAATAGAGAAGTAAAATTCACTTCCGACTCCAACTTCACTTTTAACTTTCAGTTCACCACCTAAAAGTTTTACCAGTTCACTGCTAATTGAGAGACCCAATCCTGTTCCACCAAACTCTCTTGTTGTTGAGCTATCTTCTTGAGAAAATGATTCAAAAATATGAGATAGTTTATCTTGCGCTATTCCTTTACCTTCATCTTTTACAGAGATATTTAACAGATTGTCTCTATAGTTAATATCAACTATGATATTTTTGCCCTCTTTGCTAAATTTTATTGCATTACTCAATAGGTTAGAGATAATTTGTTTCACTCTTAGCGGATCCGTATTTATGACTTGTGGCATATTTTCATCACAAACAAGCGATAAATTAATATTATTTTGTGAGCACTTTGCACTAAAGAGATAAGTTATAACTTCAAATTCCGCTTTTGTATTAAAATCTATTTTATCAATATTAAGTTTGCCGCTCTCTATTTTTGAAAAATCTAAAATATCTTCTATAATTTTTAGTAAACTTTTACTTGAGCTAGAGATGATTTCTACATACTTTAAAGATTTTCTTCCTCTACTCTCCTCTTTTAATAAATCTACAAAGCCAAGTACCGCGTTTAACGGTGTTCTTATCTCGTGAGACATATTTGCTAAGAATTCTGCTTTTGCCTTCACTGATTGCAGAGCTTTTTGATTTGCTTCTAAGAGCTCTTCATTTTGTTTGTGATTTATTTTGTCTTTTTCATTTAAACTTTTAACCATGCTGTTTAATGTTTTCGCAATCGCGCCAAATTCATTTTCGCCATTTATTCTGATAGGTTTGAATAGTTCAATAGAGCCATCTGAGAGAGTTAATATGGCTTTTGATATTTTTCGTAAAGAATTATTTATATTCGTTGCTATAATTACGGCAACAAGAAATGTAACAATTAAAAGAGACAATCCGATGCTTATAAATTTAGTTATCTCCTGGTTTAGCAATTCTGCTCTATTTGCAGTGTTTTTTATCATATGTTTTGAAAAATAATCTTCTATCTCTTTTAGATTATCTATTTTTTTTGTCATTAGCTCAAACCAAAAAATTCCTTCTATGTGGAAATCTTTCGTTTTGGAGCTATCTAAAAGCATGGATTCAATTTCTTTTAGTTCCTTTATAACATTATTATCCAATGCTTTGTAGTAGAATTGTTTTAAATCATCATCCGACAATTTAAAAAAACGCTCTAAATAAAAATTTTGAAAGTATATAAGATTAGCTACTTTTAACCTCTCTTCTTCAGTTATAAAATCTTTAATAAAAATAGATGCAGCTTCTGCTCTTAAAATACCTGCGTACTCTTTGGCATATAAAAAATTACTATATGCCAAAGCATCTTGTATATCAAGAGACTCCTTTGAATATTTAAAGTTTTGATATACAGAGTCTAAAAGTGTTGTAATAGCATTTGAGTAGTAGTCGATGAGCTCTTTCTTGGAAATGTCAGAATTAAATAATTTGTCTCTAATCTTCAATAATTCATTGTGAATCAAATGCAATCTTTTTATATCATTGGAGATTTTTTCACCATAAGAACTTTTATGATATTCATTGAAAATTTGTATGAGTTCATCATATTTTGAATCTGTTAGTTTTTTTTGTTGTTCCAACTTATCGGCAAAAACAGTACGATTGTCGCCACTGTTGCTGCTAATTATGCTACTTCCTAAACCTCTCTCTCTTTGAAGTTCATGCACTAAATTAGAAATTTTTATGCCTATGAGAGTAGTCTGTTTTAAACGTATAGCATTATTACGTACTTTATACTTGTCAGTAAGAATTACAAATGAAAGATAACTAATCATTATTGATGGTATCAGAAGTAGTAGAAGTAATTTTGTTTTAATTTTTATTTTATTCATAACTATTATTGGTTCTTTTCAACCATGGCTTAACTTTAAAATTCATTTTTTATTATAATATTCTCAATAGATTTTTTCAAATTTTCAAATTTTTGAACATAGTTAACCGCCTTCTTCTCCCTTGCACTATATTCTATCTCTTTTGCCAAATTTGAAATTTCCGTAAGAGTTAAGTTTGCTGCACTACCCTTTATGGCATGTGCAGATCTAAAAATGAGTTCCAAATCATCTTTGTCAATCGCCTCTTTTAAAGCTGACAAAGAGTCTTTAGTACTTTCTAAAAAAACCTCTAATAACATCTCAATGTCTTCTAAATCAAATTCAAGTTCATCCGCTATTTTTTGCAAATCTATGTTGTAATTCATATTTATTCCTGTATTGGCATAATTTTATCTTATTTATTAATTGAATCTATTGATTAAAATCATTTGCCGACTGAAACTAGTTTTCTTGCATATTAGTGAAAGGTTGCGGGCTATTTTTGGCGTTTTCTTTTTATGTTGCTAAGGGGAACTAAGAATTCAAGATTTCCTACTACTTTTTTTACTATTTTCTCTTCATTGATAAGTTTTTTTAGCCGTTTTTTACTCGCATCATCAAAAAGCAGATTGATGTCATCCATTGTAAGCGGTCTTTTATCCAGCGTATTGAGTATCTCTTCGTTTTCATAGTGCGAGTTGTTTGGTTCTGCGTGGATTCTTGACGCTATATGTATCGGCAAAGTGTTGTCAAACATCAATGAGATGTCATGCAGCTCTTTGTAACTTATTCCCATTACAGGATATGCAGGAGGTCTGTCTATTGTGCCTAAATCGACTCTTGTGCATTGAATGTTCAGTAAAACCTCATTGAGCTTTTGTACCTCTTCTTTTGTATCGTTTAATCCATGAACAAAAAGTATCTCTATAAAAAGTTTGCCTTTATAAATTTTGCTAAACTCCTCTACTTTTTGAACAATATTTTCAATCTTAATGCTTTCATGCGGTCTGTCTATTTTTTTAAAAATATCGCTGCTGATGGCATCCAGTGAGAGTTTTACTTGGTCAAGTTTTAGAAGAGTTACAAAAATATTTTCATTCACCAGTGAAGCACTGTTTGTCAATATGAGGGTCTCTGTATGATTTTTGATTTTGTCTATCTCGTCTATGAGTTCGCCCAGTTGAGGGTAGAGCGTCGGCTCTCCGTTGGCTGTGAGCGTGATAACATCTATTTTTTCATTGAGATGGGTTTTAAGTTCATCTATTATTGTTTGAACGCTTACGACATTTGTCTGTTTATCTACTGTTGCCATGGGTGCAAGTTCGCAGTAGAGACAATCAAAGTTACACTGTTTTAGAGCAGGGGAGAGGTCGATGCCAAGCGATGTGCCAAAGCGGCGTGAGTTAATTGGTCCGAAAATTGTATTCATATTTATTTCCACTTGGCAAGAGTACTTGTTCGTTTTGGTGCGTAACATCAAAGTTTGTAAAACACTTTGGAATTCTCGAAAAACAAAGTTTTACTAAAGAAACATTTTCGCTTTGCGAAAAGCGCTTCACTTGTTTTCGTAGCTTTAGGGGGTTATAGGAACAGATGTCCCTGCCACCAAAACGGACTTCTAAAGAAACATCGCTTTCGCGAGCGATTCTCTTGTTTTGTCCGTTTTGGTGTGTAACATCATGTTTTACTTACTCTGTGACACTCGTTTATAAAGTGTTTTGCATTTTCAACCGGCACATCAGGAAGTATTCCATGCCCTAGGTTAAATATGTGTCTTTTTCCTTGCATAATCCCTTGCAGAGCTTCTACACATTTTGTAGTCTCCTCTTTTGAATACAACCTACATGGCTCCATGTTCCCTTGAAGTACATATTTATCGCCTAATTTCTCTTTTGCAAATGCCATAGGCGTTGACCAATCCACTCCGAAGACATCAAAATTTCCATACACTTTGTCTAAGAATGCAGGAACTCCTTTTGGAAACATGATAATAGGAATATGTGGAAACTTCTCTTTTAGATACTCAGCTATCTCAACCATATATTTCCAAGAAAATTCATCATATTTTGAAGGCTCAATTGCCGCTGCCCAAGAGTCAAAAATTTGAACAACATCTATTCCGGCTTCAATCTGCTTTTGCATGTAAAACTTTACAACCTCTGTCACCTTCGCTAAAATTTTATGTAAAAGTTCAGGATTTGAGTACATCATTTTTTTACAAATATTGTAAGTTTTTGTACCTTCTCCCTCTATCATGTAGGTAGCAAGAGTCCATGGTGCACCTGTAAAGCCGATGAGTGCTTTATCTTCTGCTAACTCTTTTTTTATAAGTTTGATTGTGTCGTAAACATATGTCAGTTTATTAGCAGCTTCTTCACCGCCTATGAGTCTATCAATATCTGTTTCAGTTTTAATCGGGTCATTAAACTTAGGACCTTCTCCGGCTACAAACTCTAAGTCCATTCCCATCTCATCCGGAATAACTAAAATATCACTAAAGAGTATTGCTGCATCCACACCGATTATGTTCACGGGCTGAAGTGTTACTTCACAGGCTAGTTTAGGGTTATGGCACAGATTTAAAAAGTTGCCCGCTTGAGAGCGAACTTCCATATACTCAGGAAGGTATCTTCCGGCTTGTCGCATCATCCACACAGGAGTGTATGGAGTCTCTTTACCAAAACATGCATCTACAAATATTTTACTCATTTTAATCCTTAAATTTTGTATATTTTTTTACGGTTGATACTTAGTGCGCTTTTCCAACTTTACTTAAAAAGTAGAGACCAACAGAAATAGCAGCTATAGAGAGTGCAAGATAAAACAAATCTAAGGCATTATCGTATGCAGTATGTCCAACTTTTTGAAAAAATCCAACAACCAAAACCATAACAATAACTTTAGAAATTTTATCTTTTAATTGGTCTAATGAATGAATAGCCAGGAGTTGATTCTCCTCTCCGTTTTCATCTCGTGCAACATCTATGTCAGAGATAAAAAGCTCATAAAGACCAAACGAGAAAATAACCATAACAACACCGATAAGGTACAAATCAACCGCACCGATTATTCCACCGATAACCACCTCATGAAAATTTTCAGGATGGGCATGTGTTAGATAGGAGTTTAGTACATATGTAACTGTATCGTAGATGTCAAAACTAGCAACAACAAATAAAACTACAGCACCTACAAGACCAAAAACCACGGCAAGAATTATTACAAATCTTGAACTCCATAAAGTGTTTTCAAATACTTTTTCAATCATAGATTATTTTTCTCCTTCCATCTCAACCCATTTTTGAGCGATACGAACAGCATTTGTCGCTGCACCTACTCTCAGATTATCGGCAACCACAAACATGTGAATCATGTTTTTTCTAAAGGTATCATTTCTAATGCGACCAACAAAAGTTTCATTTTTATCTACACTGCTTATTGGCATCGGATAGATTGATTCGAATGGTTTATCTAAAATTACTATGTTTGGAGCAAGGCTAAGTATCTCTCTCACTTTATCAGCTTCGACATCACAGCCGAAAGTAAGCGTGAGTGCCTCTGCATGCCCTCTTAGAGTAGGAACACGAACGCATGTAGCACTTAGTTCTATATTTTTGTGCATAATTTTAGTTGTCTCATTTACCATTTTCATCTCTTCTTTTGTGTATCCATTATCCGTAAACAGATCTATTTGAGGAATAACATTGAGAGCTATTTGGTGTTTAAAAGATTTATGCTCTGATTGGTCTAGCTTAAATGTAAAAAAGTCCTGCATCTGTCTTACAAGCTCTTCCATGGCAGTCTTTCCTGCTCCAGAAGTAGCCTGATAGGTGCTTACATCTACTCTTTTTAAATCATAAGCTTCATCTAGGGGCTTAAGTGCTTGAACCATCTGAATAGTCGAGCAGTTTGGATTTGCAATAATTCCTGTGTCTCTCCATTTTGCAATATCCTCAGGATTTACCTCTGGAACAACCAATGGTATATTCGCATCCATTCTATAGTGAGAAGTGTTGTCGATAACAACAGCACCGGCTTTTACTGCATGTGGAGCAAACTCTGCACTAACACTTCCTCCGGCACTAAAGAGGGCAATCTCTACCTCTTCTTTTTCAAATACATCTGCCGTCAGTTCTATGATAGGAATTTCTCTACCGTTAAACTCCACTTTTTTGCCAAGGCTTCTTGAACTTGCAAGCGGAATTAGCTTGTTGATAGGAAAATTCACCTCTGCCAAAATCGTTAATATCTCCTCTCCAACTGCTCCATTTGCTCCAACTACCGCTACATTATATTTTTTCATTTTTACTCCTAAAGTTCATATTGTTCAATTTTTTTAACTAAATTTTCTCTGCTTAAACCTAAAATTTCAGACGCCTTTATAATATTGCCATTTTCTGAAAGGAGCACCTCTTTTATAAGCTCTCTCTCCATACTCTTGATATCTTTAGACTCTTTAAAGCCGCGAGACTCTAAAAACAGCTCCTCTGAAGTTATTTCATCAGTTTCACTTAAAATAACTGCTCTCTCAACAACAGAGATAAGTTCTCTGATGTTTCCCGGCCAGTTATATGCTAAAAGCTGCTCTGTCGCCTCTCTTGAAAATGTTTTTAGAGAAAAACTGTACTTTTGACAATTTTGTTGCAGAATTTTATCCGCAATTTGCAAAATTTCATCTTTCCTCTCTTTTAAAGGCGGAATATTTAAAGGAATTGTGTTTAATCTATAGTATAAATCTTCTCTGAATGAGCCATTTTTTATCTTTTGGGTTAAATTTGCATTTGTTGCAGATATAACTCTAATGTCTATTTTGATACCTTTTGATGAGCCAAGTCTTCTTATCTCTTTTTCTTGCAGTGCACGAAGAATTTTCGCTTGAACACTGTATGGCATCTCCCCAATCTCATCTAAAAAAAGGGTTCCGCCATTCGCAAGTTCAAACTGTCCTATTTTTGCCTCACTGGCATCTGTAAAAGCACCTTTTTCAAATCCAAATAGCTCGCTCTCTATCAAGTTCTCAGGAATAGCAGCCATATTTATCGCTATAAAAGGTTTTTTTGCTCTTGGTGAGTTGTGATGAATATAGTTTGCAAATATCTCTTTGCCGACTCCGCTCTCTCCAAGAAGTAAAACACTTGCATCAGTCTTAGCGGCTTTTCCGGCTATATTTAAAAGAGATGTAAGCACCTGCGAAGCACCAAAAAATCCGTCTGAAGAGTTTTTTTCAACAGTTTTAAAAGAGACTCTTTTATTTGCCTTTTGAACTTCATTTTCTCTTTTGATTGCACGAACCAGAGTGTCTATATCAAAAGGTTTAAGTAAAAAATCTTTTACGCCCAAGTGGATTGATTCTATGGCTCTTTGAAGAGTTGCATTTCCAGTCATAATTATTACTTCAAAGCGACCATTCAAAGTTTTAATAAACTCTATTCCATCCATTCCAGGCATATTTATATCTGTAACTATAAGATTAAAACTATCATCAAGAGCTTTGAGAGCGTCTTTTGCGTTTTTAAAAGTTTGAATTTCAAACTCAGGAAAATCGCTCATGGCAATCTCAAGTGATTTTCTCATATTGATATCATCTTCAACTATTGCAATTTTCACTAAAAACCCTTATTTTAATGGAGTGATTCTAGCAAAATTATCATTAAAATCGACTTTGAAGCATGTTGTTTTTAGTGTTAATATTGTTGTGGATTTGTATTGTGCATTTATTGTTACATCGCTATGTTTTACATGCATACCAAGTTTGTGAATGTAGTCAATAAACTCATCAGAATTTTCAGTGATAATTTTTTTCAAATCGCTGCTGCTGTTGGTTTCTAATTCTATGGCTGTTTGCGGAATTCCGTCACATCTTTTCATAGCTTTTGCGACGAAAAGAGCTTCGTTGTAAAGAATAGCATCTTTGACAACATAACGATAAGAGATGAGATACTCACCTGCATTTAGTGCAAGTGAGCTAAAGAGAATTATTGAGCAAATTGAGAATGAAATACTATTATTTCCATTTCTACTTCGCATAAACCATCTTTAAAAGTCGTTTCAATAACATTTGCATTTTTAATCATAGTATCTACTGTAGTACGAATAGTCGATCGCTTGACCATCATATTTTTGATTAAGTCATCTCCCTCAACACGAACCCCTTTAACTTTCTCAGCAATTAATCTATATCCATCTGCAATTGCTGCTCTTTTTGCCATTGCATAAGCCTGTGCCGGAGAAACTGTATTTACAGGTGCAACTCCTTGACCTAAAACGGTAATAACAATCTTGTTCTCTTTAGTTAAGAGTGGTTCATTAGAGGAATCAGTGAGCGAGGAAATCTCATTATTGCCGGTAGCTCCATTCACTGTTGATTTATTTATTTCAACAGGAGCGGGAACACCACTCTCTTTAGAGGATGATTCTTTAGCAAACATAGAACAACCTGTAAACATTGTAGTTATAAGTGCTACAAAGATACTAGACGATATTACTCTCTTCATTTCTTTATCCTAATATGATTTATAGAAAGATTTAAGCAACTTCTATTCCAAGTCTAGCGTTGGATATTCACTCTCTTCAAGTTCATCCTCATCTTCCTCATTTTTAGGACAACGGGAGATGCTTGAGACATCATCACCTTTCACGATATAAACACCACTTGTATTTCTGCTTGATTTTGAGATAGTTTGCATGTCAACTCGTATCATTTTTCCTGCATTTGTGAGTGCCATCATGTCCATTGACTCATCCACCATCAGACAGCCGACTACATGTTTTCCGGTTTTGTTGGTCATTTTCATGGCAATTACACCCGAACCGCCACGGTTAGTAAGGCGATATTCTCCGGCATCCGTTCGTTTCCCGATACCTTTTTCACTTACTATTAGAATTTCCTGCTCATCACTTGCAATAATGTTTGCATCAACAACTTCATCGTGTTCATGTTTAAACTTAATACCTCTCACCCCGCGAGTGCTTCGACCTTGATCACGAGTTTTTTCTATGTCAAACTTAATACACTGCGCTAGTTTAGTAACAATAAACAGATATTTAATGCTCTGGTCTGCAATTCTTGCCGTGATTAATGCATCATCATCGTCAAGAATAATAGCTCGAACACCATTACTTCTGATGTTTGAAAACTCATTTAAGTTTGTTCTTTTCACGACACCTTTTTGAGTGAAGAATACCAATGATTTTTCATCGCTAAAGTCTGTTGTCGGGATAATAGAGCGAATTTTTTCATCTGCAACAAGGTTGAGAAGATTGACAACGGCTTTGCCCTTAGCAATTCTGCTTCCCTCTGGAATACGATACACTTTTAACCAGTGCAACTGACCTCTATCGGTTACAAACAGAAGGGTGTCATGCGTATTACATGTAAAGAATCTTTCAATAAAATCATCTTCATAGGTAGTAACAGCAATTTTGCCTTTGCCGCCTCTTTTTTGTTTTTCATAAGCAACAAGCGGTACTCTTTTAATATATCCACGGTGCGTGATAGTTACAACCATCGGCTCATTAGGGATTAAATCTTCGATGTCAATGTCATCATAGTCATCTTCTATCTCTGTTCTTCTCTCGTCTGTATAAGTTGCAAGTATCTCATCAAACTCTTCGCTGATAATGCCATGTAAAATCTCTTCACTTCTAAGAATTGATTCTAAATACTCTATAAGAGTAAGAAGTTCACGAAGTTCATTCTCAATTTTTTCTCTCTCAAGTCCTGTGAGGCGTCCTAAACGCATATCCACAATGCTTTGTGCTTGGATAGGGGTAAAATCAAATTCGCTAACAAGATTATCTCTTGCTTCATCTATACTTTTACTTGCTTTAATAGTTTTAATAATTTGGTCAATAATATCAAGAGCTTTTTTTAGCCCCTCTAAAATGTGAGCTCTCGCTTTTGCTTTTTCTAAATCAAAAATAGTACGACGGATAATGACCGTTTTACGGTGGTTTATAAAGTGTTTTAAGATAGTAATAATGCCAAAAATTCTAGGTTCTTGGTTTAATATAGAGAGCATGATAATACCAAAAGTGGTCTGCATGCTTGTCTGCTTAAAAAGATTATTTAGAACGATTTCGCTCATCGCATCTTTTTTAAGTTCAATAACAGCACGAATTCCGTCACGGTCAGATTCATCGCGAATTTCAGAAATACCCTCTATCATTTTATCTTTTACTAGATTTGCAATATTTTCAATAAGGCGAGCTTTGTTTACTTGGTAAGGAAGTTCATCAATAACGATAACATCTCTGTTTCCTTTTTTTTCAATATGAATTTTTGCACGAACTTTTATGCGACCGCGACCGGTCTCATAGGCATCCATAATTCCTTTTTTTCCAAATATAATTCCTCCTGTCGGAAAATCCGGTGCTTTGATATGATCCATCAACTCAATCAGAGAGATATTTGGATTTGCAAGAAGTGCTTTTAATCCGAGCATAATTTCTTTTGGATTATGGGGAGGAATATTTGTAGCCATACCGACAGCAATACCGGAAGAACCGTTGATTAAAAGGTTTGGAACACGAGTAGGCATAACATCAGGCTCTTTCGTAGTGCCGTCATAGTTTTCTATCATGTTTACAGTGTTTTTATCTAAATCTTTTAAAAGTTCACCTGCATATTTTGTCATACGCGCTTCGGTATATCTCATCGCCGCCGCACTGTCGCCATCCACCGAACCGAAGTTTCCTTGACCGTCAACAAGCTGCATACGCATGGAAAAGTGTTGTGCCATACGAACGAGTGCGTCATAAACCGCAGTATCTCCATGTGGGTGGTACTGACCGATAACATCCCCGACTATACGGGCTGATTTTTTATATTTTGCACCGTAAGAAAGATTGAGTTTATCCATCGCATAGAGTATTCTTCTGTGAACGGGTTTTAAACCATCTCTAACATCCGGTAGAGCACGACCTACAATTACACTCATAGAATAATCTAGGTAGCTATTTTGAAGAGTCTCTTCAATGTTTATAGTTTGTATCTCGTTATTGTCTAGCAAATTGCTCATGTAAAACACCTGATTTATTGAAATAAAAATTGTTTTTATGGTATCTTAATATCCCTTAAGGTTCTTATAAATATTACTAAATGTATAATAACTCTATTGAGATGAGAAAAAGAGGAAGAATTTCATGGTTGATTAAAAATTAATCAGTTATTTGTATTAATACACCTCATTATGTTTGTATAATTTTGACACTTTAAAATAAAGGATAGATGATGAAAAAATACTTTCTTGCTTTATTAGCACTGCCGTCACTGGTATTTGCTGATGATGTAGTAAGCGTAATAAATGGTGGAAACACTGCATGGATACTGGTTGCTACGGCTTTGGTAATGTTGATGACTCCCGCGGGTCTTGCACTTTTTTATGGCGGGCTTACACGTTCTAAAAATGTTATTAATACAATAAGCATGAGTTTAGGTGCTTTTGCTGTCGGTAGTTTGGTATGGGTTTTGGTTGGTTACTCTATTGCTTTTGGTGATGGTGATTTAATTGGTACCGGTAAAGTACTTCTCTCCGGAATAGGTTCAGAAACTATAAAAGGCACTATTCCTGAGTTGCTGTTTGTGGCGTTTCAAGGAACATTCGCAGCAATCGCCGTGGCAATTGCAAGTGGCTCAATGATAGAGAGAGTGAAGTTCTCTACATTTATTATTTTCGTTGCTTTATGGGTAGTTGCTGTTTACGCACCTGTAGCACACTGGGCATGGGGCGGTGGTACAACACTAAACTTCGGTGAGATGGATTTTGCAGGCGGTACGGTTGTTCACGTCAATGCGGGTGTTGCGGGTTTTGTAGTTGCGATGATTTTAGGCAGAAGAAAAGATTATGGACGCGTTGCGATTAAGCCTTTTTCACCTGTTTTAGTGGCCTTAGGTGCTGCACTTTTATGGTTTGGATGGTTTGGTTTTAATGCTGGTAGTGAGCTAGCTGCTGACGGCATTGCTGCATCTGCATTCTTAGTTACTAATGTTGCCGCTGCTGTTGGTGTTATCGGCTGGATAGCTGTTGAGTGGTTAGTGTATAAAAAAGCTACTTTGGTTGGCGGAGCTTCCGGTGCTGTTGCCGGTCTAGTAGCAATTACTCCTGCTGCAGGTTTTGCCGGTGTTGAAGGTGCGATTATACTTGGTCTTGTAGGTGGCATGTTAGGTTTTATCGGTGTTGCAAAACTTAAGCAGATGTTTAAAGTTGATGATTCACTTGATGCATTTTGGGTTCATGGTTTAGTGGGTATTTGGGGTTCGATAGCAACTGCAATCTTTGTAGCCGGATATGCTACACCTAAAGATTACGATATGATTGCTCAGTTAGTAAAACAGATTCAGGCAGTTGGTTTAACTGTAGTTTACAGTGCTATTGCAACGGCAGTAGTTTTTTACATAGCGTCTGCACTTACAGGCGGTGGAAGAGTGGATGATGAGACTGAATCAAAAGGTCTTGATGAAACTGTTCACGGTGAGAAAGCACTAAATCTATAATGCTGCAATTGATTTAAACTATGAATGTGGTTACAATTTTAAAATTAAAACTGGAGAAATATTATGAAAAGAGTAGAAGCGGTTATTAAGCCTTTTAAACTAGAAGATGTAAAAGATGCTTTGGCAGAGATTGGAATTACAGGTATGACTGTAAGCGAAGTAAAGGGTTACGGTCGTCAAAAAGGGCATAGTGAACTTTATCGTGGTGCGGAGTATGTTGTTGACTTTTTGCCAAAGATTAAGATGGAGATGGTAGTCAATGACGACATGGTTGACCAAGTAACAGCGACTATCGTTGAAGCTGCAAGAACAGGCAAGATAGGTGACGGTAAAATATTTGTAAGTGATATAGAAAAAATTATCCGTATTCGTACGGGTGAAACAGACGCTGAAGCTGTTTAATTATTAGCCATAATATTTCTATATGCTTTGCATGTAGAAATATTAAACTCTCTTAACTGCTTAAAATTTAATCAACACTCAAACAAAAAATCTCTTTTTCTTAGATAAAATCAACGCCTTAATTTTAAAGAATGGTGATTCAAATGCTAGAAGCTGATTTTAAATATATAATAGATACTTTCTTCGCACTTTTCTCGATGGTGCTGATAATTTTCATGGTTCCCGGTTTCGCGATGCTCGAAGCAGGGCTTGTCCGCACAAAAAATGTTTCGTCCGTGCTTACTATTAATGTAATGATTTATGCTGTTGCCTCTTTGGCATTTTTGCTTATTGGCTATACCATAGCGTTCGGAAGCTGGGAAAATTCCAACATGAGCATTTGGGCTGCATTTTTGTTTCAGATGGCATTTGTCGGTAAAACTATAAATATCATGAGTGGTGGTGTGAGCGAAAGGGTTCGCATTATTCCATTGGCAATTTTTGCAATTATAATGGGTGCATTTATCTATCCGGCTGTTGTAAATATCAGTTGGGGTGTTGACATTCTAAAAGATACTTTTTTAGATATTACTATGCATGATTTAGCCGGTTCAACTGTTATCCACTCGACCGGAGGCTGGGCGCTGCTTGCAGCAATTCTTATCATAGGTCCTCGTAAAGGTCGTTATGTGCAAGGGGGCATTCGAGTTATTCCTGCTTCAAATATTCCTCTCGTTGTTCTTGGTGCATTTTTGCTCTGGATAGGGTGGTTTGGATTTAATGGCGGAAGTGTCGGTTCAATATCAACCATAGAAAATGCAAATACGGTTGCAAAAACAATTATGAACACAAATACGGCGGGGCTTGCAGGTGCAATTATCGCCGGAGTTATTATGTATGTCAGATACAAACTTTTTGATATAACCATGATACTCAACGGTGCATTGGGCGGGCTTGTTGCAGTCACGGCAGGTCCGGATTTATTTAACATGTATGTGCCTATTTTAGTGGGTGCAATCGGTGGGGCTCTAGTTGTTTTTGCGGTACCTGTTTTTGATAAGTTTAAGCTTGACGATCCGGTTGGAGCTCTCTCTGTTCACTTGGTGAATGGAATCTGGGGAACTTTGGCAGTAGGTATTTTTGTAGAGAATGTCTCATTTTTGGAGCAGTTAAAAGGTGTAGTCGTGGTTGCAGTTTTTGCATTCAGTGTATCTTTTATAATTATATACAGCATCAATAAATTTTCTAAATTCAGAGCTACGGATGATGAACAACAAGAAGGCATGGATGTAAACGAGTGCGGAGTAGAAGCGTACCCTGAATTCAAAAGAGCTATTTAAACTCTTGATTCATTATGGCATGTGGAAAATAAAGTTCCACATGCCTCACTTTTAACAAAAATATAAAAAACATTGCGATACTATCTTTTTTATGATTAGACACTCAAGCTCCTTTATTATCTCTCTAGTTTTTCATACTGCTCTTTTTTTACTGCTCTTTTTTTCTCTAAAAAATGTTATTCAAGAGAGTAAAAAGGAAGAAGTAGTTTGTATAAAGTTATGTAATGTGGTTTATGAAGAAAAAATTGAACAAAAGCCCAGTCCAGAGACAGTTCCACATGTCGAGCCTGGAATAACTCCGCAAAAAATAGAAAAAAAAGTAACTCCAAAAGCCAAAGTTGCACCAAAGAGAGAAGAAACAATAAAAACAGTTCCGGTAGCACAAGAGATGCCAAAAGAGACAATAAAAGAGAAAACTGTTACTCAAGAGCTTAAAACCACAGAGCAGACTCCAGCCCCATCTTCAGAAAAATCAAAAGAGCAAATAACAAAGAAAGTAGAGCAAGATTATTTACAAGAGCATCTGTTAAAGATTGTAACATTACTGCAAGAAAATCTCTACTATCCTCGTTCAGCCAGAGAAAGGGGAGTTGAGGGTGAGGTAGTTGTAAAATTTATGATAACAGAGACGGGAGATGTATCAGGGGTAGAAGTTCTCTCTTCAAAGAGTGAAATGCTCTCAAATGCAGCGATTAAAACCATAGAAAATCTCTCAGGCAGTTTCCCAAAACCAAAAGAAAAGTTACATTTGCAACTACCGATAAGTTATAGCTTGAAATAGTTTGCGCGAATAACTGACCTTATTCACTTTTGTAAAAAAGAGCGTAAAACACCTTGTAATTCTCGAAAAACAAAGTTTTTACTAAAGAAACATTTTCGCTATGCGAAAAGCGATTCTCTTGTTTTCGTAGCTTTAGGGGGTAGTAGGGACATCTGTCTCTGCCATCTAAACGGACAAGTTCGTTTAAATGTGTAACATCAGTGAATAAATTGAAAAAAAATGATAGTACTTGTTTTATGAACAATGACAAATTAAAACAGAGTTTACGAAACTTCGCATATGCTTTTGGTGGACTAGTAACCGTATTTGCGTTTGCGACTATCGGCTACTACATTCTCGGTAACGGCAACGCCTCATGGCTTGACAGTCTGTTTATGACTGTCATCACTATCGCCGGAATCGGCTACGGTGAGATTACCGAAGGCGCCAACACCCCGCATGGGCGTACATTTACTATCATCGTCACCATATTCGGTATTGTGGCTATGACTTATATCGTGACCAATGTTACCGCCTTTTTGGTCGAAGGACATCTCAACAACTTTCTCAGAAGGAAACATATGCAAAAAAGAATAGAAGAGCTAAAAGAGCACTACATTGTCTGCGGTGTAGACGGAGTCGGCAACCACATCTTAAACGAACTGGCAACCACAAAACGAGAAGCTCTCATGGTGGATATCAGCCCAGAGCAACTAGATCGAGCTGTCAAAATTTATGGTATGCCACACCTAGAAGGTGACGCGACCGATGAAGCCGTGTTGCGCCAGGCTGCTATAAATAAAGCGATAGGGCTTTTTGTCGCTACAGGTGACGATAATGTCAATCTGGTCATAGTGCTAACCGCCCGTCAGCTAGCTCCAAATATCCGCATAGTCTGTTGTATCCACAATGCTAAAAATATGGACAAAGCTCGAAATGCCGGCGCCAACTCCGTGGTCTCGCCTACATTTATCGGCGGACTGAGAATGGCTAGTGAAATGGTGCGCCCGACCGTAGTTACCTTCCTAGACATCATGCTAAGAGATAAACAAAAGAACCTTCGTATAGAAGAGATGGAGATACCAAAAGAACTAGCCGGCAAAAGCGTATCGGCGTTAGAGCTAAAAACTCATCCTCACACGCTCCTAATGTCCATAAAGCATGAAAGCGACTGGGTTTACAATCCGGCGGACGGCTACAAGCTAAGTGAAGGCGATGTGCTTGTCTTTATGACTACGCCCGGAGCCAGAACTGAGATAGAGAAACTTCTAAACGAAGTGGCCAGCAGAGGCTAAGATGAAAATTATAGGCAATGCATATGTGGTTATCGGATTGATACTTGCCGTCTTTGTCGGTATTTTGATAAATGTTTACATTTCAACACAAAAATATAGCGAAAACAAATCTCAAGAGGAAAACGCAACAGCCGTAGCATTTATTGCAGGAAAAACACTAAACTGCGTAAGCGGCGGGAGCGAAGAGGATATATCCATAACAAAAGGTTGGGAGTATCGCGATAGCGACGGTAATGTAAGATTTAAAAAAGATAGTGCCGTCTTTTTGCCGAGTCAATGCAAGGAAATAGTGATAAAATGAAGGTTTTTAAATACTAAGAGTCCACCGCACAATATAATTCAATCTAAAGAGAATCCAAGAAAATATTCAAAAATTTTAACTTAGAGTATTAAGTATAAAGGATTTGTTAAAGTGGCTTAACGCCTATAAAATGGTGGTTTAGTTGGTGACCCCAAGGAGAATTGAACTCCTGTAACATGGATGAAAACCATGGATCCTGACCGCTAGACGATGGGGCCAACTATTTGTAAAATGGTGTCCTGTGATGGATTCGAACCATCGGCCACATCATTAAAAGTGACGTGCTCTACCAGCTGAGCTAACAAGACTTGAACAAGCATTTCTGTTTGTGGACGCGAATTATAGACAAATAGTTTTTATATGTCAAGAATTAGGACTGAAATTTCAAAACTTTTTGTATTTTGCCTTAAAAGCTTACAAAACCGCAAGAACTCTATTAAAGTTTCACTCCTATTTTATTCAAAGCCAATATCATCACATAATACGCCAGAATCGTCATAAGAGCTGATGCTCCTAGACTGAGATAAAAATTTATTCCTTTTTTTAGCAGAATTGGTAATGTAACAAATAGTGCCAAAGAGGGAATGACAAGCCAAAAAATGGATGTTGAGAGTTGTGATATCTTTTCAATATCTTTTGTTTCTACATATATCCATATCATCGCAATAATTGAGATGAGTGGCAATGATGCGAGAATAGCACCAATGAATGAGCTTCACTTGGATATCTCTGCAATTGCTACGATAATGAATGCAGATAAAAACACTTTTAGAATGAAATACATCATGTTTTTCCTTCGTTTATTAAGAATATCGGTCATATTAAATATGACCGATAGCTTTTTACTTTCCGTTATAGTTTGCACCCGTAATTGTGCCATACAAGTCAACAAAGATAAAGAGTGACTGTTTGTCAGAATCTTTTATATTCAAGTTCTGGAATTTAACTACCCATTCCAAAGTATTATTGAAATTTTGCTTCTTTGCATTTATATAGGTACTGTTTTTCCAGCTAGAATCAACTTTTTGATTTTTAACTAACACTTCTACTATGTACTTTTGTGATACTTCTATTATCCGCTCTTCTACTAGTATCTCTTTTGGAACATTGTGGCTATGTCCACCGCTACTTGCACCGCCATGAGCAAATCCAGCCACTCCAAAGCAGAAAATTCCTGCAACTACTATATTTTTAATCTTATTTTTCATACTTTTTTCCTTTTATAATTTATCATGTTCACTTTTAAGTGACTGATTATTTGTTCCTTGCATATCTTGGTGAATATGAAAGTGCTCATCCGCGTTAAATCCAAACTCTTCTTGATTCGCATTGTGTAAATAGCCGTGTAATTGCATCAGCAAAAGCATAAATCCGGCAAACATCAAAGCATGATTTGCCACTTTACTTAATCGTCCAAAAGATTTTGTTTTTCGCCAAATATTGAGTAAAACTAACATCATTGCTAAGGCAAGAATTTGTCCTATTTCTACTCCAAGATTAAAAGAGAGAATTCGTAGCAACATATCACTATTTTGTTCACCAAGAGGAAGTTTTTGTAAACGAGTAGAGAGACCAAATCCATGAATGAGTCCAAAAATGAGAACCATCCATAAAAGTGGAGGTGCTTTCATCTCTAAATAATTTTGAAATCCTTTGTTGTTATCAAAAGCCTTGTAAACGACACTTATGGCAATCACTGCATCGACTAACCAATAATTGGCAGTGATGCCCATAAAAGTTGCAAAAATAAGCGTAATAGAGTGTCCAATTGTAAAAATTGTAACAAATTTAACAATATCATTGAAAGATGTTAAAAAAAAGATAACACCAAATAGAAATAGGAGATGGTCATACCCGGTGAGCATATGAGAAGCTCCAAGCCATATATATTGAAAGTTTCCACCTTCAATCATTGCCTGCATATCTGCACTTGAAATACCGTGAGCATACCCGCTGGTCGCTACAATAAACAAGGAAATTATTAAAAATATTTTATTCATAAATATCCTGTGTGTAAAAAATAATGGTATTGAACAAAGTAAGAGAAAAGTTATGCGATGATAGGAGGTCTAAATAAATCCTGAGTTATATTGCTTGAGATATATAAGTTAACATCAACAATGTCATTAGTATTTAAAGTGGGAGTGAACATGTTGTCTTGTATTAAAAAAAGAAGTGAATCAATTAAAATATTGGATGTTTTTACAAAATGTATATGGCTATGTGCGTGTGTGTCATTCTCATGCTCATGATGATGGGTATGAGAATATGTTTGCACATAACCACATGACCCATCATTTTCATTTTCTATAGAGTAGAATTTTCCGAACAATAAGCTTGGAAGAATTAAAATCAAAAGTAACCGCTTAATCATGAGAAATTATACCTTTAAGTCGCCTAAAAATATCTCTTGTTATTTTTTTAGAATATTATCGTCTAAAATTTTCATCTTAGTTTTTTGTCTTTAAGTGAAAAACTTTTTAATATTCAAAAACATCAATATACCTCACTTGTATGATATTGCATGAAAAACTTACAATTTTAGTTAAAATATCACGCATGAATTACTACGCTTTTGAATACCCTTTTTTACTTTTATTGCTTATTCCCATAATTATTTGTCTTTATAAGTGTAAAGAATTTATGAAACCGAAATTTTTCGTGCATCTGCATTTTTTGCGTGCTAAAAAGAGTTTTTTGAAGTTAGATTGGATTGTTAAAATAATTATATTTACACTTCTTGCTATTGCCCTCGCTTCGCCTGTTGTGATTGACAAATTGAATCAGAATGACAGACATGGCAAAGATATAGTGTTGGCAATTGATGCGAGCGGTTCTATGAACTCATCGGGATTTGATTTTGAAAATGAGATGAGCAAAGAGCAGAGGCTTTCGCGGTTTGAAATCACAAAAATTATTGCCTCGGAGTTTATACAAAATCGTGTAAGTGACAATCTAGGCGTAGTTCTGTATGGAGATTTTGCTTTTATCGCCTCTCCTATCACCTATGAAAAAGAGATTGTAAACGAGATGCTC
Organism: Helicobacteraceae bacterium; assembly: GCA_947498025.1. Classification (GTDB taxonomy): domain Bacteria; phylum Campylobacterota; class Campylobacteria; order Campylobacterales; family Sulfurimonadaceae; genus Sulfurimonas. The sequence goes on from CANMJR010000009.1 coordinate 38,916, forward strand.
GGCTATCTTACGCAAGGCATGGCAGGGCAAAATACGGCTATCGGCGAAGCAATTGCCATGAGTGTGAGAGCCTTTAAATTTTCAAAGGCTAAAACAAAAATCGTCATACTTTTGACCGACGGTGAGCATAACAGCGGAGAAATCTCTCCGAAAGATGCAACGATTTTGGCAAAAAATGAGAATATCAAAATCTACACTATTGCCATGGGAAACAAAGGCGAAGCGGATGAAGCACTCCTTCAAACCATTGCGCAGGAAAGTGGAGGTGAATTTTTTAGTGCAACAAACGCAAAAGAGCTGCAAGAAGTCTATAACAAAATCGATGCACTGGAATCTTCAAACATCAAAAGCAAAGAGTTTATACAACAAAAATTTTATTATCAGGCAGTTTTACTCCTCGCATGTGGATTTCTGCTCTTTTTACTTTTTAGAGAGGCGAGAAGATGAACCTTTTAAATACTGAATATTTCTGGCTTTTACTCCTTCTCGCACCCCTCTTTATCAAAAAAAATTTTAGGGAGATGAGTTTTGTCTCTTATGGATATATTTTTACCTTTTTATTTATTGTTTTGGCACTTACCCGCCCGGTAATTGAGCAAGAGCCAATCAAAAGTGAACAGGTGCTGAGTGATGTGATAATTGCCGTGGATTTGTCCTACTCCATGCATGCAACAGATATTTTGCCCTCGCGGCTAGAAAAGGCAAAAGAGATAGTACAAACCCTTGTAAAAGTCCAAACAGAGAGTAGATTTGGAGTTGTCGGATTTACAACAAATGCCATAGTTTTATCACCGCTCACAGAAGATAGTGAACTTTTGCTTCATCTATTTAACTCACTCGAGCAAAAATTGGTCATCACAAAGGGAAGCAGTGTTTTACCTGCCATAGAGCTGTCTCGCAAAATGTCAAAATCAAAACATCCGAGTGTGGTTATTTTGAGTGACGGAGCGGATGAGCCGAGTTATGAAAAAGAGGCGAGGCTCGCAAAAGAGAGCGGTTTAATCGTTAATGTTTTTATAATTGCCACGGAGATGGGCGGAACATTGACTCTTGAAAATGGGGAGTTGCTCAAAGATGAAAAGGGAAATATCGTAGTCTCAAGGGCAAACAGTGCTCTTTCAGTTGTGGCAACAACAAGCGGCGGCGTTTTTACCGAGAGTCTTGATGTGCTCTTGGAAGCGTTAGAGGAGCAAAAAAACAGAGAGTTTAAAACCCGGACTTCCATTATGAAAAACCTAGAACTCTTTTATTACTTCGTAGTTTTGGCAATCCTTACATTTTTGGTAACAACCACCACTCTCAAACGCTTTATACTCGCTTTTTTACTTCTTTTTGGAGTGCATTTAAGTGCTTCTCCCTACGAGCAGATACATGAAAATATCGCAAAGAGTGCCTATGAAAAAAAGGATTATAAAAGAGCGATAGAACATTATCAAAAGATTGACAAAAGCAGAGCCTACTTTAATCTGGCATGTGCATATTATAAAGAGGGTGAATATGAGAAGGCATTGACAAATTTTGCAAGGGTGAAATCAAACGATGCGAAGTTTAAGTCGGAGCTATTCTATAACATGGCAAACACGCTTGTAAGGCTCAAAGAGTTCAAAAAAGCGAGAGAGGCGTATTTGAAATCGCTTACACTTTTTTACTCAAAAGAGGCAGATGAGAATCTGCAATATATCAAAGATGTTGCAGAAGAAAAAACGATGAGTACAGGGCAGCAAAAAACAAAAAACAATTCTGAAATTGCAAAACAAGAAGAGTCTTCACAAAAGAAAAAAGAGGGCGGCGGTTCCAACATGGAAGTGAGTGCAAATGCAAGCAGCGGGGCAAGTGATGCGGAGAAAAAAGCAAAAAATGAGGGTATGCTCAACCTCAATGGCGGCAAAGCAAAACTAAGCTCAAAACAGTATGAGCTCATCAACAAAAGAGGGACAAATGAACAAAAACCTTGGTAAATTTTTTTTACTATTTTTAGCACTCTGGCATGTGGAGATTTTTGCATCAACTTATGTTTGGCATGTTGAGGCTGATAAAAAAACAGCATTTGTAAACGAAGCGATTTATTTAAAATATAGCTGCGAATTTAGCGACAGAGCGGAGCTCTACTCCATAGATTTTAATCCGGTAGCGGAGAATGAAGAATATAGTTTGAAACTTTTAAGTCAAACAACAAAAATTGAAGATGGCAGAAAAATAGTTTTATATGAGTTTGTGGTATTTGCAAAAAGAGCCGGTGAAGTGAAGTTTGACTTTGACATGGCGATGAAAAAAAGCAATCGTGATTCAATAGAAAATATGATTATAGGCAGGGATAATATACAGGTAGAGCAGTTTTCAACAACTCTTGTACATCAAGAGAGTATAGCTGTTGAGGTAAAAGAGATTCTTACTGATTTGTTCGGCTCGTTAGACATGCAGATAAAAAAAGATGAGCCCAAAGTAAAAGCATATGAGCCTTTGCACATGGAGATAACTCTCAAAGGGATAGGAAATTTTGAAGCACTAAAGCCCTATGAATTTAGCATTGTGGGAGTGAAAGTATTTTCAGAAATACCGATAGAAAATGTGACACTAACAAAAGATGGACTGAGCGGTGAGTGGAGCCAAAAGTTTGCTTTTGTCGGTGATAAAGATTTTGAAATACCTGCTTTTTCGTTTAAATATTTTGATAAAGATGAGCAGAAAATCAGAGAGATTCATTTTGAAGCAATAAAAGTGGAGGTAAGTAAAGCCTTTTCAAAAGAGGAGCTTATTGAAGCAGACGAGAATGAGAAAAGTTTTTTAAAGTTAGAGCATCTCTATTACTTTTTAACCTTTATAGCGGGCTTTTTAGCCTCTAAAATCAAAATAAAAAAATCAGTCACACAGACCAAAGAGGAGATTTTTTTAAATAAAATACAAAATGCAAAATCACTCGAAGAGCTCTGCATGCTGCTAGCGCTCAAAGACTCTAAAAAATATAGTGATATTATTTTAAAAATAGAGACAAAAGAGATACCTTCTCTTAAAAGAGCGAAAGAGGCTTCAAGTTTGTTAATGCAGAATTAACTCCATTTTAACTAGAATAGTTAAAATATTTGTAGGAATTAAAATGTATAAATCTCTCTTTTTGTTTTCGTCGTTGGCGGCTGTGGTTATGATGAGCGGTTGTGCGCAAAGAATCAGTGTGAAAGCCCTTATTCCCGCAGAGATAGATAGAGCGACAAGCACAAAAAAAATCGCAATAACAGAGTTTAAAAACGATTTCGTAGGTCTTAGCTCAAAGATAGAGGCAAATCTTGCAAATCAAAGAATTGATAATCAAACTTTTTTTACATTAGTAAGCAGAAGCGATATTGATAAGGTTATAAGAGAGCAAAAAATTCAAAATAGCGGTTTGGTAGAGCCAAAAGATGCGGTTGAGGTGGGCAATCTTATAGGTGCACAGGCGATTATCTCCGGAGATGTCGGACAGGTTACTTCAAGCGACTCCTTCTATTATGAAAGCCGTTCCAAATGTGCTGATAAAAAATGCAGTGAGCTGGTTTACTACAATGTAGGCTGCAACATGCGGGTTGTCGGTCTCTCAGCCCAAATACGGATGATTGACATAGCAAAGGGTGATATTATTTATGCCGATACAATGGCAAAAACAGCCGAATTTAGGCATTGCATCGATGATTATAGAGCTATTCCCTCAACGGAGATAGCAGCACAAAGTTTGGCAAATGATATTTCTCAAACTTTTTCATACAAACTCACACCGCATTATCGCTATTTTGATGTTGTTTTGCTTGAAGATGCAGATTTAGATTATAACAAGGCTCAGGAAAAACTTTTGGAGAGTTCTTTGGAGTATATTAAACAAAATAGATATGACAAAGCCGAAAAACTGCTTATGGAGTTGATAGATGCAACCGACAGAAAGAGTTTAGTGGCTTTTTACAATCTCGGAGTGGTCAAAGAGGCACAGGGTGAGTTCATAAAAGCCCAGGAGTATTATAAAATGGCTGATGCTTTGATGGTTGAGCCGATAGAAGAGGTAAGTACTGCCTACAATAGAATTGGTTTGATGATAACAAATCAAGTCAAATCACAAGAGCAGATGTCAAGGTAGTTTGATGAGATATTTTATAACTCTTTTGAGTGCACTGCTATTTTTATCGGCATGTGCGAGTCAAAAGCAATCTGTAGTAGCAAGCAAAAAAGAGTTGCCCCTGTGGTACAAAAATCCTACAAAAACAAGCGTATTTGTTATGTACGCGACAGGGGAGGGAGAGAGCAAGGAGGAGGCAGTGGCGGTCGCACTCAGTGCCATGGCTTCCACTCTGAGCGTCTCAATCTCATCACAGTTTAAAACAAAAAGTATTGTCCAAGAGGGCGATATTGAGAGTTCCCAAACAACAAGTACCAATGAAGTCAAGAGTGATGTTAAAAAGATTCGCATCAGTAACTATGAAGTGGTTGAGAGTGAAGAAATCGGATTTAGAAAGTTCGTAGTGCTGGTGAAATCCGAGAAGAGAAAACTTTTTGAGAGTCTTAAAAAAGAGCTAGAACAAAAATTTAGCCTTGCTAAAACGGGGGTGACTTCAAATGTCCTCAAAGAACTGGGCAGTTATAAAGAGCAAATAAATTCATTGCAAGATGTCCCAAACATGCTCACGGTTATGAGTGTGCTGGACGAGAATTTTGACGGCTCAAAATATATAAAAAAAGTAAAAGAGATAGATGAAAAGTATGAGAAGCTGCTCAATTCCATAACCTTTAGCATTGAAAGTGACAGTGAATCACAAAACCTCAAGGCACCCATTCAAAAGGGGCTGAGTGCGAAAAAACTGACCATAAAAGAGAGTGGCGGGAAAAACCATTTTAAAATTTATATTGTTTCAAAGACGGAACAAGCCTTATCCTACGGCTTCAGCTTGGCGAGATGCGCAATAAATATAAGCACAAAAGATTACAGCGGTGCGATTATAGGAAGTAACAAGCTAAATATCACAGGACAATCAACGCAGGGCTACAATATAGCCAAAGAGAACGTCGCAATCAAGCTGAGTGAGATGGTTAAAAAAGAGGGGATAGAGAAAATTTTAGGACTTGAAATATAGCTAAAATAAAAATTTCTGCAACCTTATATTTATCAACCATTAACCCCCTCTTTGCTATACTTTTTCACTTTAAAAACAAGGTACTATTTATATGATTTCTAAAATTCAAGAGATAAAAAAAGAGGTTGCGAAGGTGGTTGTGGGGCAGGAGAAGATGATTGATTCTCTTTTGATTGCGCTTTTGTGTGAGGGGCATATTTTAATTGAGGGTGTTCCGGGGCTTGCAAAAACTACGACTGTAAATGCGTTGGCAAAATCATTGGGGTTAAACTTTAAGCGGGCTCAATTTACTCCAGATTTGCTTCCATCGGACATTTTGGGTGCAGAGATTTATGACCCGCAAAATAACAGCTTCAAAATCAAAAAAGGTCCAATCTTTACAAACCTGCTTTTGGCGGATGAGATTAACCGCTCTCCGGCAAAAGTTCAGTCGGCTCTGCTTGAAGTTATGCAGGAAAAACAGGTAACTTTAGGCGATACAACCTTTAAACTTGACCTTCCCTTTTTTGTTATGGCAACGCAGAATCCAGTGGAGCAAGAGGGCGTTTACCAGCTTCCTGAGGCGCAGCTTGACCGTTTTATGCTCAAACTTTTAGTTGATTACAACACAAAATCAGAGGAGCTTGAAATTGCAAGACGCATCTCAAGCGGTAATTTTGAAGAGATACATACAGTCTTGTCTCATGAAGAGTTGATAGAGTTAAAAAAAGCTATCAAAGCCGTGCATGTGGACAGCGAGGTTGAGGAGTACATGATAGAGCTTGTAAACGCAACCAGAAATCCGAGTGATTACGGGCTTGAGAGGCTCAAAAACTTTATACAGTTTGGTGCATCTCCGCGTGTGAGCATCGACATGTTTAAAGCGGTAAAAGCGATGGCATTTTTGCGAGGAAAAGATTTTGTAACGCCTGTGGATGTGGCGTTTATCGCAAAAGAGCTTATGCGTCACCGTATCGTTTTGAGTTATGAGGCTGAAGCTGAGGGCATCACAACGGATGAGATTATTCAAGCTGTTTTAGAGGCCGTGCAGATACCGTAATGAGTAAATTACAAAGAATATTAGTTCGTGCAAGACGGCAAGTCTTTAGTGAAATGGTCGGTAATAACCCCTCTATTTTTCAGGGGGAGGGGTATGATTTTATAGAGCTTCGTGAGTATATGCCCGGAGATGATATCAGACACATAGACTGGAATATCACTGCAAAAATGCAGAAGCCCTACATTAAAATCTTTCGTGAAGAGAGAGAGTTGAATGTGGTAGTTGCGAGTGTACTCAACGGAAGCGTGCATTTTGGTTCTAAGAAATTCAAGCAGGATGTGATTGCTGAAATAAACGCACTCCTTGGTTTTTCAACTCTAAAAAACGGCGATTTGTTAAGCTCCTATATTTTTACGGATACTATGATTTCTCACTTAAAACCGAGTAAAAAGATACATCAAGTGCAAAAGAGCGTGAGTGAGATTTTAGACTTTTATGCACTGAACCAAAAAGTTGACTTCAAAGTTCTGGCGGACACACTCTATAAAAGATTAAAAAGAAAATCTCTTATCATAGTAGTAGGAGATTTTTTTGAGATTCCGGACTTTAAGCTTCTGGCTAAAAAGCATGAAGTTGTAGCTGTAATAGTGAGAGATTTATTGGAGGAGAAACCTCTTGTTATGGGCTTTTCATCTTTAGTTGACCCCGAGAGCGGAGCAGTTTTGGAGGGTGACTTTAACGCTTCCAGCGTTGAAGCGTATGCCAAAAAAGTAACAATGCATGACCATAAACTCTATGACACTTTTAGAAAACAGCAAATTAGATTTACAAAAATATACACACACTCCGTTGCAGCAGTAGAGCTACGCAGACTTTTTGAGGGTAGATAATGCAAAGTTACGACATTCCGTTACATGATATAAAACCGATAGTTGATGTGCATGAGTATTCTCTCTACTATTTTTTAGGAGTGGCTGGTGCTGCGATACTTTTGGCAGGCGGAATTCTCTATCTCATATATTTATGGCTTAAAAAAAGAAAGAGATTCAACATAAGAAAAGAGCATAAAAGGGTTTTAAACTCATTAGCTTTTATCGACGCAAAAAGGACGGCATATGCTATTACTCACTATGGCGCAACGTTCAAAAATGATACACCTCGACATGGGGAGATGTATAAAAATTTAACAGATAGACTCGAAGCCTACAAATATAAAAAAGAGGTGGACGGTTTAGACAAAGAGACTTTGGGCTACTTTGAACTCTATAAAGAGATGTGCGATGTTTGACGGGCTCTACTTTGAGTTGCCGAAACTCTCTTTTATAATTTTTGTTTTTATCGGGTGTGCGACAATATGTAAAATGCGATTGCCCTCAATCTACTTCCCGCATGCACAGCAGTTTATGAACAATTCGGTATCTACATCTAAACTCCTTTTTTTTCTCAAATGGCTTGGAATTAGTATGATGATTCTGGCACTCATGTCTCCCGTAAAAGATGAACCTTATGAGATAGAGCCAAAAAATGGGTACGAGATAGCTCTTATACTGGATGCTTCAGAGTCGATGACGGAGAGGGGGTTTGACAGCGCAAACGAGAACTTAAACAGATTTGATGTTGTGAAAAATATTGTGAGCGATTTTATTGCTAAAAGAAAGAGCGACAACATGGGTTTGGTGGTTTTTGGAGCCTACTCATTTATAGCTTCGCCGCTCACCTATGATGAGAATATTTTAAGCCGCATAGTCTCTCAGCTGAGAATAGGAATGGCAGGGAGATTTACGGCACTTTACGAGGCGTTGGCGCAGGGTGTAAATTTACTAAAAACAAGTGAATCCAAGAGCAAAATCGCGATACTTTTAACAGACGGTTATAGCACAGCGGGAGCGGATAGAGTTCCTCTTGAAGTAGCACTCGGCATGGCAAAAAAAGAGGGAATTAAAGTCTATCCGATTGGCATTGGCAGGTCAAATGAATACAACAAAAATGTTTTGGAAAATATTGCCAAAGAGACCGGCGGAGTAGCTTTTGGAGCTTCGAGTGCAAATGAGCTAAAAGAGGTTTATTCCAAAATTGATGAACTTGAAAAGTCGGAGATTAAGAGCGAGTCGTTTACATATTTGAAATATTACTTTGCCTATCCGCTCTTCGTGGCATTGCTATCGCTCATGCTTTATGTCTATCTGAGAAATAAGAGGGGGCATGCATGAGTTTTTTACATCCGGAATTTTTGTATTACATGTTGCCTCCGCTTTTTATATTGTTTGGACTTTTACTTACCCAAAAAGAGGCACAGCTCCACTTTTTTAGTGATGAGGTGCTCAGCAGACTCCGTGTGAGTGCAAACATTTTAACGCTTAAAGCTAGAAACGCACTCTTTTTTTTAATGGGTTTTTTCATGATAGTTGCCCTTGCGCATCCCGTTATAAATGAGGGTGAAGTGGAGGTCAAAGCAAAAAGTGCAGACATCATGATAGCTTTGGATATTTCAGACTCAATGCTCGCAGAAGATGTTTATCCCAACCGTCTGAAACTAGCAAAGCAGAAGGCGATGGAGCTGCTGAAAATTGCTCCCAACGAGAGAATCGGAGTGATAGCATTTGCGAAAAACTCCTACCTTGTTTCGCCTCTTAGTTTTGACCATAGTGCGGTTGGATTTTTGCTCCGTCAGTTGGATACTAACTCCATCACAGAGAAGGGAACAGACTTTTTATCCATGCTTGAAGTTGTAAATAGTTCTGTAAATAAAGAGGGTAAAAAATATCTTCTGATTCTCAGTGACGGCGGAGATGAGAGCGATTTTTCTAAAGAGATTGCCTATGCAAAAGAGAAAAATATTGTTATTTTTGTTCTGGGAATAGGGACAAATACAGGCGCACCGATAAAACTGGAAGATGGAACTTTTATAAAACATAAGGGTGAAATCATAGTCTCAAAACTCAATGAAAATATCTCCTCTCTTGCAACAAAGAGCGGCGGAGTTTATGTGCAGAGTGTAAAATCAGATGACGATATAAAAACTATGTTGCGAGAGATAGAGAGTCTGAGTGAGAAAAAAGAGCTAAAAAGTGAAAAAGTTCAAAGATTTATACCTCTTTTTTACTATCCGCTTGGGATGGCTTTGTTTTTATTTTTAATAGCTACAAGTTCCATGAGTAAACGACAAACCGTAAGTGTGCCATCCGCTTTTATACTTTTTGCACTTCTGTTTACAACTCCCCATGCCGAGGCAGGTCTGCTTGATTTTATGGAACTTCGAGATGCTAAAAAAGCGTATGAGAACAAAGAGTATGAGAAGGCTTCAAAACTTTATGAAAAACATGCAGAGAGCTCTATGAACGGTGAGAGTTACTTTAATGCAGGAAATGCCCTCTACAAGCAAGAGAAATATGATGAAGCAATAAAATCATATGAAAAAGCTGCATTGCCTGATGAAAAGCAAAGAGCGAAGAATCTCTCAAATATCGGAAACAGTTATGTAAAACAGGCAAAAGAGGAGAGTTTACAAAAGGCACTGAAATCTTACGAAGCGTCTTTGAAACTACATGAAGATAATGAGACAAGAGAAAATTTAGAAGCGGTGCAAAAAGCTATAGAGAAACAGAAGCAAGACAAAGAAGAGAAAAAAGAGGATAAGTCAGAAGAAAAAAAAGAGGGTAAAAACCAAAAAGAGGGTGATAATAAAGATTCTAAGAAGCAAGAAGATAAAGATTCAAGAGAGAAGAATTCAGAGAAAAAAAACAGCTCAGACAAGAAAGAGGAGAAGTCAGATAAAGAGCAGGATAGCTCAAAAAATGATAAGTCGGAAGATAATGAAAAAAAATCTGATGATATGAAACCTCAAAAAGAGGATGAGAAAAATAGGAAAGAAGATAGTAATCAGACAAAAGAGGAACAGCAAAAACAGAGTCAAGATAAGAATCAAAAAAAAGAGGATAATAACTCTTCGAGCGAGGCACAATCCTCTCAAAATAACGAGAATAAAATGAGCGATGCAGAGGAACAAAAGTGGCTCGAACAGCTCAATTTACAACAAAATACCTACATGTATAAGTTAAATAACGAAAAATCGAAGATGGAGAATTCTAATGAAAAACCTTGGTAAAACAGCTCTGCTTCTGCTCTTTGCTGCGCATGCGCTTTTTGGCGGAGTTACTGCAACAGTTGATTCTAAAAGTGTGGAACTAGGAGATGCAGTTACGCTGAACCTTGATATAACCGGCGATAATGCAACGCGTCCCAATATAAATTCGTTGTGTGGAAGCAACATTATCTCTACAAACACTTCGACGAGCATACAGGGTGTCAATGGAGTTTACAAAAAAAGCATTATTTTGAGTTATAAATTTTTGCCACAAAAAAGCTGTGAGATTGAAGCTATAAATATTGAAATAGATGACAAAACAGAGACAACAGAGCCTATCAAAATTGAAGTAAAACCGGTTGATAAAGCTAAAGATTCAGATTTTGCTCTGAGCTTAGAGAGTAATAAAAAAGAGATGTTTGTGGGAGAGCCTTTTGATTTAACACTGCTCTTTAAACAAAAACGAAATACAGAAGCGGTTGATAGTAAATTTTCGCCACCGGACTTACAAGGCTTTTGGGTAAAGAGTGAGTCAAAGCCCATAAGAGTGGAGGAAGGAGAGTACATTATTACAAAAGTAATCTATACCATGGCACCTCAAAGAGAGGGGAATTTGAAAATATCCGGTGCTCAAATGAGCGTTGCCTCAAGGTCTAATTCACGCGATAATTGGGGCTCATGGATACCTGCGATTAAGTGGAAAAGCTACTTTTCAAATGAAGTGGAATTGGATGTAAAACCTCTTCCCTCTGGAGTGAATTTAGTGGGAAATTTCAGCATATCTGCAACTGTTGACAAAGAAGAGATAAACGCTAATGAAGCCGTAAATGTAACTGTTGAAGTGCAGGGTGATGGGAACTTAGAGGATATAAAAACATTTAAGCCTTCCATAGAAAAAGTGAGTGTTTTTGATGAAAAGATAGCAATAGAGAACTCAAAATTATCTCAAAAAATGGCTTTTGTATCGGATGAAGATTTTACGATTCCGCCCTTTGAGCTGAAATATTTTGACACTGCTACAAAAGAGATTCAGAGCATCTCAACCAAAGAGATACATGTCAGAGTTAAAAATGCAAAACCTAAAGAGGAGCTCTTGATTAAGCGAGATGAGAGTGCAAAAGCTGTTCAAGCGGAGAGTTTTGCAAATGGAATAAGTACATATTGGATTGTTTTAGGATTTATTTTTGGTATGGCATGCGGAGTTTTATTAGCCCTCTTTAAACCATGGAAATTCATAGGCAAAAATAGAAGCAGCTCTCTAAAAGAGCCAAGACATCTGCTGGTGAAATTGATGCCTCATAAGCATGATGCAGAGGTTCAAAATTTGATAGAGATATTAGAAAAAAATATCTACTCAAATGCAAACATAAAAATAGATAAAAAGGGTTTGAAAGAGATATTGAAGAGATATGAAATAGTTTAATAGAGTTCTTACAAAACTGCGAGAACTCTAATCCTCTAAAATATCATGTAGCTTATTTCCGTTTTCCAGCTCTTTGCGAACTTTGTCCCACTCGTCGTCTATGATACTCTGCTTTAGGTTTGTAAGCTCTTTTTCAAAGAGCTCAATCGCTTCTATTATGTTGGATTTATTTTGTCTAAAAATATCTTCCCACATGTTTGGAGAACTTTTCGCAAGGCGGCTCATTGAGCGAAAACCTCCGGCAGCAAGCAGCAAAATGTTCTCTTTTTTCTCCTGCTTCATAACGGTATTTGCAAGTGAATAGGAGATGGCGTGGGGCATGTGTGAGATAAATGCTGCATGGCGGTCATGCTGTTTTGCCGACATAAAATATTTTTTCATCTCAAGTGAACTGAAAATAGTTTTTGCAACCTCTCTTTGAATTGCACCGCTGTTTTCCAGGTCGCACAAAACTACAACTTTATCAGTGTAGAGATTCTCAATCGCGGCATAGGGACCAAAATTTTCTGTTCCCGTCATCGGGTGGGCAGCTACGAAATTTTTTCGTATTGACTGCGGAACAGACTCTATGATAATCTCTTTAGTGCTTCCTAAATCTATAATTGTGGTACTCTCTTTCACATCAGTTAAATTTTTTAGAGTTGCAATTATTCCATTTACAGGAATCGCAAGAAAAATAACATCACACTCTTTTACTTCTTCAAATGGAACAACTCTATCAACTAAACCGAGTTTTAAAGCATCTCTTTGGTGCTGTTCATTATGGTCGCTTCCAACGATGCTCTTAATAAAAGTTAATTTTTTTAGACTAAGCGCTAGTGAGCCACCCATAAGTCCAAGTCCTACAATTGCTATATTCATATTCTATCTCTCTATTTATTTAGTGAATTTGTATTATTAATAAATACTCAAGGTCAGTATTCTAGCATCTTATGCTGTCAACCCACTGAAAATACCATAGAGTGTTTTCATAAAATAGGCAAGATGTAATAAAAAATCTAACTCTCTTTTGCAGGATTTGATTTGCTTTGAGATGATTTTTTTTAAATTTTATAGATGTTTCCAATGTATTACAAAAAGATGATATGCTGTTATAAAATAATTTTGATTGATTTATATATCTATGGAAATTTCACTTATTCAAAGATGTATAAAAGAAAAGGGTGAGAGATGAAAAGATATACACAAAGTAAAGAATCGTATCAAAAGCTCTTAAAAGCTCCCTATCAGCTTATTGGAGTCATGACTTTTATAGTTGTTCTTATTACTACTATTTCTATTTATCGTCTCTATAATATCGGATTTGAACAGCAAAAGAAGCGTCTCACAGAAGCGGTGCAGAGTCAGGCGGTTATGATTAATAGTATAGTAGAACATGCAATACATGACCATATAAATTCAAAGATTGACATAGAAGAAGAAGTTTTAGAAGGTCTCATGAATGCTCACAAGCAATTTGTAGGATTTGGTGAGACGGGTGAATATACACTTGCCAAATTAAATGAAGGCAAAATTCATTTTTTACTGCGTCATCGTCACACAGAAGTTGATACTATGGAAGATGTCTCTGTAGAACATTCACAATTGGCAGAACCGATGCGAAGAGCGCTTAATGGTGAAATAGGAGCTTTCATTGGCACAGACTATCGCGGTGCAACAGTTCTTGCGGCATATACACCTATAAAGAGGCTAGGTTGGGGAATCGTTGCTAAAATTGATATCTCAGAGATTAGAGCTCCATACATAGAAGAAACACTCTATGGCATAGTTGGTGCAGTTTTCATTATATTGTTCGGCTCTATGGTGATTGTTCGTTTTATTCATCCGCTTATACAAGAGATTGACAATGCAAGAGAATACAATCGGATGCTTTTTAATGAATCTCCCATAGGACTTGCCTTTACAGATTTTGAAGGTCATATGGTCGATGTAAACTCGGCACTTTTAAAGTTGACCGGCTACACAGAAGATGAGTTTTTGAATTTAAGTTACTGGGATATTACTCCACAAAAATATGAACACCAAGAAGAGGAACAGTTACACAAACTTCTGCTTGAAAAATGTTACGGTCCTTATGAAAAAGAGTATATTCATAAAGATGGACATTTAATAAATGTAAGGCTCTCAGGATGTTTGATTGAGCAAGGCGGAAGAATTTATATCTCGTCAAGCATTGAAGATATTACTGAATATGTACACAATATTAGAGCTTTAAAAGAAGCAGCTCTTGTGTTTGAAAACACACATGAAGGAATCTTGATAACAGATGAGAATGTTAAAGTCGTTAGGATTAACTCTCCTTTTACGAAGATTACAGGATATACATTTGATGAAGTTGTTGGACTCAATCCTAACTTTTTACAATCCGGTGCACATGATGAAGCGTTTTACAAAAATATATGGGATATCATCCAAAAAAATGGTTCATGGTACGGAGAGTTAAACGACAGAAGAAAAAATGGAGAATATTTTGCTACTATGCAAAGTATTACAGCAATAAAAGATGAAAATAATAAAATCAGCGGTTATGTGTCTGTATTTTCCGATATTAGTGAGCGTAAAACGTATGAATTTAAATTACTGCATCTTGCAAGTCATGATGCACTTACATCTTTGCCAAATAGAACACATTTTCATGATAATCTGAGAAATGCTATTCAGAATGCAAAACGAAATAAATATAAAATTGCTGTACTCTTTTTGGATCTCAATGATTTTAAAAAGGTCAATGATACGTTAGGTCATGAAGTCGGTGATGCACTTTTAAAAGAAGTGTCGAGTCGTTTAAAAGAGTCTTTGAGAGGAGCAGATACCGTTGCAAGACTCGGAGGAGATGAATTTGCAATTGTGCTACATGAAATAAAAAGCGTTGATAATGCAGTTGAAGTAGCTCAAAAAATCATTCAAAAAGTAAGTGAACCTTTTAAAGTAGGAGAAACAATTTTAATACCTTCAATAAGTATAGGGATTAGCATCTATCCCGAGCATAGCGATGATGGAGATAAACTTTTAAAATTTGCCGATAAAGCAATGTATGTAGCAAAACAGAGAAAAAATGGAACATGCGAACTTTTTGATTTGAATAAAAATTATGAGTGATTTTTTTGCATCGTTTTTTCATCGTTTTTTTTCAATGAGATTTCAAGGATGCATAGCAAACATTGCTTATATGGATGCTACTTTCTGTTATTATCTGAAATAGAAATCCAGAAATTCCCGCATCGTCTTACTTAATTTTAACCTCTTAAAAGGTAGAATCACCTCTTATTTTACAACAAATGGATTTTAATGAAAATTTTTCTGGCTTCAATTTTAACACTACTGAGTATCAACGCTTTTGCTTTTACCGTAAAGTCTATCAAATATGAGGGGATGATTCACATGTCAGAGCCTGTTGCACTGAGAATGCTCGATTTTGAGGTGGGACAAGATGTGGATGAAAAAACGATTGATGAAGCTATTAAAAAGTACTTTAAACAGGGTTACTTTACCGATATTTGGGTTGAAAATGAAAATGGGGATGTGACATTCAAGTTTAAAGAAAAGCCTGTTATTTCACTGATTGAACTTAAGGGTTGGAAAGAGAGCGATGAGGAGATTAAAAAGTCGGTTATCCAGATTAAAAAAGGCTCTTTATACAATCAGCAAAAATTAGAAGCTGCAAAAAAAAGAATTATAGAAGCAATAAATAAAGATGGCAAGATAGATAGTGTTGTTGAAGTAGAAGAAGAGCACCTTGATAACGGGAGTATCAAAGTTACTTTCATTGTGAATGAGGGTGAGAAAATTGTTATTCAAAAGTTAGAATATAGCGGTGTAGTAGGACTTGACAGCAGTGAATTTGATAGTGTTATCGCAAACAAAGAGCATGAATTTATGGGTTGGTTATGGGGAAGAAATGATGGTAAGATGAGTCTTGCAGATTTAGAGTATGACCCCCTTAGAATTCGTGACTATTATATGCAGTTTGGTTATTTGGATTCAAAAATAAGTACTCCATTTGCCAGAGCAAATTTTGACCACTATAAAGCCGACATGAGTTATCAAGTGGAAGAGGGTGCAGTATATACAATAAATAGTGTCTCAGTTAGTCAAACTAAAAGTGTTATAGAAGAAGAGAAGATAAAAGAGGTTATCAGTTTGGAAAAAGGAAAAGTATTTAATATTAAGACTTTTCGTGAAGATGCAGATAAAATCAAAACCCTTATAGCAGATTTAAGCTACGCCTATGTTCAGGTAATGTCTGATTTAAAAAAGAACAAAGATAATACTGTTGATGTGGTTTTTAAAATTGTTCCTGGTGATAAGGTGAAAATCAGAGACGTAATTGTCTCCGGAAACACAAGAACGCTTGATAGAATTGTGAGACGAGAGCTCTACCTTGGACCAGGGGACATGTACTCTTTAACAGATTTGAAAGATTCAAGAAATTCACTTGGGCGACTTGGCTACTTTGACAGTAATACTATTGAAGAGAAAAGAGTTGACAATCAAACTATGGATTTGATAGTAAAAGTAAAAGAGGCACCGACAGGAAATATACAAGTCGGTGGAGGATATGGAAGCTACGGCGGTCTTTTAGTTAGCCTTGGTGTGAATGATTCAAATGTATGGGGTTCAGGGATAAATGTCGGCGTTCGGGCAGAAAAATCGGAGCTGACTCAAAACGCCTCTTTTAATATCTCAAACCCACGATTGAACGATAGCGATTTTAGCGGTAATTTTGCTGTTACTAAATCAATGTATGAATATATTGCCTATAGCGTAGATACTGATGGACTTTTAGCAGGTATAGGACATAAATTTTCAAGACATGTTACAGGCTATCTTGGATATGGTTACTCACAAAACAGATATTATAATATCAGTGAAACTAATGTTCTCTACACTCCTGCATACATAACAAGATATTTTGAAAGTTATTCAAAAGGTTCAGTTACTACAAGTCTTAGTTTTGATAATACGGATGACTACTATCTTCCTCGCGAAGGTTTTACACTAAGTCAAAGTTTTGAAAGAGCCGGTGTCGGGGGAGATGCAGATTTTCTTAAAAGCAGAACGACATTCGGAAAGTATAACGGCTTAGAAAGCTATATTGGATTTGATGCTATATTGAGATATAAAGCTAGATACAATGCAGTTTTAAATCCAATAAATTTGCCTATCAATGAGAAGGTGTTTATGGGTGGACTAGGGAGCGTGAGAGGGTATCAATCATACTCTATTTCCCCAGTGGATACTACAAATAGTTCATTAAGAACAGGTGGCAAACAAACTTTTTCAAACAATCTAGAACTTAGCTTACCGCTTGTTCCTAAGGCTAAAATGCGTATGGTAGCCTTTGCTGATTGGGGATTTATAGGTGAAGATTCGTTAGAAGAGTATTCTCGTGGCGGTTACGGTATGGGTCTTGAGTGGTTTTCACCTGTGGGACCTATTCAGTTAATGTTTGCAAATCCACTTAATGAGCATGTTGGTGACAGAACTGCTCAGTTTGAATTCACTATGGGACAGAGATTTTAAAATTCTACTTTAAAATTTTTTAGTTCTATTAGTTTTTTTACAGCTTCTTTACTTAGGTAGAGGCTGTTTGAAGATTCTACTTTTAAAACACCATCTTCAAATTTTAAGTCAAAATCGATGTTTCTTGGTCTATGGCTAAGGAGTGCAACACTTAGCGAAATAAGGTAGCTAAGCGACTCTACGGTATTTAAATCCGGAAGCAAATCTTTATACTTTTGCATATGATCATTCGTAGGAAGTTTGTTTTTTGCAAATCTTGCTAAAGTGGAAATAAGCTGAATCTGTTTGTGTGTAAAGCCATACTCTAATGCACCTTGCAAGAGGTAATAACTATGTTTATTTTGAGAGTAGAAGTGTATGCTATTGCCTGTCTGATAAAGTTTTGCTGCAATCGCTAAATCGCTTTTGTATCGTATATCTATCTTTAAATAAGAGTGTGTTAAATCGAAAAGTTTTTTGCTGAGCAAGTTGAGTTGATTCGCAAAAGCTCTATCCTTGATATGGAAGTCGAGTAGGTGTCTCACAGAAGTGTTGAAGTTATGCGGAAATTTATCTTTGGAATTCCTGAGTAAATCACTTAAATAAACACCCTCTCTCACACCCACACCGCTTGTAATAAGTTTTTTTATTGAGAGTTTTTTTAACACCCTGCTTAGTATTAAAGCACCGGGCTTAATGATGTCAAATCTATCCTCTTTAATATTTAATTTTCTTAGTTTTGACTCATCAGCATCTAAAATTTCAGATATAAAATCTTTAAAATCCGATACTTTACATTCGAAGGCATGGAGTTTATTTAGGGGATAATTGCTATTTATCATAATAGCACTTGATATTGCTCTAAATGTGCCACCAATCCCCACAAGTGTAGATGCATCCAATTTGTCTAGGGCGGTCAGCTTTGAGTCTATATAACTTACAGCTTCTTTTATACTGTTTTTGTCAAAAAATAGCTCTTTTAGCCTTACTGTTCCGAGTTCAAGCGAGATAGTATTACTAACACTATTTTTATCTATAAGTGTGAATTCTGTAGAACCGCCGCCTATATCAATGCTTATTGCATTTTTTTGTTCAGGAAGTAGATTCGCACATGCAATTCCGCCATAATATGCTTCCTTCTCTCCATCAATGATTTTAATATTGAGTTTGAGCTCTTTTTTTACTTTCTCAAGAAACTCATTTTTATTGGGTGCATCACGAAGAGCTGATGTTGCTACACATAACACTTTTCTTGCTTGGAAGGAGTTTATAATTGATTGAAAATCAGCAAGGGCTTCAAAAGTCCTCTGCATTGGAGTTTTTTGGAGGTTGCCTCCATTTTGGTAAGCATTTTCAGATAACCTTACCTTACTTTTGGCTTCGTGAAGCAGATAAAATGCAAAGCGAGAAGTTCGCTCATAAATAACCATTCTAACAGAGTTGGAACCTATGTCAATTACTGCTACTCTCTTTGCCAAATTCCTATTCTTCTCTTAATATATTTTTATATTTGTGCTGAAGTTCAGCAATAGATTCAACATTGTCTTTGTCGGGGATTATACAATCAACAGGACAAACCGATATGCATGCCGGCTCATCATAAACACTTACGCATTCAGTACAACGATCCGGATCTATAAAATAGATTGGATCACCCTCTTCAATCGCTGTTGTCGGGCATTCTTCTCGACATGCATCACACGCTATACACTCATCATTTATCAGTAGAGCCATTATAAAACCTTATGTTTAATACTTCATTTTTGAAGATTAATTTATCTAATATATATATGCCCGATTTATATCAAAATATAGCTTCATAAATTTTTAAATAAGCCAAATTTAGTTATTTCTTGGCAGTATGCATGAAAGTTTTGAATTGAGTTGGAGAGAGGCAATCGTTCCGTCTATACCATCTTTTCTATTTTCTACTTTTATTTTTGCACCTAGGGCATCGGCTGCACTTTTTGCCAGAAATAGACCCAACCCGACACCGGATTTATTCCCTTGTCTTTTAAATGGAGCAAATAAATCGACACTGTCATCTATTCCGCATCCCTCATCAATTACTTCAATCAGCAGACCTACATTGTCTTGTGAACTCTTTAGTGTTACACTTCTATCTTGTGGTGTGAATTTTAGAGCGTTTTGTAAAAAATTTTGGATAATCTGATTTAATAGACTTACTTGAAGTGTAGCCATAAATCCATTTGGTTCAAAAATTATATTTAGCGTTTTTCCCTCATTTTCAGCTAAAAGTTTAAAATCATTCGCTTTTTGTTTAAGCACCTCTATAACATCAACTGTTGTTGGTTTATCAAGCTGAGCCCCTTCCTGTCTGCCTATATTAAGAATATTTGATACAATTATATTCATCTCATCTATTGTTTTATTTGTAACCATGAGAGCTTCTATATACTCCTCAGGAGTTCTTCTTTTGAGGAGGGTAACTTGATTTTTTAGTTTGATTATTGCTAGAGGTGTCTTTAATTCATGCGCCGTTCCTATAAAGAGTTCTTTCTGATATTTTACAAAGTTTTGAATTCTTGCTATGAGATGATTTATGGTAACTCCAAGTGGCTCAAACTCATCGGGCAGCTCTTTAACTTTTATCTGTTTAATGAGGTGTTCATTCATATTTGAGAGCCTAGAACTTAATATTTTAAGTGGTGAAACCAACATTTTTGAAAGCATGACAGCATATATAATTACTAGCACAAAGCCAATAATATTTATAAAAAATATGTAGTGCAAAATCTTGTCTAAAAGTACTTTTGTCGGAGTAATCTCTTTGGTTATTTTTAAATAGCTTAGGTTGTCTAAATTAAATGGATAGATAAGTGTTAAAAATACCTGTTTATCTATGCTGTTTTCATATAAATCAACATCTACATGTGACTTTTTAAGATAAATAATCTCTATATTTAGAGCAAGGTAAAAGTCAGGAGAGGAAGAATCTATCTGCATTATAGACTTATTATTAGCAATATTTTTTGCATACTGGATTAACTCATGTCGTTTTTCATCATAAATAGATTTTTCGATGTAAAAATATAAAAATGAAGAAAATATAAGTATTAACAAAGCAGATGCAAAAATAAGTTGGATGAGAAAGTTTCTTCTGATACTTCTTTTGGAAAACATATTTTCGCCTTAGGAATAATTATTGCAATTATAACTGAGTAAATTTAAAAATAAAAAAAGTTTTGAATTTTTTCAGCCCAAAGGGGGCTGAGAGAAGAGGGTGTATTAATTAATTTCTTTTGGAAAACAAAAACGGTAACCACGACGACGAACAGTTTCAATAGTTGTAATACCTAGCGGCTTGTCCATTTTTTGTCTTATTTGGTTAATCGCTACTTCAATTACATTTGGAGTCACAAGTTCCGGTTCTTCCCAAATAGCATCAAGCAGTTGCTCTTTTGAAACAATCTGATCACGGTGACGAGCTAGGTGAGTTAAAACTTCAAAAGGTTTTCCTTTGAGTTCAATCTCTTGCTCTTTGTATGTGATTTTTTCTTCTTCCGGATTAATAATTAAATCTTCAATTTCTATAATATTGCTACCGCCAAAACGAAGACGAGCCTCAATACGAGCAATAAGAACATCAAAATCAAAAGGTTTACGGATATAGTCGTCTGCACCGCTTCTTAGTGCTTCAATTTCACTTTCGTTGTCATCTCTTGCAGATAAAACAACTACAACAGTCTTAGGAGTTTTAGATTTAATATCACCAATGATATCAACAGAGTTTCCATCCGGAAGCATCCAATCCATTAGAACTAAATCATAATTACGAATGTCTAAGTAGTACTCACCGTCTTTAAGAGTCTCTACTACATCGCTTTGGTAACCAAATTCCTTTAATCCCTCTGCGAGCATCTTATTTAATGTAACTTCGTCTTCTATAATCAAAATGCGCATTAATGTTTTCCTATATGTGAATATTTTGGCGAAAGTGTATCATAATTTTAGGTTAGTTTAAAGTTTTTTTCAATTTTCTTTAATAAAAGTTTTATTTACAATTAAGATTAGAGAGTAAAAAGAGTGCTGACGCTTACTTTGGCATCTGCTAAGATAGAGGGTTTTGTGATTTTTAGGTTTATTTTTTGAATTGTTAAAAATTTGTTCACTAATTTTGAGATTAAATCATTTAACGCATCTTCAATCAAATAATATTGGTTTACTATTACCTCATTTTTTATAATTTCTACAATCTCGGCATAATTTATAAATTCATTTTTTTTAAACTCATAATCTATAGTTAGGTTAACTACGACATCTTGGGGAGTTGCCCTTTCAAAGTCTAAAATTCCAATAATACACTGAAATTTCAAATCTTCTATATGTATAGTCATCAGACAACTCGTTTTTCTTCACCCTTGATTACGCGAATAATATTTGGTATGTGTTTGTAAAAGAGTATAAATCCTATAAATAGAGCAGGTGCATGCGCCATTTGGGGGTGAATAATAAAAGTAGAAATCATCAAAGCCAGAACTCCCGTTAAAGAGGAGATAGAAGAAATTCTGATAGTTTTAGCAGATACTCCCCAAACAACGAGAGCAATTGCGGTTTCCAGCGGTAGCATAAACATCATAACACCCATTCCGGTCGCAACACCTTTTCCACCCTCAAATCCAAGGTATGGACTAAAACAGTGTCCAATAACCGCTAAAACAGCAATTCCCCAAAGTGTTGCTTCACTAAGTCCCACAAAATAGGCAACCGCTAAAACTAAAGCACCTTTAACAGCATCCAATGCCAAGGTGGCAATTCCAAGTTTTTTTGCTAAAGCAGGGTTTGTTTCTTTAACAACTCTAAGTACATTTGTAGCCCCAATACTTCCAGAACCGTTAGACTTAATATCTACTCCGGCAAACTTTTTTGCAAGCAATAGACCAAAAGGAATCCCGCCTACAAGATATGCCGCTATAAAAAACTGAACATTAGTGTTAAATAAAAAATCCATGAAATACCTTAAATATGTAATTACGACATTCTACTTTAAGTATATTTATAAGCATATAAAAATAGAGTTGTTTTTGAATTTTGATATAATAACGCACTTTTAACTAGAGGATATTTTATTGCACTACACAAATGAAGAGTTAAAACAGAAAATTGTTGAATTGAAGAACAAGTTAAGCGTAACCGTTGTTGCACACTTTTATCAGAGAGATGAAGTTTTTGAGATGGGTGATATAACCGGTGATTCTCTTGAACTTGCCATGCGAACGCGTGATGACGATGCGGAATTTGTTGTGTTCTGCGGTGTTGGATTTATGGGGCAGAGTGTAAAAGTGCTCTCTCCAAATAAAAGAGTGGTTATGCCAAAGCTTGCATGCTGCGCTATGGCTAGGATGATTGACTCAATTTACTACGATGAATCCGTGAAATTTTTGGAAGAAAACGGCATAAGTAGAGATAATATTTTACCGATTACTTATATCAACTCAAACGCAGACGTGAAGGCAAAAGTGGGCGAAATGGGCGGGATGGTCTGCACGAGTTCCAATGCCAAAAAAATCATTACGACTGCCCTTGGCGAGGGCAAAAAAATCCTTTTTGTTCCCGACAGATGTCTGGGTCAAAATATCGCAAATCAGATGGGTTTGAAATCTATGGTTATCGGACATGGAGGTGACCCGAAAGAGGCGGATATTATCTGTTATGACGGTTTTTGCTCTGTGCATCAGCTCTTCAGTGTGGATGATATTAACTTTTACCGCAAAAAATATCCCGGAATTTTGATAGCAACGCATCCTGAGTGTGATCCTGCCGTTTGTGATGCATCTGATTTCGTAGGTTCTACTTCACAACTTATTAAATTTATTAAAGAGTTGCCGGAGGAGCAAAAAGTGGCGGTTGGAACAGAGTTTAACATGGTAAACCGTTTAAGACCTAAAAATACTTTTGTACTCTCCTCCACAAAACCGGAGTGTCCTACCATGAACGAGACAACGCTTGAAGATTTGTATTTAACACTCAAAGCGATTGAAGACGGTGCGCCGATAAACGAGATAGAGATAGATGAGAGCACACAAAAATGGGCAAAAATCGCATTAGAGAGAATGTTGGCGCTATGATAGAAGAGTTTGTAAAAGCAACGCTTGCCGAGGATGTCGGGCGCGGAGATTTGTACGCTTTGGTTGAGCCAAGCATTGAAGCGAGTGCAAAAATTGTTGCAAAAAGTGATGGCGTAGTAGCCGGTGAAAAATATATTAATGTTTTGGCAAAACTTGAGGGTTTTGATATAGTTTGGGGAAAGAGAGACTCCGAAACGTTTGTAAAAGGTGACATTTTAGCGACTTTAAAAGGGGATTCTCACACTCTTTTAAAGATTGAGAGAACACTTTTAAACATGCTTTTACATGCAAGTTCAATTGCTACTTTAACGAGAAAATATGTAGAGATTGCAGAGCCTTACGGAGTGAAACTTTTAGACACCAGAAAAACAAGACCGATGCTCAGAGTGTTTGAAAAGTATGCCACAAGAACTGGAGGTGCAGTGAACCATCGCATGGGGCTTGATGATGCTTTGATGATAAAAGATACGCATCTTAAAACTATAAAAGATTTAAAAAGCTACATAGAAAAAGCAAGAAAGCAGATTCCATTCACTGCGAAAATAGAGGTTGAAGCCGAAACATTTGAGGTTGCAAAAGAGGCGATGTCTGCAGGAAGCGATATTGTGATGTGTGATAACATGACTCCCGAGCAGATAAGTGAAATAGTTGCCTACAGAGATGAGAATTTTCCGCATGTACTCTTAGAAGCAAGTGGAAATATTTCGCTAGAGACTATTGAAACCTATGCAAAAACAAAAGTGGATGCAATAAGCACCGGTTCATTGATTCACCAAGCAAACTGGATAGATTTGTCTATGAAAATTGATTAATATTACATGTTGAGAAAGTAGTAATCAATGGCTGATGACGCAGAAAAGACTGAGGAACCCACCGATAAGAAGATATCCGATGCCAGGGAAGAGGGGAACGTCCCTAAATCTCAGGATGCTGCCGGAGTGGTTACTCTTTTTGTAGCGATTATTGCACTTTTAATGCTTTTCCCGTATATGTCACAACATATGATTCTCCTTTTTAAATATTATTTTTCACTTATCGGCACACCTCTCGATAAGCTTTTTATGATTGATATTGCTATTGTTACCATACGAGAAACCCTTTTG
Organism: Helicobacteraceae bacterium; assembly: GCA_947498025.1. GTDB lineage: Bacteria > Campylobacterota > Campylobacteria > Campylobacterales > Sulfurimonadaceae > Sulfurimonas. Next base: position 63,186 of record CANMJR010000009.1, read on the forward strand.
ATGGTTCTTCCTTTGGCTCTTGCCGTTGCCGTTGCAGGCATAGCCGCTGCTCTTGCACAATTTGGATTTTTATTTACTACAAAAGCTATTATGCCGGATTTTAAAAAGATTAATCCACTAAGCGGAATCGCCAATCTCTTCTCAATGAAAAAGGCTTTTGAAGGTGTGAAGATAACTTTTAAATCATTTATAACGCTAGGTGTTGGATTTGTCTATTTCTTCTATTTTATCTTAGAACTTCCCACTGTTGCAATGTTTGGGCTTGCCGACCAGCTGGGCTGGCTTAAAGATAAAATGCTAATTATCGCTTTTGTGATGCTTTTTATTATTTTTATCTTTGCTATTATAGATGTTATTATAGTGAGAAAACAGTACTTTGATGGGCTCAAAATGAGTAAACAAGAGATAAAAGATGAGATGAAAAATATGGATGGAGATCCGCTGATTAAATCAAAAATCCGTCAAATTCAGATGCAGGCTGCAAGAAAAAGAATGATGGCAGAAGTTCCACATGCCGATGTGGTTATAACAAATCCAACACACTACGCTGTCGCTATAAAGTATGATGAGGAGAAAACCAGAGCACCTGTTGTCGTTGCTAAAGGTATGGATCACATTGCACAACAGATAAAAAAAATAGCAAGAGAAAACAATGTAACAATAGTTCAAAATCCGCCACTTGCAAGAAGTTTATATAATGAAGTTGACCTTGATAAGCCAATCCCAGAGTCACTGTTTGCAGCCGTGGCAGAGGTTCTCGCCTATGTTTATAAAATGAATAGAAAATAAAAAACATGTATAATTTCAGTCATGAATGAAATAGTAACCAGAATTGAACAGGCTAAACATGTGGTGGTGATTTCTCATCTAAATCCTGATGCTGATTCATTGGGAAGTGCAAGTGCGCTTTATACGCACATGTTAAGACTTCATAAAAAAGTTTCTTGGTTTTGCGCAACTAAAAATATCAATCCAAAATTACTTTTTTTGCCATGGAGTGAAAAAATAAGGAGTTCCTTTCCCTCTTCTGTCGATTTGGCTATTTCACTTGATTGTGGAAGCCGAGATAGATTGGGTATCGATTTTGAGTGTGATTTAATAAACATAGACCACCACGCAAGCAATGAAAATTTTGGCAAATATAATTTAGTAGATTTTAAATGTATAAGTACGACAGAGGTTTTATATAATTTATTTAAAGAGAATACTATAAGAATAAATCCAAAAATGGCAACTGCCATGTATGCAGGACTTTTAGATGATTCGGGTGGTTTTTTGGATGAGAAGGTTGATGGCACGCTATTTGCTTTGGTAAAAGAGCTTATAGATATTGGTGCTGATTATAAATTGTGTAATAGATATATAATGAAATATCAGTCACTCGGAGCCTTCAGATTGAAGGCAATAATGCACAAAAACATGATGCTCTTTTGTGATGGAAGAATTGCGGTTTTTTGTGTTACGAATGAGGATATGCAAACCTCAGGAGCAATTGGTTCCGACTGTGAGAGTACGCTTGAAGAGGCTCTTTGGCTACCCACCGTCGAGGTCTCACTCCTTTTAAAACAAAATAGAGACTTGAGTATAAAGTGCTCTTTGCGCTCTTCTTCCAAAGTAGATGTCAATGCAATAGCATCCACTTTTTTAGGTGGCGGACATGCAAACAGAGCTGGTTTTACACTAGAAAGCGGCACAGCACTGGAGAGTGCAAAAGAGAAAATTTTAAAATTAGTATGTAAGGAATTGTAGTTTGAATAGAAGAGATAATAAATCCTCGTTAGGTGTGTTGTTAATATTTGGTTTGATTATAGGTGCTGGTGTATATGTGCATAACTCAGCTTTATTTGAGAGAAATGCTCCAGAGATAAAAATAAATAATAATGGGCATTGGAATTTAAAAGATCCACTAGAAGTATCTATTGATGATGCCAGCGGAATAAAATCGTATAAAATTAAATTAAAAACAGCAAATGGCGAGGTTGATTTAAATCATGAGCAGTTTATGACGCCGAGTGAAAAGGTAAATGTTAAAATTAAACTCCCGAGTAATACTCAGAGCATGGATGATAAAACTATATCAATAGCCGTAGAGGCTCTTGATGGAAGTAAATGGAACTTTTTTAATGGTAACTCTGCGACGATGGAATTTAAATTGGCTATAGATAAGAGAAAACCGCTTCTAAATATTTTAGGAAATTCATACAAGATATCTAAAGGCGGCTCTGCATTAGTTGTTTTTAAAGCAGTTGATGAGAACATGAAAGAGTTGTATATTGAGGTAGGCGATAAAAAGTTTCTTGCAGAGCCATTTTACAAAGAGGGGTACTATATTTCGCTTATTGCATGGTCGATTTTGAATCAAGATTTTAAAGCTAATTTGGTTGCAAAAGATTATGCAGGAAACACTTCTCTGGTCTATATTCCTCTCTATTTACAACCAAAAGAGTATAAAGTTTCAAATATTAAACTAGACGATAGATTTTTAAAAGGAAAAATTGCTGAACTCGCATCTGAGTTTGAAGAAACGCAAGGCGTGGATGATTCAATTGGGCAGTTTAAGATTATCAACGAAAAAATAAGAGAGAAAAATGAGAAACTTATTCATAGTATAACATCGAAAGTGCCAGATAAGATGATTAGCGATTTCAGTATAGTGCCTATGTACCCGCTAAGAAATGGACAAGTAGTTGCACAGTACGGTGATTACAGAAAATATAGCTATAACGGTGCAGATGTAAGTGAATCGTATCACATGGGACTAGATTTGGCTAGTAATGCTATGTCAGAAATTATCCCTAAAGACAAGGGCGAAATTGTTTATGCGGATTATAACGGTCTGTATGGAAATATGCCAATAGTTAGTCATGGGTTAGGGCTTTATACAATTTACGGGCATTGCTCAAGTGTTAATGTAACCGCAGGGACTTTTATAGATGAAAATACAGTGATAGCCAATACAGGAAAAAGCGGCTATGCCATGGGCGACCACCTTCATTTCGGTGTTTTAGTTCAGGGCATAGAGGTTCGTCCTCAAGAGTGGATGGATGCAGAGTGGATTAAACTCAATGTAACAGATGTAATAAAAAGTTCAAAAGCTATGATAGATAAAATTTAGTCAAATTTCAAAAAGAAGTCAAAATGACTTCTTTCTTGCCGAAGGCAAAGCTTTAGTGACTGAATATAATGTGGACTTTGTTCATTTTATATGAGATTTTAAAAAAGGAAAGCTACATGTATCAAACAACTATAAAAAAAGCTGTTGAGCTGGTCGGAATAGGGCTTCACAAAGGTTCTCCGGTTAGATTGCGCCTAGAACCGTTAGAAAAAAACAGCGGAATTATCTTTTATCGAAGTGATGTGGATGTCTCTATCGCTCTCACTCCTGCAAATGTTGTTGATACAAAAATGGCAACCGTAATAGGCAAAGATAACTATGTAATTTCAACTATAGAACATCTCCTGTCGGCTGTTTATGCGTATGGCATCGATAATTTAAGAGTGATAGTAGATGCGGATGAAGTTCCTGTTATGGATGGAAGCAGTGCGAGTTACTGCATGCTCTTGGATGAAGCCGGCATAAAAGAGCTGGATGCACCAAAGAAAATAATGAGAATAAAAAAAGAAATTATGGTTCAAGAGGGCGATAAGTATGTAAAACTATCGCCATCTCCTGATTTGAGATATGGCTTTACTATAAAATTTGCACATCCTGTTATAAACAAGCAAGAGTACGTTTTAAACTTTACAAAAGAGAACTATAAAAACGAGATAGCCAGAGCTAGAACTTTTGGTTTTTTGCATGAAGTGCAATATCTTCGCTCAAAAGGGTTGGCTCTCGGTGGTTCACTCGATAATGCAATTGTTTTAGATGATAAAAAAGTATTAAATCCTGAGGGCTTGAGATTTACGGATGAATTTGTAAGACATAAAATATTGGATGCCATAGGTGACATGTCTCTTATAGGCATGAATTTTATAGGAAACTATGAAGCGATGGCAGGCAGTCATGATTTAAATCATAAATTGACACTGGCGCTTTTAAAAGATGCAGAAAATTATGAGGTAATAGAACTTGTAGGTGAAAAAACTGCGGAGCTAGAAAAAGCATATGCCTAAAAGTGTAGATGTGGTTTTAATAGCTCTATCCTCTCCTATTTTATTGGGTATTTATGAGAACAATACTCTTATAGATTTCATAAGCACTCAAGAGAAAAGCTCGTACGTATTACCAAAGATATTTGAAGAACTTTTTAAAAAATATAAAATAGAAAGACTTTTTTATGCAAATGGTCCGGGTAGCTTTATGGCTATAAAAATTTCATATATCTTCCTAAAATCTATAAGCATTTTAAAAAATATTCCGCTCTTTGCAACAGATGCCTTTTATTTTAACGAAAACAGTCCTATAAAAGCGATTGGAAAGCTATATTTTGTTAAAGTTTCGTCAGAAATAAAAACTCAAAAGTTAGAAACGGTTCAAGAGGCAGATTTTCGCCTCCCAAGTGAACTTGATTATAACGAGTTTAGTACAGCAACGGCACCGCTTTACATGATAGCTGCTGTTTGATAAAAGGGAGAAGAGAGTGATAGTAAGCGTACCGGCAACGAGTGCAAATTTAGGTCCTGGATTTGATTCGTTGGGATTAGCAGTTGATTTGCGTAATAGAGTTGAATTTCATCAGTCAAAATTTTTTAGTGTAAGCATTAAAGGTGAGGGTGAAAATAATCCTAGATTAAAAGGCAATAATCTTTTTATTAGTATATTTAACGACCATTACAGCCGTTTAACCCAAAAGCAGCAAAATTTCAAATTTACATTTTACAACCAAATTCCTATGTCTAGAGGTTTAGGCAGCTCTTCAGCAGTCATTGTCAGTGCAATTGCAAGTGCGCATGAAGCTGCGGGCATTAGAGTTTCAAAACGCCGGATTTTAAATCACGCACTTTTTTATGAATCGCATCCGGATAATATTACGCCGGCGGTTATGGGCGGTTTTAATGTTGCTGCTGTTGAAAAAAACAAGGTATTTTCTCAAAAAAAACATCTTCCGGATTATATAAAAGCTGTAGTCGTTATACCAAATAAACAGATGAACACATTAAAGGCAAGAACCCTTTTACCAAAATCCTACTCCAAAGAGAATGCGATTTATAATCTGTCGCATACAGCTCTGAGCGTTGGAGCATTTTTTAATGAGGATTGGGAGATGTTAAAACTTGCATCTCAAGATAGATTTCATCAAAAAGCTAGAATGAAAACATTGCCGGAACTCTTCAACGTGCAAAAGGCTGCCTATGAAAGTGGAGCGCTCATGAGTACGCTCTCAGGAAGTGGGTCGACATTTTTCAACATGGTATATGATGAGGATGCGGTAGAGATATCAACTAAATTAGCTCAAAAATTTCCGGATTTTGTAGTTAAAATATTAGATTTTGATAATAGTGGACTTATAATAGAGAAATAGTCTCTATTAAATAAAGCAACTTTTAGATACAATGGCGAAAAAATTTAATCTACCTATCAGAATGTGTATTTCGTGTAGAGATAGGCAAGCTCAAAATCAACTATTGAGATTTAAATGTATAGAAGGTTCTATAGAGATTTTTGATGGAATAGGTAGAAGTTTTTACATATGTAAAAATTGTCTTACTCAAGATAAACAAGTTTTGAAAGCACTTATGCGACAATGCAGAAGTGGAGATAAAGATAAATTTACGAACAGACTAAAGGAGATCATCGCTGATGATAGAAAAAGTTAGAGTACACGAAATTGCAAAAGAGCTAGGAATAGCTTCTAAAGATGTTCTGAAAAAAGCTACAGATATGGGTATGGATGTAAAATCTGCACAAAGTACTGTGAGCATGGAACAAGCTGATGAATTAATGAAATTTATTATGAATGGTGAACCGGCAGAACATGCACCAAAAGAGACTGAACAAGAACATAAGAAAGCTATCAGTGATACTCCTAAAGAAACTCCTAGTAAAATAATTCAAACTGAATCTACTAAAATAGTTGAAATAAAAGCGGATAAAGTAGTAAATACAGAAGCCGAGCTGAAAGAAAATATTCAGGAAGTTGTAGCAGAAAAAATTGAAATTAAATCAGAAGATAAAAATGTAGCAGAAGAACCTAAATCTACTGGTATAACAGTAATACAACAGATTAAAAAATCTGGCTTAAAAATTGTTAAAAAGAATAAACCGAAAGTCGAAGAAGTTTTTAATGTTCCTGAAAAACAAGCAAGTATATCTTCGTACGGAAAGATAAGTGCCGAGGTTTTAGAAGAGTTAGCACAAAAGAAAAAAGCAAAACAGGGTTCAGGAATTGCTAAAAAGCAAGAGCAGGGCATTAGAATAGATATATTCGGCGGCACAATGAGTGAAGTATCTATGGATTTGGATGATCAAATAGTTCTGTTGGATTTAAACTCTACTGAGAGAGCAAAACTACCGGTTGAAGAGCCAAGAAAACCAAGAGAGCAAAAGCCGGTTGGAAGAAATGCAAATAAAAAAGCAGGAAGCAAAGGCAAAAAGGTTTCTCGAGATAAAAGAAAAACATATAAAAAAGATAAACTTGAAGATGCGATAATAACACATGTAGAGATACCTGAAGATATTCGTGTTTATGAGTTTGCAGAAGCGCTTAATAGACCTATATCCGACATAATAAAAGTTCTCTTTGACCTTGGTTTAATGATGACAAAAAATGACTTTTTAGGAAAAGATGAGATTGAAATTTTGTCAGAAACATTTGAAGTAGAAGTTTCTATAATCGACCCTAAAGATGCTTTTAATTATGAGAGTGACCTAAACGAAGAGATTGATGAAAACGCAACGGAACGACCTCCTGTTATTACGATTATGGGACATGTTGACCATGGTAAGACTTCACTCTTGGATGCAATTAGAAAAGCAAAAGTTACAGAGAGTGAAGCCGGTGGAATTACGCAGCATATCGGCGCTTATACAATTGAGCAACATGGTAAAGCAATCACATTTTTAGATACTCCGGGTCACGCAGCATTTAGTTCAATGCGTCAAAGAGGAACAGATTTAACCGACATTATAGTTATCGTTGTAGCGGCTGATGACGGTGTTAAACCTCAAACAGATGAAGTTATTAAGCTAGCTAAAGAGTCGGGTGTTCCGGTGATTATAGCACTGAATAAAATGGATAAAGAGACGGCAAATCCTGACCATGTTAAGGGTCAAATGGCCGAAAGAGGCTTAAATCCTGTAGAGTGGGGCGGAGATATAGAGTTTATTCCTATCTCCGCTAAAACAGGTATGGGGATTGATGAACTGCTAGAAAATATTTTAATTACTGCAGAAGTATTAGATCTTAAAGCAAATGAAAATGCAATGGCAAAAGCTGCTGTTGTCGAGTCTTCTTTAGAAAAAGGTCGCGGTCCTGTTGCAACTGTTATCGTTCAAAACGGTACACTTAAAGTGGGTGACTATGTTGTTTGTGGAAGTGCTTATGGCCGTGTCAAGGCACTTCTTGATGAAAATAAAAAACAGATAAATCATATTAAGCCAAGTCATACTGCCGTGGTTGCAGGTCTGAATGAAGTTCCATCTTCCGGTGAAATAATGATGGCAATGAATAGTGAAAAAGAGGCGAAAGAGTATGCACTTAAACGCCATGAATATGATAGACACAAAGAGCTTTCTCATAGTACAAAATCAACCTTAGAGGACATGACTTCTATGATTGCGGAGGGTCGTCTAAAATCTCTTAAAATAGTTCTTAAAACAGATGTTCATGGTTCGTTAGAGGCTATTAGATCTGCACTTAATGAGCTTAGAAATGAGGAAGTGAAAGTTAATGTTATCTCTTCAGGCGTTGGCGGAATCACAGAAAATGATGTTGAACTTGTTTCTAACAGTGAAAATTGTGTTCTTCTAGGCTTTAATGTTCGTCCTACAGGAAATGTAAAAGCTCTTGCAAAACAGAGAAATGTTGATATTAGAACTTACTCTATTATTTATCAACTTCTTGATGATATTACGGGAATGCTAACAGGTATGATGGCACCTAAATTTACAGAGACAAACACCGGTCAAGCTGAAGTTAGAAATACCTTTAAAGCACCGAAGGGCATGGTTGCAGGATGTGTTGTTGTGGATGGAAAACTTATTCGTGGCGGACTTGTGCGTGTTATTCGTGATGGTGTTGTTATCCACGAGGGCGAACTTACTTCACTTAAACGCTTCAAAGATGATGTTGAAGAGATTGGAAACGGTTATGAGTGTGGAGTAATGATTAAGGGTTATGATGATGTAATCGTTGGCGATGTTATTGAAACATTCAAAAAAGTTGAGCAAAAAGTATCTCTATGATTTCAATCTTTCCGATAGGTAAAGCTTTAGTGAGGGGAATTTTTTTTGGGACAAGTTCCAAAAAAGAGGAGACTAATATTAATGAATGAAGCGCAAGTAAAGTTAAAAAGAACAGAATCAATTCTATTGGAGTTGATTCCTGAAGCTCTCGGCGCACTTAACGATAAAAGACTTCATGAGTTAAATGTGATTGAAGTGAAGTGCTCACGCGGTAAAAGCGATGCTAAAGTTTATCTTGATCCAGCTTCTTTTAGCGATGAAGAAAAAAAAGTATATATCAGTTTACTGAAAAAAGCCCGTCCAATCATAGAAACTCACTGCTTAAAAGATCAAGGTTGGTACCGTTGTCCAAACTTTACATTTGAATTTGACGAACAACTTAAAAAATCACAAAGCATGGAAGAACTTTTTAGAAAAATTGCAAAGGAACCACAATGAGTTTAGAGAGCGATATAAAATCTCTGGTTGAATCTTTAGATTTAGAGCTTTATGACACGGCTGTAGTAAATGAAAATGATGAGACTATTTACCGTGTGAGTGTTGTTTCCGGAAAAACTACAGAAGATGGCAAAAAAGCCGGTGTGAGCATGGACTCCTATGTTGAACTGACACATCTCATCTCGCCTTTGCTGGATGTTACTCCTCCTCTTTCAGGTGAATATAGACTTGAAGTCGGTAGCCCGGGGATTGAGCGAAAATTAAATAATATTGGTCATTTTAAAAAATCAATAGGTGAAGATGTCTCAATTTTAATGTCAAATAAAGAGAAGTACAAAGGTAAACTTTTAAGAGTAGAAGGCAATAAAATATTTTTAGAAGTAAATGCAGAAGAAGTCGAGATTGATTACAGTGAAATCTCAAAAGCTAAAACATACTTTGAATGGTAATTGATAGTCACTTTTTTATGAGCCTAGCCCTCAATGAGGCTTGGAAATATCAGGGTTTAACCTATCCAAACCCAGCAGTAGGATGCACTATTGTTGGCAAAAATAATGAACTTTTGGCAGTGAATGCACACAAGAGAGCCGGAGAGCCCCATGCCGAGGTTCTTGCACTTAGAGATGCCTATTTTAAACTCACAAACGACGCATCCATTCTGAGTATACTCTCCTCCTATGAAATCCACGACTACCTTTTAGCAAATCATAATGGGTGCTTTAGAGATATTTCACTCTACACAACCCTAGAACCATGCTCACATGAAGGGAAAACGCCATCTTGCGCCTCGCTTATTTCAAAGCTAGAAATTCAAAAAGTATTTGTTGGTTCTCGTGACTTTAATGAGGAAGCATCCGATGGCAATGCTATTTTGTCTGCATGCGGAGTTGAAGTTCAAGAGAGTGTTTTACAAAATGAGTGTGACGTCTTGCTCAAGCCTTTTGAGATATGGAAAAAAAGTAAATTCGTATTTTTTAAATGGGCACAAAGGCTCAACGCAACAACGGATGGCAGTACAATCAGCTCAGAGAGTTCAAGAAAGAGTGTTCATTCCATGCGGAATGTGTGCGACCTACTAGTCATTGGCGGAAATACGGTGAGGGTTGACAGACCGATTCTGGATGCTAGACTAGTAAACGGCAAAGCACCCGATATTTTAATTATCTCAAGAGAGAAAGATTTTGATAAAACTATTCCTCTTTTTGGTGTTGAGGGCAGAAAAGTAATCATTTCTGATAACTTCTCTGCATGTCAGGAGTATAAAAATATAATGATTGAGGGAAGTTCAAAAATGTTTGAGCTTTCAAAATCAATTGTAGATTTTTATTTATGCTTTTTGGCACCTACTTTCGGCGGAAGCAGTGGATTTGAGAAACAAGATGAAAAATTTGAGATTTTAAATATAGAAAAAAATGAGCAAGATATAATAATTTGGATGAAAAGGGAGATATAAATTATGCATAAAAGAGAAGAGAATAATAAAAAAGAGAAACAAAACAAGATAGTTTCCATGTTTGACAATATCGCACCGACATACGACACTGCAAACCGTGTTATGAGCATGGGCGTTGACAAAAGCTGGAGAAGAAAAGCTTGTGATTTGGCGTACAAATTTTATGCCAAAGATTCTATAGACAAGATTGTAGATGTAGCATGTGGAACGGGTGACATGATGGATTACTGGAGAAGCCGCTCAGAGCTTAGCGGCATTGCAATCGGTGAGATTGTTGGAGTTGACCCCTCAGTCGGCATGGTGGATGTAGCCCGCGTGAAATATCCTAAATTTAACTATCACATTGCAAAAGCGACAGAGATTCCGCTTGAAGACGGGAGCGCCGATATTTTGAGTATCACTTACGGCATACGAAATGTTGTAGAGAGAGAAGCGGCACTTAAAGAGTTTAACAGAGTGCTTAAAAAAGAGGGTTTGGTCGTAATTTTAGAGTTTATGAAAAATGAGAACCCATCCACTTTAGGAAAAATTAGAGACTTCTACATGAATAAAATTCTTCCAAAAGTTGGAGGATTTATTTCTAAAAACCTTGAGGCGTATGAGTATCTGCCAAATTCAATCGGAGATTTCGCAACAGTGGATGGGATGAAAAAAGAGCTCGAAGAGGCAGGCTTTGTTATTCTTTATGCAAAAAGCTTTTCTATGGACATCTCTACGCTTTTAATAGCTCAAAAAAAATAGCTCTCTGCTAAGGGGTTGAAGCTTTGAATGTTCTTAATGTATCTTCGCTCAACGAGCAGATAAAAACCCTCTTAGAGACAAGTTTTTCGCATGTGTTCGTAGAGGGAGAAATCTCTCGCATCACTTTTCATAACAGTGGACATATCTATTTTACGCTCAAAGATGCAACTTCAACCATAAGCGCCGTGATGTTTAAGGGCAATGCACAAAAGCTAAAATTTCAGCTTAAAGAGGGATTAAAAGTCATTGTTGACGGGGCAATAACGCTCTATAAACCTCGCGGCGAATACCAAATAAACTGTTTTAATATTGAGCCGGCAGGACGCGGTGCTTTGGCACTGGCGTATGAACAGCTCAAGCAAAAACTCGCATCTCAGGGCTATTTTGAAGCCTCAATAAAAAAAGAGCTTCCAAAGTTTCCATCTCGTATAGCACTTATAACATCGGCAACAGGTGCAGCTTTGCAGGACATGTTACGCGTTGCAAACAGCCGATATAGACTTGTGGAGATAGATATTTACGATGTTCTGGTTCAAGGTGAGAGTGCCGCCATGGCAATTGCAAATGCTATAAAGTCGAGTGATAAAAACGGGTACGACATCATCGTAATCGGTCGTGGTGGCGGAAGCATCGAGGATTTATGGGCTTTTAATGAAGAGAGAGTTGCAGATGCCGTGTTTGGTGCAAAAACACCGATAGTCTCTGCCGTAGGGCATGAGATAGATTGGGTCATAACTGATTTTGTAGCAGACATGCGCGCACCTACTCCAAGTGCCGCTATGCAGATGATTTTACCTGACACGAACGAGCTCTATCAATCTTTGGACTCAATAGCTTCACAGTTTTCACAGATGCTCTCTCAAAAAATTTTTAACAAGCAACAAGAGCTGACACATCTTCTAAAATCCTACTCGCAACACTCTATAGAAAAAAAACTGACTCAAAAAAGCCAAGAGGTGAAACAGCTAAAAGAGATTTTTTTGCAAACCGTCTCCTTCAAGCTTCAAAACTTTACAAAAGAGCATGAGCATATAACAATGAGATTTCCACATGCAATAGATTCTATTATAAATCATAAGCTAAATCAACTTTCCAACCTTCAAAAGATGTTAGAATCCAACAATCCAAAATTTAAAAGCAGAAGCGGTTTTGCTCAAATCTCACAAAATTCTAAGGTTATTGATTTGTCGTCGCTCATTGTGGATGATATTTTTGATGTCCAGAGTTCTGAAATTAATATAAAAGCAAAAGTGCTTCAAAAAAGCAATATAAAGGAACAAAAATGAGTTATCCAACTTTTTTCGACACTATAGAAGTTATAAAAGTAAAAGATCCTTTGGCAAATGTTTTAGGTGCATTTGATGATGGCGTATATGAGTTTAATTACCTCGATGTTGTTAAATCAGCAGGGCACAGTTGCCCAACGGTTGCGGGTGCTTATATTGTTACGCTCAAAGCCCTCGAAGCACTCTATCCAAATGAGCGGGCTATCAGAGGCGATATAAAAGTTGAGTTCGCAGAATCTCTTGAAGAGGGCGTTGCGGGAGTCATTGGGAATGTAATTTCTCAAATAACAGGTGCTACAGACAAGAGCGGTTTTAAAGGTTTGCAGGGTAAATTTGCAAGACACTCTTTGATGTTTTTTGATTCAAAAATAAACGCATCCGCAAGATTTACAAGAGTCAGCAGCGGCAAAAGCGTGGATGTCACCTACAACCCATCTTCAATTATGCCTAATCCACAGATGCAGCCACTCATGCAAAAGATGATGAGCGGAAGTGCTACACAAGAAGAGATAAAAGAGTTCGGTGTTCTTTGGCAGGAAAGAGTGAAGAGAATCTTTGAAAATTTAGAGAGTGTCGTAAAGGTTACGGAGTTATAGTTATAGTCGAAGGCAGACCTTCGACCTTGACATGTAAAACTAAAAAAATTATTTCAAAATTAGATTTGGAAAGTAGGTGTGAAGCGTTACCACAGTTGTCGCCGTTAATTTTTTCATCATTTTATCAAATTTATCTTCTTCATTCCAGATAGGTTTAGTGACTTCGCTCAGTTCTATTACTTTTGCTTTTGCATCATAACTCACGCCCAAACTATCCACAAGCCCAACTTCTTTGGCTTGAGCGGCTGTAAAGATATGAGCATTTGCAAAGAGGTCTCTTTTTTTAATATCCAGACCTCTTGCATTTGCGACATCTTCTGTAAACATGTCATAAGTTCCTTGAATGACTTTGTTGAGCTCATTTACTTCAAACTCTGTCCACGCTCTATCCATAGCCCCTACTTTTTTATATTTTCCGGCTTGAACAGTTTGCATTTTTACTCCGAATTTATCCATAATTCCACTCAAATCAGCACCTTCCATAATCACGCCAATGCTTCCAACCATTGAACCTGGATTTACGATAATCTCATTTGCCCAGATACTTGCATAGTAACTTCCACTCGCAATAGTTCCGCTCGCATAAACAACTACGGGCTTTATAGCTTTGAGTCTCTTAATTGCATACGCTATCTCTACCGATGGAGAAACCGCTCCGCCAGGAGAGTCAATATTGAGTAAAACACCTTTTACATGCGTATTTGTTGATGCATCTTCAATTTGTTTTAACACTTCAGAAACTTCCATAATTGGACCTACTAATGAGATTTGCTGTAGGTTGTTTTGCTTTAAATCTCTCTCACTATTGGGTGCAAAAAGCAAAAAAAGTATAAGTACAAATAGCATAGCTTTGAAGTGATTTTGTATAAAGCCGAGTGTTAGGGTGATTGGTGAAAAAAGTTTTTTTATAAACTCCATTAATTTTCCTTTTATTTGATGTTATGCAATAAAACGAACAAGTCCGTTTTATTGGCAGGGACTAAAGTCCCTACAACCCTCTAAAGCTACGAAAAATTTTGTTTTTCGAGAATTACAAGGTGTTTTATGCACTTTTCATAAAAGTGCATAAGGTCAGTTAATTATTTTACCGTTTATGTAAATTTTCGAGATATTATATCTGTGCAATATTAAATGAAGTGCTAACTCATGGTTTGGCTCTTTGTCTAAATCCAGCACTATCATATCTGCATTTTTGCCCTCTGCAATCGCTCCTGCATTGATTCCAAGTGCCTCGGCTGCATGGATTGTGACACCTTTTATGAGAGCCTCCGCAAACTTTACAAGAGGAGCATTGCTGTGCATAAACAGAGACATTTTCATCTCCTCAAACAGATCGAGTTTGTAGTTTGAACTAAGCCCGTCCGTTGCTACTATCCATCTAATATTATTGTCGTTTAACTCTTTGATATTGAGTGTAGGATTGCCTAAAAGTCTGTTTGAAATAGGGCAGTGAACTACGGTGTGCTTATTTGAAGAGAGTGTTTGAAGCTCCTCTTGATTCGCTTTTACGACATGTGTAAGAAGAGTGCTAAACCCATTAAAATGGTCTAAAAACTCTTTTGAATCACTTACTGCATAGTTTTGTTTGAGCAATTTCTCAAAGAACTCCTTAAAATCACCCTCATTCTCATCGAGCCATTGTCGTTCCGCTTCGCTCTCCATAAAATGGGCGGTAAGTTTCAACTTCTCATGTTTGGCTATCTCTACCGCTTTTTTAATTAAAATCGGGTGAACGGAGTAGGGGGAGTGGATGGCAATCGCAGGAGTAAAACCCTCTCTTTTTACCGCTTTTGAAGCATCAAGTCTTGCCTTAAAATCAGCAAAAAGTGCGTCCGCCATAGTCGCTTGAGAGCCTATGAGCTCATTGAAAAAAACAACATTTTGGGGTGCCTTCGCACATACCTCTAAGTCCATTGCATGGGAGCTAATTGCTCCAAAAGTTGTGATTCCGCATGCGAGCATCTCATCAATCGCTTTTTGCATGCACTCAGACTCGCATCCGTTTATAAGCTCTTCGCGATTTTCTATAACGCTGTAAAGCCAGTTTATAAAATCGCCATAGCTAAGCTCTGTTTTGTTTGCGCTAAACTCTATGTGAACATGGGCATTTATAAGCCCCGGTAAGAGAAGCGAATTCTTTTGCAGCGTGGTTACTTTGGCATTCGGAAACTCTTTTGTCAGCTCCTCCAAAGGTGCTATTTTGTGGATTGTTTTATCAAATGCTATTGATAAATTTTCAAGTAATTTGTCTGGGGTGAGTATAAAGTTCGGTGTTATGATTTGCATGTTTAATCTTTGAAGTTTAATTTTGAAAAATTTAAAATAGATTATGCTTAATTTAGGTAAAATTACCCCTTAAAAATTTGAATATATTACAAAAAAGGCACAATATGAAAATAATGGTTATTCAGGGTCCAAACTTAAATATGCTTGGCGTACGAGAGCAACACATTTACGGACCGATGAAACTAGAGCAAATTCACGCTCAAATGAAAGATTTTGCAACTCAAAATGGTGTAGAGATAGAGTTTTTCCAGAGTAACTTAGAGGGTGAAATTGTAGATAAGATTCAAGAGTGTTACGGCGACGTAGATAGCATTATAATTAACGCTGCGGCATATACGCACACTTCAATAGCTATCCGTGATGCCATTTCTGCGGTTGCGATTCCAACCATAGAGGTTCATATAAGCAACCTTCACCGTCGTGAAGAGTTTAGACAAACAAATATGATTGCTCCTGTATGTGCTTCTTCGGTTGTGGGTTTTGGTGCTTTTGGGTATCATTTAGCTATGATGGGTTCATTACAAATTATGAGTGAAATCAGAGCTGTTCAAGAGGCGCGTCAAGCTGCTGCTTCAGCTGAGTAGTCCGTGTATCTAAAACGCAGGCTCGGCAAGAGTTTAACAACTCTTAGAGGCTTGCATTTTGGATATAAAAAAAAGAGAAAAAGCTCTCATAGATACAAAGTAACAGTGGGAATAGGCGGAAATATAGGGGATGTAAAACGAAGGTTTGAGCATCTTTTTAACTGTTTGAAAAAAGAGAAAAGAGTAGAGCTTTTGCAAACATCGTTGATTTTGAAAAATCCTCCTTTTGGTTTTGCAAACCAAGATGATTTTTTTAACTCAATTATTGTTTTACAAATTAGTATGCAGCCTATGCAGTTTTTAGGTTATTTGATGAGATTAGAAAAGAGATTTGCAAGAAAAAGAAGTTTTGCAAATGCCCCAAGGACTTTAGATTTGGACATTATATTTTTTGATAAGAGAGTTGTTAAGAGTGAAAAACTTACAATTCCGCATGCCAGCTGGTCTAGTAGAGAGAGTGTTTTGATACCGTTATCGGAACTTAAACAGTGAAGATACTGACATTTACCGGCAAATCGCCATCCGAAGCTCTCAAAAAAGCAAAACTTGAAATCGGTGATGACGGAATGCTCATCGAGACAAGAGAGATTCATAAGAAGGGGCTGGGAAGAGAGCCTCTTTATGAGATTGTGATAGGAATAGAAGAGGACAAAACAGCTGCTACATATTCGAGAGTTAATAAGCCGCTGCATAAGCAAACACCGGTTGTAAAACATAGCGAAGATGTTCTTTATGAAATTTCAAGTGCCGCAAAACAGATATCAAAAATATCGGATGTGACAGATCCTCATTATGAATATGGCGCTGTTAGAACTCCACATGTAAACTTTGAACCAAAAGAGTTGAAAGAGATTAAGTCAGAAATACTGAAACTTGGAGATAAAGTTAAGCTTATCCAAAATATGTTTTGGGATGAGAAGTCCCCCGATATAGAGAGCCGAATTCCTCCGGAGTTTGCTGAAATATATCGTCTTGCTTCTCAAAGCGGTATGAATAAAGAGCATCTTGATGCAATTATGCAGATGACTCTGCAGCACATGCCACTCAAAATGAGAGAAAATTCTGCCACTGTAAAAAGATATTTTCAAACAATTCTAAGAAAAATGATACCTATCAGACTCGAGAGCATGCCTGATAAAAGCAGTAAAAAAGTGATAATGCTTGTCGGTCCGACAGGTGTCGGCAAAACAACATCTATTGCAAAATTGGCTGCAAGATACTCATTTTTAATGCAAAAAAAATACAAGGTAGGTTTAGTTGTTTTGGATACCTACAGAATCGGTGCAGTTGAACAGCTGATGCAGTATGCAAGAATGATGAAACTCGGTATTGAGACGGTAGTTGACCCACCGGAATTCTCAACGGCGTTAAACTCTTTAAGATATTGTGACTATATCTTGATCGATACTATGGGTTCCAGCCCTTATGATAAGGGAAAAATTGAGAAGATTTATGAGTGTCTTGAAGCAAATGATACGGAGTACAATATAGATGTTGTTTTGGTTATGCCAAGCTCTATAAAATATGAAGATTTAAAAGCAACCTATGATAATTTTGAGAGTCTAAACATTGACACAATGATGTTTACAAAGTTGGATGAAACAAGAGGTTTTGGAAATATTTTTTCACTTGCTTATGAAACAAAGAAGCCGATAAGTTATTTTTCCGTAGGGCAAGAAGTTCCGGAAGATTTAGTATATGCGAGCAGTGACTTTTTAGTTGAGTGCTTGCTACATGGATTTAATCGGAGCAAAGTATGATGGGGCATCAGGCAGAGAAGCTTGAAAAATTAGTTGCTTCAAATTCAGAAAAAAGATCCAAAAAGACTCGTTTTGTAGCTATAACTAGCGGAAAAGGCGGAGTCGGAAAGAGTACAATAAGCTCTAATTTAGCGTATGTTCTCTCACAAACCGGACTGAATGTAGGTATTTTTGATGCAGATATCGGTTTGGCAAATTTGGATGTCATGTTTAATGTTAAAATTAAAAAAAATATTCTACATGTATTGAAGGGTGAGGCTACGGTTGCTGATATTTTAATTCCTATAACCAGGAATCTAATTTTAATACCCGGTGAAAGCGGTGATGAGATACTGAAATACTCAAATATGGCACTTTTTGAACGATTTATGGAAGAGGCAAGGGTTCTTGATAAATTGGATATTATGATTATAGATACGGGTGCCGGTATCGGTGAACATATTCAAATGTTTTTAAAAGCGGCAGATGATGTTGTTGTTGTAACCGTGCCGGATCCGGCGGCAATTACAGATGCATATGCAACTATTAAAACTATTGCAGTCCTTCGTAATGATGTAAGTGTGATTTTAAACCAAGTTAAAAATGAAAAAGAGGCGGAAGCAGTTTTTGAAAAGATAAAAAAAGTAGCTCAGGCGAATATTGGAAACAATCTTGAATTAAAGCTTATAGGAAAGATAAATAGTGATATAAAAGTTTCATCTTCTGTGAAGCAGAGAGCCCTTTTTAGCGTTTCATACCCATCATCACAGCCTCATAAAGATATAGTTGAAATTGCAAATGCTCTTGTCAAGAAATTGGAACGAAACATGCTAGTTACTTCAAATGAAAGTGGTTTAACAGGACTATTTAAGCGTTTAATGGAGCATTTTTAAGTCTTTTTTTTGGGGTAGTTTATGTTAGGCGAGAATTTTGTATATTTTTTTACTGTTCAAGGATTCTTTATTGGAATTATTTTCGGCATACTTAAATCTTTTGATGCCGAGGGTTTAATAACATATACTTTTTTTATAACTATATTCTTCTACCTTTTTTCCCATATAATAATTGCTTTATATTTTCAAACCCTCAATGCAAGGTCCTATTTATTTCCAAGAGATATGCACGAAAAAGAGCTTGACATGTTTGTTAAAGAGATCAATAAAAGAGAAAAGTTGATTGATTCTGTTTGCAAAATGACAGATATGGCAATAAAACTAAATGCACAAGACATAAATGGTGCAAAATCATGATTAATAATGGATACATAAATAGTATCAAGCATAAAAAAGATGAGCTTGCAATTCAATATCTTCCGGCCGTTAGGGCTATGGCTTTTAGACTTAAAGAGAGACTTCCCAGCTCTATAGATTTTATGGATTTATCGGCTATAGGAACTGAAGAACTTATAAAATTGGCAAGAAAATATGATGAGGGTCTCAATGATTCTTTTTGGGGTTATGCTAAAAAGAGGGTCTATGGAGCTATGCTCGATTATCTGAGAAGCTTAGATATATTGAGCCGAGCGAGCCGAAAACTTGTAAAAGCTATTGATTATGCAGTTGAAGAGTACAGATTGACGCATGAGGATGAGCCTACGGATGAAGAGCTCTCGGTTATGCTGGGAGAGAGCATTGAGAAGATACATGAGGCAAGAATTGCCTCCAGCATCTACACGGTTATGCCTCTTCATGATCAGTTGCATGTCGGTGATGAGGGTGCTTCCCTAGCAAATATTGAAAGAGATGAGCTAATAATCGTTATTAAAGAGATTTTATCGGGTTATAAAGAGAGAGAGCAGCTGGTTATTCAATTGTACTATTTTGAAGAGTTGACATTAAAAGAGATAAGTGATGTCTTGAATATTACAGAATCAAGAATCTCGCAAATACATAAATCGGTAATACAAAAAATCAAAGAAAGTGTAGGGGCATAAGATGGCAGATATACTTTCACAAGAAGAGATAGATGCCCTTCTCGATGTTGTTGAAGATGATGGAGATGAGATTTTTGAGAGCTCAGATGATCACCTCCTTCCTCAGCGACAAGTAACACTTTATGATTTTAAGAGACCAAACAGAGTATCAAAAGAGCAACTTCGCGCCTTTCGCGGTGTGCATGATAAAATGGCAAGGTCGCTAGCCTCTCAAATATCCTCAATCATGCGCTCAATTGTTGAGATTCAGCTTCACTCGGTTGACCAGATGACTTATGGCGAATTTTTGATGTCGCTTCCAAATCCTACAAGTTTTAATGTATTTTCAATAAAACCTTTAGAGGGAAGCGGGGTTATTGAGATAAATCCATCCATCGCGTTTCCTATGCTTGACAGGCTTTTAGGCGGGAAAGGTGAGCCTTTTGATGCGAGCCGTGAGTTTTCAGATATTGAATTAAGCCTTTTTGAAACAATACTACGAGTTATGATGAGTACACTCAAAGAGGCATGGGGACCTGTTATGGATGTCTATCCAAACATAGAATCTAAAGAATCAAGCCCGAATGTTGTCCAGATTGTTGCACAAAATGAGATTGTTGTCATGGTTGTTATGGAGATAATTATTGGACATAGTTCCGGCATGATGAATGTATGCTACCCTGTTATCTCGCTAGAGCCAATTTTACCGAAGTTGGCTTCTCGGGATTTGATGCTCAATGAAACAAGCTCCAAAAAAAGCAGAAACACAGAACTACAGGTTCTGCTAGGCGGTGCAAAAGTAAATGTGGAAGCGACTCTTGGAGATGCAGAGCTTACACTCGGAGATGTTTTAGAGCTGAAAGTGGGCGATATTTTGAGACTCTCGAGTGCTGCTAATGACATTGTAACCCTTTGTGTAGATGGAAAAGATAGATTTAGGGGCGAAATAGGGCTGCGAAGATTTAGAAAATCTATTCAAATTACGGAAGTTATCTATACTGAAAAAGATGCTGTTAAAAAAGCACTTGAAAATTTTGAACAACTGAGACATGATAAAATATCCGGTGTTAAAGATATTATTAATGAAGAAGCAGCAGAAGAAGTTACTTATGAAGACGAGGATTATTAGATGAGTGGATTTATGAAATTATTTGAAAGTGAAACTATCGGCACAATTGAAGCGCTTATCGGTTCTGCACCGACTCTTGAACTAAAAGAGGAGCAAAACCTAAGTATTATTTCAAATATTATTCCTCCGATAGTGCTAGTAAAGCTGGGCATATCCGGCGATATAAAAGCTACTGCCATGGTCGCTCTTCCTCCAAACCTCTCTGCATCCCTCTCTGACATGATGCTGGGTGAGGAACCAAGCGACAGAGAAGATGTTTCAGACGATGATTTAGATGCAACAAAAGAGATTGTGTCCAATATTTTTGGAGCTATTTCAAACAGTCTTTCGGGTCAAAAAGAGATGCCTGCACTCTCTTTCTCTGTTGAGAATATTGAATTTAAGAATGATGACTCTGAATTTAGTTTAGAAGAGTACTCTAAAATGTATGTATATAAATTTAGCATGGGTAGCTTAAACTCAATGCTCATGTTTATTATAGATGAAAAGCTTCAAAACGCACTTTTTGCTCCGCCATCTAAGGAAATGCCGCCATCCCAAGCCATGTCCTATAACGACAACACTCCTTCAAATGTAAATTTGAGTAGCAATGAGATGAATAATATCTCCCTGATTATGGATGTTAAACTCCCTGTGAGAGTTAGAATAGGTAAAAAAAGAATGCTCTTAAAGGATGTTCTAAATATGGATATCGGCTCGGTTATAGAGCTGAATCAATTGGCTAATGACCCGTTGGAGATACTCGTTGATAACCATGTGATAGCACTGGGCGAAGTTGTAATCGTGGATGGTAACTTTGGAGTTCAGGTTACATCCATAGGCACAAAAAGAGAAAGATTGAACCAGTTGAAGGCGTAAGATGCAAGATAGAAGAAATGAGTTAGCAAAAAGATATATAAAAGATATAAAATCAGCAGATGTGTGGAGTGTTTTTAGAATAATTGCAGATTTTGTCAAGGGTTTTGATGACTTAGGCGAGCTAGGACCATCCGTAACTATTTTTGGCAGTGCTAGAACAAAAGAGAATGATTTTTATTATAATGAGGCTCAAAAGCTCGCTTTAATGCTTGCGAATAAAGGGTTTAATATAATAACAGGCGGTGGACCCGGAATTATGGAAGCTGCAAACAAAGGTGCAAAAGAGTGCCCGGATGTTGAGTCAGTTGGTCTGAATGTTGACCTTCCATATGAGCAAATAGCAAACAAATATACTACGAAAGAGCTCTCTTTTGACTACTTTTTTTCAAGAAAAGTAATGCTCGTTAAGTACTCAATCGCTTATGTAATCTTCCCTGGTGGATTTGGAACACTAGATGAATTTTTTGAAGCACTCACTTTGGTTCAAACTAAAAAAGTAACCGGAGTTAAAATTTTCGTAGTCGGTGTTGATTACTATAAGCCACTTCTTGATTTTTTAGAAAATAAATTGCAGCATAATGGAATGATAGATGAAGAAGATTTGCATATTATACGATTGACAGATGATTTAGAGTGTGTTGCTAATGAAGTTGAAGAGTCGCTCTTGAAGCAGATAGAGATGTTGGAAGAGGTCGGATTGGAAAATACTAAATACTATAAATCCTTGTCTGACTTTAAAGACGAACAAAATATATAAGTAAAAATATGAAAAAAAAAGTTTTAATTGGCATGAGCGGAGGAGTCGATTCAACGATTTCTGCACTCCTTTTAAAAGAGGAAGGGTATGAGGTAGAGGGTTTGTACATGAAACTTCACTCAAAACCGGGCTACCATGAAATACATCAGGCTCGTGCTCAAAAAGCTGCAGATTTTGTTGGCATAAAGCTTCATGTAATAGATTTGCAAGAGATATTTAATGAAAAGGTTTTTCAGCCATTTATAGATACATATGCAGAGGGTAAAACACCAAACCCTTGTGCTCTGTGCAATAGAAATCTGAAATTCGGTGAAATGGTTAAGTTTGCTGATAGTATCGAGGCTGCGTATATAGCGACCGGACACTACATAAAAACTGACGGAAAATATTTTTATGAGGCGGATGATGAGACAAAAGACCAGAGTTACTTTTTGTTTTATGTTCAAAAAGATATTCTAGGAAGATTACTCTTTCCTCTTGGCGGTAAAAAAAAGAGTGATATTAAAGAGATGGCTTCTTCTATAGGGGGATTGGAATCTTTTGCATCTCAAGGTGAATCAACTGAAATATGCTTTGTTGAAACAACTTATACAGATTTGCTTAAAGATTTTGTAAATGTAGATTGCATCGGTGAAGTTTTAGATAAAGATGGCAATGTAGTTGGTGAACACAAAGGTTACATGCACTATACAATCGGCAAAAGAAAAGGTTTTACTGTAAAGGGTGCTCATGACCCACACTATGTCGTAAGTATAGATGCACAAAAAAATCAGATAGTAGTTGGAAAAAGAGAGGATCTAGCATGTGAAAAAGTAGTGCTAAATAACCTTAACATGTTTAAAGAGCAAAAAGAGTTTGATACAACAGTAAAGCTAAGATACAGAACACAAGCTGTACCTTGCCATGTGAAAATAATAAATGATCAAGCATTGGTTACATTAAAAGAGAGTGTTTTCGGTGTAGCAGTCGGTCAAGCTGCAGTATTCTATGATGACAATAAGCTGATTGGCGGCGGCTGGATAGCGGAAGCATAACACCAAATAAATTCTTATTCTATAAACTTTTAAATTTTATAAACAATCCCCACAAAATTTAAGAATCCTTTAAGCAACAACCCCCTATAATTCCCGTCCACAAACACAGAGACCTAAAGTTTAGGACTAGAGAAACTTCAAGTAGAAGTCATCGGGATGAGTTTGAGATCATTGAAAACTGAGCAAGTAAATA
>CANMJR010000010.1 GCA_947498025.1 Helicobacteraceae bacterium
ATAGCAAAAATTCAAGCTGATGAAATCAGCTCAATAATTAAAGAGCGTATCAATAACTTTGAATTAAGTGTTGATATTAATGAAACAGGTAAAATTGTTTCTTATGCTGATGGTGTTGCACAAGTTTACGGACTTAACAATGTTATGGCGGGAGAAATGGTAGAGTTTGAAGAGGGAACTCAGGGTTTAGTTATGAACCTTGAAGAGAGTAAAGTCGGTGTTGTTATACTTGGTGGAGGAACACAACTTAAGGAGGGCATGTCTGTTAAAAGATTAGGTCGCCTTTTAAAAGTTCCGGTAGGTGAGGCACTTCTTGGAAGAGTTGTTAATGCACTTGGTGAACCAATTGACGGTAAAGGCCCAATTGAGACAACAGAGACTAGATTTGTTGAAGAAAAAGCACCTGGCATTATGAATAGAAAATCTGTTCATGAGCCTATGGCAACCGGTATTAAGTCAATTGATGCACTCGTTCCAATCGGTCGCGGACAAAGAGAGTTAATTATCGGCGACAGACAAACTGGTAAAACAACAATTGCATTAGATACTATTATTAATCAAAAAGGTAATGGTGTTGTTTGTATTTATGTAGCAATTGGGCAAAAAGAGTCAACTGTAGCTCAAATTATTCGTCGTTTAGAAGATCATGGTGCTTTAGAATATACAATTATTGTATCTTCAACAGCTGCTGAAGCTGCTGCGTTGCAATTCTTGGCTCCATATACCGGCGTTGCAATGGGTGAATATTTCCGTGATAATGCTAGACATGGCTTAATTGTGTATGATGATTTATCTAAACATGCAGTTGCTTACCGTGAAATGTCACTCATTCTTCGTCGTCCTCCGGGTCGTGAAGCATATCCGGGAGATGTATTTTATATTCACTCTCGTTTGTTAGAGCGTGCTGCTAAAATGAGTGATGAAGATGGAGCTGGTTCATTAACTGCTCTTCCAATTATTGAAACACAAGCGGGGGATGTTGCTGCATATATTCCTACAAATGTTATCTCTATTACAGATGGTCAAATATTCTTAGAGACTGATCTTTTTAACTCAGGTATTCGTCCTGCGATTAATGTTGGTTTATCTGTGTCTCGTGTAGGTGGGGCTGCTCAAATTAAAGCTACTAAGCAGGTTGCCGGTACTTTAAGACTTGATCTTGCTCAGTATCGTGAGCTTCAGGCGTTTGCTCAATTTGCATCAGATTTAGATGAAGTATCTCGTAACCAGTTAGAGCGTGGTCAAAGAATGGTAGAAGTACTAAAACAAGGACCTTTTTCTCCTCTTTCAGTTGAGAAACAAGTTCTTATCATTTTTGCCGGTAATGAAGGTTTCCTAGATGATATGCATGCATCAAATGTTGTTCGTTTTGAATCTGAACTTTATCCATTTATTGAAGCATCTTACCCTCAAATTTTTGAGAGTATAAAAAGTACTTCTAAAGTAGATGATGATATTAAGATACTGATGATTAAAGCACTTGAAGAATTTAAAGCTAGCTTTATAGCAGCATAAGGGATACTTTATGGCAAACTTGAAAGATATTCAAAGACAGATTAAGAGTGTTTCTAATACTCAAAAGACGACTCGTGCGATGAAACTAGTATCAACTGCTAAACTTCGTCGTGCTGAAGAGTTAGCAAAACGCTCTCGTCTTTATGCTGCAAAAATGAATCAGGTTATTGCCGAAATAGCTGGACGCATTAAATGTAACAAAGTTGGAGGAATTGACAATCGTTGTTTTCTTAAGATTGAAAATCCAAAAATTGTTGATGTAATCTTTGTAACTGCAGATAAGGGTTTATGTGGCGGTTTTAATATTCAAACCATTAAAGCTGTTAAAAAATTACTTTCAGAGTATGAAGAGCGAAATGTAAAAGTGCGTTTACGTGGAATCGGTAAAAAAGGTATTGAGTTTTTTAAATATAATGAGGTCGAAATTTTTGACTCAGTTACAGATCTTAGCTCAAAACCTGATAAAAAAAGATCTGATAATTTCATTTTATCTTCAATAGAAGATTTTAATGATGGGAAAATTGATGGTCTTCATATTGTGTATAATGGATACAAAAACATAATAACTCAAGAGTTACATGTAAACCATTTATTACCGGTTGATTCAGATCAGTTTGAGTGTACTGAAGTTCAAAATTCAATACTTGAAATTGAGGCGCAAGATGAAGAGCATATGCTAACTTCTTTAGTTAACAAATATGTTGAGTACAATATGTATTACTCTCTAATAGATTCGCTGGCTGCTGAACATAGTGCTAGAATGCAGGCTATGGATGCAGCTACAAATAATGCTAAAGAGATGGTAAAAACACTTAATGTTAAATATAATAAAGCTAGACAAGCAGCTATTACTACAGAACTTATAGAAATTATAAGTGGTGTGGAGTCAATGAAATAATGGAGAAAAATATGATTGGTAAAATTAGCCAGGTTATGGGCCCGGTTGTTGATGTTGATTTTGATGGTTACCTTCCAATAATCAATGAGGCAATTGAAGTTAATATAAGTATTGAAGGCAAAATAACGCGTTTAGTACTAGAAGTTGCAGCTCACTTAGGTGATGGTCGTGTTAGAACGATTGCAATGGATATGAGTGAAGGTTTAGTTCGTGGCATGCAAGCCGTAGCTACAGGTTCACCTATAAAAGTTCCAGTTGGAGAAAAAGTACTAGGTCGTATTTTTAATGTAATCGGTGAAACTATTGATGGTGGTGATCAAGTAACTGATGCACCTACATGGTCAATTCACCGTGCACCGCCACCATTGGTTGATCAATCAACTACAACTGAAATGTTTGAAACAGGGATTAAGGTTGTTGACCTTTTAGCACCGTATGCAAAAGGTGGAAAAGTTGGATTATTCGGTGGTGCCGGTGTTGGTAAAACAGTTATTATCATGGAACTAATTCACAACGTTGCACACGGTCACGATGGTTTATCTGTTTTTGCCGGTGTTGGTGAGAGAACTCGTGAAGGAAATGACCTTTACCATGAGATGAAAGAATCGAATGTTCTTGATAAAGTTGCCCTGTGCTATGGTCAAATGAGCGAGCCCCCAGGAGCAAGAAACCGTATCGCATTAACGGGTCTTACAATGGCTGAATACTTTAGAGATGAAAAAGGTCTTGATGTATTGATGTTTATTGATAATATCTTCCGTTTTGCTCAATCTGGTTCTGAAATGTCAGCACTTCTTGGACGAATCCCTTCGGCTGTTGGTTATCAACCGACATTAGCTCGTGAAATGGGTGCATTACAAGATAGAATTACATCAACTAAAAATGGTTCAATTACTTCTGTTCAGGCTGTTTATGTACCAGCAGACGATTTAACTGACCCTGCTCCAGCTTCTGTTTTTGCTCACTTAGATGCGACAACAGTACTTAACCGCAAAATTGCTGAAAAAGGTATTTATCCTGCAGTTGATCCATTGGATTCATCTTCAAGATTACTTAATCCGCAAATTTTGGGTGAAGAGCATTACAATGTAGCTCGTGGCGTGCAACAAACACTTCAAAAATATAAAGATCTTCAAGATATTATTGCAATTCTTGGTATGGATGAACTTTCTGAAGATGATAAAAATGTTGTTCAGCGTGCTCGTAAAATTGAGAAATTTTTATCTCAGCCATTCTTTGTTGCAGAAGTATTTACAGGTTCTCCTGGTAAATATGTTTCTTTGGCAGACACTATCAAAGGGTTCAAAGGAATCTTGAGTGGTGAGTATGACCATTTGCCGGAAATGGCGTTCTACATGGTTGGCGGTATGGATGAGGCAATAGAAAAAGCTGAAAAGCTAAAATCTAAGTAAATTCATATAAAATTTAAGGAATAGCCATGGATAAATTTAAACTTGAAATACTAACTCCTAATGGTGTCATCTACAATGATGATGCTGTTAGTGTAGTTCTTCCTGGTGAAGAAGGAGAGTTTGGTGTTCTCGCTCACCATGCTTCATTAACAACTTTATTAGAAGCCGGTGTTATAGACATTGAAAAAAAAGATAAATCCGTTGAGTCTATCTTAATTAATTGGGGCGTTGTTCAAGTTGATGAGAAAAAAGTAATTGTTTTAGTTGAAGGTGCCGTAGCTATTCGTGGTGATAGTGAAAGTGCAATTGCCAATGCTCTTGAAGATGCTAAAAAACTCATAAAAGATATAGCAGATTCAAATCCTGCTATTGCATCCGTCTCAGCGAAACTTGAATCAGCAGCCAGCAGATTATTGTAACATATGATTAACAATTTAATTGATTTTTATTTAAAAAGTAACCCAGCAACCATAGGTGTGCTACTAGTTTTGTCAGTATACTTTATAATTTTGAATTGGGTGTTTTTTTACCGTTATTTTTCACTTAATAGCTGGCTTTCTATAGAGAATAACTCTTTAGAAAGTTTGCTCATGGGAGCAACTACAGTGAGTAGCCAGTCCTTTTTAAGAGGATTTTTGAAAAGCAATGCAAATAATCCTAAAGAAATTTTAGATTTAGCGATGTTGGCAGCTACAAAAGAGGCTACAAAAGGTCTCTCTATAATATCAGTATTTGCATCAACAACACCATTTATTGGTCTCTTTGGTACAGTTGTTTCTATTTTAGATACTTTTTCTCACATTGGCCAGAGTAGTGGAGGTATGTCGATTATATCCGGTGGAGTGTCAGATGCCCTTATCGCAACTGCTGCTGGTATTTTTGTTGCAATCTTTTCATACACATATCACCAAATTCTAAAAAGAAAATCGTTTGATTTAATCAGCTTCTTGCAGATGCAAAGTGATGCACTCTTAGCTCGTAAAGTATAAATAATGATATATGATTGGGATGATAAACCTGAGTTAAATATTACTCCGTTGGTTGATGTTATGTTAGTTTTATTGGCAATTTTGATGGTAATTGCTCCAAATATAGTCTATGAAGAAAATATTAAATTACCTCAAGGTTCAGTTTCAAAGCAATTATCAGAAATTCCTCCTGTTCATATTGTAATTGATAAAGAAAGAAATGTAAAAGTAAATAAAGAAAATTTCTTACTAAATGCTTTTATGGATAACTTTGCAACTTTTTCAGGTAAATTGGACAAAAAAGCAAGTGTGCTGATTAGTGCTGATAAAAGTTTAGATTATGGAATTGTTATGTCAGTTTTAGCTGCAGTTAAGCAGGCTGGATTTTCTGAGGTTTCTCTAGCTACAAATGGGTGATAATAAATCTTTTTTTATTTTAAGCGGTGCAATATCGCTATCTTTCTTTTCAATCATATTAGCTCTTTTCTTCTACATGATGTTTTCAGTTACAAATACAAAAACATACGCATTAAAAAAAGATAATTTTGTTTCAATTTCTTTAAATACACCAAAAGAACAAACTAAACAAAATAACAAAAAAGTAGTTACTCCTGTTGAAGAAAGCAAGACTGTTCCTGAGGTTAAAGAAGTTGATGTAGGAAGTTTGTTTAGTTCAGTACCAACACAAGATATAAGTAAAACTAAGAAAGTTGTTGAAAAAACAGAAGAAAAAAGAAAACAAGAAGTACAAAAAAGACCAAAACCAGTAGTAAACAATGATGTAGATAAAATTTTACAGAAAATTAACAATATTGATGCTGTTGTTAAAAGTGATGATAGTACTAAGACATCAAGTGGTGAAGAAGTTGATGAGTATTTGGCTAAAATTCAAGCTTTGGTTTATGAGCATTTTATTCCACCAAAGAACTCAGAGGGTAACACTGTTAAAGTAGTCATTGAACTTAGTGCCATAGGTAAAGTTTTAGATTTTAGAATCTTAAATTATTCTTCTAGCAGAGCATTAAATGAAGAGTGTGATAGGATGAAGGAAAGATTAATGAATGTTGTTTTTCCTGTAAACCCAAAAAATTCATCTGCTAGTACTATAATTAATATTACTTCAGATAAAAATTAATTTAAAGGAGCGGTTATGAAAATATTTTTTATATGGTTGTTTCTAATTTCAATGTCTTTTGCAGGCGATGCAACAATTGAGGTTATTAAAAAAGTTGATACTCTTCCATCTTTGGCAGTTGAAGATGCAACTGTAAAATATGATAATGCGATAAAGATGCTGTTCTTTAAATCTTTAGTTGCAGATCTTAATGTAATCTCTATCTTTAATGTAGATGGACATTATAGAAATGTAGATTTTGGCGCAAGTAATGTTGTTGTTGAAAATAAGGATATGAAATATGTTTTAAGATATAGAATATTTGAGGATGATAGTGCTGCCTTTAATGTTGAAATGAAATTGCTTAAAGACAATAGTGAAGTATTGAGTAAAAGTTACAAAGCTAATAAGAATGAGTTTTATATGTTTATATCACATGCAATTGCATTTGACATAAATGAGTACATGGGAGAGCCATCTGTAGAATGGATGAAAAGAAAAGTTGTTTTTTCAAAAAACACAACTCCTAAAAAAACAGAAATTGTAATTTCTGACTATACTCTTACATATCAGCATACTATAGTGGCTGGTGGTTTTAATATTTTTCCAAAATGGGCGAATAAGGAACAAACTTCGTTATATTACACATCTCTTGATTCAAAACCTACCTTAAAACAGCTTGATATTAAAACTGGTCAGACAAAAGCTATAATTTCATCAGACGGTATGATGATTTGTTCAGACGTAAGTGTTAACTCCAAAAAGCTATTGGTTACTATGGCACCGAATGGTCAGCCAGATATATATTTATACAATGTTGATAGCAAAAAATCTACTAAGGTTACAAACTATAGTGGAATTGATGTTGGCGGTCAATTTTTAGATGACAACACTGTTGTATTTGTTTCAAATCGTCTGGGCTATCCAAATATTTTTTCTCAAAAAATAGATACTGGTGTAGTCGAACAAATGATTTTTTACGGAAAAAGCAATGCTGCATGTAGTGTTAATGGTGAATATATAGTTTATAAAGCCAGAGAAAGTTCGGACGCATTTGGTAATAATACATTTAATTTGCACCTAATATCTACAAAAACAGATTTTATAAGAAGACTTACGGCAAGTGGTGTTAATGAATTTCCAAGATTTTCTAAAGATGGGGATGCAATTTTATTTATAAAAAATTATATGTCTCAAAGTTCTATAGGAATTATCAGGTTAAACCATGATAAAAATTATCTTTTTCCTCTTAAACAGGGAAAAATTCAATCTATGGATTGGTAAAAATAATAAAAACTAGTATAAATTATTTTTTATACTAATTTTAATATTATTCTGCTATAATTCCGCTATATTAATACAGAGGAAATCGGATATGAAGAATGTAGTACTTTTAAGCGTTGCGGTTGCGGTTTTAGTTTTTAGTGGTTGTAGTTCAAAAGAACCAACAGTTGATGGGTCAGCTCAAGCTCCAGTAGTTAGTGGTGAGTCTTCAACAAACAACATGGTATCAGAGTCAAGCGATGCAAGAATCGCTGCTATCCAGAATAAATTATCAACAATCTACTTTGATTTTGATAAATTCAATATTCGTACAGATATGCAATCTAACCTTTCTGCAGATGCTTCAGTAATTAAAACAGAAGCTAGTGATTTAAACATCAAATTAGAAGGTAATTGTGATGAGTGGGGTAGTGATGAGTATAACTTCGCACTTGGCTTAAAAAGAGCAACTACAGTTAAAGATGCTTTAATTGCAAGTGGTGCTGATGCTAGTAAAGTTACTATGGTAAGTTATGGTGAAAGCAATGCAGTTTGTACAGAAAAAACTAAAGATTGCTGGGCTAAAAATCGTCGTGTAGACTTCAAAGTCCTTCCATAATCTATGCGTAACGGTATTTTAGTTGCGATTATTGCAACTATTACTTCTACAAATCTAATTGCCGCCGAACCTTCTGCGTTTGGAGCAGGCAATTTAGATAATCCTACTCCTTATGGACTGACCTCTACTGAGAATACGGTACATGAAAATCAAAATAATCTTCAAAAAGTTGTTGCAAAAAGTAATAGTCAAGGCAGTGAGGTCGATTCTCTTAGAGAAAGGATTGATGGGCTACAGAGTATTATAGAGAGTTTAAGTAAAAAAGCTCAAAGCAATAAAAGTGAAATTAATATTCTTAATCAAAAAAATAGTGTAGAATCGAAAAGTTCTGATGAATTTTACAAAAGATTAAGTGATATGAGTCATGCGAACAGTGAAGATATAGCAAAGATTAAAGTAGTAATATCTGAGTTGTCTAAAGCAATCGACGCGATGAATAAATCGCAAGTCTCCAAAAGTGAATTTACTGATTTAGTTGATGAAGTAAATAAACTTAAAGGGACTACTTCAAAAGATTCTAAAGATAAAGCTTCGTCCAAAAAATCTGAAAACAAAGAAAAATTAGATAATGCTAAAAGCACAGATAAATCTGCAAATACAGAAAAATCTGAGTTGGAAAGTATGTCAAACGAAGATGTTGATACTAAGGCAAAAGAGTTCTTTGATAAAAAGAATTATACTAAATCAAGTGAATACTATAGCCATTTAGTAGATAAAAATTATAAGCCAGCCGTTTCACACTATATGATGGGGGAAATTAATTTTAAGAGAAAAAATTATTCCGAAGCTGTAGCATACTATAAAAAGAGTAGTTCTCTATATGCAAAAGCGTCCTATATGCCTTCCTTATTATTACATACTGCTATATCTATGGATAGCACAAATGATAAAAAGAATGCTAAAATGTTTTATGAGGGGTTAATAGCAAAATATCCTGAAAGCAATGAAGCAAAAGAAGCGAAAAAATATCTTACTTCTCTGAAGTAATCACACACTTTTTTATAAAAATAACAGAGTTTTATGATAAAATCCAAAAAAATAAATTAAAGGTAAATTAAATGGCTATAGAAACAAATCAAATTGTATCAATAGAGTATGAAGTTCGTGATGGAAATAAAGTTGTAGATAGTAATATAGGTGGAACGCCTTTAGTTTTTATGTATGGAAAAGGTCAAATTATTCCAGGTTTAGAAAGTGGAATAAAAAACATGTCCATTGGCGAAAAAGCTGATATTCTAGTTAAATCCGAAGATGCTTATGGCGTATATAATGCTGATGCGAAACAAGAAGTTCCATCAGATCAATTTGCCGGTATTGATTTAGAAATTGGAATGACTCTTTATGGGCAAGGTGAAGACGGTGGTACTGTTCAAGTTACTGTTATAGAAATAGGTGCAGATGATATTGTTATAGATTTTAACCATCCTTTGGCCGGAAAAGATTTAATGTTTGCTGTTACGATTAACAATATTAGAGAAGCCTCTGCTGAAGAAGCTATGACTGGCATTCCTGCTGAAAACATGCAAGATGATGATTGTTGTGGTACTGGTGGCGGCAGCGGTTGTGGATGTCACTAATTTTGTAACGGCTTCAGATGCTTCATCTGAAGCGTTTAAAACAGCAACTCTTCTTAAGACACTAAATATTAACTCCCTTATTACAGGGGAGTCGGGTGTCGGAAAGAGAAGTATCGCTAAATATATCCTTCCAGATGCTCCTCTCTTGGATGCATCTAATTTTGATGAATTATTGGTTGCAATCGAGAGTTCAAGAGAGATAATCATCACAAATTTAGAAAACTCACCCAATATAAAGAGAGTAATAGATAGTATTATCTCAAACAATGTCAGAGTAGTTGCAACAGCAAAAAGTTCATTTTATAATCAATATGCTGATGAGCTTTTTAGTGTTAAATTTGACATTCCGCCATTGTCTCAAAGATTAGAGGATATTGAATTATTAGTAAAAAAATTTACTAAAGAGGCCTCCGCACTTTTTGGTTCTAATGAAAAATTTAATATTAAAAATTTCAAACCTGATCTCAGTGAAAATGCAAATTCTTTAAGAAGACAGGTAATGATTAATTATCTGCTGCAAGATATAAAAGATAGAGAACTGATAGATATTATTGAAAATTATTTATCAGATAAGCTTGGTTCAAACAGTGATTATAGAAACTTTTTATATTTATATGAAGCACCTTTAATTAAAGCAGGGCTTAATAAATTTAAATCTCAACTTCAACTCTCAGACAGATTGGGATTAAACAGAAACACTCTTAGAAAAAAAATATCAGACAATATAGATTACTTATAAGGATAATAAATGCAAAAAAAAATAGCAATGATTTTTTCAGGTCAAGGTTCTCAAGCGATAGGAATGGGTAAGAGTTTTTATGAGAATTCTGATATTGCAAAAGAGATGTTTGATAAAGCCGGAGAGAGAATAGGTGTTGATTTTAAAGAGCTTCTTTTTGAAGAGAATGATAGACTAGGGCAAACAGCTTACACCCAACCTGCAATTTTACTTATTCAGATGATTGCATATCGTCTTTTTAAAGAGGCATGTAGGGTGCAACCCACTCTCTTTTTAGGGCACTCACTTGGCGAATTTTCTGCTTTGTGTGCTAGCGGCGCTATCGATTATATTGATGCTGTAGAGTTGGTGCATAAAAGAGGTTTATTGATGCAAGAGGCATGCGAATCTATCGAAGCCGGCATGATGGCTCTTGTTGGTATTGATGACGCAGCCGTAGAAAAGGCATGTCTTGATGCACAAAATAGTGGCAAAAAAGTTTGGCCTGCAAACTACAATCAAGATGGGCAGTTGGTAGTTGCTGGAATGAAGAATGATTTAATTTCTATGGAACAGGCATTTAAAGATGCCGGTGCAAAAAGAGCAATTCTTTTGGACATGTCAGTTGCCTCTCACTGTGATTTGCTCGCTCACGCGCAAGAGCCATTGACCCAATTGATGAAAAATATGATTAAAGAGGAGTTTGCTGCTCCGATTATTTCAAATGTTACTACTAAGCCATACAGCACAAAAGAGGAAGCAGTTTTTCTTTTAAAAGAGCAGTTGGTGAAGCCTGTAAAATACAAACAATCGATAGAAGCAATAGCAAATGATATCGACCTTGCAATTGAATTTGGTCATGGCAGTGTATTAAAAGGTCTTAATAAAAGAATTGCCAAAGATTTGCAAACTCTCAATGTTTCAGATATGGATTCCTTAGCAAAAGTTGTAGAGGAAATTTGTTTATAACATGAGAGTAACACTCGCTCAGACTTCACCCAAGCTTAACCGTTCTAATCTTGAGGAGACACTCTCTATTGTAAATGAGTTTATGAATGAAAGTGATTTGATTGTGTTTCCTGAACTCTCACTGAGCGGCTATCTTCTGCAGGATAAACTATTTGAAGATGCTTGGAATATAGATGAGTTAAGCAGACTAAAAGAGTTAAGTATGCATGTGGATATTGTAGTGGGTGCTGCAATAAAAGAGAATCAAACATTCAAAAATAGAGCTCTTTATTTTTCAAAAGGGGAACTTTTAAGTCAACACTCTAAAGTTTATTTGCCAAATTACGGCATGTTTGAAGAAGCAAGATATTTTAGTGCAGGCAATAAATTTGAGAGTTTTATTACCTCTTTTGGAAGAACATCTATGCTTGTATGTGAAGACTTGTGGCACAAAGAGGCTCATAACGAACTCATAAAAGAGAATCCAGACCTTATTATTGCTCTTGTTGCTTCGCCGGCTCGCGGGTTTGATGAGGGCGGTTTAGAGATAGAAGATAAGTGGTACTCAATTATAAAAACACTGTCGGGCGAATGCAGTGCAAAAGTAATTTTTGTAAATCGTGTCGGCTTTGAAGATGGACTTGGTTTTTGGGGCGGAAGCTGTATCGTTGATGAGAACTCAAACATAATAGAAAAATTGCCACGATATGAAAAAGTAGTAAAAACATTTGAAATAGAAGGGATAACATGAAAATAGCAATAATGGGTGCAATGCCCGAAGAGATAGCACCGATACTCAAGAAATTAGGCAACTATACAACAATAGAGTATGCAAAAAACAGCTACTATGAAGCATCCTATAAAGGTGTGGATTTAATAATAGCTTATTCTAAAATCGGCAAAGTCTTTTCAACTCTAACCGCTACAACAATGATTGAACATTTCGGTGCTACTCAATTGCTATTTTCTGGTGTTGCCGGTGCTATTTCGTCCGCTTTGAAAGTTGGCGATTTGATTGTAGCGACAAAACTATCGCAACATGATTTAGATATTACGGCATTTGGACATCCATTTGGATTTGTTCCTGAGGGTTCAGTTTTTGTTGAAGCAAATAAAAAAATGATAGAGATGAGCAAAGAAGTTGCCCTTGACATGGGTAAAATAGTTCAAGAGGGGATTATTGCCACAGGTGATCAGTTCGTTGCAAATGAAGAGCGTAAAAATTGGATTGGCTCTACTTTTGGTGCGGACGCTCTGGAGATGGAGGGTGCTTCTGTTGCCGTTGTTTGTGATGCTCTGAATGTTCCGTTTTTTATTCTCCGTGCAATAAGCGATGCCGCTGACATGGATGCGAGTTTCTCTTTTGATAAGTTTCTTGAAACAAGTGCAGTAGAAAGTGCAGAATTTGTTATGAAAATGGTTGATAAAATACTTGATAAAAACCGAACTTAATATGTCTATAGTTTTATCTAAAAAAATCATGTCCAAACTCGGACGAACGAATGCCGAGTTTAACCTTATAGAAGAGGGCGACAAAATTCTAGTTGGTCTTAGCGGCGGTAAAGATTCTTTAACAATGGTGCATGCCATGAAAGAGCAACAGCGTCGCGCTCCTTTTAAGTTTGAATTTATTGCAGTAACCGTCTCCTATGGCATGGATGAAAACTTTGATGCATTGACAGCCCACTGTAAAGAGTATGGGATACCGCATATCATACATGACACAAAAATTTATGATTTAGCGCAAGAGAAGATAAGAGAGAACTCCTCTTTTTGCAGTTTCTTCTCACGCATGCGAAGAGGCTCTTTGTATAGTGCTGCTGAGAAATTTGGATGTAATAAAGTGGCTTTAGGTCATCATATGGATGATGCCGCAGAGAGTTTTTTTATGAACTTTATCTATAACGGGCAGATGCGTTCCCTTGCTCCAAAATATAGAGCAGGAAATGGTTTGATTGTAATTCGTCCGCTTATCCAGATGAGAGAGAGACAACTGGCTGCATTTGCACTTGAAAATAGTGTGCCAACCATTGGGGATGAATCTTGTCCATCCATGCGGTTTGATGTAAAAATGCCACATGCAAGAGCGCATACAAAAGAGATGTTGGCAAAGATGGAAAAAGAGTTTCCAACGCTCTTTACAAGTCTAAATGCCGCTTTTAAGAATATTTCGATTGATAGTTTTTTTGATGTAGAGAAATTTTCAGTTTAAATAAATAGTTTGGGCTTATAAGTAGATTATAGTGAAAATGGCTCACTAAGTATCTTACAAATGAGTTAATGATATAATCTGCGGCATTAATAAAAAAGGAACAATTCTATGGGAAGAGCGTTTGAATATAGAAAAGCATCAAAATTAAAAAGATGGGGAGCAATGTCAAAATTGTTTCCAAAATTGGGCAAAATAATTACTATGGCAGCTAAAGAGGGAAGTAGCGACCCTGACATGAACTCTAAACTTCGCACGGCAATTATGAATGCAAAAGCTGAGAATATGCCAAAAGATAATATTGAGGCAGCTATAAAAAGAGCGAGTGCAAAAGATACGGCGAGTATGTTGGAAGTAAACTTTGA
Source organism: Helicobacteraceae bacterium (assembly GCA_947498025.1). Classification (GTDB taxonomy): domain Bacteria; phylum Campylobacterota; class Campylobacteria; order Campylobacterales; family Sulfurimonadaceae; genus Sulfurimonas. The sequence continues at coordinate 13,607 of CANMJR010000010.1, forward strand.
GGGCAAAGCTCCGCATGGAGTTTTGCTTTTTATAGAGTGTCTGACGGACAATAATACGAGAACCGTCGCCAATGTAAAAAATGTACTCACTAAACATGGCGGGGAAATGTTGACCAACGGCTCTTTGGAATTTATGTTTAGCAGAAAAGCTGTCATAGAATTTAAGCTTCAAGATGGCATGGATATAGAAGAGTTAGAGCTAGAGCTCATCGATGCAGGTCTTGAAGAGATAGAAGAGGAAGACGGAGTTGTTTTAGTGACGGGTGATTATACTAATTTCGGTAAACTCAATGAAGCACTGGAAAAGATGGGAATCGAGGTTACAAAAGCAAACTTAGAGAGAATGGCAAATGCACCGATATCTATTTCTGAGAAAGAGCAACTTGATATTGATAAAATTATAGATAAACTAGAAGATGATGAAGATGTCAACAAGATTTTTACAAATCTAGCATAATCTCCACATGCCGGTATTTGATAAAAATAATATATGAAATACATTGATAAAATACACATACATACACATGAGGTAAAGCAATCGAAGTTTATTGCTTACCTTGTTCCTTTCTCGGAATTTACAACCATTTTAGAAGAACTCAAAAACTCACATCCAAAAGCTAGACATTTTGTTGTTGCGTACAGATATTTAAATGAGTTTAATCAAATTGTAGAACACTCCAATGATGATGGAGAGCCAAAAGGTACATCCGGCAAGCCCTCTCTTTTTGTTTTGCAAGGGTTGGAAATGATAAACAGCGGCGTCATAATTGTCAGATATTTTGGCGGAACAAAGCTAGGTACTGGCGGACTGGTTAGGGCATACAGCGATAGTGTAAACTTGGTGCTAAATTCGGCATCACTCGTTGAATATAAACAAGATACAAGCGTAACTATATCTTTTGAATACTCAAATATAAGAATGGTAGAGTATGAGTGTTCGGCATGTGGAGTTGATATAGTTGAAAAAAGTTTTGATACAGGAACTATCTATAAAATAAAGGGCATTGAATCAAATATGAAACTATTTTTAGAAAAGATGGACAGACTGGTTAAAATTGTGGAGTAGATAAAAATCTACTCACAACTTATCTTCCATGCACAGCGTTACCCATATCCCACATCGGCAAGAAAATACCAAGTGCGAGTAAAATAACCATAGATGCTATAATAAACAGCATTATAGGTTCAATGGCCTCCGATAGCCCGTCAATGATGGCATCAAATCTCATTTTGTAGTATTCTGCAACTTTTTTTATCATGGCGTCAAGCGTACCGCTATCCTCTCCGGCGCTTACCATTTGAATAATCATATTCTCAAAAAGTCCCGTATCTTTAAGCCCTTTGTTGAGTGCACCACCCTTTTCAACGGTAATTCTTACAGACAAAAGTTTAGCTTTGAGAGGAAGATTGTCTATCATCTCTATGGAAGTGTCAAGCGCTTCAGCTATTGGAATACCTGCACGGATAAGTTCCGAAAAAACAAGTGTAAATCTGCTTAATGTTGAAAATTTAATGATACTTTTTATAAGATATGTTTTTAGCAGTAGCTCATGCCACCCATATCTTATGTTCCTATAGTTATTAATCAGATATTTAAATGTCATGATAGATGTGAAAATAACGGCTAAAACATAGGGTCCATAGTTGTTGAAAAGGTGTTCAAGTACCAAGAGTATTCTGGTTGGAAGAGGCAGTGTCGCATGGAGTGACTCAAAAATAGCCTTAAATTCAGGAACAACATAGGAGATTAAGATTGTAAATGCCACAGCCATGGCAATCATAACATTTCGCGGGTATGCCATGGCTTTTTTAAATTTAATAACATTCGCACGAATCTCTTCAAGCATGTCAGCGAGGGCATAGAGTGACTCATCCAGATTACCTGTTTTTTCGCCTAGTTGAACCATGGCAATGGTTAAATTACCGAGTTCAAAACGAAAGTTTTCCATAGACGCTGAGAGGGAACGGCCGGAGTTTATATCTTCTGCAAGTTTAGAAAAAACTGTTTTCAGTGCTTCATCTTCTGTTGCATTTGCTATTTCGCTCAAACAATCATATATGGAAATACCGGCATTTGTCATAACTGCTAGCTGTCTAATGGATGCTATGAGCGCATCAGGCTTGATTTTTCTTTTTTTTATATTTTGTAAAAAAGAGGTTTTAAATCTTTTAAGTTGCGCCTCAAAGGGTTCTTCTGCTTCCGCAACTTTAATAATTATTCCGGAGAGTTTTAATTTGGCATGTTTGCTAGCCTCTTTTTTATCCTCGGCATAGATTGGAAACTCCTCTTTTTTTCCTTTTACAAGAACAGTAGCAATAAAATATTTCATCCTTTTGCCACCTTTAAAATCTCTTCTAGGGAGGTTATCCCGTCTAAAGCTTTCTGTATTCCATTCTCAAAAATGGTTACAAATCCGTCACTCATGGCTTGCGCCAACATGGCATCTTTTGGAGCCCCTTTTGCGATGAGACTTGAGAGTCCATCGGTGATACTAAGTACCTCGCATATCATTTCTCTTCCCATGTAGCCTGACTCATTACACTCTTTACACCCTTTTCCTGTGTAAAACTTGGCATCTTTTGGGATAACATGGTGCAGCTCTTCAAGGGTTGATGCTGAAATCTCCTCAACTACTTTACAATGTTTGCATATTTTTCTAACAAGTCTTTGCGCTTGAATTGCTACGAGGGCACCGCTGATTAGATAGTGTTCAATACCCATGTCAACCATTCTCGGAATGGCGCTTATAGAGTCGTTTGTGTGCAAAGTTGAGATAACCAAATGCCCAGTGAGTGCGGCTTTAATCGCTATTTCTAGTGTCTCTTGGTCACGAATTTCACCAATCATAATTTTGTCTGGATCTTGTCTTAAAATTGAGCGAAGCGCGTCTGCAAAACTAAGTCCGACTTTTGGATTGACCTGAACTTGCTGAATGAGATTCATTCTGTACTCAACAGGATCTTCGACTGTGATGACTTTATCTTCAACATTTCTAAGCTCATTTAAAGCACCGTAAAGAGTTGTAGTTTTACCGCTGCCCGTTGGTCCAGTAACTAAAATAATTCCATGCGGAGCCTTGAGCCCATGAAGTAATTTATGATAACTAGCACTGTCCATACCGGCATCTTCAAGCTTCACAAGTGCCTTTTGTTTGTCCAGAACACGCATGACTATAGATTCACCGTAAAGTATCGGTAGAGTTGATATACGAAAATCATATTCACTCTCCCCGACTGCCGTTGAAAAACGACCATCTTGCGGTTTTCGCTTCTCTGCAATATCTAGATTTGCCAATAGCTTTAAGCGAGATGCGAGTGGCGGATAGATATCTTTTTCAAAAATAAACATTTCGGTTAATTTACCATCTACACGACCGCGAACGACACAGTTTTTCTCGGTTGGCTCCACATGTATATCGCTTGCACGGTTTTTTATACAAGTTTTTAGCACCACATCAATCAGTAGTAGTATAGAAGAGGCTTCTTGCTGCTCTTCTATGGTATTTATAGAATTTAACTCATCTCTTATTTTTTTAACTAACCCTTTTACGCTATCTTTTAATTCGACTTTGTAAAGGTAGGAGTGAATCTGTTTTTTTATGGATACGGCTATTTTTATAACTTTTCTTGGAAAGAGTCTTTGCATAGACTCTTGAGCTTCAATGTTCAGCGGGTCATTAAAAGCTATAGTAACGCTCATGTCATCTTCTGAAATTGGTAAAACATTATATTTTTGGAGTTGTGCTAGAGGAACCCTGCTTGTGATTCTGTAGTCCATATCAATGGAGTCTAAATCTAAAAACTGTAAATCCAATTCATGGGCTAGTTTTTCTAAAACAGCTTTTTCAGGAATGTAGTCGTAATTGTCTATGATGGAGAGTTCATATACACCGTTTCTTATCTGCTCAACGATAAAACGAACCAGTCTATCCATGGTCATAAAACCTGAGAGAGTTATATCTCTTAAGATAAGGTTAGCATTAATTCCCTGCGCTTGAAGTCTGTCAACTTGCCTTTGCATAATCGAACCGTTGGCAAGTAAATCTGCTGTTATTCTGTCCATCTTATTATCCTACCAGTAGATATGCTGTTTTATGATTTTTTTATCATAAAACTCATCTATTACAAGTTTGCTGAGTTTCTCATCTTTTAAAAGATAAAGGTTATATGTAATTTTTTTATCATCTTTATCTTCAAAAATATAAAATCCTTTTGGAGTCTCTTCATTCAGTTGGCTATATAAATCAAAAACTTTTGAAAGTACATAATCTGTTGTAGGTAAATTGAGTGATGATAACTTATATCCATCAAGCAGAGCGTGGTAAAGAAGTTTTTTTTGCATCATGATTATGGAAAAGTAGGCTCCATTTGATCTTGATTCAGGTGAAAATTTAAGTTTAATTATTGGTATTGCCAGACGGTCAATAGAGTCTGCTTTTAAACATGCAAATGCAAAGAGCGAGATATAGTCTTCATCCTTATCATTTGCATTAAAATTATTAAAACCCAAATTACAGGCATTTTCATATTTTTTATTCTGATAAAGTCCTAACATCTCCTGTTTTACATCCGCACAGAGTATGATTGCAAAAATCAAAGATAAGACTATTTTCATTTCATCTCTCCTGAGAGTATCTCATCCATAAGTGTTTTTGCATTGGCTGAATGCGACTGTTTTATATACTCTTTGAGCGTTTCAACAGCTTTGTCCTTTTGATCTAGTTTGACTAATGATTTAGCAAAAATTATCCAACTTGTTTCTTGATTACTGTCAATTTCATTTGTTATCAAAGCGTAATTATATGCCAGATTATAATCACCCGCGTTATAATAACTTTTTGCAATAAAGAGACTGAGTGTCGGGTCATTGCTCTTTTTGAATCTTTTTATAACTTGTTCTATATCATTTTGTATATTTTGTCTCTTAATATTTATGCTGCCTTTTGGTTCCTCAAGAGTAATAGCCTCTTCTTTTGCTATGACTCTTTCCTCTTCTTTAACTGTTTCTACCGCCGGTGCTTCTGCTTCAATTATTCGTATCGGTTCTGAAACAGTTGACTTATTTATTTTATCCATAAAACTGAGTGATGGGGTTAGGACAACTTTTGTTTCTACTTTTTTTGTCTCATTCTTTTCATTAAAAAATTTTTCATTTATAGTCTCTTGAGCCTTTTGCGGTGTATTCTCTAAAGGAGTATTTTGTGTATTGCTATCAACTTTTTTTGCTGTTATTGTTTCTGCTTTTACCTTAGATATATTTCCATCTTTTGCTACCGCTGCAGTGTTTCCATTTTGTACTCTGCTTTTTGAATTTTGATAATTTATAGTGGTAAATAGAGTGATAAAAATCACTAAAGTGCTGATGATAATTATAGCATGCGGAAGATAGGATTTTATTTTATATGTGAGCCACTTTCTTTCCAGCTCATTTATATCAAACATGTATTAATCCTGTGTGAATTGCTGACATCTCTATAATCTTGTTTGATATTGAGATTGTATTTATCTTTGCAGGGTTGTTTTCATGGTAATGCGAGTAGATGTCAAAGAGTATATAGAGCAATTTATTTGTATCTCTATAATTACCATGGGTTAAGTTATGAATCAACTTTACAGAACTATCCTTGAACATATTTGCACTATCAAAACAATTTGCTTTCATAAGTTTTTTTTGTATATATACTTTTAACTCAGAGGCTGAAGCATTTTTAAGTTCTATGCTATCCCAAATTCTAGTTTGAAAGTGCTCTTTTGCTATTAAATCCTCTTTTTCGGTTTTATGAAGAGTTATTACGAATTTTATTTTTCTTGTATCTGAGAGCAATCTGATTTTTTCTATCAAAAAATTTGAATAGAGCTGCGCCTCATCCAAGAGCACTATCGGAACATAATCCAGTGCTCTGTTTTCTAAAATTTTCATAAATTGAGTAAAATTCAGATCACCTTGATACTTTACATCTAATATATCTTTTGCCAATGTTTTAAAAAATTCACTGTCATCAAGAATAGGTGTTTGATACAAATAGACAATTCTTGAAGATAATAGATCATGGTAGAGTTTTGTTAAAAACATGCTCTTGCCGGTACCGGGTTTGCCATAAAGAAGCAACATCTTTAACGGCTTATTCACGGAGTCTTTGAATGAGTGATACATTTTAGAGACCCTGTCTATCTGTATATAATCTTCTGCATTTACGATATCTAAAAAAACATTTTTAGAATTTTTAAATATATTTGATTTCATCTTAATTACTTTTCAACTTCTTTATCTACTTTTACATCAGTTTTATTGTGATCTAAAATATTATCTTTTAAACCTGCATAACCTAAATCTGATAAAGATAAATTACTTTTTTCTTTACTGATAATATGAGGTTCTATAACAATAATAAGCTCTTGCGTCTGTTTAGACTTCTCATCATATTTAAAGAGATAGCCAAGAAGGGGAATACTTCCTAGCAGCGGTACTTGACTAGAACTTTGAGTATTTTTTGTATTGATTAGACCGCCGAGTATTATTCTGTTGCCATCTTTTACCGTAACTACAGATGAGAGTTGGCGACGATCCAAATCCGGTGGCATTGTTCTATTTTCTGAAGTTGAAAGCATATTAGTAGAAGTCTCAGAAAGAGATGGATTTATCTTTAAGGTTATAGAATTGTCATCTGATATTTCAGGAGTTATATCTAAAAGAACACCCGCAAAAACAGATTGAATATTTTCATTTACGCTTGAAGCACCGGTTGTGCCACCTGCTAAAGTTTCCGTACTGGTGATTTTGTAAAAATACTCCGTACCGACTGTAATGAGTGCAGGCTGGTTGTTGAGAGTTAAAACCTTAGGATTAGAGATAGAACTTACATCCCCTTGAGTATTTAAAAACTTAATCACCTCTTTGAGACTTACATTCCCTTTTGCTTGAACAAGACTGGCTACAGTTCCGGAATTTCCCTTTATAGGGTCTGGATACAGAGCAGTTGTGATGTCAGAACCCGCGTATGTACCAACATTTTGTGCATTTAATACATTGGATGTTATCTGAAAGTTTTGAAGCGCATAGAGTTGCTTCCAATCTACACCCGTCGATTTACCTTCGCTCATCGTAACTGCTAAAATTTGAACATCTATCAAAACCTGAAGTTTAACCTTTTCTTGAAGTCTTTTGAGGTACTCTTCAAGTCTAATCATCTGCTTAGCAGTACATGTTACAGTAATTAAACCGGCATTTTTATTTATGATGGGCGGGTTAGCTACATATGCGTCATGCGGTCTATTTATAACCCCTTGCAGCTCTAAATCTAACTCTTCCCAAAACTTAACTTCATCACTAGATATTATTTTTACACCGGATTCGGCAGTTGAACTTCCACCGGATTTAGAAGTTGATGCGCTCGAAGAGCCAGTAGAGCTAGTGGAGCCAGAAGAGCCTTTCGGAGCTTTAGAACCTGCGGATGAACTGAGTGTAATATCAGTGCTACCGCTACTTTTTCTTTGAGATAAGATATAGTCTATAGCAAAAACTTTTGTAGTTAAGTAGGAGATTTTTAATACATTATTCACTAATGTGTAGGAAAGATTATTTTCATTAAGAACAATATTTAAAACTTCATCAATTGTTAAATTATTGAGATGTGTTTTGTTGAGTTGTTTGTTCAGATACTCTTCTGCATTTGAATCGGTTACTACAATACTGAACTCACATGAATCACTGAGTTGCTCAATAAAATCAATAATTTTAGTATCTTTTGTAGAGCTGATGCTAAAAAGCTCGGAAGAACAATCAGCAAAAACATTGCCCGTTAGCAAGAGTGTTAACATTGTTCCATAAATTGATGATTTTATCATACACATTGTTCTAATCTCACTTGTTTTTAAATTTTAAATTTAGATTTTTACTACTTGTAGAGAGTATTTCTTCTTTACCTTTTTTTGATAGAGTAATCGATGTCGTATCGATTCTTGAAACTGTGTAATCGTCAATTTTATCGCTTATCCTATACCATTTGCCATTAATCAAAGCTGATTTATTGATAATGGCATCGAGAATAAACTTCTTTTTTTGAGGTAACACTTTTATTTTCGGTGAATCAGTTGCCTCCGCGGTGAAAACGGTAGGCGTAGTAGCATCGACGGCAGTACTTTTTGTATCCGTTTTTTTTAAAAAAATAAAAGGGTCTTTGAGTGATGCTATTTCAGATTCACTAATTCCTTCTCTTGGAGGCTTGATTGCTTCAATCTGTTCATCAACCCACTCAAGCTCATTCGAGCTAAGATTCAGCGAGAGAAGCACTGAAAAACTAATTATAAAAAAACTTTTCATTAGTATGTAATCCCCCAAACAGAGATATTGAAATATCCATTTATGTTATTTTCCATAGTCAGGTTTAAATCATGTAAATCAACAACCAATTCGCTCTGTTCAAGTGAATTCATAAAATTGAGAGTGTTTTTATACTCCCCTGTGCTGCTAATATTGATATCTAATACATGACCGAATGCACTGTTATTAAGAGCAAGTTTATTTGTAAAGTCAAGAATCTTAATATTATATTTAAGTGCGTTTTTAGAGATAGAGTGCAGATATTCACCCCATGTACGCTCATCGTAGATAAGCGAAGAGATAGCTTCAATTTTGCCTTTTATGTATGCATTATTGTCTTTGTAAATGAGTAGTTCACTCTGAGCTTGTTTAATCTCTTCTTCAAGCAGTGTTATTTTAGCTGCAGGATTTTGTTGCAAATAGAGTTTATCACTATTTATTTTAGACTCTATGGTTGTAACTTGCTCCTTTATTTTTTTAAAGGCTATCTCAGAACTATCCCAAAAAAGCAGATATGAAAAAGCAAATATCATAGCGAAAGTCATAACATATATCATGTATATATCTTTTTGAGCTTTGTTCTTAAATGACGCATCTATGTTTTGTAAATAATTTTCATAATTTATTTTCATAATATCGTCACCTTTAATTCGCTGAAATATTTTGCCGACTCCTTATTGTATAAAATTTTTTCAAGTGAAAATTTAAACTTTCTTTCATATTTTTTTGTTAAATTTTCTAAAAGTGCAGTAATTATTTTATCCTCAGATGAAACCAAGTTCAAGAGAAATTTCTTACTCTTATTGTTTTCATTGTAAGAGAGAGATTCTATCTTTACTCCAATATCATTTAAATCATTTGTTAATGTATATAACAACTTAGCCTTCATAGGATAGTTTACTTTTACATCATGAATCTTTATAAGTGTATTCTTTTTGTCTATGTACTCTTGTTTTTCTTTATTCAGAAGAGCAAGAATTTTTTCTTTATCCGCTTCTCGGCTCTTTATTGTAGATTCTCTTATGGTTCTTTCAATGTGAAGTTCTGCATAGCTTGTCTCAAGCAGCTTATATTGCAGCTCCTGAGCATAGGTCAGTGTCCAATAGCTAACAGGATATGCAAATGCAATAAAAAACGATGCAACAATTAAAAGTAGGAGTTTTCCGCTCTCTCTTTGTAGAAAATTTGGAGGACGGTGGAATATCGTGAAATTACAATTATATCTCTCTTCCTCAGAAAGGGTAGTATAGATGTGCATTAAAGCATGAAGTTGGTTGATACCTTTATTACTTTGCTCATAACCAAAATCAAATTTAAAATCACTTGCTTTGATACTAAGCTCAACTTCTGCTATCTCGCTCAGGACTGAAGCAGTAGAGCTTTGCGAACCAATATAGATATGTTCAATTTTTTCTATTTCAAAAGCTCTTTTAGCATATGTCAAAATATCGTTGATACTTGCAAAAATTTCTTTATATAATTTAACGATAAAATTTGTATAACTGTTCTCTCTGTTTTTGAGATTATCATCAGATAGAATTTTTATAAAATCTTGGTATTCAACTCTTTCACCATAAATTTCACAAAACCTCTCATGCATCTGTATCAGTGTATATTTCAGTGATTTTGTATAAACAAACTCTTTTTCATTATAAATAGTTACGAATGCATCGTTCTCTTCAAAATATATAAAACAGTGAACCCCACTATTTTGTATTATTTCTTTTGTATAAAGTGATTTAATTAGGAGAGGGGTTGGAATAATTACATCAATATATTTTAATTTTTCTACGGCATCTTTGTATGTTTTTTCTATGGTTGAAGGCTCAGCTATAAAAACTTGAAAGTGCCTATTCTCATAACTTTTATTATTGAAAACCTCAATGTATCTTATTTGATACTCTAAAGCTTGGTCAAGGGCTAGTTCATCATATATTTTGTTGTTTATAGCATCAAATAAATCTTCTTCAAGGATATTTTTACTAATCTCTATATGAGCATTGATATATCCCTGAGTGTTTAGATAGGAAATAATAAATTGATTTTTATCATACTCTGGAGATTTAATATCATTTAAAAAATTAGAAACACCACTAACATACGAACCGTTATATGGATTAACAGAAATAACACTTAAAAAAGGGTGCTTCTTTATTGTACTCATAAGTTATTATCCTATTTGAAGTGAACCATCGACATGCAACAAAATTCTTCACCCTTGTAAAACTCTACTCTGAAAATTTTATTATCTTTATCGACAGAAAAATTCTTATTCATAGATTTGAGATTTATCTTCATTCCGCTCTCGTTTGAGCTATTCTTTGATACAAATCCGATAACATTTATACGAAAATTTTTATCATCCACTACCTTAAAATCGTCATTAACAAAAAAATCTGAAGATTTGTCTATGGAAGTTGCTTTGCCATCAATTTCCACATTAAACTTTTTAGGACAGCTCCCAGCCATCTTGAAGTATTCCGGTTTTATTGTTGTAATTTCTTTGTTTCCAATATAAGCAATATATGTTCCATTCACCTTGCTGATTCCACCCAAAGGGTTTGAAAAATCAAATACATTATCATTAGATTTTTTTATAGGAACATAGGCTAAATCTTTTTTTATATCATTTAACTTGAGTGACATATTGCCGTTTATAGCAAGGTTTCCATAATTGTTTATTAATTTGCCTATCTCCTCCTCTTTTAAACTGAAATCTTTTGTATAAGAAATATCCATAACTTTCATAAACTCTTCAACGGCCAAAAGGTGATAAAAAACTTTTTGAGAAAGAGAAGATAAATTTTTACTGCTCTCTATTGCAAATGCCGGTTTATTATTTGTTACTGCAAAATAAGTAAGGGAGAGTTTCATGGCCTCATCATCATATTTTGTATTGGTATTTCTTACATTAAAACTGTGATGTTCTTGCAGCAAATTTTTGTTTACATTATCTCTGACTTTAGAGGCAATGGTGTCCAAGTTTCCAAATGGCTGATTTTGTATAAGTTTACACTGGTCTATAACGCAGGTTTGTCCCCATGCGGTTGGATTAAAAATATTTCCTTTATCTTCTTTTCTGTAAAAACCATGACCGTCATGCAAGTTTAAAACCAAAGAAACATTCTGTGCTAGAATAATTTTTTTTATCTCTCCTACAGTCTCTTTATCTTTGTCGCCGACTTCCATAAAGGAAAATTTTCTATTCATGTCACCGTTTATACCTCTAGAATCAGCTTTTATACTCTCTTTATTGAGATTTGGAACTATCCATAAGTTTTTTGACTTGATTTTATAGTGCGTGGCGAGTATAGATGCAGCAAAATAGCTGCCAGGTTCATCTCCATGGACTCCGGCTATTACAAGTAGTGTAGTCTTAGAACCACTGTTCTCTTTCTTTATTAGGTTAATATTAGCAGATACATGAGCATAAGATACAATCAGTATAAAAAATATTTTAATACAAAGTTTATTCATTCTTTAGACTACTGATTTTCTGTAAATATTTTGAATTTATTATCTTTAGCAAGTTTAACCATGAGTGTTTTTTCACCGACAAATTTAAGTGTATCTGATGAATATACCTCTTTAAATGATATCTGATACATGTCCGGTGCACTAGGATACGGAACAACATTTATGCGGTCAAATATAATTGTTTTCTTCTCGGATTTACCAAATACTCTCTTTTTATAGGTTGTAAATGCACTGAAACTCATTCCATCATCTCTCATAAAATCCGGTGCATAAAAACCTAAATAAGTTTGGATATCATTATAGAGCCAAGCGTATCTCCATGCATAGAGTTGTGCTAAAAGTTCTGCGAGTATTTTTTTAGGAACATCTTTTTTTGTTTCACCGCTATTAATAATTAGCATTGTGTTCTCTATATCAATTCTTCTATCAAGGCACTCTAAACTTGGATTATTGATTGCTATACAGCCTTTTGTATAATCATCTCTTTTTTGATCCGTAGGAAGACCATGTATCCATATTCCGGAACCTCCTCTTCCTCTGTATCTGTCGTAGGTATTAGGGTAGGAAGTAACAAATGCAAGCGGTCCATAAAATGAATCCACTTTGGAGAGTTTTTTTGTTATTTCATAGACTCCAAGAGGCGTTGTTAAATCTCCCTCTCTCATCTTGTCGCCTTTCATTTTTCCTGTAAAAGCACTGTAATCTTTTGCAAATTCAAACTTTTTATTTTTATTTTGTTTGTACAAAACGAGAGTCGATTTCTCCTTATTACATGTCAAAACAGATGAAAAAGTTTCTAAATAACCAAAAGTAGTATCTTTCCCTTCTAAAAATTCGCTCCAATACTCCTTTTTAGCCAGTTCTAAATCCATTTTCTTCTCTATATCTTGCAGACCATGTGTTCTATAGTTCGTTAAAATATCACTAGCATTTACAGTTAAACTCAGTAAAATCAGAAATATTATTTTCATGCTTGGTATCCTATCTCTTTTAAGAATGTTTTATCTTTTGTCCAACCTTTTTTTACAGTTACCTGAAGGTTTAAAAAAGCTTTTTTTCCGCTGAGTGTTTCTATTTTGGTTCTTGCATAGACCCCGATTCGCTTAATAGAATCACCACCTTTGCCTATAATTATCCCTTTTTGACTCTCTTTTTCTATAATGATTGTTGCATGGATTTTGTCTAAATTTTTTCCTTCCTCTATTTTGTCTATGATGACGTCCGACTCATATGGAATTTCGTCACTGACATTTTCAAATATACCCTCTCTGATAAAGCCGGCATAAATATCTCGCACAAGTTCACTTGTTAAATCTTCCGGATCAAATAGGTAGGGTGACTCGGGAAGATTCTTTGAAATTGTGTCAAGTAAATCTGTATGTCCTACTTTTTTTGGTATTGCTACGGGAATAAGTGCTTCAAAATAGTCTGAAAATTGACTATAGGAACTGATTTTTTTAAAAAGTTTTTCTTGTGTAACTTGGTCGATTTTGCTGAGTACTACGATATGTTTTACTTTAGAATTGTTCAGCTTTAAAAATTTTTCATAATGCTCCAGGTTGTCGGTTACCGGAGCTAAATAAACTATTAAGTCACAATCCCCCATCGCTTTTAAAGCTTCATCAAGCATAAATTGGTTTAAAATTTTCTCTCTTTCATGTAACCCAGGAGTATCAACAAAGATAATCTGGGTATCGTTGTGCATAACTATCGCATTTGAGCGTTTTCGAGTGGCATTTGCTTTTTGGCTGACCATAGCAATTTTTTCACCCAAGAGAGAGTTCATAAGCGTACTTTTTCCAGCATTTGGACGACCAATGAGAGACACGAAACCCGCCTTAGTGGCGGTATCTTTAGATAAACCTGTTTTATTCATTTTTTTCCTTTAAAAAAATTACCAAGTGACATGCTAACTGATGTTACGCACTTTTATAAAAAAACTCGTAAAATCCCTTATTATTCTCGAAAAACAGAGTTTTTCGTAGCTTCAGGGGGTTGTAGGGACATATGTCCCTGCCACATAAACGGACGAGTTCGTTTATGTGCGTAACATTATAAAATATATCTTGATAAGTCGTTGTCTTCAACAATAATATCAAGCTTCTCATGCACAAACTCTGCTGTTATTACAAAGTCCTCATTTTTATGTTCGTCCGCATTAAAACTTATCTCTTCCAAAACTTTTTCTAAAACAGTGTGCAATCTTCTTGCACCAATGTCTTCAGTAACCTCATTTGCACGATGTGAAACTTTTGCGATAGCTTTTATTGCCTCATCTTCAAAAATGAGGTTCACTCCCTCTACGCCTAAGAGCGCTTTGTATTGTGTAAGCAGAGAGTTTTTTGTTTGCGTTAAAATTTTGTAGAGCGTCTCTTCCGTGAGCGATTCAAGCTCAACGCGAAGAGGAAATCTACCTTGAAGTTCAGGTATCAAATCGCTCGGTTTTGTAAGATGAAATGCACCTGCCGCAATAAAAAGAATATGGTCGGTATTTACAACTCCATACTTTGTTGTAACACTGCTGCCCTCGACAATAGGAAGCAAGTCTCTTTGAACTCCCTCTTTGCTAGGGTCATTTCTGCCCTGTGACTTAGAGCTGATAGCAATCTTGTCAATCTCATCCAAAAAGATAATTCCACCATCCTCAGCGCGTCTGAGTGCTTCGGCATGGATGTTTGTCATATTGAGAAGTTTTGAAGTTGCTTCATTTTTTAAAAGTGATTTTGCATCTTTTACGCTCATCTCTTTTTTATTATCTTCTTTGTTCATAGCTGTAAATATTTTAGAAAAAGATTCTTGAACTTTTGCCATCTCCGGCGGAAGATTTGTGTCATTAAACTCAATATTTATCTTATCAAATTCAATAGAGATAATTTTATCATCCATCTCACCGTTTATAACTTTTTCTTCCATTGACTTTAAAATTTTTGCATAATCATCTTTTTTCTCTTGGCTTGCTTGTTCCGGCAGGGGAGGGAGAAGTTTTTCTACGATTTTATTGACAATATAGTTTTCTATTTTGTCTTTGTTTGTCTCTTCTTGCTCTGCTTTTACGAGGTTTATTGCATTTACAACCAAATCTCGTACCATTGACTCAACATCTCTTCCGACAAAACCGACTTCAGTGTATTTGCTCGCTTCAACTTTTATAAAAGGGACTTTCATCATGTTTGCAAGACGTCTTGAAATTTCAGTTTTTCCGACACCAGTTGAACCGATCATAAGAATGTTTTTAGGCATTATTTCATCTTGAAACTCTTGGCTTAGCTGCATTCTTCTATATCTTGTTCTAAGTGCGAGAGCAATAGTTTTTTTGGCGTCTTTTTGAGAAATAACATATTTATCTAAATACTCGACTATCTCTTTGGGAGTTAAATTCATTCTTTTTCTTCCTCAAGCGTGAGAATTTTGATGTTATGATTTGTATAAATACAGAGGTCTGCAGCAATGCTTAAACTCTCACGAACCAACTCCTCTTCATCAAGCGAGGTGTGCTTTTTGAGCGCTCTTGCTGCTGATATTGCATAGTTTCCGCCACTTCCAATCGAGGCAATTTCCCCATCTTCGGGTTCAACGACATCCCCGTTTCCGGTTAAAATAAAAATATGTTCATTATTCAAAACAATCATCATAGCTTCAAGACGGCGAAGAACTTTATCTTTTCTCCATGCCTTAGAAAACTCGACAACCGATTTTAAAATATCACCTTTTTTATCTTCTAAAAACTCTTCGAACATGTCAAAAAGATTAAAAGCATCGGCAGTACTGCCTGCAAATCCGGCAAGAACTTTGCCCTTGTGGAGTGTGCGAATTTTTGTGGCATTTCCTTTTAAGACGCTGTCTCCAAAAGTAACTTGTCCATCCCCGCCGATTACAGCTTTGTTCTTGCCTTTGTATGCAAGTATCGTGGTTGCATCAAACATTATTCGCCTTGAACATCCACATGTAGAGTCGCATGAATTCCGTGACCGAGTTTAAAGTCCAAATCATGTTCTCCTACAGTTTTTATAGTCAGTTTATCTGTGATATGTTTTTTATCTATATCTATTTTATGTTGCTCAAAAAGGGCATGGGCTACTTCCTCTTTTGTGATAGAACCAAAGAGATGACCGTTCTGACCAAGCTTTTTAGTTATGATTATTTCTGCTTTATCAAGTTTTGACGCCAAAACTTTCAGGAGTGCTATCTCCTCTTCTAAAGCTTTAGCATTTTGAATTTCTTCCTCTTTATGCTGCGCTAAAATTTCAGCAGTCGCATGTTTTGCAAAACCTTTTCCAATTAAAAAGTTTTTGCCGTAACCATCTTTTACCTCTTTCACTTCACCGGCTTTACCTAAACTTTTTACATCTTTTATTAATAGTACTTTCATCTTTATTCCTTAATTTTATAATTATCTTTTTATTTTTCCACTATAAGAAACAATACCATGGGATAAGTTGCCTATTTTTGTATAGCCCATGTCGGAAAGAATTCTTGCACAGTGTGCACTTCTGCTGCCAACATGACAGTAAACAATAATGTTTTCATCTTTGCCAAGGTTGGCTTCATCAAGCGTTTGGAAAAAACTGCTTGTCGGAACAAGTTTATCAGCACCTTCGATATGACCCATTTTCCACTCCATGTGCTCACGAACATCCACAAGTTTAAAGTGAACCATTCCAAGTGAACGCGCTTCAAGAAGTGCAGTAAGTTCGTCAGAATCTAGTTCATGGTTATTCACTAAAGCTTCACACTCCTGTTTTGTAAGACCGCGAGAGTGTTGATGTACAACTTCTTCCATCTGGTTTTCTTGGCGCTTTGCAGCTGCGAACTCCGGTGTACAGAAAATTTGGCAGTGACAAACGCCATCTTCCGGAATCTCTTTTTCAATTGCAGGTGTACATGGACACATTCTATCATCTGAACTTTTATAAACTCCATCCACTTGCTCTACCATGTAACAAGGACAAAATCTTTTGTTGTACATCATTTTATTGCGGGCAAGACCCAGCTGTACGCCCTCATTAATCTCTTCTTGCGGATTGTATTCCCAATTAAATTGCTTCACTACTTTGTCTGTAAATTTAATTGTTTTTTCTAGTTCAGCTTGAAACTCAGGTGAATTCATATCTATTTTTATTATACTCATTGTTAAGTTCCTAATTATTTTTATTTTTACGAGCTTTACCGGCAATTATAAAGCGTAAAGCATTGAGTTTGATAAATCCCGCTGCATCTTTTTGGTCATAAACAGAATCCTCTTCAAAAGTACAATACTCCGGATTAAAAAGCGAATTTTCAGATGAACGACCAACAACGCTCACAACACCTTTGTAGAGTTTTAATCTAACGCTTCCGGAGACATTTACCTGTGTTTTGTCAATTGCAGCCTGAAGCATTTCTCTCTCTGGGGCAAACCAAAATCCGTTATAGATAAGTTTTGCATAGCGAGGCATCATCTCATCTTTAAGGTGTGCTTCTTCACGGTCAAGAGTAATTGACTCAATTGCACGGTGTGCTTTTATCATAATTGTTCCGCCCGGTGTCTCATAACATCCGCGGCTTTTCATACCGACAAATCTGTTTTCAACGATGTCTGCACGGCCGATTCCATGTTTACCGGCAATCTTATTGAGAGTTGCAAGCATAGTTGCAGGGCTTAACTCCTCTCCATTTAATGATATTGGGTCGCCGTTTTTGTATCCAAGTGTAATATATTCAGCAACATCCGGAGCATCTTCAGGTTTTGTCGTCCATAGCCACATGCTGTCTTCAGGCTCCGCATTTGGGTCTTCCAAAATTCCACCCTCATAAGAGATGTGAAGAAGATTAGCATCCATAGAGTAGGGTGATTTTTTACCTTTTGTATCGATCTGAATGCCATGTTCTGCCGCATAAGCTAAAAGTTTTTCTCTTGAATTTAAATCCCACTCTCTCCATGGAGCGATAATAGTAAGAGTAGAATCTTTGCCTAAATAACCCATCTCAAATCGTACTTGGTCGTTTCCTTTGCCTGTCGCGCCGTGGCTCACGCCGTCCGCACCGGTAATATGAGCAATCTCCACCTGTCTTTTAGCGATAAGCGGTCTTGCAATTGAAGTTCCTAAAAGGTATTCACCCTCATAAATCGCATTTGCTCTAAACATAGGAAATACATAATCTTTTACAAACTCTTCTCTTAAATCATCAATAAAGATGTTTTCAGGTTTGATACCCAAGGCTAGAGCCTTTACGCGAGCAGGTTCAACTTCTTCGCCTTGACCGATATCAGCTGTAAAAGTTACAACTTCACACTTGTATTCATCTTGAAGCCATTTTAAAATAACACTTGTATCTAAACCGCCGGAATAGGCTAAAACTACTTTTTTAACATTTTTTTTCATGTAAAAAACCCTTATAAGCAAAATAATTGTCGCGATATTACTATAAAAGAGATTAAAAAATAGCTTGAATGCAGTTTTATTTAATGATAAAGTAGGGGATTGTTTTAGATAGTTATAAGATAATAGAATACGAAATGTTGGCTCAAAAGGGCTTTATTACCCTTTTGAGTCAAACAATATCCCCGTTACTTCTTTCATTTTTGGAAGAAAATCAGCTGCTTGTTCTGCCGGAAATCTTCGAATCATTTTATTCGTTTGCGCTTCAATTACAGATACATAAAAAACATCTTGTTGATCTACGCCAAATTTTAAGTTTGTGTTCATCGGAGCCATCGCGTTATTTAGCTCTTTTACTAACGCCTCTACTTGCTCTTTAGAATTTATTTTTTCAGCTTTTTGCGTAGTACTTTGCTGCATCTCTTTTACAAGGTCAACTTTGGGCTGCTCCACTTGCTGAACCGACTGTTGTGTTTTTGCCATTCTTCCCTGCGACTCACCAGCACCCATATTAGTTTGTTGCTGTTTTGCTACACCTGCTATGCCATCCATGACTCACTCCTCACCTTCAAGAATATTGTTGTTAGACAGAATATCGGCTGTTAAAAAAATAACTTAAATAAATTAAATAATATTTTTTTACTTTATCTCTTCTAACTGCTACATATTTATGATAATCTTGCGTGCATGAATGAATATATAAATCTATTAAAAAAAGAGCCGGTTTTAAGACGCCTCTCTTCTATACAGCTTATTGCATATTTTGGTGCTTGGTTTAGCAATGTTGCAATATACACCCTTCTTCTTGATATGAAAGTATCGCCTGAAATTGTTGCATTTGTGGCAATGCTCCATTTTTTAGCCGGTGTTATTCAAGCGCCGCTTTCAGGTTCTATTATAGATATGCTCAGACCTAAAAAATTGATGCTCTCTCTTATCTTTGTACAAGTTTTGGCAACTCTATTTTTAATTCTGGTTACCGACATAAACGATTTATGGCTTTTGTATGTCCTGATATTTATTAAAATGGCGGCAGCTAGTTTTTATTTTACTACCGAAATGTCACTTCTGCCAAAAATTCTTCATGGAAATAAACTTCAAAAGGCAAATGAGCTTCACTCTATAATCTGGTCATTTTCATATACTTTAGGAATGGCTATAAGCGGTTTTGTGGTTTATATGCTCGGTATCAAAATCGCCTTTATATTGGATGCTCTCATGTTTATTGTTGGTTTTTTCCTGCTTTATACTTTGGAGATTAAAGTTGAATTTCTAAAAAGCAAAGAGAATTTATTAGAGATGATGCGAGATACTTTTAGATACCTCAAAAGATTTCCGCATGCCATGCACCTTATGTTTGTTCATGCTTTTGTAGGACTCACTGCCTTTGATGCGCTTGTGGCTTTGATGGTTGATAAATATTACGCTTCTGTCATCGCCACCTCTTTGGCTTTGGGACTTTTACATGCTTCAAGAGCTTTAGGTCTTGTCATCGGTCCCGTAATTTTAGGCTCTTGGGTCAATAACAAACGAGTGGTTGCCATTTTTATTCTGCAAGCAATCGCCGTTTGGTTTTGGGCGTTTATGATGCACAACTTTTATCTCTCCCTCTTTGCAAGCGTAATTGTCGGGCTATTTACTACAACACTTTGGTCCTACACATACACACTTCTGCAAAAAAATATAGAGGAGAAATATTATGGGCGAATCGTCGCATACAACGACATGATTTTTCTAAGTTCGGCAGCATTGACCTCTTTTATGATTGGATATTTGGCTTCAAACGACTACTCTTTAGAATTCATAACCGTAGCCATCGGAAGCGGGTTTATTGTGGGCGGAGTCTATTTTGCATGGATACTCAAAACTCAAAATATAAAAGAGATTATATGATTTCATTTGCATTTATCGGCGGAGTTCTTCTGAATATCGGGGCATATCTAACATATAAAGGGAAGATTTATGAAGCCGTAATAGTTTATCTTTTTGCGGATTCTTGTTGGGTAGTCATGGCATATCAAAGGGATGATTTCTGGGGAGTTTTTTCCATAATCATTGGGGTGACTTTTGGTTTTTTGGCGTTTATAAAGATGCGAAGCGGAGAGATGAATAAATCACTCAACAAAAAGGAGAACGAGTAGATGGCATCCGGAATTTTTATGCTGCTCGACGACATAGCGATGCTGGCGGATGATGTGGCGGTGGCAAGTAAAATAGCCACGCAAAAAACGGTGGCAATTTTGGGAGATGACTTAGCCGTCAATGCCCAAAAAGCGACAGGGTTTGACCAGTCAAGGGAACTAGCGGTTATCTGGGCAATCACAAAGGGCTCTCTAAAAAATAAAGCGATAATTTTGCCTCTGGCTTTTATACTTAGTGCCGTAGCACCAAGTTTCATTATTTACATTTTAATGCTGGGTGCTCTGTATCTTCTTTATGAAGGAACGGAGAAGATTGAAGAGTATCTTTTTCATAAACATCATGAAGCAAAAAATGAAGAGTTGCTTCATTCAACCAAAGAGACTATTTTAGACATCGAAAAAGAGAAGATAAAATCAGCCGTATTTACAGACTTTATACTCTCCATAGAAATCGTTGTAATTGCGCTCGCTGCCGTAGCAAATCAGCCATTTACGGTGCAAATCGTATCTACTCTGTTTGTAGCAGTTGTAGCCACTTTTGGTGTCTATGGCTTGGTTGCCATGATAGTGAGAATGGATAATTTAGGCTTTTGGCTTATAGAAAAAAAACACCAAAAAAGCGGAGATTTTCTCATAAGTGCCATGCCAAAATTGATAAAAACATTGGCATTCGTCGGAACATTCGCTATGATTTTAGTGGGAAGCGGCATATTGGTTCACCATATCGAAGTGTTGCACCATTTTTTTATAGCTGCTATTCCGTTTATAATAAATGAGCTGTTAGTCGGTCTTTTAATAGGTGCGGCTCTGCTTTTGATTATGAAGTTATTTAAGAAGTGGGTTTTTTAGAAATCTAGCTCAAATTGCTAGTTGCAAATATTCATGAGACAATTTTAAAAGAAATCCATAGAGTAAACAGTGATAAATATTTCCCTTGCTGTTATACTTTTTATTATTATAGCTATTCGATTGATTGCAAGTGTTGGGACACTTTGAACCGCCAATTCTAATATCAAGTGGCGAAAATAAATTAAACTATAATTCAATACTTTATGAGTAGAATCTTAGATGTATAGGGTGTGCAATTAATTAATTAATGGTTAACTTTATAAGATTAAAATATTTGGCACATAAAAATATAAAGTCTAATAGGGGTTATTTTATGAATTCATTCGTTAACATATTGATTATTGATGATGCTATGATAAATATAGAGGTTGTCAGGCATATATTAAGTGAAAATTATTTAAATTATCATTTTTCCATCGCCACTAGCGGTAAAGAGGCTCTTGAAATAGTTAAAATAAAGAAATTTACTTTAATTCTATTAGATATAGTGATGCCTGAAATGGATGGTTTCGATGTATGCATGGCTTTAAAAAGTGATCCATTAACTAAAGATATACCAATAATATTTCTCACTGCAAGTACTGATCTAGATTCTATTAAAAAAGCCTTTAGTCTTGGTGCTGTTGATTATATTACCAAACCTTTTTTAAATGCTGAATTAGTTGCGAGAGTTGGAACTCATGTTACATTATCCAGAGCGATAATGATGCTTAAGGAACATAATTTAGACCTTGAATCTCGGTTAGAATGGGAATCTGTCTCTTTATTTCAGACATTAGAGTCTTAGTCAGAATGGGATTAGTCTCCATTTTACCTATGAAAATAGAGTACTTATCAACAAAAGGTCAAATCCTGGATTAGAGCAGTTTTGGAAAGATGTTTTTAAAAATCTGTCAATATTTACATACTAGCAGAAGCCTTTGAGTGTTTTTCTACAGATATGCTTGAAGTAACCATTGCTTATGATGCATCCAAAGATGCTGCATTTTACAAATATACTCCTCATTGCCACTCACGTGTCAATGTGTTTCCTGGAACTTTTGTGATGCTCTATCCACATGATGCACACATGTCCGGGCTCATGATTGATCAGCAACCTTAGTTTATAAAAAAAGTTGTTGTAAAGATAAGAAAAGAGTTATTGACACTTCCATAATCAAAGTAGCATTTCTCTTTTTCTCGGTTGCGCTACTCATAAATATAAATAAAACTCAAATTACTAGACAAGAGAGTGGTTGTACATCGTTAGAATAGTAAGAAAAGCTCGTTGCAACTAGCAATTTGAGTAAATCTAATATTTTGGCATGTTATAATGTTTTTCGTATCTATTTTTATAAAAATGATAGTCGTGAAGAAGAGTAACTATTTCAATAAAGGGGCAACTTAAGTGTTAGATCGCAAGAGACAAGAGCAGCTTAATATAAATTCTACCTTTGTTGTTCCCCAAAAGAAGGAAGAGCACTCTTATGTTTTATTAGACAAACGATTTTTGCATCTTGGTGACAATATAAATTTTAATCTCTATTTTAAAAACAGACCAACGCAGATGACTCTTTTTTTACAGAGTGATACGGTAGTAGATAAGCAGCAACAACAGAGGCTTCAAGAGGTTGAACAAGTTTTTGTATCTAGCACCGAATATCATAAATATGAACTTTTTGTAGAAGAGCACCTTCAAAATCTCATACAAGATACAACCCTCACTTTAGATGAAAAAACCGATATTATCTATACTTCTAGTACGGAATTGACACACTCCCTTTATGACAATCCGGAGGCACTCGAAAATGTACAGCGCTCCGAAAATATTGTCATGCCTATTCTGCAAAGTATCTTATATAACGATGATACAATTGCTTCTTATATGAAAATAATCGAGCATGACTACTATACACATACGCACTCCTTAAATGTGAGTGTTTACGCACTCTGTCTAGGGGCAGCACTGGGATTAAAGGAGGAAAAATTAGTCCTTTTGGGTCGGGCAGCTCTTTTGCATGATCTTGGAAAAAGTAAAATCAGTTATGAAGTTATAAATAAAAACGGAGTACTTACTCGAGAAGAGTTTGATGAGATGAAGAACCATCCATTATTAGGGTATGAAATTGCGGTAAAGATTGGTATAAATGACAAAAATATATTGGACGGTATTCGGCATCATCATGAAAAGCTTGACGGCAAAGGCTATCCGGATAATCTAAAAGAGCATGAGATAAAACTGTTTCCTAGAATAATAGGAATTTGTGACGTCTTTGATGCTTTAACGACGAAGCGATCCTATAAAGAGGCTATGCATTCTTTTAATGCACTTCAAATAATGAAACTTGAAATGAATGCTCACTTGGACATGAAAATTTTAAATGTATTTATAAAAATGCTTCACAAGTAATATTTTGCGTCTCACCATTCAAACATGTATCCTAGAATTCCGACAACTTTTAGTGTTATGTAAATATTTAGGATTTATAGATGAATTTAACGACTAAAGATATTCGCAGTTGTGTGGATGCTATAGATTTTTCCAGGGGAGTTTCCTATTATCAAAGCTCCAAGGTTCTCTCTTATGCGGTAAAAAATCATGATGCAACAAATTTAAAATTTACTTCCCGAGTGAAGGGAAGTGGTGGTAGGGTTTATGAACAAAGCATTAAAATCGTTCTTTTAGAAAACAGATTTGTCATGCATGGCGACTGCACATGTCCTGTCGGATATAATTGCAAACATGTTGTAGCTGCAGCTCTCTCCTATGTCGGTAATAATTTGACATCCCAAAGAGTTATAGAAAAACCCGACCAAAATTTTATGCTCAACAGATGGATAAATTTACTCCAAGAGAGTGCTAAGCCAAAGAGCGTCAATGCAAACGAGTATTTTATAACCTACAGGCTTTTTGATAAACTATCCCGCCGTAGCACGGCAGAGTTCTCGATTTACAAATCAAAAATCCTAAAAAACAGAAAACTCTCTCAGGGCACAAAAATTGATGAGTACAAATTCTTTTCCAATTACGGCTACAGTGATATAAAAAACAGCGAAGATGAAAATATAGCCATGCTGATGGAGGGTTTACGCTCAAACTTTAGAGGTACGAACGGTTTTTTTAGAGAAAAACTAGGCCACATAGTCCTTTTGGAACTTTTTAAAACCAATCGCTGCTATTTAGATACAAATCAAATTCCGCTTAAATACATGGATGAATTGTTTGAGCTGGAGTTTATTTGGAAAAAAACCAACGATGGATATAAGCTCAAATCGAATATCACCAAAGAGTATAAACTTCTTTACACCACCCCGCCTCTGATAATTGACATACTAAATTCTCTTGTTTATAAGATGAGCGTAGAGCCAAAAGTTTTAAAAGAGCTAGAGAATTGTCCGCCGATTTCTGAGGAACAGATGCTCAAAGTGTATGAAACAGTTCAAGCAGTAGCACCAAATATACAGCTTCAAACACCCAAAGGTGTCAAAATAAAAAGCATCCAAACAAAGCCGACTCCAATTATAAAGCTCTTTTATGAAGCGGGTGAAACTCTCAATTTTAATGTTATTGAAGTGGCTTTTATGTACGAAAATCATAAACAAAGCTACCTCCCTCAAGAGCGAAAAACATCTTTTTTAAATGAAAATATCAAAACCGAAATTTTGAGAGATTTGGAGTTTGAAGAGAGCGTAAAAAAGAGGATTGAATCATTCGGATTTGATAGTAATGTAAAAGAAAAAAACCTTTTCATGTCTTGTAGTAACATGCATAACAGACAGGCTGAGTTAAAAATTTGGAGTGATTTTTTAGAGTTCCACATGCAGGCACTTCAGAGCGAGGGCTGGCATGTAGAAAGGGATGAGAGCTTTGAGATGAAGTTTGAACAAAACTCAAATATCGTTGTAGAGAGCAGTGATACGAATGATTGGTTCAGTCTCTCTTTTAGCGTTGTGATTGACGGAGTCGCACAGTCTCTCGTGCCTCTTGTGAGCAGTATCATTGCAGAGTTTGACGACTATGAAAATTTGCCCCAGCGCATAAATATAGAGGTAGCGGAGAATAGTTTTGTGACTCTGCAAACCAGCCAAATTCAGCCGATTCTTAAAACAATATTTGAGCTTTTGGATAAAAAAGAGAGAGATGACACCCTGAAAATCTCCGCGTATGACGCACATCTTATCGGGGATTTGGATGAGACTGTTATTTGGAAGGGAAGCCGTGAAATACTTGAACTCTCCAAAAAACTCAAAAATTTTGAGGGAATCAAGGCAGTTGCGCCACCGAAGTGCTTCACTGCAAGACTCAGAGATTATCAGCAAGAGGGAGTAAACTGGCTCAACTTTTTGTATGAGTTTAAGTTTGGCGGCATTTTGGCGGATGACATGGGATTGGGTAAAACCATACAAACTCTGGTGCATCTCTCCCGCCTCAAAGAGGATGGCAAGCTTACAAACCCCTCTCTTATTATCATGCCGACCTCGCTCATTGCAAACTGGAAAAACGAGGTCAAAAAATTTACTCCAAACCTGAGTGTTTTATCACTTCATGGGAGTGAGAGAGCCCAAAGATTTGGTGAAATACAGAGCCATGATTTGATTCTTACGACCTATCCGCTCATTGTCCGAGACAAAGAGAAGCTCGAATCGGAGCATTTTTTATACATTATTTTGGATGAGGCACAAAAGATAAAAAATCCGACAACAAAAATGACTGTGGCTATAAAAACCCTTAAATCCGAGTATAGATTGGCTCTGAGCGGAACGCCGATTGAGAACCATCTGGGCGAACTTTGGTCTATTTTCAGCTTCTTGATGCCGGGGTTTTTGGACACGCTGAGTTTTTTTAGAAACTACTATCAAACCCCCATAGAAAAAGAGTATAACTTTGCAAGACAAGAGATTCTGAGCAAGAGAGTCAAACCCTTTATGGTGCGACGGACAAAAGAGAGAGTAGCCCATGAGCTCCCGCTCAAATCGGAGATTATAAAATACACGCAGTTTGAAGAGAAACAGTCAAAACTCTACGAAGCCATACGGGTAACTATGGAGAAAAAAGTGCGTGAAGCGGTAAGCAAAAAGGGAATCGGCTCTTCGCACATTACCATACTCGACGCACTTCTCAAGCTTCGTCAAGTCTGTTGTGACCCCTCACTTCTCAAAATCGATGAAGCCAAAAAAGTGAAAGAGTCCGCAAAACTGGAGCTATTTTTAGACCTTTTGGATGAGCTTTTGCAGGAGGGGAGAAAAATCCTTGTCTTTTCTCAATTTACCTCCATGTTGGCTATTATAGAGGAAAAAATTGTAGAGTTGGGTGTAAAATATACAAAGCTTACCGGCTCGACAAAAAATAGGGAAGAAGCAATTGAAAGATTTACAAAAGGGGACGCCGATATATTTCTTATTTCCCTCAAAGCGGGCGGAGTAGGGCTAAACTTAGTAGAAGCCGACACGGTTATCCACTACGATCCATGGTGGAATCCGGCGGTTGAGAACCAAGCTACGGACAGAGCCTACCGCATAGGGCAGACAAAGGCGGTTTTTGTTTATAAACTTATTGTTGAAAACTCCATTGAGCAGAAGATTTTGGAGCTTCAAAAGAAAAAACAGTCGCTTCAAGACGGAATCTACGACAATAACCAACAGCAAGAGGATATGAAATTCAGCGGCGATGAGCTACTTGAGTTGTTACGATGAACAAATTTATGAGGGAGTTACACAAGTGATTTATCATTCAAAAAAAGGGGATTTAGACCTCTCAAAAATCACCAGACTCTATCCTGCCGTGCTTGTCGATTTGCATGGCGAAATGGCGGAGATGAGTTTGGAGTGGGAGGAGCTTTACGGTGAAAAAGTGAAACTTCTTTCCTATATTTTGGTTTTTGATTTTACACAGCTAAGTGCGGATGAAAAAACAAGAACAGTTCTTGAGTTTGAGACAAAAGAGGAACTTATAGATACGATGAGCGAGGTAGCACAATTTTTTCAAGAGTAATCAGTAGCGACACGAGGCATGTTTTTAAGTTAGCAATCCCCGCCGCACTCAAACATTTAGTCGATATACTCCAAATCATGATTGACATGATAATGGTTGGAATGGTGAGTGTTCAGGCGCTTGCCGCTGTTGGCATGAGCATGCAGTTTATGATGGTTGTCAATGTTTTAATGACGCTTTATGTGGTGGGTGGCAATGCTCTCATCTCTCGCTACATGGGGCAAAGACGTAAAAAAAGAGCTTCGGCTTTGCTCTATTCGCTGGGAATTTTTGCTCTTTTTTTATCTCTCTTTGTGGCACTCGGCGGATATTTTGGGAGTGAATCTCTCTATGCGTTGATGGGTGCAGAGGCAGAGGTTGTGCATCAAGGCGGACTTTTCTTTGGCATCTTAGCATGTGGAATGCCTCTCATATTTTTAGATACGCTCATGTACAATGCACTCTCCGCGGCAGGAGATACGAAAAGTTCACTTTATATAAAACTTCTCGCTGCAGCACTCAACGCTTTTTTAAACTATGTTTTTATTTTTGGGCATTTTGGCTTCGGGGCGCATGGCATTGAGGGTGCGGCGTATGCAACTTTGATAGCGTACTTTTTTAGTGTTGTCTCTTACCTATTTCTTATAAAAAATCCGCTTGCCAAGCTTACCTTCATCCCGATTATCCGCATAAAAGATTTGATAAAAGCTTGGCATGTGGGATGGAGTGCGGCGTTAGAACGAGGGATTTCAAGCCTCTCTTTTTTACTTTTTGTAGCCATCATCGCCTATTACGGAACTGCGGAGTTGGCCGGGTATCAGGTGGGGCTTAGAATCGAGGGAATTGCTTTTATGCCGGGATTCGGTTTTGCGATAGCGGCGATGGCGTTAATCGGGCAGAATTTGGGTGCAAACAACAAAGAGAGAGCCTTTGCCATGGGGATTATCAGCGGCAGAATCGCCTATGTTTTTATGGGATTTGTCGGTGCATGTCTCATACTCTTTCCTGAGTTTTTGGTGGGTTTTTTTACAAAAGATGCAGCGACTCTAAAAGTGGCTTCCACTTATCTTATTTTAGTAGGTTTGGCTCAAATTCCCTTGGCTATTGTGTTCGTTTATTCGGCAGCGCTTCGCGGAGCGGGAGCGACTAAAATAACACTCTATGTCAATGTGGCATCACTTTGGATATTTAGAGTTATACCCTCCTATATCGCCTATAAAATGGGTTTCGGAATCATCGCAATTTTCATCATTATGAATGTTGAAACGCTCATAAAAGGAGTGGTTTTTTGGTATATTTATCAAAAGAGAGCTTGGCTGAATATAAAGATTTAGTTGAAAATGCTATAATCCAAAAAGATTGATGCGTATCCATAATTGCAAGGGAATATATAAATGAATATTGAAAAACAAACAAAACGAAATACGCTGATTCTTATTTCATTTATTTTGGTCGTCTTTGGGATAGTAATATATCTGTTTTTAAATGTTCAATTTAAAAATTCAGTAAATGAGCAATTTGAATCATTGTCCAAAAGCACGGAGACACTTTATAATTTAAACTTAGAAAATCAAACTGAAAAATTTAATCACGAACTAGATACTATTATTTCGGCAGATGGTTTGTCAGAGGCAGTGGCAAAGGGTAATTATGAGCAGATAAAATCCATTGTAACACCTTATTATAAACATATAAAAGAGACTAACAGCGGCGTTGATATTCTTACCTTTCGTTCGAGTGAGGGCGTAACACTCTTTCGTGCCCATAAGCCTGAAGAGTATGGTGATAAAATAAACGAAAAAAGAAAACTTATCACGGATACAGATAGGTTAAAAACCTCTCTCAATGGATTTGAAGTCGGTAAATTTGAGATGACATACCGCATTACAAAGCCACTCTTTTATAATAATAGATATGTCGGAAATTTTGAAATAGGTATCAACCCGACTAGCTTTATAAAAGATTTAACCAAAATATTAAAGATAGACATGGGAATAGCAATAGATAAATCCCTCCTAAATATCATGTTAAATCCCACTGCTATTTCTATAAATGATAAATATGTATTAGCAGAGGGGAGTGATAATTTAAAAAATCACTTTGCGCAGAATCATCATCATAATGGAGATGCAGAGTTCTTTAAAACTGACATGAGTATTCCTCTGAAAAATCATTTATCAGAGACATTGGGCTATTTGGTTGTTGGATTTGATACATCAGAAATGCTTCAAAGAGATAAAGATTTTATCAATTATCTGTTTTTTATACTTGCCATTATGATATTTTTAGTAGGGAATATATTACATCAAAGTTTTGAAATTGTTTTAAAACAATTTAAAAGGCAGATATATACTGACCATTTAACAGGTTTAAAAAATCGATATGCCCTCAATAATGCACTATCTTCCCCACAAAGCCATGCGCTTATTTTGAGTAATATAAAAGAGTTTAGTCTCATAAATGAGCTCTATGGCATAGATATAGGTAATCAAATTCTTATTAAAGTGGCAGAGGCTTTTGAGAGTTTTGCGTCAGAATATGAATTGACCGCATACAGAGTTGCGGGGGATGAATTCGTAGTGTTCAAAGAGGAGAAATTTTTTGATGTAGAAAAATATAATAGTTTAGTGGATGCCTTGCATCTTAAGATAAACTCACTGAAAATTTCAGTGGATGGAGTAGATGAGATTATTGGCATTGAATTATGCTCAGGTGTAGCATTTGACCATGACCACTCTCTTGAGGATGCTCAAATGGCGCTTAAAAAAGCAAAAAAGCAATCTCTTCCATATCTGATGTATTCACAGCAAGTAGATACAAAAGAGCACTCGCAGAGAGTTATGAAAGTAAAACGAACGCTTAGACATGCGGTTGAGCATAATAATATTATTCCATTCTTTCAGCCAATAACAGATAGAGACGGAAAATTTGTTAAGTATGAATCCCTAGTCAGAATTATTGTGTTTGAAGAGGGTGAAAAAAGAGTCCTGCTTCCGGATGATTTTCTTGATATCTCTATGAAAAGCGGTCTCTATATAAAAATAGCAAAAAGTATGTTAAAACAGAGCTTAGATCTTTTTGTTAACAGAGATGAAAAAATTTCTATAAATTTTTTACCAAATGATTTTTTTAATTCATCTCTGATGGACATACTGATAGAGGGAATAGAAAATTTTGATTCACCGGATAAAATTGTTGTTGAAATAACAGAACAAGAGGGTGTAGAAAATTTTGAAAGATTAGTGAGAGTTGTGAAGCAATTAAGAAAGTTGGGTGTTCTCATTGCTATTGACGATTTTGGCAGCGGTTATGCAAACTATGCTCATATTTTGGAAATCAAACCGGATTATATAAAGATAGACGGGTCACTTATAAAGAATATATTAACAGATAGGGACTCACAAATCTTAGTAAAAAGTATTGTGGATTTTGCACGAGAGTTAAATATAACGACTGTTGCAGAGTACGTTGAAACTGAAGAGATATTTGAGCTGCTTAAAGAATATGGTGTGAATGAATTTCAGGGCTACTACTTTGGTCGCCCGACTGATTTGCTAAATCAATAAAATACGGAAATATTAAATGAATTACGAAGAGTATAAAAAAGCAGTTGAACAATTAAATATTTATAGTCATCACTATTATGTTCTTGATGATGCGATTACGACCGATGAGCTGTATGACAGACTTTACCATGCAGTGCTGGAGTATGAAGAGAAAAACAGCGATAAGATTTTAAAAAATTCTCCAACGCAAAGGGTAGGGGATGTGATTCGTGATGGATTTACAAAGGCATCTCACCTCTCTCGCATGTGGAGTTTGGAAGATATTTTTGACTCAGAAGGTCTGAAAAAGTGGCTAGAGAAAACCTATAAACTTGATAAAAATATTTCGTTTTATTGCGAACCGAAATATGACGGGGCAAGTCTCAATCTCATCTATGAAAACGGCGAACTATCGCAGGGAATTACCCGCGGTGACGGAGAGATTGGCGAAGAGATTACCGCAAATGTTAAAACTATCCGCTCTATTCCCCTCACAATAGATTATAAAGAAAAAATCGAAATCCGCGGCGAAGTGGTTATTTTTAAAGATGAGTTTACTAAGATAAATGAAGAGAGAATAAAAAAAGGTGAGGCGGTTTTTGCAAACCCTAGAAATGCGGCAGCAGGGAGTTTAAGACAACTGGATTCGGGTGTGACGGCTTCAAGAAATCTGGTTTTTCTGCCTTACGGGGTGGGCGAAAACTCTTTAGAACATAAACTGCTCAGTGAAAAAATGGAGTACATTTATGAGCTTGGATTTAGAAAACCGCCGCTTCACTCTACATGCCAAGGCTTTGATGAAATAGAGAATATTTATGAGCGGATGAGCAAGGACAGAGAAAGTTATGCAATGATGCTCGATGGCATGGTGGTCAAAGTGAATGAAATAGCTTCGCAGATTGATATGGGCTACACGGTGAAAAATCCGCGCTGGGCGGTTGCGTATAAATTTCCTGCTGTTGAAAAAGTGACAACTCTCAAAAGCATCGTGCTTCAAGTAGGGCGAAGCGGCGTTGTGACTCCCGTTGCAATCGTTGAGCCGACGGACATTGACGGTGTTGTCGTTGAGAGAGCAACGCTCCATAATTTTGATGAGATTGAGAGAAAAGATATTCGCTTAAACGATAAAGTGATAATACTTAGAAGCGGCGATGTGATTCCAAAAATCATCAAGGTTCTAACACAAGAGCGAGACGGAACGCAAATAGCGTTTGTTCGACCTTCCTCATGTCCTGTTTGCGGAAGTGAACTGCTTGATGAAGGCGTTTTGCTAAAGTGCCAAAACCTTACATGTGATGCGAGAGTTGTAAATTCAATTATCTACTTTGCTTCAAAACCCTGCTTAAACATCGACGGTTTAGGCAACAAAATAGTCGAAGCACTCTACCACTCAGGGCTTGTAAAAAGTGTCATAGATTTGTTTGATTTAACTTTAGAGAAACTTTTGGCGTTAGAGGGTTTTAAAGAGAAAAAATCTCAAAATCTTTTAAACTCTTTACAAAATGCAAAAGGGTGCGACTACTGGAGATTTATAAATTCTCTAGGGATTGAGCATGTGGGCGAGGTTGCATCCAAAGCTTTGAGTGAGAATTTTGGAAGCGGTTTCATCGATGCCACAAAAGAGCAGATTATCGCAATTGACGGCATAGGCGAGGAGATGGCGGAGTCGGTTTTGGAGTTTGTGCGTGTGAACCGTGAAGTGATTTTGAAGTTGCAAGAGATTTTAAAACCTAAGGAACCACTTGCCAAAGAGGAAGCAAAAGAAAATCCGTTTAAAAACAAAACGGTTGTCTTAACGGGTTCCATGAGCCGCTCAAGAGATGAGATAAAAGAACTTTTAGAGAGTTTGGGTGCAAAAGTCTCGGGAAGCGTTTCTAAAAAAACAGACTTTGTAATCTACGGCGAAGATGCCGGAAGCAAGTATGAAAAAGCTATGGATTTGGGCGTGACATGTTTAACCGAGAAAGAGATGAGAGAGAAAATAAGTGAGTAGATTAGATAATTATTTGGTAGAAAAAAACCTCGCAGGAAGCAGAACAAAAGCACAAACACTGATAAATGACGGTTTTGTAAGTGTAAATGGCAAAACCATTATAAAAAGCTCGTATAAACTGGATGCAAACGATGAGGTAAAAGTGAGAGAGCATAAAGAGTATGTCTCTCGTTCTGCACATAAACTCAGTGCATTTTTGGATGAGCTGAAGCTTGATGTCAGCGGTAAAATCGCTCTGGATATCGGCTCGTCAACAGGAGGATTTACTCAGGTTCTTTTGGAGCGAGGCGCGAGTGAAGTGAGTGCGGTCGATGTAGGAAAAGAGCAACTCCATGAGACTCTCAGAAATGACAGCAGAGTTCACTCCTACGAGAGTTGCGACATTAGAAAATTTGAGAGTGATAAAAAGTTTGAGCTTGTCGTGAGCGATGTAGCTTTTATCTCTCTTTTAAATATATTGGATGATATAGAAAGGTTGGCTAGCAAAAATATAATCCTGCTTTTTAAACCGCAGTTTGAAGTAGGAAAAGATGCCAAAAGAGACAACAACGGAGTAGTTTTGGACAACAAAGCGATACTCCAAGCGATGCTCAGATTTGAAGATGCATGTAAACTTAAAGGGTGGAAATTGGGGCTAAAATCGCCTTCAAAACTGACAGGGAAAGAGGGTAATTTGGAGTATTGTTACTTTTTTGAGAAGTAGTTTTGTTCATTTTCATGTTTGCTTGAGTTTTAATCGTACGATATGTATTTCCACTCGGAGAGTAGGAATAAGAAAAGAAAGGAAAAGATGAAATATGTATGAAAAAGCTAGTTTTGTTTTTTGGACAACTTTAATTCTGTATATAATTACTTTAGCAACTGTTAGTTATGTTGGTGTTTATATTACTTATATTGCTCTTCCATTCATTGTTATATCTGGATTAATAATGAAATTTTCTGAACCGAGTCAACGAAGTAAAGAAATAATGAACACAACAAAAGCAACTTTAAAAACAGTTGAAAATACAACAAATAGCATTCTAAATGAAACAAATTCATTTTTAGAAGAAATAAATAATTCTTTGGAAAAAATCAATTTACTCAACCAAAAAATAAAACCTCTAAAAAACAAGGTACACAAATTAGAAATACAAAAACTTGATAATAAGCTTCATAATAGAGTTAATGACAATAAAGATATAGATAATGAAATTATAATGTTAAAAGACAAGATTAAAGAAATTGAAACTTAACTCCTTCCCACTTTTTAAGAATGCAAACGAAAAAACGATACGAAAAATTGAGTTTTTCATACCGTTTATGGTACGATTATAGTTTTGAATCGTACCACCAAAGGAATAAACTCTATGAAACGCTGGATTTGGCAACAAGATAATTATCCAAACTTTACATATGACTTTAAAAAGCTTGAAGAACTTATTCAAAAAGTATCGTTAGAACAAGGGTATCTCATAGCCATAACGCAAATTATGGATAAAAAAAATATTGCAAAAAGACAATTTGATGCTTTAATGAGTGAAGCGATGAACACCTCTGCGATAGAAGGGGAGATGCTCAACCGTGATAGCGTAAAGGCTTCTATTCAAAGAAAACTCGGTTTTAAAGAGGGAAATTCTAACAGGATAGATGAAGTCTCTGATAACCTTATAGAGATACTGATAGATGCAAATACAAACCACCATGACACTCTCACCATAGAGCGACTTTTTGGTTGGCATAATGCCCTTTTTCCAAAAGGGTACAGCGGATTTTATAAAATCAACACGGCATCGTTTCGAGGTGAAGAGACAATGGAAATAGTAGGTTCTATTGCCGGAGGAGAAGAGGTTTTTTATGAAGCACCTCCAAAAGAGAGAGTAGAAAAAGAGATGCAACAGTTTTTAAACTGGTTCAACACAACGCCATCAAGCTTGATAAAAGCTTGTATTACGCATCTTTGGTTTGTTATTATTCATCCCTTTGATGATGGAAACGGCAGGATTGCCAGAGCAATTACCGATTTGGTACTATCAAATATTGAAAACTCTAAAGTTTCAAGACTCTACTCCATGTCAAGTGCTATCCATGCGGATAGAAAAAATTACTATAAAGTCCTCGAACAAACGACTGGATACATCAAAAAAGCGGATAATCGGCTTGATATTACTCTTTGGTGTGAATGGTTTTTATCTACTCTATACACAGCATTGAAGCAAACGAAAAAAAAGTTAGACTCTATTGTGGATAAAACAAATTTTTGGGATAAATATAAAAACGGCAACCTCAATGCACGACAGACAAAGGTGCTTAACTTTATTCTTGATATCGGCATTGAAAATTTCAAAGGAAACATAAGTAAAAAAAAGTATATGAGCCTAGCTAACGCAGCTTCAACTACTGCTTCAAGAGATATAACACAACTACTTGAGATTGGATGTATAAAGCAAAAAGAGGGAACAAGCGGAAGAAATATCTGTTATGAGATAGTTTTGGAGTAAAAAATAAGAGTTCAGACGAGACAAATCCACATGCCAAGAATATGAGTATAATCTTGACTAACTTATTGCATCACGATACTATTCTGAGATTATAAAGACTCTATTGGCTCAATCTGTAAAAAGCTTATGACTTGTACAAAACTTACGAAAAAGAGAAAAAAAATATACAAAATATTGTACGAAGAGTTGCATAGACAGAGATGAATGAAGGAAAAAGTTATTTGAAAAATGAGAGTACGGCAATCGCAATCGGCGGTTTTGACGGGATGCATATCGGGCATCAGCATCTTTTTAACGCTTTGGGCGAAAATGGAACTATAGTCGTGATTGAGACGGGTTATGCGAATCTCACGCCTAAAAATGAGAGAGAGAAGTTCTCACACTATCCTCTCATGTATATAGAGTTGGATGATATTCGCCATCTCAGCGGTGAAGAGTTTATAACGCTTTTGAAAGATAGATTTCCTAAGCTTCAAAAGATTGTTGTCGGGTATGATTTTCATTTTGGTAAAAATAGAAAATACTCGTTTGAAGAGTTGAAAACACTCTTTGACGGAGAGGTTGTTGTCATTGATGAGGTGACGCATGAGGGCGATTCTGTCCATTCGCATAAGATAAGAGCTAAACTTCAGATAGGCGATATCAAGGGTGCAAACGCATTTTTGGGACATAACTACACCATCCGAGGCGAACATGTGGCAGGGCAGGGAATCGGTAAAAAGGAGTTGGTGGCGACTATCAACATTACGGCAAGCGGATATTTAACACCAAAAGAGGGTGTCTATGCGACGCTAACCCGCATAAATGATGAAGAACATTATCATCCATCAGTCTCTTTTGTCGGTCACAGAGTAACTACCGACGGCTCATTTGCCATAGAGAGTCACATACTTGACGGTGAAGTTTTTTGCAAAGAGAAGGCAAGTATCAGTTTTGTCTCCTACATAAGAGGCAATGAAAAATTCGAGTCACTGGCAGAGTTAAAAAAGGCTATACAAAAAGATATAGCTATCGCGTCAAAAGAGCTGAAACTCTTGCAACTATAAAGAGAGAATATGGAAAGAGAATATTTACAAGACAACAAACCGATTTATTTTGATTTTGTGCAGACACAAAAAGATTTTATAGTGGATGAAATTCCGCTCTCAGAGTTTAAAGGCAATGGGAATTTCTTAGTTCTGCATGTAAAAAAAGTAGAACTTACAACATGGGATATGATAGCTGTCTTTGCAGAGCTGCTCAATATTCCGGCTGAGAAGATAGGCTACGCTGGGCTAAAAGATAAACATGCAACAACAACACAGTATATATCTGTGGAAGCAAAATTTGAAAAACATCTGAAAAAGTTTAAACATCCGCAGATAAAAATTTTAAAAACAACGAGACACACGCACTCCATTCGGATGGGTGATTTGACCGGAAACAGATTTAGTATCAATCTTTTTGATGTGGATGATATTAAAGCCGGTCAAATAGAAAAGCTGGCAAGAAAAGGTGAAAAATCAGGAATTCCAAACTACTTTGGCTACCAAAGATTTGGGCGAGATAACGATTCGATTGAACAGGCAAAAGAGATGATTGCCGGAGATTTGTACATAAAAGATGCAAAACTCAAAAAGTTTTTAATCTCTGTATATCAAAGCGTGCGTTTTAACGAGTGGCTCAAAGAGCG
This sequence comes from Helicobacteraceae bacterium, assembly GCA_947498025.1. GTDB lineage: Bacteria > Campylobacterota > Campylobacteria > Campylobacterales > Sulfurimonadaceae > Sulfurimonas. The sequence goes on from CANMJR010000010.1 coordinate 50,393, forward strand.
AGTGCTTTTAAGCCGTGAAAAAAATAGCGGCAACTTCATGCTGCTTGATGGAGATGTTTACCTTTCAAATGAAGAAAAAATTTTTACTCCAAAAAATATTCCTTTAAAAGATTTTGAAGATAAAAAAGTTATTCCTACAGGATTGTTGTGCGGCAGAGATGTTTATCGTGCACGCGATGCGGCAAGAGAGATAGAGGAGAAATATGATGATGAATTTTTGTATGAAAAGGGACTTAGAAGAGAGGCTTTGGTATTTCCTTATACGCTAGAACTGAAGTACAACAAAAACTTCGGCATCATGAATATAAGCTTCAGTCTTCCAAAAGGTGCGTATGCCACTGTATTTTTAGAGAGTATCGCAAATAGAAATTTCAGCGCCAAAGATGTGAAGTTGAAATAATTCACAAAATTCGTACAATATTATAAAAGTTTAATGAAGCTTTGACTATAATTTCATAATTTTTTAAGACTAGGGAGCACGCCTATGGGTGAATTGTTTACTTTTTTCGGAGTATTTTCTCACGATAAAACTTTTATATATGTAACACACATGTTACTATCTGCCGGAATCGCTTTGATGCTTGTTAAAATAGCTATGTCAAATCTTCAGCTTGTTCCAAGAGGAACTCAAAATGTGATGGAAGCATACATTTCAGGTGTTCTTAAAATGGGAACAGATGTAATGGGCGCAGAGCCTGCACGTCGTTACCTTCCGCTTGTTGCTACAATCGGTCTTTTTGTAGGAATTGCAAACTTAATCGGTGTATTACCAGGTTTTGAAGCTCCGACTGCATTTTTAGAAATGCCGCTTACACTTGCTCTAGTTGTATTTGTTTACTACAACTTTGAGGGTATTCGCCGTCAAGGTATTGTAAAGTACTTTAAGCACTTTTTAGGACCTGTTTGGTGGTTGTATTGGTTAATGTTTCCAATCGAAATTGTTTCTCACTTTTCTCGTTTAATCTCACTTAGTTTCCGTCTTTTTGGAAATGTAAAAGGTGATGACATGTTCTTGATGGTAATTTTGATGTTGGCTCCTTGGGTTTTACCGATGGTTCCATTTGCTCTTCTTACTTTTATGGCATTCTTGCAAGCTTTCATTTTCATGATGCTTACTTATGTTTACCTTGGTGGCGCAATCGCTGTTGACGAACACTAGTAGTTTTCTATGCAAAAAGATATATTCGACAGAATTATAAGCTTTTTGCTTGGAGCCTCTTGGGGTATCGTTATTTTTGGTACCCTTATAGTTTTTAATATATTTCTTCCTTTTGGCATCAGCCTATCTATCTTTATCACAACACTTTTTATCATTGTTTCTCTCTTTCTTATTTTAGCTCTGGATGCTTTTTCTGTAAATAAACAAAGATTGGCAGAAGCACAAAAACAGACAAAACTTTTGGAAAAAATCTACTCAAAACATACAAAATAGTGTTGAGTAAAAAAACTGTTTCAATTCTATTTACTTTTATAGCGGCTCTTCTTTATCTTCTGTTTGAAGATGATATTGCACCTCAAAAACTCTCTACCGCAAACCATAATGAAAAATACTACCAGACTAAAATGTGTAATGCTTTAGGCGGAAAAATGGAAGTTGTTTTGGAAGATAGGGCAAGAATCGACTGCCTCACTTCAGAGTATGCAATTGAGGTGGATTTTGCCGAAAAGTGGGCTGAAGGAATCGGTCAATCACTCTATTATGCAGAGATGAGTGGAAAAAAACCGGCCGTCGGGCTTATTTCCGGAGCAGGCGATGCAAAATTTGTCAGCAGAATAAGCAGAGTTGCTAAAACGCATAACATAAAAATTATTATCATAGATGAAGAGTAAAAGAAAAAAATCACAAATCTATAGTAAAAGTTTGAATAATTTAGCAATGAATAAAGACAAATATTTCCACATGTCAAGCCCTCTTTATCAGATTTAAAAGATAATTTAGATAACATAAAAACCTAATTTTTTAAAATTTAAGGAACGATATGTTTGAAACAGTTATAGGACTTGAAGTCCATGTGCAACTCAATACAAAAACTAAACTTTTTTGCTCGTGCGCTACGAGTTTTAATCACAAACAAAATACAAATACCTGCCCGACATGTTTGGCTCTTCCCGGAGCTTTGCCTGTTTTGAATAAAGAGGTGCTTCACAAGGCTATTATGCTTGGAACGGCGATTGATGCGACTATAAACAGGACTTCTTATTTTGACAGAAAATCCTACTTTTATCCTGATAGTCCATCGGCATATCAGATTACGCAGCTTTATACTCCCGTGGTTGAACATGGAAAACTTCGTATTGATTTTGAGGATGGTACACATAAAACTATCCGTATTAATCGTGCGCACATAGAAGCGGATGCGGGGAAAAACATACATGAGGGCGATATTTCTAAGGTGGATTTGAATCGTGCAGGAACGCCGCTTTTAGAGATTGTCTCAGAGCCCGACATGCGAAATAGTGAAGAGGTGATTCTCTATCTTAAAAAACTTCACTCCATCATCCGTTACCTCGACATCGGCGATGCAAACATGCAAGAGGGTTCGTTCCGTGTGGATGTAAATGTCTCTATCCGTCCAAAAGGGGATGAAAAACTCTACACGCGTGTTGAGATAAAAAATATCAACAGCTTTAAATTTATTCAAAAAGCGATAGAACTTGAAGTCGCTCGTCAAAAAGAGGCGTGGGAAGATGGCGTTTATGAGAAAGAGATTTGTCAAGAGACTAGACTTTTTGACCAGACAAAACAGGAAACCCGCTCCATGCGTGGGAAAGAGGAGGCAGCGGATTACCGTTACTTCCCAGAGCCTGATTTGCTTAAGGCTGTTGTGACTGATGCGATGATGGTAGAGTTTAGTGTTATTCCAGAGCTTCCGGATCAAAAAATGGCTCGATTTGTAAGCGAATACGGAATGAATGAGTACAGTGCGAGTGTTCTTACATCAAGCGTTGAAATGGCTCACTTTTTTGAAGCGATGATGGCAGAGGGTATCAGTGCTAAAAATGCTCTGACATGGCTTACAACAGAGCTTCAAGGTCGCCTAAAGGGTGAGATGAATATCACAAATTCACCGGTGGATGCCAAAAAATTGGGTCACTTGGTGAAACGAATAGAAGATGGCACAATCAGCGGAAAAGCGGCTAAAGAGGTACTTGATTATTTGATGGAGAATGAGAGTGATGTTGATAGCGTAATCGACACATTAGGACTCAAACAAGTGAGTGACACGGGTGCCATCGAAGCTATTTGTGATGCCGTTATAGCTGCAAATCCAGACAAAGCCGAGGAGTACAGAAGCGGAAAAGATAAGCTTTTCGGCTTCTTCGTAGGGCAGGTTATGAAAGAGAGCAAAGGGAGTGCGAACCCTCAAACTGTAAATGAGTTACTTAAAGCTAAGCTTGGATAAATGAACTTTTTTTCCCGCCTTATAGTTGATATTGCCTATTTTATACATACATCAGATGCGTATCAACATAAGAAGCGATTTTTTTATGACCTTTTAGAGAATAATAAATACAAGTATAAAAAAGTATTTGATATTTTTATGATAATACTCATTTTTTTGAGTGTCTTTATTTTGATTTCTGAAGTAAAACATCAAGTTCCTGCGTATATAAAATATTTCAATATATATGTTATCTCAATTATTTTTTTCATAGAGTATCTACTGAGATTTTGGACGAGCAGCAGTGTTTGTGAGATTATTATTGCAAAGAGTGAACATGATACGATGCTAGGAAGAGAATTCTCTCTCTCTCGAGCTATCATCAAGGTACTCAAAGCAAAGTTAAATTTTATTTTTTCATTTAAAGCGATTATAGATTTACTTGCAATCTTGCCTTTTTTCCATGAACTCAGACTTCTTCGTCTTTTTGTTCTTTTTCGAGTGTTCAAGCTTTTTCGTTATACGACAAGTTTTCAGATTTTTGCTTCCGTTTTATCTACAAAAAAATTTGAATTTATAATTCTTTTGATGTTCGCATCTATTGTCGTTTTTGTCTCTTCTGTTCTTGTTTATGTGATGGAAGCAAACAATCCAGATTCACCTGTGAACACTCTTTTTGATGCACTCTATTGGTCGATTGTGACTATTTCAACGGTTGGATACGGCGATGTTACGGCAGTTACTACCGAGGGTCGCATTGTTGCCATGTTTGTCATTATTGCAGGGGTTTCTGTTTTGGCGTTTACAACTTCTATCGTTGTTTCTGCTTTTACCGAAAAGCTTGATGAGATTAAAGAGACAAAAACAATCGAAGATATCAGGAAGCTCAAAAAATTTTATCTCATTTGCGGATATGAGCAAGTAGCCCAAGAAGTTGCAAAAAAGTTGGCAAATTCTATGACAACTATTATTGTTTTAGATGAAGATGAACATAGAATTGCACATGCCAAAAGAGATGGACTTGTGGCTCTCAATTATGATCCGGGCGATACACATAGTTATAAAAAAATTGGCTTAGATTTGAGTACACAAGTCAAATCTGTTTTGTGTTTGAGAGAGAGTGATGTAGAGAATGTTTACACAACGCTTACAATTCGCTCTATAGATAAAGAGGTCAATATCGTTTCGCTTTTGATGGATGATACAAATAGAAATAAATTAACTTTTGCCGGTGTAAATGAGATACTTTATCCAAAAGGTTTAGTCGGCATGATTTCTAAAGAACTCATAGGGCGACCTGTTGCGTTTGAGGTAATTCATGCTCTGAGAAATGAATATTTTGGTGTAAACATCGAAGAGATACTGGTAGATGACAGAATGAGTGAAAAAATTATCTATGTAAATGAACTCAACAACACGAAGTTTAGAGTTGTACTGCTGGGAATTTACAAAAAAGATACGAAGAGATTTTTCTTTAATCCAATCGATGCAACAATGCTTGAGAGCGGAGACTATCTTCTTGTCATCGGAAAAACTATCTTTATCAAAGAGTTTGAGAAATATTTACATAAGAAGACTAAAAAATGAAAAGTAAAATGGCTCTAATTTTTGGATACAACGATTATGCTTTAGAGATAGCAAAGAATATTGCAGATAAATATGGCAGCGTAGTTATTTACAGCCTCCATAGTGAGCAAGACAGTTTAAAAAACAAATCAGATTTTGAGATAAGAGGTCTGGATTTAAGCGACAATTGGGACGGAATAAATGAAAATTTTGATTTTGAAAATTCTATAGCATTTTGTGTACTTGAAGATAGTGCAGAAAATATATTTTTAACTATATCTTTAAGGTCTCTGTTTAGCGACTTACATATTATTGCACTATCAAACAATAAAGAAACGGCGAACAAACTACAAATGGCAGGGGCAAACAGAGTAATTCCACTCGTTCAAACTACTGCAGAGATGATTGCAGAGATGATGGAAAAGCCTATTGTCAAAGAAGTTTTTCATAAAATTTTATTTGAAAGCGGTGAGTTAAAAATCACTCAGGTAAAAATTAATGCAAGCAATGAATATATCGGCAAAGAAATTTCTCAATTGGATTGGAACGATAAATATGGAGTTATACCTCTTTCTATGGTACATGAAGATATGAGAAGTGAGTTCATATACTCCTCAAAAATAAAGCATCATGTAATACAAGAGGGTGATCTGTTTGTTATTGTAGGATACGAAAATTGTATTCAAGAGTTTGAAAAATCAATAGGGAGCAGATACGATGTCAATTGGTGTAATTGGAGCAGGTAAATGGGGTTCTGCCCTAGCTTACGCGCTCTCAAAAAATAATAAAGTTTTTATACACTCAAGAACACCCAGAAATATTGAAAATTTTGTCTCTTTGGAAGAGATTTTGAAGTCTGAATATCTTGTAATCGCTATACCTGCGCAACAGATAGCATCATGGCTTAGAGAGAATTTTGTCTTTAAAAATCAAAAGATTTTAGTCGCTTCAAAGGGAATAGAGGCCTCAAGCGGAAAGTTTCTCAACGAGATATATTCCGAGTTTGTTCCGGACGCAAACATTGCTTTTTTATCGGGTCCCTCTTTTGCAACAGAGGTTATGAAATCACTCCCTACCGCACTTGTTGTTAACTCTTACAACGAAGAGTTGAGCAAAGAGTTTGCCTCGTTTTTTCCTGATTTTATAAAAACATACACCTCTACGGATGTGGTCGGTGCAGAGATTGCAGGTGCATACAAAAATGTAATAGCCATCGCCGCCGGAATATGCGAGGGTCTCTCTCTCGGCAAAAATGCTGCTGCCGCACTTATCTCAAGAGGTTTGGTAGAGATGCAGAGATTTGGCAAGGTTTACGGTGCAAAAGAGGAGAGTTTTGTGGGTTTAAGCGGTGCAGGGGATTTGTTTTTAACTGCTTCGTCTCCCATGAGCCGGAACTTTCGCGTCGGTTTGGGTCTTGCTTGCGGAAAAACAAAAGAGCAGATTGTAGAAGAGTTAGGAGAGGTTGCAGAGGGGATAGAAACGGCATATGCACTTCATAAAATAGCCAAAGAAAAAGAGTTGTATCTGCCGATAGCCAGAGAAGTATATGAGCTGCTTGAGGGAAAAAATCCGCATATCTCTTTGAGAGATTTGCTTTCAAACTGAAGCAACGCCTAAATCTTTTTGCATTTATCTCAAAATTAGATAGTTATCGATAGAATTTCGCTATATTTTTTAAGGTGTAAATAATGGTTGTTCATATAGTAATGTTTAAGTTTAAGGATGAAAACAAGGCTCTCAATATAGCGAAAGTTCAGAACAAGTTGATGAGCTTAGAGGGTAAAATTCCGTTTTTAAAATCTATGGAAGTCGGTATAAATTTTGATGAGTCCGAGAGAGCTTTTGATATGTCTCTTTATAGCACTTTTGAAGATAGAAGAGATTTAAAAGCGTATGCGGCGCATGAAGAGCATTTAAAAGTTGTTGAACTTATCAAACAAGTGACAACAGAATCTAAAGTAGTGGATTATATTTTAGAGTAAAATTGTTTCCACATGCCCTCATGTGGAAATCTCAATCACTCAAACTTTACATTTTCATATCTATCATAGAGCCACTCTGCAACGGCTTGTTTATCTTCACTATTGATTTTACCTTCAAGCGAAGGCATTACTCCAAATCTCTCTAAAGCGCCGGCATGACACATGCTGTTATCAAGTTTTGGATTGATTATGTAATCTTTAACAAAGAGTATAAAAAGGTGGCGATGCAAATCTTCCTCATCATCTTTTATAACAATATTCTCTTTTAAGCGGTTTGAAACCTCCACCATTGGCGGAGCTTTCATCTTTCTGAGATTTTTCAGCGCTTCTCCCTTTTCTATAATCTCCACATGGCAGCTCTGACAATTCTTTTTATAGACCTCATATCCATCGCTTGCAAAGAGTGTTACGCCTAGAAGGAGTGAAGCTGTCACTATTTTTTTCATGGTAATTCCTTAAAATTTTTTAGCGAACAAAGTATCTAAAATAAATGCTTAAATCGTCTCACTAGTTTTATTAGTGTAGCGTTTTAGTATAAAGTAATTGTTAAGATGCGTCAATAAAAGCACAAAAAAGGAGAGAAGATGAGCGAACCTAGATTAGAAGATATAAGTGATTACAACACGCTAAAAGGCAGTAAAAAAAAGGTTGTGTGGGCTGTTATAGTAATAGGTCTTTTAATGGGAGTTCTTTACATGACCGTGTATAATATGTACGACAGTAAAGAGGATACTATAAAAATAGAAGACCCTATAAAAGCAGTACCTATGAGATAAATAAGCTGTAAATAATGCTAAAATAACAAAATTTTTTTAAGGTCTTTTAATGTTAATGACAATCGTAGCCATTTATAGTTTATATGTTCTCATTACAATCTACACAAGCGTAATGCAAATAGGATTTGTAAATCAAGCAAAAAGAAAATCTGCAGTTCTGCTCTCAGGGACAGATTTTTTAAAAGCAGGCAATTATGCAGTTGCCAAAGAGAAGATGTCGATTCTTAGTACATTTGTTGATTATCTGCTGTTTGTGGCATGGCTTGGTTTTGGAATCTCTTTTGTATCGCAAATTGCTTTTTTTGAGAATGAAGCTCTCAAAAATATTGCAGTTGTTATGGGCTTTATCGTTATAAACTCCCTTGTCTCTTTGCCGTTTTCCTACTATGAGAAGTTTGTATTGGATGCTAAGTTCGGCTTCAATAAATCAACAATGGCGCAATATATAAAAGATACCCTCATCACATTTGTTATGACGTTCGTAATCGGTTCTTTGATAGTTTGGGGTATTTATGAGATTATCTCAAACTTTACTTACTGGTGGCTTTGGAGTTTTGCATTTATTTTTGTGATAGTTGTTCTTATCAATATGCTTTTTCCGACATTTAGAGCTCTTTTTTTTGACAAACTCACGCCGCTCGACGATGAAGAGCTTAATAGTGAGATTAAAGCTCTTATGGATAAGACGGGGTTTGTAAGTGCAGGTGTTTTTATAAGTGATGCAAGCAAAAGAGATTCACGACTTAATGCTTACTTCGGCGGTTTAGGAAAAACAAAAAGAGTTGTACTTTTTGATACGCTCATAGAAAAACTCACGACAAAAGAGCTTTTGGCTGTTTTAGGACATGAATTGGGGCATTTCGCACATGGGGATATATATAAAAATATAGCTCTTGTCGGAGTTATGCTTTTTGCCATGTTCGGAATTTTCGGCAATCTGCCGGAATCGCTCTATTTGGAACTAGGGCTAAGCCGGTCGCCATCTATTACGATGATACTATTACTTCTTTTTATGCCGGTTTTGGGCTTTCTTATGATGCCAATCATGGGAATTGTCAGTCGTCATAATGAGTATGCGGCAGATAAAATGGGAAGTGAATTAGCAGGTGTGACGGGAGAGATTGAGCTTGCAAATGCACTTAAAAAGTTGGTGAGTGAGAATAAAAGTTTTCCTCTTTCTCATCCGCTCTATATATTTTTTCATTATACACACCCACCTGTTTTAGAGCGTTTGAAAGCTTTAGGTGTTGCTATCGGTGATATTGATACAAGTTCGTTAGGCTCTGCATGTCAAGCCGATATATAGTTCAATATGTACTCAAAGAGATAACCGCAAAACTAAATTCAATTATTCCAAGAGCATCAAGAGAGGCACAGCTTCTCTTGATGGCACATTTGGGGTGTGATGAACTCTGGATTATTACAAATCAAAATACGCAGGTAAAAGATATTGATAAACTTTATGAGTGGGTGGAGAGAAGGGTTAAAAATGAGCCTTTTGAGTACATAACGAACAGGGTAAGTTTTTACAGTGAGGAGTTTTACATCGCTTCGGGTGCTCTTATCCCACGCCCTGAAACAGAACTTTTGATAGATGAAGTTATCAAAAATATTCCGCATGCCAAAGAAGTGATGACCATTGTCGAGGTAGGCGTCGGGAGTGGAATTATCTCAATTATGCTGGCAAAGCAGTTTCCGCATGCAAAGATTATTGCAGTCGATATTTCGCAGGATGCCCTAGAAATTGCAAAAATAAACATTGCAAAATTTTTACTGGAGGATAGAATTGAGCTCAGATTAGGTTCACTTTTAGAGCCAATAAATGAGCATGTGGATTATTTGGTTTCTAATCCGCCCTACATTGCAAATGATGCATATTTAGAATCAAATTTATCGTATGAGCCGCAAAATGCACTCTTTGGGGGAAGCGTTGGAGATGAGATAATTCAGGAGCTTCTTAACGAGGTATTAAAGCGAAAAATTAACTTGTTTACATGTGAGATAGGTTATGACCAACAAGATAAAATAAGAAACTTTTTAAATAAAGAAAAATATAAAAATTTAGATTTCTACAAAGATTTAAGCGATTTTGATAGAGGTTTTACCCTAAGGTTATAAAATTTGAGCAAAAAAATATATGTAGATTTCAGTTATTTAATTCTCCTTGCAGCCACTTTTGGTGCAGTTATAGTTTTGGGAGCAGTTGTTGCTCCTGTTATTTTTCATTCAGACAAGATATTGGTTGATGTGCTGCTTAACAAGTACAATTCCGGAATTATTATGGGTGAAGTTTTTCATAGATTCAGCTACTGGCTCTATGTTGTGGCAGCCGCAGTCGCTGTATATGAGGCAGCATGGTACAAAATGGGTCAAAGAGATGCTATTGCTTTTGGTTCTGCAATAACTGTTCTGTTCTCCTCTCTCATGTTTAGTGCCGTGTATGCTCCAAAAATTCTTCTCATGCAAGCACTAGGAATTGAAGCAACACAGAGCGATACATTTGTCAATATCCACATAGCCAGTGAGCTAGATTTTAAAATTTTGGCTCTTTCTTTATTTGTGTTATTTATTAGAAGATTAATGTTGCTTAGACGCGCATAAAGGTGTTGTTCTATTAGCCACATCACTATTAAGCGACAATCAATGTCGTAAATGGTAAACTCATTTTCAAAAAGAAATAAACCTGAATTTGGGTTAAATGAGATAACTTTTGAAAAGTAAAACTTCCTACGCAAAAATCACTGCAAAAATTATATTAATTACAATGCTTATTGCACTGTTTGGTGGCTTTTTATATGGTGAATATATGAAAAAAGATGCCATTACAAACTTAGCCCATGTAGATGCAAAAAAAACAAGTATGCTCATTTTTGAAGCTCTCTACTCCGCCATGCAAAGGGGATGGAATAGAGAAGATATTAATGAGATAATTAACAGACTGAACAAAATTGATAAAAACATGAAGGTGGATGTTTACAGAAGTGAAATTGTCGCAAATTTGTTCGGAGAGATAGAAAGAGACAAACAAAATAGAGAGAGCAGTATTAATATAAAAAGCGCCATGCAAGGAGAGGAGCTATTAAATATTTCTGACTCAAATTATATAGAATATTTTTATCCTGTTGCTGCAAAAAATGATTGTTTAAAGTGTCATACAAACGCAAAAGTAGGTGATATTTTAGGCATTATAGATGTTTCCTATCCGGTAGAAGATTTGAAAGTTTCTCTCTCAGAACTCATAAACTTTTTTATGATATTTCTTGTGATTTTTTCATTTGTAATATTTATTGCTATATTTTTGGAATTAAATAAGTATTTGATAAAACCTATTAAAAACTTTTCAAATGCCATTAGAAATATTACAAGTTCTCAAGACATGACAACAAGAGTTTTAGTGAATGATAACATTGAAGAGATTGATTCAATTAAAGATATATTTAATGGCATGTTGGACTCTATTGAAAGTCAATTTTACAATGATAGTTTAACAGGCTTGAAAAATAGAAGAAGATTGACAGAAAAGCTTGAAGAAAAAATAAATTCATTTTTAATTATCATAAACATAGACGCATTTCAGGAGATAAATGATTTATATGGAGAGGAGGCAGGTGATACAATTTTGAAAGAGTTTGCTCTGTTTTTGCAAGAAAACATGTTAGATAAAGCAACTCTGTATAGACTTCATTCGGATGAATTTGCCCATTTGTGCCGAGCACCGAAAGATATAGATAAAATTAATGTACTTGCTTCTTTAATAAGTGAAAAAATTTCTAAAAAAAGATTTAAAATAGATGAAAAAAGTGAAGTGAGTCTAACTGCTACTATGGGTATATCTTATGGCACAGAACTGTTGCTAGTAAATGCAGATACAGCCATGAAGGTTGCTAAAAAAGCTAAAAAAGATTTTTTAGTTTATGATGATTCAATGGCTATGGCTAAAGAGTATGAAAAAAATCTAGAGTGGACAAAGCGTCTTAAAAATGCGATAGAAGAGGATAAAATAGTACCGGTCTATCAACCGATTTTAGATACAAAAACAAAAAAAATTGTTAAGTATGAATCGCTTATGAGAATGATTGATCCGGATGGCACGCTTATAGTACCAATCCATTTCTTGGAACTTGCTAAGAAAAATAAACTCTACCATCAACTTACAATGATAATGATAGAAAAAACATTTGAAAAATTTAAACATCTGCCGTACTCTGTCTCAATTAATCTCTCCGTGGATGACATTCTAAACAAAGATATATATAAATTTATTATAGACAAATTGAAAAATAGTCCTATCAGCAAAAATATAGTTTTTGAAATTATAGAGTCGGAGGGAATAGAAAATTTTGATCAGGTTTTGGAATTTATAAACAGCGTAAAGAGTTATGGTGCGAAGATATCTATAGATGACTTTGGAACAGGATACTCAAATTTTGAGTATCTTATGAAGTTAAAAGTGGATTATATAAAGATAGACGGTTCCATGATTAAAAATATAGATACGGATAAAAACTCTCAAATGATTACGCAAACCATAGTGGAATTTGCTAAAAAGATGAATATAAAAACCGTCGCCGAATTTGTCCACTCAAAAGATGTTTTTGACAAGATAGCAGAACTTGGGGTTGATTATACGCAAGGTTACTATTTTGGTGCACCTACGCAAGATATAAAATAGGAAGTGTTGTATGTGTTAATTACATATTAAGCCATTGACTGATATATTGCAGAGAAGTCAAAAGTAGATGATAAAAAGGGATAAGATGAGAGATTTAAAACAATTTTATTTTTTTGAGAATTTAGACGATGAGCAGCTAGCTCTCCTCTCCTCATTTTCAAATAAAAAGCACTACGAGAAGGGTTCGATTTTATTTTATGAAAAAGATGAAGCAAAATCTTTAATACTGCTTATTGAAGGGGTATTAAAAGTATATAAAACAGATCAAAAAAACAATGAAATAATTATGCATAGGTTTATGCCGGTATCTTTAGTTGCAGAGATGGCAGTGTTAGAGGGGATTTCATACCCTGCGTCAGCAGCCTTTGAGAGTGCAGGAGTTGTAATTGAGATTGATTTTGAGCGTTTTAAAAAGGAGTTTTTGCATAATCCACAAATGGCATTGCTGTTTTTTAAATCACTATCAAAAAAGATAAAATATCTTGAAGATGTGATAGCTCTTAATATTGTTCTTGATTCAACGGCAAGGTTGGCAAAATATATATTTGATAAAGAGGATGCTTTAAATAGTTTAAAACAGTATCAGGTTGCAGAACATCTTCACATGACACCGGAGACGCTCTCTCGAACATTTAAAAAACTTGTTATTTTGGAGTTGTTAGAAAAAGATTCTAACGGATATAAAATTAAAAACAAAGAGGGGCTGCGCGTACTTTTCGAGTAGCCCATGCAGCTGACGTCTTGATATAAATCACAACTACTTTTTAGCACTTATGTTACACTGCACAATTTATGTTACACACTAAAATGGACGCGTCCGTTTTAGTGTGTAACATAAATTGTCCCTACAACCCCCTAAAGCTACCCATATCTGTCGGATATGGGAGAAAAATTAACACTTTACGCTCTTTTTTATAAAAGTGCATGAGGTCAGTCAATAAATATATGGATATGTAAAAAGGATTTTTTATGGTTTTGCAAGATGTTATGATTATTTTGGTGATGACATTTCCAATGTTTCTCTTTACGATTTATCCCGCTATCAGGGTTGCGGATTTTTTGGAAGAAAGATATGAAATATCAGAGGCTAAAAAGAGGGCTGCCATGGTGAGTGTGACATTTCTGTGTGCAGTTTGTTTATCTTCACTTTTACATTTTTTATAGGGGTTTTTGTATGTTTAAATTGTTTTTATTTTTTAGTTTAGTTCTGGCACTTTATGCTGAAAATTTAGCGTTGGAAGCTTTTAAGAAGCAGGATTTTACAACTGCATTTAACTTATATTCTGTTGATGCACAGATGGGAGATGCAAAATCTCAACATGCCCTGAGTTATCTCTATTTTAATGGTTTAGGGGTGGAACAGGATGTTAAGCAAGGTATTTATTGGATAACAAAGTCAGCAGATGCTTCTAGTACGGTCGCACAATATGATTTGGGAATGATGTATCTAAGCGGCTACAATGTAGATAAAGATTCAAAAAAAGCCTTCTCTTGGCTAGAAAAAGCCTCCGAGGGCGGACACACAAACGCAAAATATAATTTGGCTCTCATGTACTACAACGGTGACGCGACGGATCAGAATGTTACAAAATCTGCTGAACTTCTTGAGAGCGCCGCAGTAGAAGGACATGCAGAGGCTATTCAAAATATAGGTAGAGTTTATATGCAACTGCTGAACTATGAGAAGGCCTCTTTGTGGTTGGAAAAAAATGCAGCAGATGGCGATAAAACCGCTTATTATCTGCTTGCAGAAATTTACTGCTTGCAGGAGAAATTTCCGCAGGCCAAACTTTGGGCAAAAAAAGCTATGGAAGGCGGGGATGAAAAAAGTAAAGAGTTGTGGAAAACTTATGATTTAGGTAAATATTAATATCTGATGTTACGCACTTTATGAGCAAAACAAGAGAATCGTTCGCGAAGGCGATGTTGCTCTTTAGAAAGCCCCATAAAGTGGCAGGGAAGATGTCCCTACAACCCCCTAAAGCCTATTTAAACCAATTTAACTGCTCTCTAAGTTCGACAACTTTTCCGACAACGATAAGTGCCGGAGTAGGGGCATCTTTAGCTTTTTCTACTATATCTTGCAAGGTTCCGACGATTACAGTCTGTTCCGGAGTCGTTCCCTTTGAGATAACGGCACATGGGTAGTTCACATCTTTACCAATCTCAATAAGTTTTTTAGCAATTTTCGGTAAATTATGCAGACCCATCAAAAAGACAATAGTATCATCTGTTTTAAAATTTTCCCATGGAATTTGAGACTCTTTTTTATTTGGTGATTCGTGCGCTGTAACAACACGAAAAGAGACGGCTACACCACGATGCGTAACAGGAATTCCAGCATATGCAGGAACGCTTATGGCTGAAGTAATCCCTGGGATTATTTCAAACTTTACACCTCTCTCTTGAAGGTAAGCTGCCTCTTCTCCTCCTCTGCCAAAGACAAAAGGGTCTCCGCCTTTTAATCGCACAACATTTTCATATTTGAGTGAATTTTGATAGATTGTTTCATTAATATCATCTTGAGGCATAATGTGTCGCCCATCCTCTTTTCCCACATAGACAAACTCACATCCGCTTTTTGCTTTTTCCAAAATATCAGGATTTGCAAGACGGTCGTAGATAATTACATCCGCCACTTGTATAACTCTAAGTGCTTTAAGCGTCAATAGCTCCATATCTCCAGGACCTGCGCCCGTTAAATAAACATTTCCCATTATTTTAATCCTTCATAGATAAATATACCCGAAGGTTTGTTGATTTGAAATATCTCTTTGCTTAAATACCAATCTTTTGTGTCTAGAACTGCAATTTTATTTGTATCATTTACCGATACATAAAGTTTTGATTTTTGGTTCGACCATCGTACATGGAGAACTTTTCCGTCAAACTCAAAGCGTTTAAACACCTTAAGGGTTGCCGTATCTATGATTTCAATCACGGGAAACTTCTCTCCGCTGTAGGTGACTGCCATATATTTATTATCGGGAGATAAAGTTGTAAATACCGGTAAACCTTCCGTTTCAATATTTTTTACAAAATTAAAATTTGAGTCATAGACTAAAACTTTGTTATTTCCAACCGCAGGGATAAAAACATATCCGCCTCCAATGCTCCAAAACCCAAAATGGGGTACTTTTAAAACGGGTTTTTTGTCATCGAGTAAAATTTTAATTTTTGAGTATTCCATGGTGTCTAAATTGAGCACTCCAAAATGCTCACTCTTAAAAAATCCGGTTATAAAGTTGTTATCTTTTATCATCGCATCAAAAGGCATAACACCTACATCTTCAAACTCTTTATAGATTTCAAAATCCGGAATCTTTTTACCCCCATTTTTGTCACGAAGCACGGTTATTTTGTCACTGTCCATTTGAGAAAATACAAGGTAATCTTTATAAATTTTAATGCCTACATTTTTAGAACCGGTTACGATTGACTTAATAGGATTGAGGTCTCTATCTAGTATATCAATGCTTTTGTTGTCATAATTTGCAACTGCTACATAATAATCATTGACAACAAAACCGATGGCACTCTTACTGGTTTTGTACTCCTTGAGTATCTTTTCACTCTCAGGGTCAAACTTCAGTACATACCCGTCACGAGTGATTACATACCCGTCTTTGTCGTAAAACTTGACAACACCATGGTTCATATCTTTCATTCCCGTAATGTGGGAGCTTGGTAAATCTTTTTCTATGACCGCCAGAGAATTATTCTCTCGTTCGACAACAAAAATCTTCTCTGTTGCACCGGCATGTGTAAATAAAAAGAGTGCTAAAGCGCTGCTGAGTAGGAGTCTGTTTTTCATTTGTAGTTGTTCCTTCTTTCTTCTTGGGTTAAATAACATGAGGGGTCTTCGCTCCATAAATCACCTGTGATGGCATAGGCACGGGCGCGAGAACCGCCGTTGCAAATATCTATCTGTTCACACTCCGCACAGATACCGGAGATTTTTCTCGGATGCATTCTAAGCTGGTCTAAAAGTTCGCCGCCTTGCCAGATTGCACCAAAATCTTTTTCAATAATATTGCCTACGGTGAGTGGAAAAAACGGGTCGGGTCGTACGAATCCTTCGCTGTTTATATTTAAAAGCTTTCGTCCTGCAGAGTTTCCGCCCCAAGTAACAAGTCTCTCTCTCATGGTCTCTTTTAACGCAGGATACTCTTGTGCAAATCTATTTAAAAAGAGAACCGCATCCTGCTCCATGTTGCCCGTAACTATCTCAATCTCTCTGCCGCTTTTGTAGTACTCAAACGCTTTTTCTAAGATAAATGCAACCGCAACTCTTCTTTGTTCTTTGCTTAAATCCATTTTTAGATTATCTAAACCCCGTCCTGAGTAAACGAGATGAGAGATGTAAATTTTTGGGATGTTATGCTTCTCAACCAAATCAAATATATACTCCAAAGAGCCAATCGTATCTTTGGTCATAGTAAAACGGATACCTACTTTTGCACCTGTTTCATTTGCTAAAAGTACCGCTTTGAGTGTCTCTTTGAAGGCACCTTTTAAACCGCGAAAATAGTCATGTGTCGCTTCGTCCCCATCTATGCTGATGCCGACATAGTTGAAGGTGTCAACAATGCGTTGCACATTGCTTTTCGTAAAGTAGAGTCCGTTGCTTGAGAGGTAGGTGATGACACCGTTTTCTTTGCAAAAGTCGGCAATTTCAAAGAGATCTTTTCTGGTGAGCGGTTCACCGCCCGAGAAGATAATAAATTTTACGCCGCTCTCTTTCATCTCTAAAATCGTCTTTTTTATCTGCTCAGTGCTGAGTGTGTCCACCGCGTCCAAGTCAGATTTTGAGTAGCAGTGCAGGCAAGAGAGGTTGCATCTGTTGGTAAAGTTCCAAATGGCGATAGAGCCGTTTAAGACTCTCTCAGGTTTATTTTCAACAACAGAAGCGATTAAATTTGATAATCTAAACATTATTTGCCTTTATAGGAGAGGATATATTTTGAAATAGCATCCAACTCCTCTTCTTTTAATTTTAACTGCGTCATGGCACTTCGTTTGTAGCCAAAAGATTTATACATCGCCTCCGGTTCTATAATATAAGCTTTAATCTCCTCTGCTGTTCGTTTAGAGGCTATCTCCGCAAAGGATGGACCAAATGCCATGGCACTCTGGTGGTGACATCCCCAGCAGTAAGTTTCAAAAACCTTTTTTCCGTCCGGCTCTGCTGCTTTTATGAGAGAACAAAAAGTGAACAATACTATAATTTTTTTCATATCTTTTCTCATAAAGTTTATTTTTTATAACACTATAAATTGTATTTTACACTATTATAAAAAATTCCCCCCCCCCAAGGGAGAAGAAAATTCAGACTATGCACCTGGAATAGATTGTCTATGCTCAATTGAATAAGTAAATGTAGGCGTAGTTAAACCTTCAATGTACTTAACAAATTTGCCTGTTTCAGCTTCGTAAATACCAATACGACCTGCATTCCACTCAGAAACCATAGTCCAGTGACCGTGATTTGCCGGTTCAGCATGAAGTATTCTTGGAATAATTTCTTTACCCTTAGCATCTTTTACAGTAGGAACTTTCCATGAATAAATTTCTTTATGCGTAACAGGATGTGTAACCGTACCTTCATCTGTACCAACAGTAATGATTCTATCAAGTTCGAGAGTCTGCTTGTTGATAAGGTGGATTTTATTCCAATTCTCTTCACCGCCTAGAACATTATCTGCCCAAAGGAATGGAGTGTGATCACTTGTACCGATAAATAATCCACCACCGCCAGTTGGAATTTGACGAATTACATCAAAGTTATCATCCCAAATAGTTACTTGACCGAGGTTCATGTTAACAGTAGCACCAAGTTGTTTACCTAAATGCTCGTTATACCATGAAGAACCTTGACCTGGGTGTGGCTTAGCCGCTGGACCTGTATAGATTTTAGTTACTAAAGCTTTAGTTTTAAAATCTACAACGCCTACAACATCACTTCCTTGAGAAGCAATAAAGAGATAACGACCAATCTCTTTTCCTTCATTTAAGAAACCATCATGAAGAATTTTTCCGATGTTTGGAATATCTCCAACAATTGGAAAATCCGGTTTAGAGTAATCTACAATGTAAACATGCCCAGCATCTTTAAGTGCAAAAGCAATGTATGGACCATATGGAGTATCAAATATACCTGCTACACGAGATGAACCAATATTACCATCTGGGTCAATTACACTTGAAGTCGGATAAACTTTAAGTGGCTCTAATGTCATAGCATCCATTAAAATAGCGCCGCCTGGAACATAGTTACCCGCCATTAGGAATCTACCATCTGGAGATACTGCAAGACCACGAGAATCAGAACCAACTTGGCACTCTGCAATTTTTTGTTGTCCTGGAGTGTTAAGGTCGAACATTGTTACTAAACCTGAACGAGAGATTGAGTAAGCATAACGAGGTTGACGCTTGTTCGTTACTGTAACATGCACAGCAAAACCAGCTGGGTGCTTAGATAAAACTTTACCTGTTGTACCATCTAAGAAAACAACTCTTGCTGCATCTCTTTCAGTAACAAATACGATATCTGTATTTTTCTTAACATCAACAGGCTGAGGATATTTCGTAAAAAGTTCTACTCTGTCATTGAGCTTTTTCCAACCCTCTTTTACAGCTGGCAGTGTTAATTGGTCGATTTTTTTACCTTTAAAGTGTTGTAGGTAATCTACCATTTTATCAGCATCTGTTTTATTAAATTTCTCTTTAAACTGAGGCATTGCAGTACCTGCACGACCATTAAGGATAGTCTCAGCCAATGCATAAGCATTTTTCTTTTCAATCACACCTGGACGAAGATCTGAACCGACACCACCCTCATGGTTTGGACCGTGGCACCCTTGGCACTCTTTTTCAAACATTTTTTCAACATCCATGTTTGATGTATCACCAAACAAACCTGACGAAACTACTGCTAATGCAGCAACTGATAGTACTAATTTATTAAATTTCATTTTCTTCTCCCTTTTTTATAAATAAAGATTGAACGAACCCGAAGGTTCGTAAACTACTTTTCGTTCTCTAAACGCGCTTTTTCTTGTTTATAAATCCAAAACATTGGAAGTACAATAAAACTGTGAAGAAAAATCGTCAGAGTTAAAGGACCCTGATTTAACCAACCAAAAAAGCTTGGTACAATATCTGTAAATGGTTCAAACATAATAACCCTCCTTATCTTGTATGTACAGCATTTTTGCCGGTACTTAAAAAGTCTTTAATCAAGAATAGGAAACCTAAGAATGTTACCGTTCCCATAATAAGTCTCCAGTCCATTGCTTGTGTCATCCACATGCCGCTATGACCATCAAAGTAGCCAGCCCATGTAGCGCCCATTTGTGCACGAGTAACAATTACATCTACATAACCTGCGATTGTAAGTGATACAGTCATTCCCATAACACCACCTGTAATCATCCATGCAGCTGCAATTGATGATTTAGTATGTTTAAGAACTTTGATACCGTTTGAACCCTGGATAGCAACATACATCATACCTATTAGAATAGTCGCATATGCGCCAAAGAACGCTAAGTGACCGTGTGCAGATGTAAATTGTGTACCGTGTGTATAGAGGTTTACCTGTGGCAATGTATGGAAGAATCCCCAAACACCCGCACCTAAGAAGTTACCGAAAGCTTGAAGTACAAACCAAGTAAATGCAGGTTTGTTAGTGATAACTGAAGCCTCTTCCCCTCTTTGTTGTGCTGCACCTTGCTGTTTACCCCAATCATAAAGAACATGGATAAACATTGCAACAAGCGGTAATGGCTCTAAAGCGCTAAATAGTGCTCCGATTTCCCACCAGTATTCAGGTGTGCCAATCCAAAAGTAGTGGTGACCCATACCAAGAATTCCTGAACCAAATAGCATCGCTACTTCAATCCATAACCACATTTCAACTACTTGACGGTGTGCACCAATCATCTTAATGAGACCGTATGCTGCAATTGCACCAACAAATACTTCCCAAGTAGCTTCAACCCACAAGTGAATTACCCACCACCACCAGAATTGATCCACTGTGATATTATCAGTAAAGAACATACCCGCAAGATAAATACCTGCAAATGCTAGCATGTCAGCCATAAGTACAGTTACGATTCCAGTTGGTTTGCCTTTCATGCCAGTTGCATAAAGATTACCGATAAATCCAAGAACAACAACAACGATACCGATATCTGCCCAACGAGGTGCTTCGATATACTCACGACCCTCTGTAATAAACCAGATTGTTGTCTCATCTGCCGGTCCAACTTGAACAAGAAGATACACTAAAACAACAACAACGATAGCTGCTGCAAATACCCAAAAGAGTAACTTGCCGATTTTAATACCAACTGTTTCAATACCTGTTTCATCAGGTAAAAGCCAGTAAACAGAGCCTATCATCGCAAAAACCATCCATACAACGAGTGCATTAATGTGTAAAATTCTAGCAATTGAAAAGTCCACTATCTCAAAAAGAAAACCGGGCATTACATACTGGATTGCCGCAACTAAACCAAAAAGTAGTTGAGCACCAAAAATAATAGCAGCAAAAGTGAAATACCATGTTGCTAGTTGTTTTGATTCCCATTTTAAATGATTACTTGCCATTTAATGCTCCTTGTATTTTTCCAAAGTTTCTTGGGAATCCATTTGTGTCAATTGATGACATATGTTTTAAGAATGCAACTAACCCTTTAGCTTCTGCCGCAGTAATACCAAGGTTTGGCATCATACGAGCATGTGTAGGATATTTTGACGGGAATTGTAAAAATTCAGCCATCGCTTCTTCTTTTGTATTTTTGCCGGTCATCGCTTGCATAGAACCAGTTGATTCCCATGCCGGGTCTAACCATGCTTTTGTTAAATCCGGTGCGTAATACGCTCCGTTTCCAAGAAGTGTATGACAATCCATACAATTTTTTGCTTGTGAGCCTAATTTACCAAGGTGCAATAAATCACCTGCTTCTTTTTCTGAGTAATCATCTCTTCCAAAGAATTTTTCTTTTGCTCCAATCACAGGAACTTCATGTCCACGCTTTGTGTCCATTTCATAAGTGATTTTATAGTTGATAACCGTAGGTCCTGGAACCCTTTTAGTTACGCCATTTTTTAAATCTGCATCACTGCCCATAGAAATTTGCCCCGAAGTATCAAATGTTAACCAAATTAATAATATCGCTGCAAATCCTGTAACCCACGCTGCTGATCGTTGCCAGAAGCGATTGTCACTCCATACGGATTTATTTGCCACTCTTTCCTCCTAAAATAATTGTTGAAAATATATACATCTTAGTGTTCATTTTGTTCATGAACCTGATGTTGCATATAATAGACGGCATGCGGAAGCAACAGATAACCAATCATCGCTACCACCAAAGCTTTCGCCGTAGTGTCTCCTACATGCATTAAACTTCCCATTACATATAAACAATAAGCAGTTAACAGCCAAAATAAGTATGCCAAAGGCATAGCCCATCTTTTAAGCATACCAACTTTTACTGCTGTATATATACCAACATAGAATCCTCCAAAAACTATAACAAGTGCAGAAGAGACAAAAATAGGTAAAAAATCATTTAACGCTATTTCAGGTTGAACTGCTAATACTTCTACCATTTTTCACTCCTCTTAATTAGTAATAAGATTTCAGAATCATTTGAAGTTTATAGTCTTTTTTCACCAAAGTAGTTGACTTATATCAATTGTTACAATTAATAATATAGTTTTATAATTTTTTTATAAAGAATGTAACAATTTGAAAGTAAGTAAGTTATTAGTACAAGTTAATAGGAGTGTAACTCCCTGTATATAGGATAATAAGAATGTTATATAAATTGATGTATAATTTCGATAATAATAAACTTTAAGGTTTTTCGTGCAAAATATCCCCCATATTCCAGTTTTACACGTGCAGGTTATAGATGCCTTTAAAGAGATAAAAGATGGAATAATTATTGATTGTACTATGGGATATGGCGGACACTCTTCTATGATACTCGAGGCAAATCCGCATGTAAAACTCATAGCAATTGATCAAGACCAAACAGCAATAGATTTCTCAACTTCAAGATTGGCAAAATATGGCGATAGAGTGAGCATTAGAAAAGGTCGTTTTTCCTCTGTAATAAAAGATATTTTGCAAGAAGTAGATGTGAAAAATGTGAAAGGAATTTTGGCGGATATCGGTGTCTCTTCTCTTCAATTGGATCAAAAGGAGAGAGGTTTTTCCTATGAGAGCGACAATCTTGATATGAGAATGGATAAAAATGCACTATTAACGGCTTCAAATGTTGTAAATGATTACTCGATGCAAGAGCTAGAGAGAGTGCTTTTAGAGTATGGAGAACTTAGAAATTATAAAAAACTGGCATCCGAGATAGTAAGAAACCGTCCCTTTACTTCTGCAAAAGAGTTAAGTGACAGAGTGAAATCACACATGCCTCACGGTAAAAAGATACACCCTGCAACACTCCTAATGCAGGCAATTCGAATAGAAGTAAATAATGAGTTGGGGGAGTTAGAGTCTCTTTTAAAAAGCCTAGAAGAGGCAAAATTCCCGCAAGCCATAATCTCAATTATTTCATTCCATTCCTTAGAAGACAGAATTGTAAAACAGGAGTTTATCAAGTGGAGTAAATCTTGCATTTGTCCGGATGAGGCGATGCGATGTACATGTTCAAATAATCATAAACTCGGAAAAATTCTGACAAAAAAACCGCTTATGGCAGAAGAAAATGAGTTAAAAGAAAATCCAAGAAGCAGAAGTGCAAAGATGAGAATCTTTAAAATGAACTCAAAATGAGTAAAAATTTGAGCGATTTTATGAATGAGAATGTAAATCAGATAGTAATTGAACAAATTAGTGAAAAATCGAGTGAAAAGAGTGAGCTTTTAGACGAAATTGAATCAGTTATAAATTCAAATAAAAGTCTTAGCTTTGCTAATTTTGGATATGTGTTGCTATCTTTAATTTTTGCTTCTATGTTTATTTTTCCAAAAATTTATATTCAGCAACAGATTTATTTTAAAAGTAGAGAAATATCAAAATTAAAAGATGAATATGATACTCTAAAAGAGGAAAATAGACTTATAGGCACTTCCGTGGAATCAATAAGGTTTAAAAATCAAATTCTTGATACGCTGTTTTAATGAGGTGACAATAGAATATCGCCCCATTTTTTGTAAGTCAATGAAAAATAGTAATAGAATCAGAAAAAAATAAGGTGTCATTGAGTATAATTTCGCCCTACAAAGTGGGTTCTTAGCTCAGTTGGTTAGAGCCCTCCGCTCATAACGGAGTGGTCGAGTGTTCGAGTCACTCAGAACCCACCACTTTAAACTCCCTACACAACGCAATCACAAAGACTTTAACACTACAAAACACGATAAGCTTAAAATAGCTTACCCCACTTTTTACCCCACTTTTGATAATTACCCCATAACGCCAATAACTCTATACTATACTTCTTTTAGGAAAAAATGACATCCTCCCCGACCCAGAGGGTCGGGGTATCCCACTACAAATCAAATTTCAACTGACCTTGATGTGTTTTGACATAATCTTTCTCTGCAAAATGAAATAAGCCAAAAACAGCTTACCCTACTTAATGATTTACATCGTATTTTGATTATGTCTTATATAAATATTCATAATCCATTCTATCTCTGGTCTCGTCAATTAGTTCTGTAATAAGATTGTTTAAATCATCATCAATTTTTAAAGTTTCACTGAATGCAGTATATAATCCATCTTTCATCTTATCCAATGATCTATCATCAATAATGGTATGATGAAAATTAATATATATAGTGTTAAATGTTAATCTAAAACCAGTTGAAATATTCATATTTAAAAATAAAAGATCTGATATGGTTAGTTGATTAATAAAGTAAGACATATTTTTTAACTCTGATGCAGATGTTATATTTTTAATTAAATATTCATAAAATTCATCCTGGAATTCTTCCAAATCTCCAATGCCGACCCATCCATGCAGTAGTACGTCATGAAAATAATAAGATTTATCTAATTGAACGTAATGGACAATGAAGTTATAAAATAAAATAGGGTTAGAATCCTTAGTATATAGAATATTCAATTTCTCAACAAAATTACTAATTGAAATAAAAATACTAGTGTTAACTACATCATATTTGGCTATTTTATTGGTTGATAAAAACTCTTCCAAATCTTCTTTTGTGAAATATTTTTCAAGTAAAGAAATAATTGGACGGTTTTCTTTTTTCCAATTGTAATAAGTTTTATCGGCTATATCTAATACTTTTTTTATTGATTCTTTCATCATCTACCTTTTTAATATTGTCATATATACAATTATACTGTATTTTAATTTATTTTTATGTAAAAAACTTGACATGGTTTTTTAAATTGTATATAATACACATATAAATAATTTATTCTTAAAATTATGTAAAATATACAAACAGAGGTTTAAAAATGGTAGACAGAAAAATATCAAACACCGAGCTAGAGGCGAAAGGCTTGACGGTGGACGGGGTGGAAATAATACCACCTACACCAGAAACAACACAATCTCAAAAAAGAACTAAACGGGAAATAAGCTATTACAAGCTTTTTGGGCGAATATATTATCAAGTTTCAGATTTGATTGAATTTGCAAATAAAAGTAAAACTGTAGCAAGCTAGTCGTTAGATCCTATATTCAGTTCTTGGCGGGACGCAAATTATAGAGATCTAACTTTGAACAACAACACTAACTAAAGCATTGTGGACTGCAATTATACACCCACATACCTTATTTAGTGCCTAAAAATAAAAGGTACACCACCATGAAAATTAAACTAAAAAAGAAAGAAAATCAATACGCACAAGTGCATGTTGACATGTTACGCAACAAAAATTTGAGCTTAAAAGCTAAAGGACTTGGAGCGGTGCTTGAGAGCTACAGCAATGACTTTGATGTGAGCCTAAAAAGTATAGAACTCAACTCAAACGACGGTGCAAAAAGCATTAAAAATGCGATTAAAGAGCTTGAAAGTGGATATTACTTATTTAGATTTCAAACTCATGATAGCAGTGGTCAATTTGTGACTTATTGGGCATTTGACAGCCAAAAACTAGAAATTGAATATTTAAAATCAATTATAAATGAACTCGAAAGAGTGGACTTAATCACGACAAGTGATCTATTGTCACCGGGGTACCAAAAAGGTGGGGCGGTGGAAGCAATCACCGGGGTACCGTTTACGGGGGGCGGCAAAACCACCGACGGTAAAAGCGCCGACGGCTTACGCACTACATATAATAATACTAACTATCAAAACATAGATTATAAAAATAAACTCTCTAGCGAAAGTGAGAGAGGGATTTTAAAATCTCTTCAATCTTTTAAATCTCATTTTATAGCGAAAAACACAAATCAGTCCTTTTGCACCAACGGAATAGGCTTTGAGGCTTCTACCCCTTTTAAAATTAACGACAGCGGCTATGTTGTCAATCTCAAAAGTAACAAGATACTCGACAAGGAGGAAGCACTCAAGATATGGGAATGGCTTTATGGCTTTTACAAAACACAAGCTACACAAGCAGGAGCCTAACTGCTCCTTACTATATCTTTATCTAAGCCCTATTAGTAGGGTTTACACGAGGGTTTACACCCGGTTTTTTAAATTATTATTGTTCAAAAGTCCATTACTATGACCCTCAGAGTAATGTAATGGCAATTGAGTATCACTGCTATCCAGGGGGCAGTGATATATAGATTTGATTTTGCATTTTTGCATAAAAAAGTGCAAAACAAAATTTATATAAAAAAAGGAAAAAACAATGTCAAAAAAAGAACAATCAACGACAACAATCTTCGTCTGTATATCTAGTAAGGGAGGCGTCGGTAAAACGACAGTTTCAAACATGTTGGCTAGCTATATATACAACCAGACCAATACTCCGGTCAACTATTTTGAGGTTGACCAAGAGAACCAAAATGTAAAGAGCCTCTCAAAGAGCCAAATACTAAATCCAAGTTTGGTAGCACTTGAGAATCTTAAAAAACTTTTGGAGGAGTCAATCATGTGGGAGGGAGATACGGTCTTAGATATTGGCGGGAACGCCAGCACGACTACATTTATCAACCATTTAAAGCTCACCGGTGGCTTCCTTGCTAAGACTATTTATTTCATCCCCCTAAGTGAGAGCGATCAAGATATCATCAATGCGAAAGACACGCACAGCTCAATTCGAGAGTTTGATCAAGAGTCCCAAATCGTTTATGTTCTCAACAAATGTCAAAATAAATCAAATGTTGAATTAACAAATCGCCAATTTATAAACTTCCATGGTAGTGATATATTGGGAGTCGAGCCCACAACGATGGACAAACACACCACCTACATCGCCATGGACTACAACACTATTTACAATGTAACCGGGCGACTCGGCAAGACCATTTATGAGCTCAGTAGTGATAACTATGACGACGAGTACAAAACCGTCGCTCAGGAATTTTTCAAAGATAAATCCAATCAAGACCTTTACAAGCAAGTTCGTAGGTTAATGTTTCTCAAGGAAATGACATCAATTGCACGAGAGGTGGTCGAGAAGGAGTATCTAGATTTATTTGCTCAAATCAAAAAAATCCAAAAGAGTTAAAAATGAGCAGCGAAATGACCTTTAAACAGGTCGAAGCCTTAATCGAGGAGATTAAAATCATCACACCCACTATCGAGAGCCTGCTCTCGGTGGCCAAAGATGTTAATGGCATTAACGTCCTCGCTGGTCAAAATATCAAAACACTTCAAACCACAATCAAAGAGTTTGAAAAAGTTTTAATGACCGCGGTCGCCAAAGGCATCGATTCAAAAATCGAAAAGCTCAAAGAGTTTGACGAGTTTGAACGTCGAATCGTAAAAAATGTTCAAATCATCAAAAACGCGGCAGACAAAATCAAGCCAATTCAAACAATCAACTCCCTCCTAACATTTGGAGTTGGTTTTTTAGTTGGTGCAATCGCCTTATTCTTAATTTTAAAGGGAGTCTAAATGGGCTATCAAATATTCCAAGAAACAGCCCTCAAAGCGAAGCTGGCAGGGGCTTATCTCAGTAAGGTTATCGAGTTCACGATTATTATTCAGGTGTTTATCTTCAGTTTTTATTTCACTCAAGCACTTAAAAAAGAAGGCTTTAATCCAGCGATTTACGCAAAATCTTTTTTTCATCAAAATTTGAGCAAGGAGGAAAGACATCACGAAGATCTACTTGTCCAAAACTATCAACTGCCCCTGATATACAGCTCTGTAATATGGTTTTTACCATTTTTAATTTTTTTGATTTTTCAAAAAAAACAAAAAAACAAAGAAGAAAAAGAGCATAAAGGAGCAAAGCTAATCAGCACAAAAGACCTGGTAAAAGCGCTCAAAATCTACAAAAACAAGTACCTCCAAATCGGCGGCTATAGCAAGCATACGCATATCCTGATAGAGGAGGATGATATCAATTACAAGAGGCACAAAGAGCAAGAGCTAGAATATCGCAAGTACACGATTGAAATCCCAGAAAAGTTTGAGACCAGCCACTTCGCGATAATCGGGCGGAGCGGGTCAGGAAAGACTAGCCTAATCAATCCCTTAATTGAGCAGATAATTGACCGCCAAGACAGAATGATAATCCACGATTATAAACAGGATTTTTTCAAGAATTTTTACACCGAGGACATGCATATATTCAACCCTGCTATCGCTGATGTATGCTTGAAATGGAACATCTTCAACGACATATACAACCATGAGGATATCATCGCCGTCGCTCACTCGCTCATCCCGGCCGCGAGCGAAAAAGAAGACCCTTTTTGGAAAAACGCGAGCCGTGACATACTTATCGCGTGTCTGATATATCTAAGCACGATAAAGCAGACCAGTAACAAAGCTATCTACTATCTAGTCAACCAGACCAATACGGAGATACAGGAGTATCTACTAAGTGTTGATACGACCGTCAAATATACTCATATATTCGAGAAAAGCAACGCAAAAACATTGAATAGTGTCATGTCTGTATTCCGTACATACATCAGATGTTTCGACTATCTCAAGGATATTGACGGAAGCTTTAGCGTCAAAAAATGGGCGCAAAACGGAGCATCGACCATCATAGTCATGAACGACGAGAGTATTAAGGATTCTATAGCACCGGCTCTCACACTCTTCATCGACCTCACTAGTCGTGCTCTGCTCATGCA
Source organism: Helicobacteraceae bacterium (assembly GCA_947498025.1). Taxonomy (GTDB): domain Bacteria; phylum Campylobacterota; class Campylobacteria; order Campylobacterales; family Sulfurimonadaceae; genus Sulfurimonas. Next base: position 78,995 of record CANMJR010000010.1, read on the forward strand.
GGAGGACCGTGACGACCGGACTGTGTTCATGCTTGATGAGTTCGGGCGGCTTAACCGCATGAATAGTGTAGTCGACCTGCTCACTAACGGTCGGAGTAAAGGCACATCAGTCTATATCGCGGCGCAAGAATTGGCACAAATCGACGAGAAATACGGCAAAAATGGACGAAAAACAATTATAAACAACTGCTCAAACCAAGTGTTTTTCAGTGCGAACGATGCCGAGTCGGCCAAAGAGTTCGCCGCACAAATAGGCGAATCGGAAACTCTTGCAAAGGATGAAAGCATCCAGCACAAGACCGAAGGGGACGACATGGATAGTCTCAACGTGAGAAATCATCTTCAGACCAAGACAGTAGTTCTAGCCAGCGAGATTCAAAATCTCAAAGAGCGCGAGTGTTTCGTAAAAATCGCCAATCAAAATTGGTGCAAAACCAAAGTCTACATTCAAAAAAAAGGAGTGTAACATGAGTTACGACCACGATTACAATATCAACAATCAAGCCTTCGGGCGGAAGACTAATCTGCCGCCGCCCGACAAAAATTTCAAGGAAAATAAATTTATTATTTTTCTTTTCCTCGCCGCTTGTCTAGGTATTTACCTAGGTTTAAAATATTAAAAAAAGGAAAAAAAATGCTAGAAAATTTAAAAATGAAAACACTAGAGATAGACGGCAACGCCCTAAAATATTGGGCTCACATAAAAAAACATGAGGACGAAAAGTACATCACATTTGGAGTGAAGATTTATCAATATTTCATTCAAAAAGACGAAGATTTTTGCACAAGAAAGAATTATTATGAGTACGTGAAAGCGCTTAGAATCGATGGTTTCGAGGAAATTGAGTTTTATTACGTCATGATGGCCGGAGCCACCATGAATGAGATACAAAGGATGCGAAAAACTAAGAACTATGAAACTGAAGAATCACAAGTTGAGAGGTTTGCGTTTATAGTTCGAAGCGTGCAAAAAGGCTTTTTAGCCTCTCACTACGATCAAAAGGAGTAGCGATGATAGATTTATGCTATGTGAAAAACAATCCGTACGAATTTAAAATTTGCGAAAATCAACATTTAAATTTAGGGAGCGAGAAAACATGTGAGAATGAAGATTGTAATAGCTCAACTCTTAGTTCTAGAAATGTCAAAAAATGGGCAAAAAAAGAGCAAGAGTTTTGGGCTGCCGATGGCTTTATGAGCCAAGAGCAGGTTATGCTCATCCCGCAATTTTAAGGAGGGCACATGAAAAAATTACTAATCGTTATATCGTTTTTCATGATTGCAGCACTAGCACTAAACGCTAGTGCTGCAGGGCAATTTTTTGAGAAAATCGATGCTGCAACTTATACAGTTGTTGCAATCGATTCAAATCAAACCACTACATTTGCAACAGCAACTGCAGTTTCGCAAAATGGCTATTTGCTCAGCTTTGCACATCTTTTTACAAACAATCAGAGTGTTCAATATTTTGACAAAAAAACGGATAGTCTAAAAGATGTAAAAATCGAGCTTTTGGATTTTGAATCAGATATTGCAATTTTAAAAATAGATTTTTGTGATAATTTTTTTGAAATTGCTGGAGATGAACAAGTTTCAGATTTTGTTTTATTGGCTGATAAATCAGCAATGTTTAAACAATCGAAAAGTTACACAAACGTAGGATTTACGACTTTTCAAGACGATTCAAACATCATTATTCGTACAATGATTGACTTAAAAACTGCTTCAGGTTCTTCTGTTGTAAACAACGATAATGGATATTTGATAGGTTTATTTGATGTAGCAGTTGATAATCGAAGCGCAATCGTTAAAAAAATTCCGCAACGCATTAAAAAAATAGTGCAATAAAATGAAAAAAATAGCGCATCTCTTAATTTTTTCACTTTTTCTTTTTGTAATTTCTTTGTCAGCAAGTGATACAAGTGTAGAATTGCATATTAGATTTGGCTCAAATGTTGATTTGCTGACAGGCTCTAAAGTTACTGAGATGCCGTATGGCTACTTCATTCCTGACTTTGGAAAGTCTAATATGAAAGTTATTGACCAGAAAAATTTAAGCTCTTTCGGGGATAAAAAGCTCTTAATAGGCTATGGTGTTTATGATATCAAAGAAGAGAATTGTCGTTATCTTGATGTTCCGGTTGCAGATTTTGATGTTGCTTTTACTAATAGATTTGTCAATGGCAATAATACTTACGCGCTAAGTAGAGACAAACTTACTTATTCCCAGTGCCTCGCAAAAACAGCCCTTTATAATGGATTTGTATATACCCCGAAAAATCTAGCTGAGCAAAACCTAGTTAGATCAACATTGGGAGAGAACAAGGATATGTGGATTGGGTACAGCAGAACCGATTGTAATTCACCATATAAGACCTCTGAGCAGTTTATACAATCTTATGAAAAATTCAACAATCCAGTAGAGCTATGTACGGACCAAAACGGATTCACATATATACCAAACGGAACAGAGCCGATAGGTGTAAATTTATGGGAGCGAGCGAGTCAGACTGAAACTCACTACTGCCCGATAAAAATAAACAGCCCTGATTATAAAAGACCAATAAAGTTTTGTATGCCGTGGTGGAGAGTGGAGAGAACTTGGAAGCTTGATAAAAATGAGAATATTTTTGAGTACAATGGACAAAAATTCGACTTTAGATACATGGGTTATTTAGTAGATTATCCTCAAGATAGAACAATTTGTACAGTTGAAGACACAAGCGCTTTAAAGATAGATAAAACATTTAAGAGTGTTGTTAGAGCCAAAGTTCTTGATGCAACAATTGTAAAT
>CANMJR010000011.1 GCA_947498025.1 Helicobacteraceae bacterium
TTCATTCAGAAAATCTAATATTTTAATATTGGCACCATAGTTTACTTTTATAGTATCTAGGTAGCTGTCTAAAATAGGATAGTTCTTTTGTACCCAAAAAGCATTGTTTATCTCAAAATTGTAGTAGTCATCGCTGTAGTTTAAATGCAAATCTAAAGCATTAAAAGTATTATGCAGCTTGCTGTCATTTGCAAGATCAAAATTAAATACTGAAGCCATCTCAGTTTTAGTAACACCGTTTGCTCCTGCATAAGCTATTGCCAAAGCTTCAGAAATACTATAAGGAGAAAAGAATATATTAGAACTATCACTCTCATAAAGTTTTTTGAACATCTTAAAAGCAAAGTTATTATTGTTATCTGCCAGAGCTAACAGTTCATTTTCACTGCTACTAGTGGGCGCTAAGTTTCTTACTAAACCTGATTCTAATGTTGTTACACTAGTTTCTATTGATGTTTGATTATCCCCCGCAGCAGTAGATTCATTACATCCTGCCAAAAGTAATAATATTGTAGATAGTAATACGTGAAATAATATTTTATGGCTACCCATTCTGACTCCTTTCTTTTACTAATTATATAGATATGTCAAACGAACTCTAAATCATAAATATGCTAAGTTCAACTAAATAGAACAATATCTATTTGAAACATTAAGTTTGGATAAATTGTATCATCTACAAGTCACATATATGGTCACAAATACAACAACTTAACTTTTACACATAAAGTCAAGTAAATCTTCCAAATGTTAGATTTGTGACGCAAACTGTGACGCCGGCTCATTAATATTCCCTTTAAATCTTAAAGGACAATATAATGATAAACATCAACAAAAATAGCTCTTTGATTGAGCTAGAAAAACTCATCATACAATCGGTGGCGAAGCAGCCTAACAACACAATAGATTCTGGATATTATAATCCGGTTTCGTTATTTCAAAAAAGGTATTTTTTAGAAAAAACGATTGAAGAAACCTTAGCATTTAACAACAAACTAGTATGGGATTACACCATAAAAGAAGTTAAGTTAGTAAGTACCGCAGAAGAGCTAATCAAAGTGTATCAACTGAGAAGCGAGATATATGGATCTCTAAACTACGGAAATGAATTTCCAGATTATATAGAATCGTTAAACTTTGATTCATATGATCATAATGCTGCAATCATATACAATCTCGTCAACAATGAGATTACCGGTACATGTCGATTAATCTTTGATTCAAAGAAAAAACTTCCAATTGAAGACAAGTATTCACTTGATCATATACGAGATAAGTTTGGCTCCATCGGTGAAGTATCAAGATTGATGATTAAGCATAAAGGTGATGGACTTAATTTAGAGTTTAAATATCTAACTAAAGGGATTTATCTACTTCTAACCAATAATCCGATTAATGCTTCCGTATCGGTAATCAGAAAGGACCATTTTAAACTATATGGTAGATTTGGCGGATTTGAAGTTGAAAAAGAGTTCAGCGAATATGGAACCCTAAAAGCACCTTTTGTAATAACCTCATGGGATCCTAAACAGATTTCTAGTTTTTTTGAAAAAATATTTTTGAAATAAAAAGTTTATTAAAGAGATTGATACTATTAACAAATATAATGGCCTGAATATTTAAGACAGAACTTCAGCGAAGTTAATTTCTAAAATCGTTAAAATATTACGGAATTAATGGAGGTGAGTATGAGTCGAAAAAAAGGTCAAACTTACAGTGCAGAGCAAAAAACAAAAATAGTGCTGGAGTTACTAAAAGAAGAAGGAACAAAATTGCACAAATAGCAAGCAAATATAAAATCACTTCCCAGTCCATAGCAAAGTGGAAGAAGCAATTTTTGGAAAATGCTTCACTTGCATTTGAACCAGCTAAAGCGGTGCAAGAGTTTAAAGACGAATGTAAATTCGTAACACATAAGTCTTATGATTTACAACTTTTAGAGTGGTGCGTAACTTTGTTAAATCATCTTTATCGAGTATAATTCGATTACTAATGTTTTTTTAGTATCTTATGAAAATAATTTAGTTTATAATCACAAGATTTAATTAAGTCTGAAACAAAAACTTCCATTTTTAGAATCCTTTAAATGATTTTTGTGCCACATAAAAAATTTTAAAAGTGCCTAAATAACGAAGTTTTACACAGTCATTTTTCAATAGAATTTACATTATGTTAACCAATATTAGACTTATTCAATATATTTAATGAATTTTGCTATATGGTTTCGGTCATCAAAATTATAAAGGAAAAATAATGCTTAGTAGAAAAAAGAAGTTGATAGAAGATATACAGAACCTTCTTAATACATACAGCGGTGTGAACCCAACCTTCATAAATCCAGATTTATTGGATTTTATAGATGATGAGACATTAATAAGCATCATTGACTCTCTCTTAGTTCAAAAAGAAGAAGCGAAAGAATCTGATATGCAGTGGCTAGAAAAGTTTAAAAAACAAGAAAACTAAATGTGTAAATTTAACTCAATAAAAATACAAAATCAGATGTTTTCTAATGTTATGTTTATTAATGTTACCATTGTTACCGAAAAATATGTACAATGTCGGAAGCAATTAAATTCAAGGATAAAAGAATGCAAAATGTAGATTTAGTACAGTTAACAAGTCAAACTAAAAAGTTGACGGCAATGATAGTTGAGGATGAAAAAGTTACAAATGAGTTGTTGAGTTCAACTTTTAAAAACTTTTTTTCAAAAGTTTACTCTTGTTTCAATGGAGAAGAAGCCCTAGCAACTTACAATAAAATTCAACCTGATGTTGTTTTTGTTGATGTTATTATGGCTGGAATGGATGGTATTGATTTATCTCGTAAAATTCGCGAAATTAATCCTACTCAAATTATTATAGTTATCTCTGCTAGTAATGATATTGAAAAAATTTCTGAATCTATTGAAGTGGGAGTAAACAGCTTTATTCAAAAACCGATAGATACTAAAAAAATCATTGAATTACTTATCAGCGTTATTGCTATGGTAACTAAAAAGAAAAAAATCGAAACAAAAACTTTTTCTATATCCCTTCCGTTAGATGTGTATGAAATAGTGAATGATAGCGCTAAGGCTGAGAGTATTTCAAAAAATGCAATCATCATTAGAGCTCTTCGTAATTTTTTCGACTAAAAAAAAAGAATAAAATTTCCTGAGTTTAATAAATTATTAAGAAATAAATCTATATAATTTCAGCTCAGGAAAACAAAAAGAAGAATCTTTCTTCAAATTTAGTACTGAAAGTGGCCCCATCGTCTAGCGGTCAGGATCCATGGTTTTCATCCATGTTACAGGAGTTCAATTCTCCTTGGGGTCACCACTTACTCTTCAAAAAATAAAATCAAAAAAGAACTTTGTTAGCTAAAACTTGTTAAAATTCCACAAAATAATATTTAGGATTTTTAATGTTAAGATTTGCACCTAGCCCAACTGGTGATATGCACATAGGAAACCTCCGCGTTGCCCTATTCAACTATATCGTTTCAAAACAAAGAAATGAAGATTTGCTTGTTAGAATTGAAGATACGGACAAAGAGAGAAATATAGAAGGTAAAGATCAAGAGATACTCGATATTTTAAACCTTTTTGGCATAGAGTACTCTCAAGTTATTTATCAAAGCCAAAATTTACGATTCCACTCGGCTATGGCACTCCAACTATTGCATGATAAAAAAGCATTTAGCTGTTTTTGTTCTTCTGAATGGCTTGAAAAAAAGCGTGAAGAAGCAAAAGAGAATAAAATAGCGTATAGATATGATGACGCATGTGCTTCTTTGCCGGATGAACTTGTTATTGATAACATGAATCCTTTTACAATTAGAATTAAAAAACCTGAAGAAGCTATAGTTATTAAAGACCATATCAAGGGTACTGTCACTTTTGAGCCCAATGAGGTTGACAGTTTTATTATTATGAGACAAGACAAGACACCTATGTATAATTTTGCCTGCGCGGTAGATGATATGATTGGGGATGTCTCTTTGGTTATTCGCGGTGAAGACCACATGAGCAATACTCCAAAACAGGACTTCATTAGAACATCTCTAGGCTACAACAAAAAAATAGAATATGCGCACCTGCCTATTATTTTGAATGATGATGGCAAAAAAATGAGCAAAAGAGATGATGCTTCAAGCGTTAAATGGTTACTAGAAGAGGGATTTTTACCATCAGCTATAGCCAACTATTTAATATTAATTGGAAATAAACCCCCTAAAGAAATTTTTGACATGAAAGAAGCTATTGAGTGGTTTAGTTTAGACAATATATCAAAGTCCCCTGCTCGCTTTGACATGGATAAACTGAAATTTATAAATCGTGAACATTTGAAAAGATTAGATACTAAAGAGCTCTCAAGATATGTTGGTTTTGCAGATGAAGAAATTGGCGAACTTGCAAGAGTTTACCTCGAAGAGGCTGGAACAACAAAAGAGTTGAAAGCAAAAATTGGCGCTATTTTTGCACCAAAAATAATTCCTGATGAGTTTAAAGAAGAAGCAAAGATTATGACTGAAACCATTAAAAATGCACCCTACTTTGATGAATATGAAGATTTTAAAAATTATATTATGAAAGAGTCAAATCTCAAGGGAAAACACTTCTTTAAACCGCTTCGTCTCCTGTTAACAGGGGCTGAACATGGTCCGGATGTTGCTGAAGTATATAAATATTTAAAAAATTACATAGGTGAGATTGTAAAATGAGCGTAATGATAGATATTGTTCAAGGATTAGGTAGTATTTTTCTAACTTTAGTAAATGTTTATATTTGGGTTATAATTATTAGCTCACTCCTGAGCTTTGTAAACCCTGATCCGTACAATCCAATTGTACAATTTTTACATAGAGTAACTCAACCAGCCTACTCTTTAGTGAGAAGATATGTAAAAACAAACATTAATGGCATTGATTTGGCACCGCTTGTTATCGTTATATCTCTTGAAGTTTTAATAGTTCTATTCACTGCACTTCTGCGCTCTTTAAATTAGTAAATATGTTCAGAATTACTGTTATTTTATCACTTATTTTAGCATGTGCACATGCTGAAATAACACTGCAAGATATAAATTCCAAACCCTCCGGCAGAATGAAAAACTTTATGATATGGCAGTTTCTAAAACAAGAAATTACGCCAAAAGAGGCAGATAAAGCCTATGCTCAAGTGACTGGAAAAAGTAATTATCTTTTAAACATGTATCTTAAAATATCAATCACGCCGGAGATAAAGAGAACTATAGATTGTCAGAATAACAAAGATTTACTTTCTATCAAAGAAAAAGAGTGTTTAGAACTTGCTCTAAGCCCTTATAAAACACTTGCCATGACCAATAAGCAAAGAGAAGAACTATCAAAAAGATTAGATTCAGACTTTTTTAAAAAGTTATTAAAAATACAGAGTGAGCCCTATTCCCTAGAGGCGTATAAATCGTATGATCCAAACACAATTTTAACTATGTTTGTGAGTACAACACAAAATCATCGAAGAACCCATCTCAATTTAGACTTAGATTCAAAATTTCTAAGTTCCTTATCTACCCCAGAAACATCACAATTAAAGCTTTCTTCATTTATAAAAATTATTATAAATGACGACAAACTTGACAAGCTTCAAAAGTCACTATTGAGACTAAATGGGGAACACATGGATGGTGTAAATAATTTTACACTTGGATTACATCATCTCAAACTCTCCAGAACAAGAGAGGCAATAGAACATTTTGAGTTATCAAAGCTAAAATCAAATGACCAAGCAGACAAAGATAAAGCAACTTTTTGGCTTTATCAGATTACAAAAGATAAAAAATACCTCACACAGTTAGTTTCCAGCATGAGTATAAACATGTATTCTCTTTATGCGGCGGACATATTAAAGAAAAATTTTACAAACTATTTCACTTCCGTTAAGTTTACCCAAAGCGAAAATAAAAAGAATATAGAAAATCCATTTGATTGGTCTGATATATTAAGTGAAATGAAAGCAGCACCAAAAGATAAACTTTTTGACCTTGCTTTGAAATACAACCAAAAAAATATGATTACAGTTCAATCGTATATACTTGAAAAAGCTTATGAATCTAAAAAGCATAACTTTTTGATGCCGTACGATGAGTATTTAACCGAAATCTCTACGGATGAGAAGGCATTGGTTTACGCTATTATGAGACAGGAGAGTGCATTGATTCCAGCTGCTTTATCCAACTCTTTTGCTCTTGGATTAATGCAGATAATGCCTTTTGTGACGGACGATTTAAGTAAAACAATAAAAAATCCAATTACTTCTTATAATGACATGTTTATTCCACAATACAATATTAGATATGCTTTAAAACACTTAGATTGGATGAAAAAGTCTCTGTACCACCCTCTATTTACCGCTTATGCTTACAATGGCGGCATGGGGTTTTTGCAAAAACATCTTCAAACAGGTGCTTTTAGCAAGGGCAAATATGAACCATTTCTAAGTATGGAGATGATGTCGAACAGTGAAAGCAGAGAGTATGGCAAAAAAGTTTTGGCAAATTATGTAATGTACAAAAAAATTCTTGGCGAAGAGGTTTCTATTGTTAATCTTTTTGATACATTAACGCAACCGATGAAGACCGACCGCTTTCGAGCACAAGGCTGAGTTGTTTATTCGTTTGAGAATCTTTTTCAAACGAAACAAGATAGTAATTGTTCCATTCATTTTCTGTTAAAGCCAGATGCGAAAATTCGTTAACATGTGAGAGTTCTTCCACCTTGAGAGGTAATTTACCATTGAGCTTAAGAATAAAATTTTCTTTGTTGTTTTTTAGATATACCGAGATATAAAATAACTCATATTTGTCGGCTATATCAGGATAGATTGCATTCAAATATATCACAGAGAAAACTCCATCAACCCCTTCTTCCGACACTATCTTAGAGCTTTGCAAGTTTGATACAGCCAGCTCTTGCTCTTGGCTCATTTTAAATCTGCTAAAAGCTGTTTTGTCTGCACATGCACTAAAAAGAAGCATAAAAGCGAGCGATGTAAAAAGAAATTTCATCCATATCCTTGTTCATTATGCAAAGAATTATAGCTTATTAAACAACTTTTTAATGACTATTTTGTATAATCACTTAAATTTTGAATCAGAGATATTACATTGAATAAAAGATTAGCCGTCGCATTTACAGGTCCCTCAAATAGTGGTAAAACAACGCTTATTCTCAAAGTTGCAAGAAAACTTATAAATGAGTATTCTAAAAAAGTTGCCATCATTAAACATGATCCAAAAGATAAAGCTAGATTTGATGTCGCAGGGAAAGATAGTTACAAATTTTCAGATACAGGAGCAGAAGTTATCGTCACCTCCCCTAACAGAACAACCTATTTTTCCCAAAAAAATAAAGATTTGGATGAGATGATTAGGCTTTTTGATAAATTCGATATTTTACTTGTTGAGGGACTGAAAAACTTGCCCCTCCCAAGGATAAGTGTATTTAGAAACTCAATTGATAGTGACTATTTTCCATATATGAATGCTCTAGCGATAGATGAAAGTATTGATATTAAGAACTATGATATGCCAAATGGTGTAGATGTTTTAAATTTGAACTCTGCGGATAATGTTATATCATGGATATTAAAAAATGCAAAGGAAGTGTAAATGAAAGATATATTAGATGCAATTCAAAGAAGTGCAATAAGAATAAAAGATGCTATTGATACAAAAGATATAGGCTATTCGCAGAAAGAAAATAGCTCCGGAGAGACACAACTTCAGCTCGATATTCAATGTGATTTAATAATCGAAGAGGAACTTTCAAAAGTATCTTCTGTTCATACAATTGCAAGCGAAGAGAAGGAGCATGAGGTACTTATTCGTGAAAATGGAAAATATTTTATAGCATATGACCCGCTTGACGGTTCATCACTTGTGGATGTAAATCTCAGCGTCGGCTCTATTTTTGGTATTTATGAGAAAACTTGGGGTGCTGTTAATATGGTAGCATCGTGCTATGTTGTGTATGGTCCAAGAGTTGAGATGGTTTTTGCGGAAACTAGGACAAAACTCTATCTTCTTCAAGCAGGTGAGTTCGAATTTGTAAAAGAGATTCATCTCAAAGAAAAAGGGAATCTAAATGCTCCGGGCGGAACACAACAAAATTGGAAGCCTTATCATAAAGAGCTCATAGATAGTTTTTTTGCCGAGGGTTATCGCTTAAGATACTCCGGTGGAATGGTTCCGGATTTGCATCAAATACTTCTTAAAGGTGGCGGGCTTTTTAGCTATCCAGGTACATCAGACAAACCCGATGGAAAACTTCGTAAACTTTTTGAAGTATTTCCTTTTGCATTTATATTTAAAATTGCCGGCGGTGACGCAATTGATGCTATTAATGATGATATTATGAAACTTTCACATGACCATATTCACGGAACATCGCCATGTTTTTTTGGTTCAAAATATGAAATTGCAAGAGTAAAAGAAGTTTATGCAAAACACAGTTAATCAAGAGTTAGATAAATTTGAACTTCATCTCGATGAAATGATAATCAAAATACAAAAATGTCAAGAAGAAAAAAATGTAAAAAGTTGCAGTAGATGCGAGCAATATTTTGCTTGTGAGCTAAGAAACAACTATGTAAAGTCTGTATATAACAGCATGTCCAAAGGCGAGACAGGCGGATTCGAATTTTAAAATTATTAGGCTCATAATTCTCGAAAAACAAAGTTTTACTAAAGAAACATTTTCGCTTTGCGAAAAGCGCTTCGCTTGTTTTCGTAGCTTTAGGGGGTTGTAGGGACAATTTGTCCCTGCCACTAAAACGGACATGTTCGTTTTAGTGTATAACATCAATAAAAAGGATAAAAAATTGAGTAAATATATAACAACCCCTATCTATTATGTAAACGGAGAGGCTCATATTGGGCATGCCTACACGACTTTTATAGCAGATACAATGACTCGATATGAGAAGTTAAAAGGTGAAGATACCTACTTTTTAACCGGAACTGACGAGCATGGTCAAAAGATTGAAGAGTCGGCGCAAAAGAATGGCAAGCCGACGCAAGAGTTTGCAGATGAGATAAGCGCCTCTTTTAAGAACCTATGGGATGAGTTTGAGATAAGCTACGATAAATTTATCAGAACAACCGATGAAGATCACAAAAAAGGGGTGCAGAAGGCTTTTGAAGTTATGCACGCCAAGGGTGATATTTATAAAGATTTTTATGAGGGTCACTACTGTGTCAGTTGTGAGACATTTTTTCCGGAAACCCAACTCATAGATGGAGAGTATTGCCCAGATTGTGGAAGAAGTACGAGCGTGGTAAAAGAGGAAAGTTACTTTTTCAGACTTTCAAAATATGAGGATGCACTTTTAAAACATTACAGTGATAATCCAAATTTTATCTTACCTCGTTCCCGCGCAAATGAAGTTATAAACTTTGTAAAAGGCGGGCTCCGCGACCTCTCAGTAACAAGAACATCTTTTACATGGGGCGTTAAAATGCCTGAGTCGCTCCATGATGATAAACATGTTATGTATGTTTGGCTTGATGCACTCTTGAACTATATAACGGCGCTAGGATATGGAAAGGATGATGCAAATATGCGTTATTGGCCTGCATCCACCCAGTTTGTAGGCAAAGATATTTTACGCTTTCATGCTATCTACTGGCCTGCATTTTTAATGAGCCTTGATTTGCCGCTTCCTAAACGCATTGGCGCACATGGCTGGTGGACAAGAGACGGTGAAAAAATGTCCAAATCAAAGGGCAATGTAATCGCGCCTAAAGAGGTTGCGGATGTTTATGGAGTTGAAAACTTAAGATATTTTATGCTCAGAGAAGTTCCATTTGGTCAAGACGGTGACTTTTCTCAACGCGCATTTATCGACAGAATAAACTCTGAACTTAGCAACGATTTGGGAAATCTTTTAAACCGCATCATCGGCATGAGCGGAAAATACTCTGAATATGAAATAAACAGTGTTGATGTAGAAAAGTTTCACAAAAAAGAGATTGATTCTATGAACATAGTTTTAGATTCTCTCGATACCTATATGGAAAACCTACAGACACATAGATATTTAGAAGAGCTTTGGAAGCTTTTCTCTATAGGAAACAAAGCCATAGAAGAGCATGCCCCTTGGGTCAAAATGAAAGAGGATAAAAAAGATGAGGCGCTTGCAACTGTTGCACTCGTTGCAAATATTTTGGCAAAAGCCTCCATTATGCTTAGCCCTGTTATGCCAAAAACTACAAATATTGTAGCGGATACGCTCAACTTCACAATAGACAATTCAAGCTATAAAGAGCTCATTTTAGATAAAAAACTGTTAAAATTATTCAATATCAAAGTAGTTCCACCACTTTTTCCTCGTGTAGAGGAGCCTCTCATGCCGGAAGCTCCAGCAGCAGAACCAAACAAACAAGAAGAGGACAAAAAAGAGATTACCATAGCTGCAAAAGAGGAAGACAACCTAATCGAGATAGGTCAATTTTTTGAAACATCCCTTAAAGTTGGTGTAGTTATCGAAGCTGAGGAAGTTCCAAAGAGTAAAAAACTTCTAAAGCTTCAGGTTGATTTGGGCGATGGCGTAATCAAACAAGTTTTAGCCGGAATAAGGGAGTTTTACAGTGCCGAATCCCTTCTAAACACCCAAGTTTGTGTAGTCGCAAATCTAAAACCTGCAAAACTTATGGGAATGGTATCCGAGGGGATGCTTCTTGCTGCCAAAGATGAAGACGGTTTATGTTTAATAAGACCGGAAAAACCTAAAAAAGCGGGCACACCGATTGGATGAGACTTGAAAATATCCTTGCACTTACTTATGGTAAACTGATAAATGAGCCATTTGTAAATAGTTTTGAAAATATTGTTATTGAGGCAAACAAGATAAAAAGAGGTGACCTTTTTATTGCCTATGAAGAGAACATGATTCAAACAGCTATTTTAAACGGTGCATACGGAATTATTTTTGATAAACCGACACAGATAAGTGATAACGAGATTGCTTGGATAAAAGTTGAAGATGTTGAGGATGCACTCAAAAAACTGCTTCGTTTTAGGCTTATAGAAAAAGAGGTCGTTGTGTATGCATGCAACGAGATTATACTCAAGTTGGCTCTTCAGGTGATTACTGAACCAAATTTTATGGCTCTGGGCGGCGATATAAAATCAATTTCAAAAACTCTCTGGCAGGTGGAGCAAAAATCTGTTTTACTCTTTTGCCCTGCTCTTTTGTCTGAAGATATATTTACTAACATCCAAACACTCCCAAAAATGGAAATAGAAGCTATAACAGTTATGGAACAAACTCTCTTTGAGACATCTTTTATCTACGACAATATTTTTTATGAAAGACAACTCATCTCTCCCTTTTTTATGCCCTATTTAGAGGAGCTGCTCTATCTCTTTAAAAATTCAAAAATAAACTTTAGACTCAAAAAATTTACACCGATAGAACACTTTGAAGCGGTCTTTACAAACAAAAAATTTGAGATAAAAGAGTTTGGAACAAGCGACAAGGTTCTGATTTTTGAACCAAATTTTTCTCTTATAAAAGAGGAGATAATTTTTTTGCAAAAGCAGGCAAATTGGGCAAAGGTAATATTTATTATTCCACAAGCAATAGATAGTGAAGGAATGGATACCCTATTTGTTTATAACAATAAGAAAGAAATTCTTGAAATACTTAGCAACAACAGTTTTCATTTTGCTCTTATTGCAGGTGTTGATAAAAGTATATTAATGAAACCACCTATAAAACATATACAATTGACTCTGGATTTTATGGACTAATTTGATGAATCAAAAAGATTTTTTCATAACAGCTACAACACTCTTCATACTTTTTCAAACACTTCTTTTTGCTTCATTTGGCGGCGTTATAGTTGATAAAAACAGTTTAAAGCCCATGAATAAAGCAATAATAAGCGATTCTAAACAAAGCGTAAAAAGTGATGAAAATGGCTCATTTACAATACAAAGTGACGAAAAAATCTTTCATATTAAAGCATATGGGTATAGACCGTATAAAATTGAAAGGGATTTAAAGGGCACACAATTCAAAATTGAGCCGATAAATGTTAAAGCGCTCTACCTAACATTTTGGGGCGCAAACATAAACTCAAAAACATTAAAAAGAGTTCTCCAAATCATAGATGAAAAAGAGGTAAATGCAATTGTAGTGGATGTAAAAAATGAGTATGGTTCAACCTCCTATAAAACCGGTTTTGAACAGGCAAACAGTTACGGCGCATGGAATAACAGAACTATAAAAAATATTGACGATTTTATGGCTCTTATGAAGCAGAAAAATATCTATACAATTGCCAGAATCGTGACATTTAAAGATGAACTCCAAGCCATTAATAACCCGAGCTATGCAGTAGCAGATAAGGATGGCAAAATCTGGAGAGACGGAGACGGCATGGCATGGGTTGACCCTTTTGACAAAAGAGCCCATAAATATGCACTGTCTATTGCTGAAGATGCCGCAAAAGTGGGCTTCGATGAGATAAATTTTGATTATATTCGTTTTCCGACAAAAGAAGGTCTTCAATACTCAAAAGAGTGCAATCAAGAGAATAGAATCAAAGCGATAGGCGAATTTCTGGATGAGGCTCAAAAAGAACTGAGAAAATACGGTGTTTTTATATCGGCGGACACTTATGGGAATATCTGTTGGACAGATGATGATAATAACATTGGGCAAACAGTTGAATCTTTAGCTAAACATGCAGACTACCTTGCCCCGATGCTCTATCCATCCGGATTTGCGAGCGGCTCATTTAATTTTCAGCATCCCTCGGAATATCCCTATGCCGTCATCTACAGAAGCATAAAACATATAGACAATCTAGTTGATCCAAAAAGAGTGAGACCATGGCTGCAGTACTTCAAAGATTATGCACACAAAAAAAGAATTTATGGAAATTTTGAAGTGAATGAGCAGGTAAGAGCTGCCGAAGAGATAAAAACAAACGGCTGGATGATGTGGTCGCCGTCGAGCAGCTACCACCTCTCTTACTTTAAAAAGTTATAACTCAAAAGTTAGTTTATATATCAACATATCTTGATATTGTAATTTAATTATGCTACAATTCCTCCAAACGGAGGTAAAAAATGGAAGTTTTTTTAAAAAGTATTTCAGCACTCAATGATGAAACAAGGGTTTTAATTTTGCGATTTATCGATGTTCATGGCGAGTGTTGCGTATGTGATTTGCAAACATCTTTAGAGATGATTCAATCGCGTCTTTCGCGTCATCTGAAGATTTTAAAAGATGCCGGTTTTTTACGCGTTGAACGAAAAGGAACATGGGCATATTACTCAATCAGAACACCACTTGACCGTTTTCGCAGTGAAGCTTTGGAGGAGATTCGCTACCTGCCGGTCGAACTTCCACCCTTAAAAAAATTATCCCAAACAGGAGAGTGTAAAATATGAGTCAAAAAAAACAGGTACTCATCTTATGTACAGGAAATAGCTGCCGCTCCATCATGGCGGAAGCTCTGATAAATGCTAAATTAGGTGATTGCGTTGAAGCGCAAAGTTCAGGAGTAAAAGCCAGCGGTGCTGTAAATCCACATGCCGAAGCTCTTTTAAAAAATAAAGGTTACTGGAGAGAGAGCTACCATTCCAAAGTGATAGAGAGTGTTTTAGATACGGCATTTGATTTAATCGTGACCGTATGTGACCATGCCAAAGAGACATGTCCGATGTTTCCAAAGGCAGTAAAAACCATTCATTTAGGTTTTGACGACCCTAGCGGTAAAGAAGTAGAAGAGTATGAAAAAACATTACAACTCATAGAAATAGAGTTGTTACCTATAATAAAAAAGGAGCTTTGCTAAATTATGTTTAAAGTAACAAATACGGAAAAAGGGGTAAAAGCCTTTATAACAGGGTTTAAAACTGAGGAGTTGTCTGCAAAGATTGAGGAGTGTAAAAATGGTTCTTGCAGTTGCGATTGCGACCCTCAAATTATGCAGAAGATTGAAAATATAGAAGTTTCAAGCGAAAACGACGGAACAAGCATCACGGTTACAGGCGATGTAGATGCCAAAGAGTTAGAACCGTTAATGAGAGAGTGTTTGTTATAAAAAAGTAAAAGCTTTGCTTGCACTGTTTAAATTGTTTATATTTTGCAGTGCTATTTCATGACCGTTTTTTCGACGTAAAAATTGAAAAATATGTGCATATTCGTTGCGTAAATTGGTCATAAAAATTCCCGTATCATCGCTTCCTACTACGACATATGGTTTAGGGTCATCAGCTCTTGAGAGTCCTAACCAGCGTTTCAAATGATGTTCATCGTAGTTTTTATAATAACTGATTCGTACATTACTCGTCGGAAGCGTCTCGATTGCAATATTTTTTTCATTCAAAAATTTAATCATCATATTTTGCAATTCTCTCAACTCATCAATACCAAAAATCTCCAAAGGTTCAATTTGAATCATTTGATTATACTTTGCAATTCTACAGCCTTCATGATAAGCTTCATAGATTGCACGAATATCTTCATCAATTACTTTATACTTTTGTAGTTCTTTAGATTCAAAATCTTCAAAAAAACTCGGTTCTCTCCATCCTAAAACAATGAACGGGTCATATTTTCTGCATTTCCAAGCTTGAATAATTTGATGCATTGAGTAGTATTGGGCACTACAATATATTTCAGCAAAATAGCGTCTAATAGAGGCTTCTAGTTTAGCCAAATAATGATACATGGTTTGATTTTCAGAGCAAAAATCATAAGCAAAAACAAGGTTGTCGAGCCACTCCCCTTTTTTAATTGTGAGCTTACTATCATATAACCGCTGATTCCATAATTCAGGTTCAATACCTAATGCTGTTGCATGTCCTATGCGATTGCCGGATTGCATCTCCAAGAAATCTACAGCTTCATACACCATGCGCAAACCCGAGAGAATATGCACAAAATCCTCTCCAGCATGGTAAGTAAAATTTTTGTATCCCAAAAATGCCAGTTTTCTAAAAATAGGCGAAAATGCTTCCGGTGATGCATGCAATTCATTCGCCGCGGCATCAAAACCGACAATCAACTCTTTATAAATATATTGACCTTTTTCATTATGATATTGCATGCTTCCAAGTAAAATTTCAAGTGACTTTTTATTTTTTATTCTTAGTTCCAAATCTCGAAATGTAATAATTTTATTAGGGTTTCTTTTATCAAGCTGTTTTATAAAATGCGGAACAAGTTTGAGTTTAAAATCTTTTTGTAGCTTTTTATCATAACCTTTATAAATAGCTTTAAGTAATTTCAATGATTTTGTTAAATCATCTTTTGGTGCAAATCTCCCTTCCAAAACAGATAGCGAATTGTCGTACATCCCTTGGAGTTGATGATACCTATTGTTATACTCCTCTTCTGTTAATTCTCGCAATTCATTAACGGTAATTTTTTGAAACTGATCAAAACCGACCTGTGTTTTTTGCTGAACCAAAAGCTTTTGAAAATAGGCATAAATCAATAAATAGTAATGAAAAAGATGCCCGAAATAGATGCTTTGTGAACTTTCCAAATATTCTAAGCTTCGAATGATAAAAAGCGATTCGTACTGCATTTTTGAATCAAGAGATATATCATTTTCAAGTGAACTTATCGGATGATTACGCGAAGCATAATTTAGAGTTTTTCCAATATCAAATTCATCTTTTGTAAAATATTCTTTTTTATCACAACTATCATAGATGATTGATAGCAACTTGTCTCGAATCTGAGAAGCAATCTTTAAAAGTCTGTAAAAATCATCTTGCTCAAAATGACCGATTTGAAGATACTGCTCGGTAACCGTGGAATTTTTTAGCGATTTTTTTATATTTGCGTAGAATTTATCGGGCTGTTGCAATGCATCATGCCAAACAATATCTATCTCTGTTGTGCCTGTAAGATGCATGTGCATCTCATTGAGTCCACCGTTGTTAATAATATAATCAAGTTGCGGTTCATAAATAGAAGGCAATGCACTTTTTTCAAATATGGTTTTTATTAAATCTTCCTGTTTGATGCGAAAAGATTCTTTTGCATGTTTGTAAATTTTATAAGAAATAATCAAAAGAGGAGAAACACTTAAAATAGTATTTTGCCACTTCTCAAACTGCTGGTTTTCTACATAAATTTTTTCACCGCGAAAGATGAGTATTTTAGAAAGTTCTTCAAGGCTATTGGTTAATAACTCATTTGTAGATTTATTTTTTGTAAAATCTTCCATAACATTCTTGAATATATAGTCAGGTTTGTATGGGTCTTTTGTATGTGCTTCGACAAAGAGATAGTTTTGTAACTCTTTGTCGTTTAGATGACCGTTATAAAAATATTTTTCAAGGACTCTTTGTGAATCAAGAAAGGCTATTGAAAGTAGAGTTTTCATAATTTATTAAATTTCTTTTTTCATTTCTTTAATAAGTCGGCGTAATGTTGGCAACGAAACATTTTTATATTTAATCTTCAGCCAATATCTTAAATAGTTTGCAATAGTAACTATTGCATAACTTTCCCACCCTTTTATTTGTTTAATAATTTCCTTTTGTTCTTGTGAAGATAATGTAGCGAAATCTATTTTTGGTGATGGTATAACAGATACAGGTAAATCTGATATTTCACTTTCAGATTCTGAATCATCATTCGCATCTATATCTATATTTGCTAAGACTATAAAATATTTACTATCTAATTGTAATAATGGACACTCAAATAAATAATCAAACAATGTATATGTATTTTCATATTCTTTTAGTAAAAAGTATGTTCCATCTTTATCAATGTCATACCGAATATCATTTTTGAGTTTTGAATAAAAATATTCGCTACTCGTTGATACATTGTCTTGATTCAGTATTGAATTGTTTTTTCTATTTTTTTCACGATTTTCATATAGCTCAATTTCTATATATACTGCATTCAAAAAACCTGCTACATATAGTACAAACATCACAGCATAATTTTTATTGTTATTTTCACTTCTATCTTCAATAACATATATTGTTTTAGCAAATTTAGTCCATATTTTCGACAATACATATAAGGGAATTTTTGCAATTTTGTCAGCTTTTTTAGACCACTCAATTAAATCTTGTGGAAAGTTCTGAATCTCTGTAAGATATGAAAGCAAACCAAAAAAAGAGATAAAATTATAACTCTTTTGTTTTGATATCACAGCTTGAATCAAGAAATCAATATTCTTTTGATTCTTTAAACTAGTTGAGCTAATAAACACATTTCCAAAATATCTATAGCCATTTCTCAAGGTTGTAGATTCTAACTTTAATGAGGATAGTATTTTTTCTGAAATAGATAAAGAGTTTCGAGTGTCTAGTACAACATTATCAATAAATTCTACTCTTTTTTCTTTTAGTTCAATCTTCTCATACCCTTCATAAGCATAACCAACTTTAATAAAATATGATAAATAATCCTGAGGTTCTAAAAGATGATTTGCCATCATATTTAGATAGAGCATTGTTATATTATCATCATCCTTCGCAAAGTTTGGTGTTAATTTTAAATGATTCTCTTTACTAAAATTCTCATTTAAAATATATACTGCAAGCAGATTTAAGAACTTTTCTCTATTTGGTAATTCTACTAAACTATATGTTCCCAATTTCTTTTTTAGCGTTGTATAAAAAGTATGTCGAAATCTATCTATTAAATCTGGACTCAGCCCTTTTTCTGGATGCCAAACTTGAAGGAACTGAATAACAGATCTCGTTGACTGTGTCAACAATGTACGTTCATAATATTGTGTATAACTACTATTTTGTGTAAGGTAAATCTTTTCTATCATATCAATAACACATTTTTCTAGTTCTTGAGGCTCTTTGAGACTTTCAAATTCTACTTGTAATCTTTTTTTCTTATTTTTTTCAAAATCATCTAATTTATTTTGAGACTCTTCACCCAATTTATCATTTCTATTCTTTTCTAATAGGTCTGAATGTTCTTTAACAATCAACCATTCATCTTTTAATTCGAAAAGATTTTTAAGATCAATTCTATTTTCAGGCTTCAAAACTTTAGTTAAATACTGCTCTTCTAAATGCTCAATTTGCCCTAAATATTTTTCTGTTCCCTCGTAATCTTTTAAAGTCTTTTTAGGATCCATCTTTTCCCATTGAAGCTGTCTCACAAGTGTAGAATACAAATCAATATCACCCAGCATCGCAATAATAAGTTTACGAGAAGTAAGATACTTACGAAGTGTTTCAAGAATAGCGGTACCTTTATCAAGTGAAGTATCAATATCATCTAAAATTAAAAAGAAAGCTTCTTTTTCAATAATTTTCAAACTTTCATCTATAAATATATGAAAGTTTTTTTCTAAATCCACTCCTTGTTTTGCATTGGAAAGACCTTTTTCCAAAATAAGTTCCTGTGAGTCCCACATACCATCATTTAAATGGTTAGAACCGACACCGTCAAGCATACTCAATCCGCCTGCAAGTTTTTTAAGGCTCTCTTTCCAAGCTTTGTACTTTATACTCTTATCATCACATTTTTCGCATTTAATAAAGTCTTCTATTCTGTCTTTTATAAGTGTAATAATATTTAAAAGAACATGTTCTTTCGTCTCAATCAATGTTGGATCAATAATACCTAATGAACAAATATTTTTTAAAATTTTTTCTTCAGAATCACTTTTTTTTGCATCTTCAACACTAAGAATAAATGAAGTTTTGCCCATACCTCTTTTACCATTAATCAAAATAGTATTATGAACCCTATCAATTGTATTTTTGTTTTTATCCTTACAATCTTCTTCTCCACATTTGCTTGTTTTAATATCACTTAGAACTTTTTTTATGAGTTTTTCAAAACTTTCTTGTGCATTCGCCTGTATAAGATTTGCAGTTTTATATGCTTTTGTATCGGTTTGTTCAAGATTAATCACTATTCTTTCGTTCATATCTGCCCTTTAAAATAAAATATAATAACGGTTGATTATACTTGTTAAAAAATAAAAAGCATCTTTTTACAAAAAATATTTTCATAAGGATTTTTGCATAAGCTGTAAGGGCATGTGGATTTTCGAACTGAAGGCAAGCCATGCTTCCAAAGAAAAAAGCATGGCTTGTAAAAATTCTAGTGTTCCCCTCTTGATACAATCGTTGCAACTATCTCATCGGGAAGTTTTTTTACACCGGGTTTAATGTTCCAGACATCACCGTTTGTCAGCTCAACATTGCCGCCCCATTTTTCATCCGTGTCGAACTCAAGAGATACGATTATCTCCTCCATATCTCTTTTTGCAAGGTAAAAAAGCACCTGCCCTTTCTCGTTTTCTCGTAACATTATTGTTGCCATTTGTAATCCTTTTACTTTCTATTTATATAAAACGCAAAATGAACAAGTCCATTTTACTACGCTAGCCGCTATGGCACTTCTAGGCTAAAGCCTGATACATGGAAATCACTAAATGATTTCTCGTAAAAGTTTGCCCCTTTGAGGCAGATTTCAATTAAAATAAAACATTTTTTTGAGTTTGTGCCATATATTATTATGCATGGCACTGTCAAACGAAACAGTGAAGTAGCTAGGACTCAGCTGTTCTAAGTAGGAAGCATCGTCAAATTTACTATCGTCTTTGTTTGGGTAATCACTTCGGAAATGAACGCCCCTGCTCTCTTTTCTTGCAAGAGCACTCAGTATCATCGCCTCTGCAATCAGCATCGCATTTTTGAACTCCAGTATCGATGAAAGTTCGACATTGTTGTGAAGCTCTTTGCTGACACAGTGCATGCCGTACTCTTTTTTCATCAGATAGTGTGTGTACTCCAGCGCGCTAGAGAGCGAATTTTCGTCTCTAAAAACACCTGCATTTTTAAAAAGTGATTCACCTAGATTTCTACGCATAGAGTTCATGTTGAAGAGGCTCTCGCCGTTAAGAATCCTATCAACACGACGCATCTCTCTATTGACATAGGCATAATCAATCGGCTGAAAATCTCTTTTTTTGGCTTTTTTTGCCGCTTCTATCCCCGCCGTGCGTCCGAAATATGCTCCTTCAAGAAGCGAATTACCTCCTAATCTGTTTGCTCCATGTACCCCTGTCACCGCACACTCTCCGCATGCAAAGACAAAAGGCATGTCGGTCGATGTATCTTCCCTGACCCAGATGCCGCCGATGCTGTAATGCGCCGAGGGAGTAATCTCTAGCAGTTCGGTTACAAGGTCTATTCCCGCCGAGCCCAGAGCCAATTTTCTGGCGGACGGCAGTTTTGCTTCTATCGTCTCTTCGCCTAAATGGCGTACATCCAGATAAACTTTATGCCCTTTGAGCATGTGGCTTACAATTTCACGAGAGAGTTTATCTCTGGTTTGAAGTTCATCCGTAAATCTCTCTCCATTTTCATCGACCAAATATCCGCCCTCGCCCCGTGCCGCTTCGCTGATGAGCGCTCCGCTTTGTGCCAAAGTTGTCGGATGAAACTGGACAAATTCCATGTTGCTCAAACGCATGTTAGCCCGAAGAGCGGCAGCGATGACATCCCCTGAACTCTCTTGCGAATTTGTACTGTGACCGCGAAAAATCCCAGCGTATCCGCCACCTGCAAGCACCAAAGACTTACATGCGAGTGCTATAACCTGTGAATTGTGTCGTCTCAGAACTGTTACACCGGAGAGTTTCCCTTTGTATTTCGTGATATTTAAAAACTGATGATTGGAAAGTATATGCACACCCGCGTCACGGCACTGTAAAAAGAGTGTTTGGATGATAGACGCACCCGTTTTATCGGCTATGTAACATGTACGGTTTGCATAGGAGCCGCCAAAAGGTCGTTGATGCAGATTTCCGCTTTCATCTGCATCAAACGCTACACCCATCTCTCTAAGTTCGGCGATAATATTAGGCGCCTCTTTGCACATGCCCTCAATATTTCTAAGATGTGATAATCCGTCCGCGCCGTCCACCGTATCTTTCATGTGGCGTGATACAGAATCATTTTGTGTCAAGTTTAAAACCGCATTGATTCCGCCCGAAGCAACAGCAGAGTTGGAGCGGAATGGATTTCCTTTTGTAAGGACTGCTACATTTTGTCCCGATTTTTTTGCATAAAGTGCCGCATAAAGCCCTGAGATTCCACTCCCTACTACAATAATGTCATACAACATTTTTTGCACCGAACAATTGTGTCAGATTCTCTTTTTTGCTATTTGGTATGTACGCCAACATCAAATTATCTTCCACATGTTGAGGGTTTACCGCACCAAAAAGAGCACTCACGACATTTCCCATTCTTGCAAACTGCAAAGCGGATGCAACATCATTGAGCTCATTTGTGCCTAGGAGTTCACCCACTTTTGCATCAAACTTTTTCTGAAAAATATTTGCCTGAAGGAGCGCGGATGAAGCCATCATTTTGAGTCCGAATCCTTGCACTGCCTGCATTAAAGTATAGTATTTTCCATCAGGAGCTTTTTGGTTGGAGAGATTATAGGCGTCTGATTTTGCTATGTTGTAAGGCGATTGGATATATTTAAAATGATGCTCTTTACCGCCCACTTCCACGGCAATCTCGACCATATCTTTGAGTGAAATATACTCCGTATGCGTCTCATCATACAAAAATCCATTCCAACATGCTATTCCGTAGTGGCGTATTTTTCCCTCTTTTACAAGTTTTTCAAAGAGTTCAAACGCTTTTTTTATTCGTTTTTTGAGCGTTTTATAATCAATGTATCCGAGTTGCATCTCAGGGTTATGCAAAAATAGAATATCAAGAGTTTCAAGTTGTAAATTTATAAGCGACTGCTCCACACTCCAACGCAAATACGCAGGCGCTAAACAGTGCTGATCAACAACAATCTCCTCTTTTGTAGCAAGTCCGTTATTTAAAACATTCTCTTCAATCCATTTGTACGGGTTTTGGGGAAACGGGAAGTCAAGAGGCAAAAAACCTGCTTTTGAAGTCACAACAACCTGCTCTCTTGAAACTTTTTTTTCCTCAAACAACTCAAAAAGAGCCTCACCGATTTCTCGCTCGCTTATTTGGTAACGATAATTTATAGCCGTATCGATGAGATTCATCCCATTTAAGAGTGCCGTTTTTACAGACTCTTTATAGTTCACGACATAGTTCTCTTCACGGTAGGGCTCTTTGCGGAATGTGCCAAGCCCTAGCGAAGAGACAAAAACATCGCCGTCAAAACGGTAAAAATCCTTGCTATATTTAGGAAACTGTTTTAAATAACCAAAAGTTCCCTCTTTGGTTGCGTAAGTTTTCATTATGTCACTATCACTTTTAATGGAGCTTTGAGTTTGAACTTGAGCATATCTTCGATTCCTGCAAGCGTTGTTGTCGTGTTCATAGAGCAGCTCATGCACTCGCCCTGATATTTAATAAGCACTTCAAAAACATCGCCGTTATCTTTAATATCAATCAACTCGACATTCCCGCCATCGGCTTTGAGCGTCGGGCGAATATACTCTTCCAAAATAGATTCTACCGCTTTGATTTTTTGCACTAAGCTCATAGATAAAAATGTGCCGTCCCCTTTTGCTTCGATGATTTTACGGCTTTTATCTTCTGCTTCTTTTGCCTCTTTGACCTCTAAAAGCAAGTCTATCAAATAGATATCTTTTCTCTCATGTCCACCGGGTTTGATGCATGATTTACAAAAACCGCCCGCCTTGGTATAGTCGGTAATCTCCTCAAGCGTTGTGAGTTTATTGAGTTTTATCACTTCCATGAGCGTATCTTGAGAGACACGGGCACACTCACAGATGATAAATTCACTCTCCAAACTCTCCATGTCAACGCCTTTATACATAGAAGCCGCTTTTTTGATAACATCGTACGCCATAACGGAACAGTGCATCTTTTGCCCCGGAACTGCGGGAATATCCGGCTCATCACGGAGCGCTTTTTCTACATCTATGTTTGTTATTTTGAGGGCTTCATCGACAGTTTTGCTCATACAAAGCTCCGCCATCATGTCTGAAGATGCTATGGCAGTTCCGCAACCGAAACTTTTAAACTTACTACTTACAATCGTGTCCGTTTTTGGATCGATAAGCCAATAAAGACGCACAGCATCGCCACAACTCTCCGCACCAAAATCCGCAATAATCAGCTCATTATCGCCTTTTTGTGCTTCGGTTATTTCGCCCATGTTGGTTGGGAGATTCATTCTTCTTTGTACTTCTTGTGAGTACTCTTCCCAAAGTGCACCACCGATTAAACTATCTCTCGCCATAGAACCCTCACTTTTGTAATCTAAATCTTTAATGAAGCTATTGCAATTTTTGTTCTTGTTGCGAATTTTTAAAGGTTGTTATTTAAATGTGATGATTAGATGGGTTGAAAATTTTTATGGCTGTTCAAACTCGTTCCATCCTCTCCTGAGGTGGAATGCATACTTTGATTAAAATTTTATAAAAGATGATACAATTTCTTCGTGATTATAACTGTTCGTAAGTTTATTGGAGCGGCAAATTAAGGTCGGAGGAAGTCATGAGCCTCTGACCTTTTTTTGTCCTCCAAGAACTTATGAACAGGGGGTTTTATGCCCCTTGCCCCCGCATCCTAACAACATTAATCCAAATTCTTCAAGCTTTATTATTGTATTCATTATTTTTATTTCCAAATTTTTTCCGCACACATTTTTCCTGATATTATAGCACTAGTAAATCCGCCGCCTAATATCCATGCTCCGGTAAAATAAAGATTGTTAAACTGATTTGACTTTAGTTGTGGAATTCTAAAAAATTGTGATGCCGTCGGTGCAAATCCATTGGGGGTACCGTTTTGTGTTCTGATATATCTTTTTATCGTTTTTGGCGTTCCGATTTCAGCAAAAGAAATATGCTCACCTATATTAGGATACTCCTTTTCCAATATATTTAAATAACTTTGCAATACCTCTTGCTTTTTGTTTTTATACTCTTCTTCAGATAGATTTTCCCAGTTTGCTAAAAAATCACTTGTACAAACAGCACCATAGCTTTTATCTTCATTGCACAGTCCCGCATCAATCTGGGAATAATCGACAAATACAAAACCTCTTTTTGTAATATCTTGAGTAATATTTAGGTCGTATTCCTCGAGCGTATTAGCAGTAAAATAAAACTGAGAATATGATTTTTCACCATACAACTTTTTGAGATTCTTGTTAAACCCAATATAAATGACAAAATAAGATGAGGCAATGTTTTTTCTCTCACTGTATGGCATGTTAGCAAGCGTATAGGTAGATTGTGGTGATATATTAGATATAACCATATCATTCTTGAGCTCAATTTGCTTCTTTTTATAGATATAAACGACTGAAGCTACATTTTTCTTAGTGTGTCGAATTTCCATTACCTCTGCTTTGGTAATGATTTCTCCCCCATTGTTTTTGATAATAGACGCTAAATAATCAGAAAGATTTTGACTCCCCCCTTTGATATACCAACTTCCGCCACTATAATAAGAGTTTTGGGCGATACTGTGGAATAAAAAACTAAAATCACCGATTTTATCGTGATAGTAACCAACATTTGCATTTAGAATCAGCTTTAATTCTTCACTGACAAAAAGTTGATTCATCACCTCTTTAACAGAATGATTTTTATATTTTGCAATAGTCCTAAATACGAACGGAAATACTAAATACTGCCACGATTTGATACTTTGTAATTTTATAAACTCATCCGAAATCTTACCGATTAACTCAAAATAGTGTTGAATGGCTTCCCGTTCTTTGGGATACTTTAATACTAATTTTTCAACCGCCTCATCTTTATCATGCGGCATCGTAAAATCTATTAAATCCGTTTTAATTCTAAAAAATTCACGCGAGGGAACGAACTCGACATGATTATAAATACCTAATGTTTCAAAAATCTCCTTTTTTATCGGATCATTATAAACATTATCGAGTTCATGTAGCCCTACTTCACATATAAAATTGCCTCGTTTAAAAACTGTTGCACACCCTCCGACGATAGAGTGTTGCTCCAATACGGTTACTTTATACCCGGCTTTAGCAAGTAATGCCCCGGATGTAAGTCCGCCAAGACCAGCCCCTATAATAGTAATTGTTTTCATTTGTACTGCACCTCAATATAAAGATTTTTTAAATTTTTCAAGACGAATTTTGCTTCATCAAATGTTGGTTCAGAAAAAGTTGCTTTTGGATTATTTGAAAATCCAAACCCTTCTTTGGGAATGCCTAACATATTTTCATCCAATTTTGCGTTTTGATTTTCATCATGAAAAAGCGCAATTGCATAAATACCGTCGGGAATATTTTTAAATGTATATTTGATACTAGCCGCGGTATTCATTACTTCACTTTGATAGGCTTTTCCTACAATAGCAAAAGTATCTTCAGAGGTATATAAACCGACATAAAGTTTGCCGATTAAATTTTTAATATTGACTATATTAACATCAATATCAGAGGCAAGTACAATAAGTGGAAAAACAAAAGAAAAAAAAACTAGTCGCTTCACAATCGAACCTTTTATGTATTTTGTAGCATATTACAAAATAAAAAAGTGTTTGTCATTCACATTTGTTAATTTTATACTCTTTTTTAAGGCGGCTAAGATGTTGAGGCGTTATTCCTAAGAAAGTGGCGATATGATATTGTGGTACTTTATCAAGAAGATGGGGATTTCTTTCGACAAATTCTTTAAAACGCTGTGATGCCGATTTTGTTTGTCGATCAATAATATAACGGTGTAGATATGAATACGCTGATTCTGCCATCAGCCTTCCAAATCGTTCGCCTTTTTTAAGTTTGTTATATAAATATTGGAGATCTCTATGGTCGATTGAAAGCAACTCGCACTCTTCGAGTGCCTCTATCTCGATTTGAGAAGGTTGTTGATGCAAAAAGCTATCATAGTCAGTCACAAATATATTGTGCATTTGTGCATTGGCATCATTAAAAAAGAGTCCCCATGTGTAATCTTTCCCCTGCTCATCAATCAAATACCCTCGCGCAAGTCCACTATTAATAAAAAATAATTGGGGGCATACACTACCAAAACGGAGAATAATATCCCCTTTTTGGTAGTTTACCACTTGCAATTTTGATTTTAAAAGACTCCACTCAATAAAATTGAGTGAAATGTATTTTTCAAAAAAAATTTTGTATTTTTCAAACATTTCAAACATTTTAAACCTTATAAAATAACTCAATTAACTTTTTCATAAATAACCGCTTTTTTAAATAGCAAGAATAATAGCTTTTTCAATATTTATACAAACTTTAACATCGTTTTACTAGTTCCATCCTCTCCCAAGCTGAAATATCTACTTCAATTACAACTTCATAAAATTTCTACATGCCAATAAAAATCAAGTATACAATAATGTGAAAAATAATGCGATTATTGGATGAACTAAAAATTTTGATAGTTGTTTTTGTGATGTATATTTTAGCTTAGGAAAAGGTGAAGCGAGAAAAGATTTTACATATAAAAGAGTGCGTGTGACAGCGACGGGCATCAAACTAAAAAATAACGACAAAATTGTCATGCAAAAGCCTCTGCTAGAATAAAACTTGCACAGAACTTTTTAAATTAAGTTCTAAAAGGATTACCATGTATCAACTCACTGCAATATTTAACAAAGTTTGTCTTAATGATGTCTTACATGACCTCTGTGAGAGAAAAATCGAGGGAATAACAGTTATAGATGTTGTCGGAAAAGGCGGAATCGGTTTCATAGAAGAGGGAGAAACTCCCGATTTAGACCCGAAGGTAAAAATAGAGATTATTCTCTCAAACGATGCGTTCAAAGAGAGTGCAAAAGAGGCAATCAGAGCTAACACGCAAGATTTAGGACATGGAGCAGGTAAAATGTGGGTAATAAAAGTGCTTGAAGTTGAGAGAATCCGCACAGGTGAAAAAAACGAAGCAGCGCTTACGCAGTCTCTCGTTAGCAAGAAAAAAAGCAATTACGATAGCTGCTTTACAAATATAGACACTCCGGCGAGCTAAAAATTTGTTTTCGCTTTTAGTTGCCGAGGTTTTGCCTTGGATCTAAAAGTGAGTTTTACAAATCATAAAACTTATCAACAAACTTTACTATTTTATCCAACACTCTTGGGATGATTACTTTTCTCTCAAGCAGTTTTGGTTTTACTCTCAAAGTCTTTGCGACATCGTCTTTTAGAGGTATCCTCTCTTCGTAGATGTAGGTATCCACAACTTTTTTTACCTCATCGCATATCAAGTTTTCATCTCTGCAGAGTGCGTCATACGCCAGTTCCTTTTCAACTTCCCAAAACTTCTCAAACTCATTTTCTATGTTGTCCGAGTCGCTGATGCCTTGCATGTTCTCATTGATAAACTTCTCTATCAACTCTTTTTTGCTTCTGAGATTCACCTGTCCGCTTATGATGTTTAAAATATTATTTTTTTGGCTCTCTTTCTCTGTTTCGTCTGCATCTTTATAACGGGAAAGTAGTTTTAAAATATAGGACACATTTATCTCATCAACCATAATCAGCTCTAATTCAAAGTCCACATCTTCGAGAATAGAAACTTTTTCTTTTGTTTGTGTCGGTTTGATAATTTCATATAAATCAAGATATTTGCTTTTATAATCCTCAAACTCTTGTACATGCATAGACAAATCAGACCACTTAAAATTACTAAACCCCTCAAGAATATTTTTGCCTCTCATAATCTCACGAAAAGCTCTTACAAACTCTAACTCTCCCCTGAGCCATAAGTTCATCCACGCTTGCAACACTTGGAGCTATTTGCATTAATGTTAAAAACGCCTCATTAAACTTTGCCACATACTCCTCATACGGCTGCATCAAAATAATATCTTTGGCATTTATATTTGAAAAAAGGGCTATCGCATCATCCGTATTCTTTTTGAGATTTCTAAAACAGACAATATTCCCCTGCGATTTTTTCTCATTTAGTATTCTGTTTGTTCTTGAGAAGGCTTGAACAAGTCCGTGGTATTTGAGGTTTTTATCGACATAGAGGGTGTTGAGGCTTGGAGAGTCAAAACCTGTTAAGAACATATTGACCACCAAAAGTATATCTATCTCTCTATTTTTTACTTTTTTAGAAATGTCATTGTAGTAGTTATAAAAATTCTGCGAATCTTTCGTGCTAAACTTTGTCCCAAACATGGCGTTGTAATCGCTTATGTAGCTCTCTAGCTTGTCACGGCTGTGTTGGTTGATGTGTGCTTCGTCCACATTTGCACCGTCTGCTTCATCTAACTCAGAAACGCCGTTTGCATCTTTGTCTTCTTCGTTTGCACTGTAGGAAAAAATGGTAGCTATTTTGAGATTATGTTTTTTACTTTTAAAAAGGTCGTAGTATTTTGTAAGTGTCTCAATGCCACTCACGCACATCATCGCCGTAAACTCTTTGTTATGCGTTTTTCGCGGATGGTTTGCAATAATATAGTCGGTTATCTTTTCTAGCCTACGGGGACTCTCTAAAAGCTCTTTGGTATCAATCTCTTCTACATCTATGTCGATATTTGTTGCACTTCCCTCTTTTTC
Source organism: Helicobacteraceae bacterium (assembly GCA_947498025.1). Taxonomy (GTDB): domain Bacteria; phylum Campylobacterota; class Campylobacteria; order Campylobacterales; family Sulfurimonadaceae; genus Sulfurimonas. The sequence continues at coordinate 28,485 of CANMJR010000011.1, forward strand.
TTTGTATCTGCCTACATACTCGACCGAAAACTTCAAAACATTGTCATCCCCGATAGCGTCCATAATCACATATTTATGCAAAGGTGCATCAAAAAGCTCCGTTGTGGTGCGTTTGCCGAGTTTATTGCCCGTTGCGTTTTCAACAAAGATAGGCGTACCCGTAAACCCTATCATCTGATACTTATTAAAAAACTTCGTAATAGCTAAATGCGTCTCTCCAAACTGGCTTCTATGGCACTCATCAAAGATAAAAACAATATGCTTATCTCTAAGTTTTTCCATCATCTGCAAGTAGTGTTTTTTGCTTATGGCGGAGTTTAGCTTTTGAATGGTTGTAACAATGAGTTTCGTATCATCGCCAAGCTGTTTGACAAGTGCGTTTGTGTTGTCGGTTCCATCGACTGAGCCATTGCTAAAGCTGTTAAACTCCTTGTTGGTTTGGTAATCAAGGTCTTTTCTATCGACTACAAACACCACCTTTTCGACATGGGGAAGTTTCATCAAAATTTGTGCGGTTTTAAAAGAGGTAAGAGTTTTTCCGCTTCCCGTTGTGTGCCAGATGTAACCGTTTTTATCACTGTTTTCTACTCGCTCAATGATGGCTTCCGTGGCATGAAACTGGTAAGGTCGTAAAATCATAAGTATTTTTGGCACGGTCGCTAAAACAATATATTTACAAATCATCTTTGAGACATGGCATCGCTCCAAAAACACATTTGTAAACTCTTCAATATTTGTTATGTTTTTATTCTTATCATCCGCCCAAAAAAAAGTCTGCTTAAATGATTGCTTACGATTGTTTGAGTAGTATTTGGTGTTTACCCCATTACTAATAATAAATATCTGTACATAGTTAAACAGAGCATTGTTTGAGCCATACGAGTGTCTTTGGTAGCGGTTGATTTGGTTAAAAGCCTCTTTGAGTTCCAAGCCTCTGCGTTTGAGTTCTATCTGCACAAGAGGCAAACCGTTTATAAGAAGTGTCACATCGTAACGGTTTTTATAAACGCCGTCCACGGTGACTTGTTGCGTGACTTGAAAAAGGTTTTGACACCAGTGTTCCGAGTCTAAAAATTCGATGTATTTAGTTGTTCCGTCATCTAACGATAAAACAAATTTATCTCTTAAAATCTTTGCTTTTTCAAATACTGAACCTTTATTTATGTGGTTTAGCACTTTTTTAAATTCACTCTGGCTCATGCTAAAATTATTATGTTTTTCGAGTTGCGCCTTCAGGTTGGCTTCGAGTGCCGTGTCATCTTTGATGGTAATTTTTTCGTACTCTAAATTTACAAGTTGTTTGACTAGGTTTTCTTCTAGTATCGCTTCGCTTTCTAAAGAAACTGCGTTTTGTTTGCTCATGGGAACAGCCTATAAATATCTCTTCGATGCAAAAAACGAATAATGCTCAAAACATCATCTTCATATCTAAATCCAAAACGGTAATTTCCTATCTTTAGACGATAGTAAACTTCATATCCTTTGAGTTTTTTTATATTTGCAAACTCCGATAAATTGTCACAACTTTCAAACTCCAAAAGTTTAGATTTTAACTTTGTAGCTATGTTTTTATCATCAAGTTTTTGAATATCTTTTAGAAAATTTTTCTCATAATTTACTTTCATTAGATGTTATCTAAAGCTTTAAACACATCATCTCTAGCAACATAATCTTTTTCTTCACTCTTTTGAAGCATATTGGCAAACTCCCTATTTTCTAAATCTTCTTCAACCAATTTATAAAAATACTCTTTTATTTTTTCCGGTGTTTTAAACTGAGAAAACAAAGTCTGTTCTAACTCTTTATTATCTATTTGAATGGCTAACATAGTGACTCCTTTTGTATGATTTTATCATTTTTACACAAACATCTGTTGCAAGAGTGCTTTTTTGAACTGTTTTGTGGAGTTTAGTTGTTTTTCTACATGTAAGAGTTTTGAGTCTAAGGATAAGAGGAAGTTTGCTATTTTTGTTTGTTCTTTTAGGGTTGGAATGTGGATTTTAATACTAAAAAAATCTTCTAATCCAATATTTAGTAATCCGTGATTTCGAGCTCCTTCTTGTGCTACTTTTTCAATTTCTTTATTCTGAATACCTGTCTCAAAATATTGTTCCATGAACGATAAATTAATATACTTATCAAAAGAAAAGCAAATATACAATGTTGACACTACACCCTTATCGTATCTTTTTAAAGATTTAATAGCCCCCATTGGATAGCCATTAGAATAACTTTTATTGTATGCGAAATCACCTTTTTCCAAAAGATAATATCCTGTAACATCTTTTGCTGAAACTGATTTATTAAAAAACTCTAATTGACTTATTAATCCAAGTTGAGCAGAAATTGTAAGTACATTCGTATTACATTCTTTATTTTTTGTAGTTTTTCTTTTTGCAACTTCCCCTAACTTCTTCTCAACCCACTCAGGGTATTCGCTTTTCTCGTTCCCAATGTCCTCATTGGGAATGCATACTTGGGTATCCACTCCCAAGCTGGAGCTTGGGAGCGAGAGGAAGGGACGAAATCGTATTTCTTGTGCAAATATTTTTTGCATCACACCTTTTTTATACTGCTCAAGGAGTGCTTTCTTTTTTGTAAGTTGCCCTATTTTTGTATCCACAGAAGTCAAAAAAGAGGCGATTTTTTCTTGTTCTGGTTTGGAGGGAAAATTTATCTTAAATTTTTCTACAATTTTAACATTTAGATTAGGAACTCCCCCTCCTTGGAAAACACCATTACTAGCTTGTTTTTTACCAATAGGAGCATTTAATACAAATGTTAAAAAACTATTACTTAAAAAATTATTTGCTCTTATGTGTGTTAAGCTCACATAAACACCGTAATCACCTTCATGCGGAAATATTGTTGCATTTCCATATCCTGCTCCAACCCTACTATAAAGGATATCTCCTTTTAATAATTTGTTGTTTTTACTGATTTTTTCATAGTGTTCTTTCGTAATATAACTGTATTTATGCAACGACAACTTTCCATCTGAAGTGACATTTTGTGAAGATAAAAATATAATACCTTCATCAACATATTCAGGAGTTGCAGCGATTCCACATCTTAATACATCTGTCAAATTATCAAGAGTATTGAAGCTCCACTCCCCACTAAACTCGCAAAACCGCAACTTTGGTACATTCATCTTGGCACTCATTCTAAAACGGCGTAGAGATGTTAAGCTCTGCACAAAACTTAGCGATGCTTTCGTCTGTGAGTTTCATCTCCACCTCTAGGGCTTGAAGCTCACTTGAAACTGCATCTAAATCTATCGCATTCTCTTCTTCAAAAGTATCGACATAACGCGGAATGTTTAGGTTGTAGTCATTCTCTTTTATCTCCTCTAAACTTGCATTGTGAGAGTATTTCTCAAGCTCTGTGCGGTTTTTGTAGGTTTCTATGATTTTTGTTACATGCTCATCCGTGAGAATATTTTGGTTTTTGGCTTTGTCGAACTCGTTGCTTGCATCTATAAAAAGCACTCTTCCACTATCTTCTCTACACTTTTTAAAAACCAAAATACAAGTCGGGATGCTCGTTCCATAAAAGATATTTGCAGGCAGACCGATAACAGCGTCAAGATAGTTTTTGTCCTCTATGAGGTACGCTCGTATGTGCCCCTCAGCCCCTCCACGAAAAAGTACGCCATGCGGAAGTACAACCGCCATCGTGCCGTTGTCGTCCAAATGGTAAATCATGTGTTGCACAAAAGCAAAATCCGCTTTGCTTGAAGGTGCAAGCTTGCCGTACTGAGAAAATCTATCATCACTCATGTGAAGCGGATTTGCCGACCAGTTTGCCGAAAAAGGAGGATTCGCTACGATGGCTTCAAATTTGTCATCCATGTGTTGTGGGTTTTCGAGCGTGTCCTCTTGGCGGATGTTAAACTTGCGGTAGTGAACATCGTGCATAATCATGTTCATGCGAGCCAAGTTGTAAGTGGTGCGGTTAAGCTCCTGACCGTAAAAGTTGCTTACATCTTCCACCTCTTTGGCAACGCGTAACAAGAGTGAGCCACTTCCGCATGTCGGGTCGTAAACAGATTTGAGTTTTGATTTTTTATTGGTTACAAGTTTTGCCAATATTTTTGAAACTTGTTGCGGAGTGTAAAACTCTCCCGCTTTTTTCCCAGCACCTGAGGCAAACTGAGCAATGAGGTACTCATACGCATCGCCCAAAACATCTCTGTCATGATTTTTGAGTTCAAAGTTGATGTTGTCAAGATGGGAGAGAACTTTTGCGATGAGAGTGTTTTTTTGCTCCTCCGTTTTTCCTAGCTTTGTGCTTGTGAGGTCGAGGTCTTCAAAAAGATGTTCAAAATCATCTTCGCTCTCATGCCCCATTGTGCTTTGTTCGATGTTTCTTAAAATGCCTGTGAGGTCTTCAAGGATGAAGTTGTTTTTGTCGGAATTGCCTCTTTTTGCAACCGCCGAGAAAAGCTCTGAGGGTTTTAAAAAATAGCCGAGTGAGTCGATGGCATCTTCTTTGATGTCGTTTAACATCTCTTTGCCCTCTTCGCTGTTTTCGTCAATTTGAGTGTAGTTTATATTATCACCGTCCAAAAGGTCGTTTGCATAATTTTCGATTTTTTCGGAGAGATATTTGTAGAAGATAAAGCCCAAAATGTAATCACGAAACTCATCCGCGTCCATCTTTCCTCTGAGCGTGTTTGCTATGTTCCAAAGTTACTGTTCTAACTGTTTTTTCTGCTCTTCGCCCATAATTTGCCAAACCCTATTTATAAAAATTGGCAGATTTTAGCGTAAGCATGCTGAGAGGGCTATACCGAAAGCCTATCTATTCGCTCAGAATTGATAGGTAAACTTAAAACCTCCGATTGTGTCTATCTCATTTTTTCCTTCAATATAAGAGGGTTGTGATTGATAAAAGAATGTTAATTTTTGCCCCTCATAGTACAAGCTGGCTCCCGTATAAAGAGCGGCACTGAACCCACTTTTATTCACCTGATACCCCTCTTTTTTGCTTCTATCTAAGATATAAGAGTAGCCCAACACTTCGCCATTTATTCCGACATCACAAGACCAGCCGATGCCCTCATGTTTTTTGTACGATTGCAACAGAGAAGCTTCCTCTTTAAGATAGGGGTAATTGACATTAAAATTTTCTATGTAATTTTCACCAACACGAAAAATTGTTCCGGCAAAAGCATCTGTTATAAAATTACCGACCTGAATACCGAAATGTGTAAATAAATCTGCATTCAATCCATTCTCATAGTGGTGCTGCCAGCTTTTTTGACCATGACGTAAAAGTACATTTATCGTCAATTCTGTCCCTATTTGTGTGCCCCAACCTTTAGGTTGTGTATTGCCGATTATTTTATGTGTTGTAGTTTGCAGCCACTCCGCGCCGGACTCTTCTCCAACAACACCCAACTCTATGCGGCGTTCGTCAAAACTTGTACTGTCCCATTCAAACAGATAAGATGCTAATGCTAAATATCCGGCATATGCCATATCATCATGTTGAGGTACAGATGTTCGTGTATCGGTAGGAGTAATTGTTATCTGATACAAACTTATGCCGGCATTATGTTGTCGCGATTCATCCATTGTAACAGGAGGAATCGCATTGGCAATATCAAACATAAGAGCGCTATAACCGTTTGAAATGTTATCTTCTTTGTTCTCAAATGTGTTGTCTAGCCAACTCACACCGACACCGTTTGTAAAATGACGATCTCTTCCGGCAAAGACATCGTTGTACCACAAAAATGAAAACTGACCGGCATACAAAGTTTGTACAGATAAAAGCAGCAGTAATTTATATTTCATCTACCACTACTTTTAAATCTTTCACACCCTCTCCTCAAGACTTTCTCTTGTTACAAGCACTACTTCAGCAAAATTTTGACATGTTAAATTATATTACAATAATATCATACATATTTATTTTCTGACTTTTTTTATAAAGTTGCTAGTTTATACAAAAATATTCGCTCTTTAAAGGGTGGAATGTCTAGCTCTTGTCTGTATTTTGCAATAGAGCGGCGAACCATTTTCAGACCAAAACGCTCTTCAATTTTTTCATGCAGATATTTATCGCTAAATGGGTTCTCTTTATCTTCGCTTTGAACCAATCTCTCTATAAAATGCTTGATTTCAGAGGTTGAAGTTTCTCCGATGGAGTTTGAGAAAAAATCTTTAAACGCAAAAACTCCATGCTCACACTCTAGGTATTTATCGCTGATTGCTCTTGAAATTGTGGACTCGTTAAAGCCTAGCTCATCGGCTACATCTTGAAGTCTAAGCGGTTTCAGCTCTCCGCCCATAAAAAATGTATATTGTTTTTCTATGAGAATTATCCCGATGTTGTAGAGTGTCGCTTTTCGCAAATCTAGAAGTTTAACAAGCTCCCTCGCCTCTTTGAACTTCTGTTTTGCAAAGTTGTCATATTTGTCAATTTGATGCACCATCAAGTCGGGATAAAATTCATGGTTGATTTTGATAATAAAATCATTGTTTTTAAACTCTATAAACATGTCCGGCAAAATCTGTCTTTCCTCTTCCATATAGGCTACGGCAGGCGGATTTCTGAGATGTTTGAGTACCTCTTTTGCGTCATGGATTCTAGGATGGCTCATAAACTTTTCGATTTTTTCAAACTGTATAATTAATGCACTCATCAAAATACTCAGCTCATCGTCAAGCGTATAATCATTCAACTGAAACAAAAATGATTCCTTATAATCCACCGCACCCACGCCCGAAGGCTCAAGGTATGCAAACCGTTGGCGAATCTGCTCGACTTTATGAGCGTTTGTGCCGGTCTGCTCGGCAATCTCTTTTATATCTCCGTCAAAATAACCCTCTTCGTTAATATACATGATAATCTGACGGGCAATTTTTTGCGAGATTGGTGTCGGAAAAAGAGGTGCAGAGATTTGAAAATCAAGCTTTTCATAGAGCGACTCTTTCGATACGCTCATCCACTCTATATCGTCGGTTGAAGAGTTTGAAACTTGATTTTGCGACTCTAAATAAGCAAAATGTGATTTCTCAGATGAACCTTCAGAAATTTCAAAACCGGATTTTACCTCTAAACATGGGTTCTCGTTTGTAATCACCTGAATATGTTTTTCCAAATCACTCAGCGAACACTGTAAAAGCGGCAACCAAGTCTGCATGGAGAGCCTAGGGAGCTGTTTTTGTTTGAAGTTAAAATTTTGTTTCATGGCATCAACTTTTTTTACAGTAATTATAAACTCATTGTTTAATAAATATACTATATTATTGTATATTTATTAAACAATAGCTAGTATTTTTGATTTGAGGTATATTGATTTATTGAAATGTGGCATTGTTTCGGCATGCAGAAATTCCACATGCCCAAGATTTTTAGTATTTAAGACGGATAACACCGTTTGGTTTTACAATTTTCATTTGGCATGAAAGACGCGCTTTTGGGCTTGTTTCATTTAACATTTTCATAACAGTTACTTCTTTGTCTGTTACATCGCTCAAAAACTCCATTCCCGATTCGATACTTACCACACATGTACCGCATTCACCGTCGCGGCAACCAAAAGGTAACGCACTTCCGGAAGCTTCAACGATTTCTTGAATTGTTTTTCCCGGTATTACATTTATTGCTAAAAAGTCATTTATAATCTCTACGCGTGTTGTCATTGTTTTTTCCTTTGTTTTATTTTTAGTCATACAGCTGACTAAACATTACGAAAACGTCTGTTTGACGCCTGTTCCTTTCTTTGGCAAAACTGCAAAAGATAACCCCTACACATTTGAATCATTGCTCATAATCACAAAAATTTGGTTATTCTCCTTCTTTTTGGGATTGCACTTGTTGATTTTTTAGAGCTGCTTTTACTGCATTATGTTCACGAATCCATTGCAACTCTTCTTCTACTTCATCATATCCGTCAATATCATCAATCGCTTCAAGCTCCGCTTCGCGGCACCCGTAAGTATCACCTTCTTCTATAAAATGAACCTCATAGATGCGAATCACTTGAAGCCAATCGCCAATAAATTTCACATATCCCTCAGCCCCAATTGGAACTAAAATCGCATTTGGCTCAAAAAACGGATTTGAGCCGTCATTTTTGATAGGTTTTGTTATACGGACTCTCTGCCCCAAATGAAAAACCGGAAGAATTTCGTCTTTAGTGGAAGCTGAGACTTGGTTGGCTTGTGCATGCGTGAACTCCACTAGAAACCTCCTCAACGGAATTGCAACTCGTAGCTGTAGAACAACTGCCACATGCAGATGGCTTATCAAACATAGACCATATATCTGCGGCAGATGGAGCGTAGCCGTTTTCAAAATTTTTATAGACACTGATAAGTGCGAATTTGTAAAAATTGAGTTTTATCTCATCACTTACGAAATCCTGTTCTTTTGCTTTAAGAAGCATTTCGCCATATTTTTTCATGATATGAAAGCGCTTGACATAAACTAATTTCTCATCATACGCCACATCAAAAAAATCAAAAAACTCTTCCGTATCTGTGAGTGTTTCAAACTCTTGAAGCCTAGTCATCTTCTATCCCCATCTCTTTTTTGAGTTGCTCTGCCCAAGAAATCACTCTATTTTCAGTGAAATCTCCCTGATTTATATCGTCTATTGCGAGTCCGCAAAACTTACCCTCTTTTTCCGCTAAAGAGAACTTATAGTTGTAATTCTCAGTCGGCCAATAGCCAAAACCTGTTTTTGCACCGCACTTTTTAAACACATCTTCCATTTTTGCCAAGGCACTTACAAAATGCTCTCCATGGGTTTTCTGATCTCCGGCTCCAAAAAATGCAACTTTTTTGCCGCTCAAATCCGGTTCATCATTTTGCATCTCATACAAAACATCCACCCAGTCTCTCTGCGGGTCGCCCTGTCCCCAAGTAGAACTTCCGATAAGCAAAATATCAAAATCATCAAACTGCTCTAAACCGTCATAATCCTCTTCCATATTAATTAATTCTGAACCCTCAAACAACTCTTGTAACTTCTCTGCCGCTCCTAGCGTAACTCCGCCGCTGCTTCCTACAAAAATTCCTACATTTGCCATTCTTTTCTCCTAATTATTTTCTTTTATACAAGGTTGGTACTGCGCATATACCTCATGTGATTTATCGAGGTAATTTTGCCCCTCTTCATAGAGTTTCTCTAAGGTGCGAAACCCGAAACGGTGTGCATCTTTGAAGTATTTATCCACCAAAATAATGCGACCTGCAAAGACGATGCAGCGCCCAAAACCCTCATGGCTCATCTCCATAACAACATTACACATGACACCCGTTTTTCTTTCAAACTGTAACGCGATGGCTTTAAACATCATCTTGATTTCACCGATGAGCATCTCATCTATGTCGGCGATAATAGGGATACTTCTCAAATCCTCTTTGGTTTTTACGAACTTTTTAATCAGTAACTCTTCATCACTCATCTTTGACCAGTTGCCAAATTGATCGGCTGCTCTGAGTTGACGAATCAGCTCCTCAGTAAATGCATTTGCTTCAAGTTTTTCACTCATAATTCTTCCCTATGCCCAGCGTGCTAAACGCACATCTTCGGTTGTTTCTATATTCATTATTTTTTTTACCCAAGGCGGAGGATTGCCGTTTATCATGGTTACAAGGTCTTGTAAAACATCTTCAATTTTGCTGTCTTCTTGCACTTTCATCGGGTTGATACCGCCACGAATGACCTTTGCAGCTGCAGTTCCGCCGATAGATTCGCAATACATAATACCTACACCTTTGAGTGCTTTTACTTTGAAGTCTGATTTATCATCACCCTCTAAATTTTCCGTATCTGTTTTTATAATAGAATCCAAATCAAAACCATCTTTTGAAACTCTATACACCGCGAACTCTTTCGCTCCGCCAAAGTGTGCATTAACGGTTTTCATATCTTTTGTTGCAAAGGCTACTTTAATTGTGTTTTCCATGATGTTTTACCTCTCTCAATTTATTTGCCACTTCAAAAAGAAAGTAGGTACTTCCCTCATAAAGCTGGTCGTTTTTAAGCTGATTTCCTAACTCTTCGTAGTTTGGAAATCCTCTAAGAATCAATCCTGTATGTCTCTCTTGTATGTGCAATAATCGTTCTGCATGGTAGTTGCTGATGACCAAATCTGCATTTTCAAAGTAAGGAACTGCATCTTCGAGGTCACCGACAAAGACATTTTTTGCACTAATCTTCTCCAAAACACTACTGTAAACTGTCGAAATTACCGCATCAACAGTGCCTCCGACGCTACAAAGCAATTCGCACATGCCAACACACATGTCAGGCTCACCAGTAATGACAAAATGCGATGAACCGATAAGAAAATGGGTGTCAAGCATAGCATCTTGAAGCCTTCCTCTGAATCTTTTTATGGATGCTTTTGGCTCTATTTGTCGGATTTTCATCAATGTTGCGACAAAATTGTCGCTCATTTGCTGACCCATGAGGTGGTCAAAATGGTGGTGTGAAATATTTGGATTTTTCTCCAAAAGTGCTTTTGCTGCGATTTGCATAGATAACCCGATGCTCACAACAGTTGCACAAGTTCCTAGCTCTTTTATTTCTTCAATTCCTATCGCACCCGTTCCAAGTTTGCCTTGGTTCTGGCTCAAGTAACCATCCAAAGAGGTCGATAAATCGGGCAAAGCGTAAGTCTCAAATCCAAAATTCTCGCAAAACTCCTTAATTTTTTCTACTTCTATGGGTTGCATGCTGACATGCGGAAGTAAAAGAAGTTTGTTTGCTTGTATCGAGGTTGTCGCTTTTGTATGCTGTTTGATGAGTGCTTTTGCCGTGAGTGCCCAACCGCTCTCCATTCCGCCCTCATAATCAGGCGTGTTGACATAACAGTAGGGAATTTCTATATGCGTTGCCACATTGCGGACATCGTCGCCTTTTGTCTCTGTTAGTCCCGTTGTGCAAAGCCCTATGAGTTCCGGTTTGAGCGTAGTGTTTTTCTTTGTAATGTTCTCAATCGCCATTAAAATTGAGTAATCTCCGCCGTCCAAAATCGCGGTAATATCGCCGACAGAAGTGTTATAAAGAGGAATCGGCTCGTTGTAGTGACGGGTAAAAAAAACTTTTGCATACGAAGCACACCCTTGTGAGCCATGCATAAGCGGCATGCAGTTTTTAATTCCCATAAAAGCCAAAGCCGCACCCATCGGCTGAGAGAGTTTTATGGGGTTGACTTGAAGCGGTTTATGCTCGTGTTTGCTTAGCTCTATTTTTGGTATATTTTCCATTATTGTGCCTCCCACGGTGCTTTTTTGGAAACATTTGCAAAGACTGGATTGGAAAAAGCGTATTTCAAATCTTCTGCAAGATTGAGCAGTCCGTTGTATCCGCCGTAACTCACTTTTTTCTCTTGATTTACATCGATAAAAGAGATTTTTTTCTTGATGGCGGTGTAGAGACTTCGTCCGCCTGCGAGCAGAATATCTGCATTTTTTTCATCAATGATTTTGGACTGCTCCGAAGCGGGAGCCATCATCAAAATGCCTTCCTCTCCTAGATATTCTCTTGCTTTTTCTTTGTCCTCTGCGGTCGATTTACGCACAGAAGTCGCCACAACTTCTATGCCCAAATCTTGAAGCCCAGAAGCAATCGACCATGCTTTGTTTCCGCCCGTGTTGAGAACGGCTTTTTTTCCTGCAAACAACTTTTTATAGGGTAAAAGTTTCTCTTCAAGTTTTGCTTCTTCTTCGGCAATCACCTCTTTTGCTTTTTGGATAAGTGTTTCATCGCCGAGCGCATGAACGATTTCCATAATTGCAAAACTTGTATCTCTTTTGCCGTAAAAGGAGACGGAGACCCAAGGAATAGCGTAATTTTCTTGCATTTTACGACATAGAGTGATGAGTGATTTTGCACAAACTATAACATTGAGTTTTGCTCGATGAGCTGTGCGGATGTTGCCAACACGCCCATCTCCGCTGAGTGAACTAAGCACTCGGATGCCGATTTTCTCAAAGAGAGGAAGATACTCCCACATATCGCCCGTAACATTGTAATCGCCGATGAGATTGATGTCGTAAGGCGTTGTAAACTCAGGCTCTTTTGTGCCGATAAGATGCTCCAAAACCGCTTCTCCAGCCAAGCGAGAACCGAGGTTTTTGCCGCCCACAAATCCGGGAGCATGAACGGGAACAACAGGAATGGCATGTTTTTCACTTGCTTCTTTACAAGTCATGTCAATGTCGTCGCCAACCATCGCCGTAACACAGGTAGAATAGACGAAAATCGCCTCAGGAGCGTAGTGTTCTACAATGTAATCGATAGAGCTAGAGAGGCGTTTGTCTCCGCCAAAAATAACATCATTTGTCGTGATGCCCGTGGTAAAACCCATCACGGTGTGGTTGCGTCCAGAGTAGGAGCTGAGTGTTTCACGCGTCTCCCAAGAAGCACCCAGACAAGTCTGCGGACCATGCACCAAATGCACAGCATCGGCATAAGGAAAAAGTGAAATCTGCGCCCCGTCAAAGGCACAACCACCCGCCGCCATACCGGGTTTTGGCATGTCACACCCCTCACCTTTTTTCTTCTCTTTGTTATGCGAACAAGCACTCTCGTTCATAAGCTCTTTTATCTTTGCACGACTTACCATAAATACCCCTTTGGAGCTGTATAAAAAGTGCTACTGCAAGTTTTGTTCGAGAAAGGGGGAAAGTGGCTGTTTTATGGGATTTTAGTTATGTTTTTTAATTCCACATGCCAAGACTGAATGGCGTTTACATTTTTTTATTTTTGTTTGGCATGTGGATTTTTATGAAGCTTTGGTTTTTGTATGGATTCCACCTCGGGAGAGGATGAAACGAGAAAATTTTTAATGAAGTAATTTCTAGCGTTTTAGTGAAATAGTGACTGAAATTAGATTTCGCTATAATCCGCATATACAAATATTTATACACTATAAGGTAACGCAAAATGGAACTTCGTCTTAAAAATATAGGTATGATTCAAGAGGCTAATGTAAAAATTGATGGTCTCACGGTCATAGCTGGTGAAAATGATACAGGAAAGAGTACATTAGGTAAAGCGTTATTTGCATTGATTAAATCCGATAATATAGTCGAACGAACAAAGGCTTCACAACAACGAGCAAAAGAGATTTTAGCAATAAGGCTAAATTTAGTCTTTGATGGTAATGTTGCACTAAATGGAACAGCAGCTAGTATTGCTTTATTTGATAATAAAAAAGAGATAGCTTACGCAGATATTATGGGTAAAAATCTCGTGAGAACATTTAGGAGAGGAAATGATAGCGGCAATCGTTTTTTTGATGCAACTATCATTCAATCACCAATTGTTTTTGATATGGTTGATTTTTTTAATAGTATTGGAAAAATGAAAGAAAGACAGAAATTTGATTATGAGCTTGATTTTGATATAAAATACCCTTATATTATATGGGATTTATTTGACAAAATTTCTAAACAAAATCCTTATGCTCTTATTAAAATGCAAATTAAAATACAAGATGAAATTCAGAAAATTATAAGTGGTGAATTTAAACTAGAAAGCGGTCAATTCTTTTTCTACAAATATATGACTGCTAAAGCCCTAAAAATGGAAATGGCAAATACAGCTTTTGGAATTAAATCGTTTGGTCTATTACAACTACTTAATGAAAATTGTTTTCTCAATAAAAAAATATGTTTAATTCTGGATGAACCAGAAGTTCATTTACACCCAAAATGGCAACTTGCAATGGCAAAAATTATTGTTCAATTAGTTAAAAATGGAGTAACTGTTTTAGTAAACTCGCATAGCCCATATATGCTAGAAGCTTTACAAAGATATAGTGAGTTGGAAAAAGTTCGGTCAAATTTTTATCTTGCAAACGATGGTAAAATTGAACAAATTGAAGAAAGTAATAGTAAAACATTAGCTGAAATTTTCAATAAATTATCTGAACCGTTTGAAGAGTTTGAAAAAATGGATAGTGAGGCTTTGCTGAATGGCTGATATTAATCAGTTTATTCGAGAATACTTTCTTTATAAAAGTACTTTTAAAATAACCAGCTTCGATGATTATAATCATGTTTATTTGTGTAATGATGAAAGTCAAGAGGTTATAAATTTTGATCAAATAATTAGCATAAAGTATCCTGACTCTAATAAACGACCAAAATCTTTTGATGCACTTTATATTGATAATGCTGATATATACTGTATAGAATTTAAAAATCAAAAACCATCTATCATAAATAATACAGAAATCAAAGGTAAATTGGAAGATGGAAAAAGTGAATTAGATGCATTATTTACGGAATTAAATATTTCCAAAGATAATTACAATTTTATTTACTGTGTATGCTATCAAAATTGCACAGAGCCTAGAGATAGATATAAATGTGGAGTTGCAAAAGGTGCTATACAATTTGATTTAAAACAATATAAAGAAAAAGGAATTGTCAAAGAAGTTTACACAAATCATGTTGATTTTTTCACAAAACAATTCCAAAAGAAAACATCCAAAAATTTACGGTGTTAACTAAAAACTGCACAAGCCATATCTTTCAACCTATGATAATGTAACAATCCAAGCTATTCATCATTTTTTTTCATTGAAAGGTTTTTTGACTCACAAGCACTTCCACATGCCAACATATCCTACGCCGTTGCCCGAAGTTTTATACCAAATGAGTTAAGAACTTTCATAACCGTTTCAAACTTTGGTTGCGAACCTTCTGTAAAAGTTTTGTATAAACTCTCACGACCAAGCCCTGTATCTTTGGCAATTTGTGACATTCCTTTCGCTTTTGCGATATTGCCAATGGCAACCAAAAGTTCGTCCATATCGCCATCACTCAAAACTTGTGAAAGATACTCTGCTATCATCTCTTTAGAATCCAAATAACGTGCCGCATCAAAAGCGATTAAATTATTTGAATATCTCCAATCTCTTTAATTAAATAGATATTTCACTATTGTATCTTAACGGATACATAAAATCAAAATTTAAAATATTTTTCCTCATTCCATATGCTAATATCATAGTATAAAATATGAAAGTAATTTTACACTTCACATGCCTCGATAAAACCGCCTACTTCTACGCTAATGACATAATTGTCATCGACTTCTACAACATCAAAACCGTGTTTGCCACAAAATAGAGTGTTCAAGCTATCAGCCCATTCGTAAGCGTGTTCCTCGGCTTCTACTTTTGTTTCAAAACTGCATATTCTCTCTGTTGCATGTTTTATTGCACATGCACACAACTTCTCTAAAACAACATGATGGTTCATTGGATTATCCTTTTAAAAATGGTGTTGCATAGAGTGTGCTAGTCAAAATTTGACTTGTTGGTATGTGGAAACATTTCCACATACCAACATATCTAGCTTGAAAATTGCACTTTCATTTAAAAAGGAACTTCATGCTCACAAAAGATAGATACATTACTTTTGAAAATATTGACTGTTATGAAAATGCAAAATCTGTTTTGGATGCTATGTATGAACTTTTTGAACAAAATCCTGCTGCTCAGGACAAATTCTGGAAACGCTTTGAGAGTAAGTTGCCGGAGGATTACGCCAACAATCATGTAGATGATTTGGGTAGAGATATACTCTATGAAGTGTGCTCCAATGTTTTTTACATCGAAGAGCTTTTTGAAAAACATGACTTTACAAAAGGGATGGATTTGCTGAAATGTGCGGAGTTTGATTGCTGTTAGAACTAAATGAACACCCTACAAAACAGTAGGGTAAACAAAACTTCTAAGAATTAAATTTTTTTATACTTTTGCATAAACATATTTAATTGATTCGCAAACTTTTCTACATCTTTTTGGGTAAACGGTGGTGGACCTTTTGTAATTTCACCGCTCTCTCGCAGGCTTTGCATCAGGTTTCTCATCGCTAAACAGTGCTTTACATTATCTACGCTATAAAGTTCTCCCCTGTGGTCTATGGCATGTGCATTTTTACTTATTACTCTGTCTGCCAGCGGTATATCGGCGGTGATGGCTAGGTCACTCTCTTGTATCAATTCTACTATTTTATTGTCGGCTTCATCTGCACCGGCTTCAACTACAAGATATTGTATGTTTTTAGATTTACCTAGAGTAACAATTTTGTTTGAAACTACAAAAGTTTGAATGTTCAGTTTTTCTATGGTACGAAAAAGTACCGGCTTTAAGAGGTTTGGAAGGGCATCCCCGTCTATGTAAATGGTGAAAATTTTACTCATTATAAATCTTTTTCAATAATATTTTTACATGCTAAGTGTGGACTGGGTTCAATCAGTCCACACTTACAAACCTCAGGCATCATCCAGCAGGCGAAAAAACTCCATCTCTTGCTCTCTCAATACTCTGATTGTATTTGTAGAACCTTCAACACCCACAGGATCGCCGGCTGTCAAAATATAACATTTATCAAGATGCAGTACTCTTTTGTCAAAGCCTTTGTTCATAACCTCTTTCATCATCTGTCCCAAAGAGTCACCTTTTACTAAAAAGGCAGGAACAACGCCCCAGCAAATAGTTAAAAATCTGGAAGTTTTTAGATCATGCGCAACAGCATAAATATCACGGCGAGGACGATAGCGAGCCAGTCTTCTAGCCGATGCACCCGTGGTTGTGAGTGCGATTATCCCCCAAGCATCCACGTCTTCACAAAGTCTTGCCGCCGCCTGATTTATACTGTCGGTTGCATCGCAGACATGAAATTTTGAATATTTGTTAAATGGATAAATTTTTTCTGCACCTTGAATAGTTTTGAGCATTGTATCCACCGCTAAAACAGGATTATGCCCTACCGCACTCTCTTCTGAGAGCATAACAGCGTCTGTACCGTCTAAAACTGCATTTGCAATATCGCTTATTTCTGCGCGCGTTGCTCTCTCTTTTTCAGTCATAGAGAGTAACATTTGAGTCGCAGTGATAACCGGTTTTGCAGCCTCGTTTGCTTTTTTTATAAGCATCTTTTGAAGAGTCGGCACTTCATAAAACGGCACCTCAATGCCCAGATCACCGCGAGCGACCATAATTCCGTCGCTTGCTTCTAATATTTCATCAATATTTTCTATGGCATCAAATTTTTCAATCTTTGCAAAAAGCTGAACATTACCGCCATGCTGTTTGATTATTTTTCTGGCTTGAATCATATCTTCTGCATTTTGAACAAAAGAGATTGCCATAAAATCAACATCATTGTTAATTCCCCAGAGCATATCTTTTTTATCTTTTTCTGTAATTATCTCTATGCCTAGGTGTGTATTTGGAAAATTCACACCCTTTTTAGAAGAGAGCATCCCGCTATTTTCTACTGTTACTTTTACACTCAGCTCCGATGCTTCAATAACCTTTGTGCGAATCATTCCATCGTAGAGATATACGAAATCACCGATATTAAGTTGCTTTAATATCAAAGGTTGATTTATACATGTGCGGTAACTATTTTTGCTCAGTTGAACACCGATAATCTCCTCTGCAACGAACTCAACAGTGTCATTCTCTTCTAGCTTAAACGGCTCATCAATCCTGCCGACGCGAATTTTCGGACCGCTTATATCCTGCATTACTCCAACGAGTAACCCTGTATTTTTCTCTACTTGCCGAATTCTTTGCAAAACATCATAATGATACTCATGTGTTCCATGTGAAAAATTTAAACGAAATACATTGACGCCCGCTAAAACAAGCTTCTGAATTACCTCAAGTGAATCAGAGGCGGGTCCAATGGTTGCCAAAATTTTGGTTCTTTTTCTCATCTGTCTCTCTCCTGATTGAAATAGTTAGATTATATTATCATAATATCATTATAAATGAGTTACTTACTTTTAGTATACTTTGTTAAAATACAAAAAAATTTCTAAGTGGTTTGAATGTTTATTAAAATTCTCCTATTTCTGCTCATCTCTTTACAGCTATTCGCTATTCCATTGAAAGAGGGATCTAAAATAGAATCGGCAATAAAAGAGCTGTACGAAAAATCATATCAGGATATTAAAATAAATAAAATTTCTATATATTCGAGAGGAAGTATAAAATCTTTTGATAGTAACTACGATGTGAATATAAAGCAGAGCAGTAATCTCTCAAAAAAAGGGATTATTTACATACGAACAGAGAGCAATAAAAAAATATTTTTTGATTATGAGATAGATGCAGAGGTAAGCGTCTATTTCACAAAAAAAACTATAGAAAAAGGAGCCGAGTTATCGACTCTTAATATTATCAAGAAGAATATTCCTCTTGATAAATTTAGATTTATGCCTGTACGGGAGAGTGATTTAGATGGTTCGCAGAGTAAAAATCAGCTACGAGAGAATCAAATTATTGCACTCAAAGATATTGAGAGCGTCATTTTGGTAAAGAGAGGTGAGGGAGTGAGTGTAAAAATAGATGATGAGGAGGTATCTCTTTCGCTGAGTGCTGAGGCTCTCAAAGATGGTAGATTCGGTGATATTATTAGCGTTAAAAAAAGCGATGGAAAACAGTTAAAAGTAAAAGTTATAGGTCAAAATAGAGTGGAGATAAGATGAAAAATCGTAAAATAGTTGTAGCAACAAGCGGTGCCAGCGGTGTGAATTTAGGATTAAAAACTCTTGAACTGCTTCCGGCATCCGTTGAGAAACACTTCATAATGTCTAAAAACTCTGAAATAGTTTTAAAAAAAGAGATGAAAAAGATAGCAAATGTAACCCTGCATGAAAACGAAGATATATCTGCAAGCATCGCCTCCGGCTCTTTTGGAGTAGATGCCATGATAATCGCACCCTGCAGCATGAATACCCTTGCAAAGATAGCATGCGGGATCTCCGACAATCTTGTGACGCGCTGTGCAGCTGTGATGATTAAAGAGCATAAAAAACTTATATTAGCTCCAAGAGAGATGCCCTTCTCTGCCATCGCCTTAGAGAACATGCACAAATTAGCCTCTTTGGGAGTCATAATCGCTCCTCCCGTTATGGCATACTACTCGGAACAACTCACACTTGAAGAGATGGAAAACTTTATCATCGGCAAATGGTTTGATTTGCTCGGCATAGAAAACAACCTTTACAAAAGATGGGAATAAAATGAAAAAGATAGCACTCTACCCTGGGACTTTTGACCCTGTTACAAACGGACATTTTGACATAATCGAGAGGGCTTTGAACCTTTTTGACGAGGTAATAATTGCAGTTGCAATCTCGACGGACAAAAAGCCGATGTTTACGCTTGATGAGCGAATAGAGATGACAAAAGAGGCTGTAAAAGAGTTGAAAAATGTAAGAGTTGTTGGTTTTAATAACCTCACGGTGGATTTGGCTCGTGCAAATAATGCGACTATTTTAATCAGGGGGCTTCGGGCACTCAGCGACTTTGAGTACGAACTCCAATTGGGATACCTCAATAATTCGCTTGATGACACTATAGAAACAGTCTATTTGATGCCAAAACTCCAACATGCTTTTATAAGCTCTTCTATAGTGAGAAACCTGCTTAAGTTAAACGGAAAAACAGAACACCTTCTTCCAAAAGAGGTGCAAAAAATTATCGGGGGTATGACTGCATGTACATTACAATAGAAGGGATTGATACCGCCGGTAAGAGTACGCAAATAGATAAACTCTCGCAAGCATTTCCAGATGCAATTATCACAAAAGAGCCGGGTGCCACCCTCATCGGAAAAGAAATAAGAGAGATGGTTCTAAGTGCAAAAGCGCAGAGTAAAAAAGCTGAATTTTTACTCTTTTTGGCAGACCGTGCCGAGCATATAAAAGAGGTTGTTGAGCCAAATTTGGACAAAATGATTATCTCAGACAGAAGTGTTGTAAGTGGCGTAGCTTACGCTTTGATTCAGGGTGAAATAAGCCAAACAGCAATTCTGCATCTTAATAGATTTGCTACAAACGGTATTTACCCGGAGAAAGTTTTTTTATTAAAACTGACAAAAGGGGAGCTTGAGTTTCGACTCTCACAAAAAGAGCTGGACGGAATCGAGCTAAGAGGTTCCGAGTATCTTCTAAAAATTCAAGATGCCATAGTTGAAGCCTCAAAACTCCTTGGGCTGGAGCTTGTAGAGATAGATGCAACCAAAACAATAGATGAAATTACAGATGAGATATTAAAGAGTATCAATTCATAACATGATTTTTTGTAATGAAACCATAATCCTGTGTCAATTAAATAAAAGATAAAAATGGTATCCTTTCGCTTCAAAAAAATCATATATAAAAATAGAGATAGTAAGGAAATTGATGATTAGTTCGCTACGAGGAATGAACGATATTTTAGAAGAGGATTATGAGAGGTTTACATACTTTATAAATACGGCTACAAAGATAGCCCAAAACTACGGTTTTCATTTTATACAAACGCCTCTTTTAGAAGAAACTGCCCTTTTTAAACGCTCTGTCGGTGAGTCTAGCGATATTGTCTCAAAAGAGATGTATCAGTTCATCGACAAGGGTGAGAACGATGTCTGCCTTCGCCCTGAGGGAACAGCAGGTGTTGTTCGTGCTTTTATTCAGAAAAAATTAGACAAAGCGGGCGGTATTCACAGATTTTTTTACCATGGGGCGATGTTTCGTTATGAGAGACCACAAAAGGGACGACTAAGACAGTTTCATCAGTTTGGTGTTGAAAGCTTCGGTGTGGACAGCGTTTATGAAGATGCGACCATGATTATGATGGTAGCTGATATTCTATCGGCATGTGGAATCGGTTACAGACTGCAGTTAAACTCTCTTGGCGACTTAAACTGCATGCCTCCATACAGAGAAAATTTAATTAATTTTGTTAAAAATATAGAAGATAAAATTTGCGAAGATTGTGTAAGAAGAGTTGCGACAAACCCTATTCGTGTGCTTGACTGTAAAAATACAACATGTCAAGAATTATATGAAAATGCTCCAAAACTCATCAATAATTTATGCTCTGGATGTAAAGATGATTTTGATACACTCAAAAAAGTTCTTGATAAAAATGGCATCTCGTATGAAATAAATACAAATCTCGTTCGCGGACTTGACTACTACTCTAAAACTGCTTTTGAATTTGTAAGTGACGAAATAGGGTCTCAAAGCGCCATTGCAGGTGGCGGGAGATATGACAGACTTATAGAGTTCTTAGACGGTCGCCCTACTCCAGCCGTTGGTTTTGCAATGGGAATTGAAAGACTTATGGAGTTAATCAAGATGCCGGAGTCTAAGCGAGAGGGTTACTACATGGGTGCGATGGATGAAGTGGCTGTTGATTTGGTAATGAGTTTGGCTCAAAAAAAGAGAAAAACAGATAAAACAACTATAGATTACAAAGCAAAAAACCTCAAAAATCACCTCAAGGGTGCAGACAAAGTAAATGCGAGATTCTGTTGTGTTATTGGGACAAATGAGATGGAAAATCAAACGATTTGGATAAAAGATTTGGAAAACAAAACAGAACAGACAGTATTCATAGGAGAGTTTTGATTTGAAACAAGAGAGATTAGCGATGAGATACAGTTCATCAGAACTTCATAAAGTAGGAAAATATAAATGAATAATTTTGGTCTTGAAATTTGGTCTAATAACAACTTTATAGTTGAGGATGGGCAGTTAAAGTTAAACTATAAAAGTATGCCCTCTCTTTTACAAATCATAGAAGAGATTCGCTCAAATGATGTAAGAGGTCCTATTTTACTGAGGTTTCCACATCTCATCAAAAAACAGATTAAAAGTTTGTACTCATACTTTGATAAGGCGATGACGGAAAATAGCTATGAAGGGAAATTTAGTGCTGTTTTTCCTCTCAAAGTAAATCAATTTCCAAATGCCGTAGAAGCAATAACATCGCAAGGTGCGCAGTTTAATTATGGTCTTGAAGCCGGTTCTAAAGCGGAACTTATTCTGGCCATGAGTAAAACACCTACCGGTGCAAATATTACCGTTAATGGTTTTAAAGATAAGGAGATGATTACTCTTGGGTTCATCGCAGCGCAAAGCGGACATAACATCACTATCACAATAGAGGGTCTTGGTGAGCTTGAGACCATTATAGAGGTGGCAAAAGAGTGTAATCTCAAAGTTCCTCACATTGGAATCAGGGTAAGGCTTCATAGTGCAGGAAGCGGCATCTGGGCAAAAAGTGGAGGAATGGATGCAAAATTCGGTCTTACCTCCACAGAGATAATAGAAGCAATTAAGCTGCTCCGAGAAGACAATCTACTGCAACACTTAAGCATGATTCATTTTCATATCGGTTCTCAAATGTCAGACATAGCACCGCTTAAACGCGCTTTGCGTGAAGCCGGAAACATCTATGCCGAACTCAAAAAAATGGGAGCCGAGTCGCTTGACAGCATCAATATCGGCGGTGGTTTAGCGGTTGAATATAATCAGCATACCCACTCAAAATCTCGCAACTACTCTGTTGAAGAGTTTTCAAGCAGTGTTGTTTTCTTGCTTAAGGAGATTATGGATGCAAAAAAAGTACAGCACCCAAATATTTTCACAGAGTCAGGAAGATTTATCGTTGCTTCACATGCCGTCTTAATCACCCCTGTTTTGGAGTTATTTACCCAAGATTATCAAGAGAAACTGATTAATTTTAAAAAGGTAAATCCACCTCTTATAAATGAGCTTGTTGACCTTAATAAACTCCTCAATAACAAAAATTGTATAGAGTATCTCCATGATGCGCTTGACCACATGGAGTCCATTTTAACTCTTTTTGATTTAGGTTATATTGACCTGCAAGACCGCTCAAATGCTGAAATTTTAGTGCATAATATTATCAAAAAAGCTCTCTACCTCACCTCTTCAAACCCTACAAATGAGCTTGAAGAGCTGCAAGTGAGACTTCAAGAGCGATATCTTATAAATGCTTCTATATTTCAAAGCTTGCCGGATTATTGGGGCTTAAATCAACATTTTCCGATTATGCCGCTTCATAATTTAAACTCTGTTCCGCTTCGCGCTGCTTCACTTTGGGATATAACATGTGACAGCGACGGAGAGATAGGATTTAACCCTGAAAAACCTCTCTATCTTCATGATGTGAATTTAGATGAAGAGGAGTATTATTTAGGATTTTTCAATGTTGGGGCGTATCAAGAGACGCTTGGCATGAATCATAACCTTTTTACGCATCCTAGCGAATATACAATTCATCTTAATGATACCGGCTATGAGATTACAAATGAGGTAGAGTCAAAAAATATTTTAGATATCTTAGCGTCTCTCGGGTATGAAAAAAATGAAATTTTAAATAAACTTAAAACAGATTTGAGCAACAGCAAATTTATAACAGAAAAAGAAAAAGATGATACACTTGCAAAACTTCAGATATTCCTACAGCAAAACGGGTATCTAAGAACTACATATTAGAGGTGCTATTTTGGGACTTTTTAGTGATATAAGAGAAGATTTTTCTAACGCTTACAAAAATGACCCTGCTCTAAACTCATGGGTTGATTTTATTTTTAACTATCCTGGGGTTTGGGCTGTAGCATGGTATAGAATTGCTCATAAATTTCATAATGCCAACTTTAAAAGAGTAGCAAGAATGATTATGGGTCTTAATCAAATTCTTACAAATATAGATATACATCCTGCAGCTATTATAGGAAGAAGAGTTTTTATTGATCATGGCACAGGTGTTGTTATCGGTGAAACAACCATTGTTGAAGAGGATGTGCTGATTTATCAAGGAGTAACTCTTGGCGGAGTCTCTCTCAAACAGGGAAAACGACACCCTACAATTAAAAGGGGTGCAGTTATCGGTGCCGGAGCGAAAGTTCTTGGTAATATTATCATCGGCGAATATGCAAAAATCGGTGCGAATTCTGTTGTCGTAAAAGAGGTTCCAGACTGTTCAACCGCGATAGGAATTCCTGCACATGTTATACCAAAAGGAAGATGCAAAGACCCGTTTATGCATAATATGCTTCCAGATATTAACAAAGAGATGTTTGAATATCTGCTCAAGAGAGTTGCTGTTTTAGAGCATATTTTGATGGAAGATAATAAAAATTTATTAGAGCAAGATTTACAGCTAGAAAACATTTACGAATCATTCATTAAAGCTATGAAAAATTAATTATTTAGGCTTCCACTCAATTTTAAACGCAAAATAAGCAAAGCTTACTTTGCTACGCTAGCCACTATGGCACTAAAGTTTTTCTCATTCGAGAAAAAAATAGATTTCTTGATTTACAAGAAATCTATTATATTATTTCAGTATAATGCCGAAAATTTTTCACCTAAAGGGTTTACATGCTAACAGACCGCATTAACACACTATCTGAATCAATAACAATCGCAATTAGTACGCTTGCTCAAGAGCTAAAAGCACAAGGGAAAGATATACTTAGCTTTTCTGCCGGTGAGCCGGATTTTGATACGCCACAGGTTATCAAAGATGCTGCAATCAAAGCGATTAACGAAGGTTTTACAAAATACACTGCCGTGGATGGAATTCCTACTCTCAAGGCTGCAATTGCAAATAAGCTTAAAAGAGATAACGGTTTAACGTATTCTCCAAACCAAATCATCACAAATAATGGTGCAAAGCACTCACTTTTCAACCTATTCGCTGCAACTATTCAAAAGGGTGATGAAGTTATTATTCCTGCTCCATATTGGGTTACCTATCCTGAACTGGTTTTATACTATGGCGGAACTGTAGTAGAGATACAGACGGATGATGAAACGGCATTCAAAATTACACCTGATCAACTTAAAAATGCTCTTACGGCTAAAACAAAAATGCTGGTTTTAACTTCTCCATCCAATCCGACAGGTTCGGTTTACACAAAAGAAGAACTGACGGCTATCGGAAAAGTCCTTGAGGGAACAAATGTTATCGTTGCAAGTGATGAGATGTATGAAAAACTCATCTATGAGGGCGAATTTACATCAAGTGCTGCCGTGAGCGAAGACATGTACAAAAGAACGGTTACGATCAATGGTCTCAGCAAATCAGTTGCTATGACCGGATGGAGATTTGGTTACATGGCAGCGCACAATACCGAACTTATCCAAGCGACTAAAAAACTGCAATCTCAAAGCACTTCAAATATCAACTCCATCACTCAAAAAGCTGCGATTGTAGGGCTTAACGGCGATGCGGATGCAGATATAGAAATGATGAGAAAAGCGTTTAAAGAGCGTCGTGATGAAGCTGTTAAACTCTTTAATGCGATAGATGGTTTGAGTGTTGTAAAACCTGACGGTGCATTTTACTTGTTTGTAAATATCAAAGATGTAAGCAATGACTCTATGGAGTTCTGTAAAGATTTATTAGAAAAAACAGGCGTGGCAGTCATTCCAGGTGTTGGTTTTGGAAGCGAGGGTTACTTTAGATTCAGTTTTGCAACCGATATTGAGAGTATCCGTGCAGGTATCAAGAGAATTGAAAGTTTTGTAAAAGAGTTAAAAGCGTAATCTACTTCAACAATGCGCTTTAAACACTGCAAAGAAGTACTCTTGGGGTGTGCCGCGGCATGTGGAATTTTCACATGCGCTGTGAGCATCGCGAGGAAGTACTCTTGGGGTGCCGACTTCGTAATTATTTAAGAGCTTGTAAGGCCTCAATCACTTCATCCAAATTCTCCATCGGAATATGAACTTTCCACTCAGGCTCATCTGCATTTCCAGCTAAAGAGATACCGATACTCGCCACTGAACCGCTCTTTTCACCATACGGCTTATCCATTTTCATGATAGAAATAACACCTTTTTTTGTTCCGCTTAACTCAATAATCTTTGACATCTAATTTCCTTTTTATTTTATTGCATCAGTCTAGCTATTTTCGCCTGAAGTTTGAGCCATATTTTATGTTCCATCAAAGGAAAGCCCGAAAATGTTAAGCCGCTCTCTTTGATGCTTTTTGTTACTCCGCTTCGTGCTGCCATCGTTGTAAATGGAGCGATGGAGAGATGCCCCGCTACAGCACTCTGCCCGCCCATAACAACATTTCTACCCATAGTGGTTGAGCCTGATATTCCGGCTTGAGCAACAATAACGCTATATTCGCCTATAATACAGTTATGCCCAATTTGCACAAGATTATCAATATGAACACCTTTTTTAATGAGTGTTGTAGTGAACGCAGCTCTATCTATCGTAGTAGAGCTTCCGATTTCAACATCATCTTCAATGACAACATTCCCGTTTTGATAAATTTTTTTGTGTTCACCCATCTTGCTTGTTGCGAACCCAAAACCATCGCCTCCGATGGTTGCGTTTGCATGAATAATGCAATTTGCTCCGATTTTGCAATCTCTGTAAACGGTAACACTCGGGTAAATAATTGTGTTATCTCCGATTACAGAATTTGTGCCGATATAAACATGTGCCAAAATTATGCAGTTTTTGCCGATGATGGCACCATTTGCTATCTCAGCTTTGGGTGAGATTTTGCTCCCCTCGCCTATCTTGGCAGAGGCAAGTGTTTCATCCTCTATACTTGGCGCGAAATATTTTGTGAGTGTTGCCACCTGCCAATATACAGAATCAACAACAAGTGCTGAACATCCATTTGGAACAAACTCTTTTGTTTTTGCATCTACTATAATAGCACCGGCATTTGTATCTTGAATCTCCTTTATGTATTTGGAGTTTGACACAAAAGAGAGTTCAGATTTCGAAGCATCTTGAAGTGTGTTCATTCCACTCACCTCAAAATTTTCACCAATGAGTTCCGCTCCTATTATGAGAGCTATCTCTTTTAAATCCATAGTAAAATCCTTAAGAATTTAATTTTGCTATTTTACTCTGTAAGCGTCTCCACTCACGGTGCTCCATGAGAGGGTAACCGCTATAAGTTCCGCCACTCTCTTTGATACTTTTTGTCACTCCGCTTCTTGCAGTAAAGGTAGAAAAAGGAGCAATCTCTAAATGGTCAGAAAATGCACTCTGCCCGCTCACTACACAGTTACGACCTAGCTTTGTAGAACCGCCGACACCTGTTTGCGCAACAAAAATTGAGTGCTCCCCGATTTCACAATTATGTGCAATATGGATAAAATTGTCAAGTTTTGAACCTCTTTTAATAAGAGTAGAGTTAAAAACTGCTCTATCAATCGCACAGTTTGCACCAACCTCTACATCATCTTCGATTATAACATTTCCGTTTTGGTATATCTTCACATGCTCACCTGTGGCAGTATGTGAAAAGCCAAATCCATCCGCACCGATAATTGTTCCTGCATGAATAATACAATTCGCTCCGATAACACAATCACGGTAAATTGTAACATTTGGATAGATGATAGTGTTCTCTTTTATGATCACATTTGAACCGATGTAAGAGCCTGCCATGACGATTACATTTGAGCCGATTCTTGCACCATTCTCTAACTTCGCCATGCTATCGATGTAACACTCCTCTCCAACTTCGGCTTGTGGAGATTTAAAATCTATTGGCTTGGGTGCAAAAAGTTTTGTAGCGTGTGCCATAGAGAGTGAAACATTTTCACAGACAATATAGGATGCGTTTTTTGGCAAATACTCCACTAAATCTTGAGTAATTAAAAAAGCTTTCGAGCCTGAGGAAGATAAACCTGAAGAGTATTTTTTGCCGACTGCAAAAGTGAGTTCGCCTTGGGATGCAAGAGCCAACTCATTCATGGAACTCAGCTCCAAATCATCACCTGTTAAATCGTAGCCTAGGTGATGCGCAACTTTACTAAAAAGCATAAATTATCGCTCTAGTGCAACAGCACCGCTTCGAACTATCTCTTTAGGGTTATATTTTTTGATAACTCTTAAAAAATTTTCTATTCTCACCGGCTCATCTGCAACCATTGCTATAATTACATTTTCGCCTACATTTACAATTTTGCCGTTATAAGCTGCACAAAGTGTGCTTATATCGCTCAGGTTTTCAGAGAGTGGAAATTTTATCAAAGCCATCTCCTTCTCAACTAAATCCGCATGTTCATAAACCCTAAGAACGGGTATAAGTTTATGAAGCTGCTTTGTAATTTGTTCGATTACTCTCACTGAACCTGAAGTTACAATTGTAAGTCTTGAGTATCTGCTCTCAGGAATTGGGGCAACCGTTAAAGATGTGATGTTATATCCACGGCCGGAAAAAAGGTCGGTAATACGAGACAAAACACTTGCTTCATTGACAACAATAACTGAAATTACTCTTCTTTCGCTATTTTCAGCTATCATTTTTTCTCCTTTTTCTCTAGTAACATCATATTAAAGAGTGAACCGCCTGATGGTACCATCGGCATAACATTCTCAAATCTCTCAACTAGCACCTCAATAAATGCAACAACATTCTTCTCAACCGCATCTTTGAGAGCTGCATCGAACTCTTCTTTTGTATGAACTCTGTAACCGATTCCGCCAAAGGCTTCTGCGAGTTTTACAAAGTCGGGCTGAACGCTCAAATCTGTTTCACTGTGTCGTTTGTCATAAAAAAGTGTCTGCCACTGACGCACCATTCCCAAAAAGTTGTTGTTGAGAATAATGTTAATTACGGGGAGCTTCTGTTCAACCGCCGTCATCAACTCTTGACAATTCATAAGAATAGAACCGTCACCTGTAAAGTTTATACTTATTTTTTCAGGAGTCGCCGCCTTTACACCAATAGCCGCCGGAAAACCGAAGCCCATTGTTCCAAGTCCACCGGAGCTTATCCACTGACGCGGTCTTGTAAATGGATAAAACTGCGCAGCCCACATCTGGTGCTGACCAACATCCGTAGAGATATTTGCACTATCGCCGAGCAACTCCCCTACCCGTTGTATAACCCACTGAGGTTTCAATCTATCGCTATCTTCATGAAATGTTAACGGGTGCAACTCATCGAAGTTTTTTATGTTGCTTCTCCACGATTTATACTTATCTGCATCAATCATTTCAGAGAGTCCCAACATTTCTAGCACAACATTTTTAATATCGCCGACAATCGGGAAATCTGCATTTACAAGTTTAGAGATACTTGCAGGGTCGATATCCACATGGATAACACCGGCATTTTTTGCAAATTCTGATAATTTTCCTGTTACTCTGTCATCAAATCTTGCACCCAAACCGATAACCAAATCTGTCTCACTCATAGCCATATTTGCGGCGTAAGAACCATGCATGCCCAGCATAGAGATAAGAAGTTCATCATCATGAGAGAGCGTGCCTCTCGCCATAAAAGTCTCAACCGCAGGAATTCCGGTTTTGTGAACCAACTCTCTTACTTCGTATGCAGCGTTTGAATTAATAATACCGCCGCCAAGGTAAAAAAGAGGTCTTCTTGCTTTTGCTATGGCTTCCATTGCTTTTTTTATCTGACGCGTGTTGCCTTTTACATTTGGCTTGTAAGTTTCTAAGTTTATCTCAATATCGTAATTAAACTCTTCTATTTGAGCTGTAACATCTTTTGGAATATCGACATGGACAGGACCGGGACGACCTGAAGCTGCTATATAAAAAGCCTCTTTTAAAACGCGTGGCAAATCTTTTGCATCCGTTACAAGGTAGTTATGTTTTGTACATGAACGGCTGATTCCGACTGCATCAATCTCTTGAAATGCGTCCGTGCCGATAAGGCTCATCGGAACCTGTCCGCTAATTACAACCAATGGGATAGAGTCCATGTAGGCATCTGCTAAACCCGTCACTGCATTTGTAAAACCCGGTCCACTTGTAATAAGTGCAACACCAACCTTACCGCTCGCCTTAGCATAACCCTCGGCTGCATGGACAGAAGCCTGCTCGTGACGATTTAAAATATGGTGAAATTTATTTTGTTTGTATATTTCATCATATACATTCATAATTGCCCCGCCAGGGTAACCGAATATTGTGTCAACACCCTCGGCAATTAAAGCTTCTATGACCATCTGTGCACCACTAATTTGCATGAAAAGTCTCCTTTAATTATTTATAATTTTAAAAATTCGCTAATTGTAGGCAAATAGAGCTATATTTGAGGTTAAAACAAGATGTAATTCAGAAGTTAAAAACTAATCTAAGATAGAATCTACTACCATGGATGGTCTCCACATGCTCAGAGAACCTTTTGTTAATAACTCAAGATTTAATTTTGAATCTTTATATTGCTTTATAAATATCTCAAAGAAACTTAAAATCTGGTCTTGTAACCCAAAGTTTAGTACATAATTTTTTATCCCATTTTCAATCGTAAATTTATCTCTTTTCTGATGAACTGCTTGTTCAAGTTGAACCATATAGCACCAGCCAAAAATAGTTCCTAAAGACATATACTTTGAACTTATTGCCATATATTTTTCTAATGCTTTACGAACACCCTGCACATCGCCCTCTACTGAGCAAGATTCTGCTATAGACAAATCATTATTCCACTGCTTTTGGAGTATTCTCCCATCTTCGGTATTTTGCAAATTTTCCGAATTTGCCAATAGATTGTATGCCACTGCTATGTCCTTTTCTTTTACAGCTTTAAAGAACTTTTGTCTAATATCAATATCAACCATTAACTCTTTTACCTCTTGCGTAAAATCACTAAAATCAGCCAAAATTCTTAATATTTTTATGGCGGCATGTGTATCGCCGTTATGAATCAGTGTTTGTGCTTTCATGTAGAGACTGTCTCCATAATTCATAAGCATCTCATACTCCGGAAACTCTTTTAAAAATGAATTTTGCTTAATCAGTTCAAAGGCAATTTTGAAATTCTTTTGACCGATAGCAACACGAAACCTTTTATACACTTCACCCTGAGTAAAAAGGTCCTGCATGACTCTTGTTTTATCGCTAATACCTCTATATGGAGCTAATATTTCACGAGCCTTATCCATTCCTTTTGGATCAAGTGAATACTTCTCTGCTAATATAAAAGCCTTCTTCCATCTCTCTTCCATAGCTTTATATATTTTTGATTCTTTATACATGGGATGTGCGTTTGCCAAGCTATAGGCTAAAACTATTTTGTCTTGACCTGCGAGCAAAGCAAATTTATCAAACTCTTTATACTCCAACATAACATTTTGCATGATTTTATTTTTTACAGGAACATTTTTAAAGTGTGAAAAAAGTGAAATAGCTGTTTTTTTATCTCCATTTTGAAGACATAAAGTAGCTTTTTCTAAAGTTCTGTCCCATAGATTTGATACTAAATAATATACTTTAGTGTATGCCAAGAGCGGATTTTCATCAACATACCTTTGTATAGAGCTGTATTCTTTGTTTTGAAGCAGTGTTTTTATATGGTGCTCACCTTCAAATATATCATAAAAGAATATATCGCCATTATCTGAAGCAACTATAAGGTGTTGTAAGGTTTCATCAAATTCAAGAGCGGTAATAGCCGAATCAATCTTTACATATTTTTTAGAGAGTTGTTGATAATTTTCTAATTCGTAAATTAAAATGTATCCGAGAGAGGTTCCTAAAAAAAGAAATTTATCATCCCCTCCTACTACCATTTGCGTAACATCATCATGTACGCCGCTCAGTCTTGTAATAATTTTTCCGCTGTAGATATTCCATATGATTGCAACATTTCTTTTGTCTATACTGACAAGTCTGTTTTTACTTAAAAATTTCATCTTCATAACAGGTGCGGAGTGCGCTTTTAGTCTATGCTTGGGGGTCATTGTTGCTAAGTTAAAAAGTGAAATATTTTTATCGTAGCCGGCTGTTGCTATCCAGTTTCCATTTGAGCTGAATGCAATATCATTTACGGCATCTGAATGAACGGGCATGGTGAATGCCAATCTACCGCTTTTGATATCCGTTGCAAATGTTTTGCCATCCTCGCCGCATGAGTACATATATTTATTAAGAGCATCAATGCCTGTACAAGAACTGAGGCCTATATGTCTGTCCATAACTGCAACAGTTTTTTTTGTTTTTGCGTTGTAGAGTTTAGTTTGGCGACGATCTTCACTGAGTGATGAGAAATATCCACCGTCACTGCTAAATGCAACAACACTGTTTTTGTATCTTAAATGGTTGATATTCGCCTTAAAACCGCCAATAACTTCCAATGTTTCTTTATTTAAAAATCTGATTGTTGTTGTTGCATCAACGACCAATAGAGTGTCATCATCTAAAATTTTTATTAAAATGACAGGCTTGTTAAATTTTTTTTCTCTATTGGTCTTCATAGGGTTAACACCTTAAGTAACCCTCTTTTTTTAGGGTATCTCTTATCTCTTGCTGATGCTCTTCACCTTTTGTTTCCATGTGGATAGTAACATTCGCATCACCATAATCTAGCGATATAGAGGTTCTATCATAAGAGATATGAACAATATTTGCATTTAAATCTTTTAAAATTTCTGTGAGTCTCATCAAAGAACCCGGTTTATCAATCAAAGTGACTGTAACTTTCATCTTTCTTCCGGATTTTAGAAGCCCTTTTTCTATTATTACAGATAAAAGTGTAACATCTACATTTCCGCCGCTTAAGACCACTGCGACTTTTTTGCCCTTTAAATCTTCCAATTTATTATGTAAAAGTGCGGCAACTCCGACAGCACCGGCACCTTCAACAACAAGCTTCTGTCTCTCAAGAAGAAACAAAATGGCACTGGCAATCTCTTCGTCATCCACGCTTATAAATCTATCTACACTGCCTAGCATGTAACCGAGTGTAATTTCTGAAGTATCACGAACAGCTATTCCGTCCGCGATTGTTCGTACACTCAAGCTGTCAACTGCTTTTTTAAGGTCAAACGAGTTTTTAAGTGCGGGAGCACCGAGGGCACTCACTCCGATAACTTCTATTTTAGGATTTATACTTTTAATTGCACATGCCATGCCAGAGATAAGTCCGCCGCCGCCTACGGGAATAATCACAGCGTCAATATCTGCACATGCATTTAAAATATCAAGTGCAACTGTACCCTGACCTGCCATAACATCATCATCTTCAAAGGGGTGTACAAAAGTTAAAGAATTTTTTTCACCATAGGTTCGCGCATACGCATACGCCTCATCATAGTTTGAACCCGCGAGAATAACCTCTGCGCCATAATGTTTTACACCATTCACTTTTGTAAGCGGTGTTGATTCAGGCATAACTATCACGGCTTTTATGCCAAATTTTGAAGCCGAAAGAGCAACCCCTTGTGCATGGTTTCCGGCACTCGCAGCCACAACTCCACATGCCTTTTGTTCTTGGCTTAAAAGTGATATTTTATTGTAAGCACCTCTTATTTTAAAAGCACCCGTAATCTGTAAATTCTCTTTTTTTAAGAAAACTTCACAACCTGATATTTCACTCAAATGGGGTGCGTAAGAGAATGGAGTATCGACTACAACATCTTTTATTCTTATTGCAGCTTCATTTATTTTATTTATATCTAACAAATATTCAACCTCTTATAAACTTCTATGTTCTACCATACTACACATGTTTTGAACAACTTTCATGCCGGCATCTTTTGCCTTTTTGGCAGCTTCATTATTCACGATACCCTTTTGAGCCCAAAACACTTTTACATTGCCTTTGGCTATACAAGCATCGGCAACAGCGCCCAATGCGTCAGGTTTTCTAAAGATATTTACCATATCGACATCAAAAGGGATTTCTGCAAGCGAACGGTAAACCTTCTCACCCAGAATAGTCTCCTCTTTCGGATAAACAGGGACAATCTTAAACCCTTGCGATTGCAAATATTCTGCTACTCTATGGCTATCTTTGCTCGAATCAGGAGATAATCCCAACACCGCGATAGTCTTAACACTTTTAAAAATTTCTCTTATCTCTTGCTTATTTGAATTTATCAAAGGGAATTCACACTCCATAATCAAGCCTTTTTTTTATTTCTTCGTGCCTGATTATAGTCAGATATAAATAAGGTATAGATAAAGTTTAAACATGATTGCTTTGTCATTCTTTCATTCTATGTAGGTCAAATTAAACTTTAAAATGTATATTATTTCCTCATATCGAGACTTTTTATATTTCTAGTTTGAAAATTGCATATTCATTTAAAAAAGGAATTTTTATGCTCACGAAAGACAGATATATAACTTTTGAAAATATCGACTGCTATGACGACGCAAAGTCTGTTGTAGATGCAATATATGAACTTTTTGCACAAAATCCTGAAGCTCACAATAAATTTTGGGAACGCTTTGAGAGTAAATTGCCACAGGATTACGCCAACAATCATGTGGATGATTTAGGCAGAGATATACTCTATGAAGTGTGTTCTAATGTTTTTTATATAGAAGAGCTTTTTGAAAAATACGACTTTATAAAAGGGATGGACTTACTCAAATGTGCAGAGTTTGATTGCTGTTAAAACACATTTTACTTTGGAATAAGAAAATATAAACTACAGACAAGAGAGAGAAAATGAGCGACAATTTACACCTGAACATAGAGAGTATGGATGAAAAACATGATGAATTTTTGGCTCTTCTTTCAAGTATTCAATCTTGTCCATCCAGTGAATTTATGCCTCTCTTTGAAGAGATGATATCCCATACAAAAGAGCATTTTGCTTACGAAGAAGAGATTATGAATAACCTCAAATTTTACGGAAAACAAGAGCATCTGGATGAACATGCGAATTTGCTCGGCGAGATGGAGTACTTCTACAACAAAGCCAAGAAGTTCCCCGCATTTGGCAAATCCTACATCCACGAATATGCCTATGATAAATTTAAACGCCACATTATCAACATAGATTCTCAACTTGCAATGTTTTTAAAAGAGCATGGTTTTTAAATAGAGTAAAATTTGGAGTCGCAATCTATGATGTAGCATTGATTTAAGATAAGATACTGTTTTTTTTAAGGACGGTCATGAAATATATTATAGACATGATAGATGATATGCGTGAAAATATACAAAATGCCGAGGACTACACTCTTTTGGCGATGCTTTTAAAAGAAGAGAGTCCTGATAATTTACAAAATGCGGGTGAAAAAGTTATCACATCTTTTACCATTGACCATGGCGCAAAACAGTTACAGTTAGGATTTTCAGATGGGGATGTTACGACAAAAACCTTATTAGATTGCGTAAATTTTTTGGAAATGCAAACGATGATGTATGAAGTCATGGTAAAAGTATCAGATAACCATCCGCTCATGCCTGTAATCGGGTTTGGCGAAAACCATGAACAAAAACAATATACTTTTTTTGTGATGATTTAATTATAGTGGTGGCGGTCAAATATCGCAACATGCCAATATTGTTTTTATCTCAAGCAATGGCTAAGAATATGCATAAAAGTGTGTGTGGCACCTATCTTCTGCATGCAAAAGCTGTTTGGCTTTTTTTCGTTCCCAAGCTCTAGCTTGGGAATGTATATTGCTCTATGCTAAATATATGTATGCATTCCCAATGAGGACATTGGGAACGAGAAAATATCGCAACATGCCAATATTGTTTTTATCTTAAGTAATAGCTAAGAATATGCATAAACGTGTGTGTCACCTAATCTTTATACTAACTTAATCATTTCTATGCGTATATTGATAATAAATATTTTGATCTAAGTTCAGAAACTATTTCTGAAGAATTATGCGATTTTAAAATAAGATTCTTATTGGTTTTCAGCTCATCTTTGATACTAGAAATTATTTCTAATGCAGAGCCTCCGTCTTTTTTGTTTATGAAGTCAGACAAAGTATTCAATTGTTTTTTGAGTTCATCTTGTTGTTGACTTATTCTGCCACTTCTTCTTTTAGAATCATTTGATCCTATCAATTTATTTGATTCTTCTAATAATGATTTAGCATTGTCAAAATCACCTTTTTCAATTGATTTTTTCATTTGATTTATGTATGAATTCAATTGTTCTTTATCCTGCTGATACGGATTAGTAATAGCAGTAGTATTCAAACTACTATAAGAATTGCTTAGCGCTCTCATTGTTTTTCCTAAGTATGATTATGCTGAATATGAGCAAATGATGTTCCACTTTTTTACTCGTTCCCAAGCTCCAGCTTGGGAATGCGTATTTAAGCCAAATCAAACTACAATATCCAAATGGGCAGAAGCAGATATAAGATATACGAACCGACATATCCGCACTTTATAACATGCACGGTGCTTCACTGGATACCGCTTTTCACACGACAAGAAAGTGTTCAAATTTTACTCGATAGCCTCAAACATCTGCAAAATAGTGACAACCTCAAAATTTATGCCTATGTCATACTTGAAAATCATCTCCATCTTGTAGCGAGTAGCGATGACATATCTAAAAGTATTCAAAAATTTAAAAGTTTTACAGCTAAAGAACTGTTAAAAATGTTACAAGAAAATAGGGTAACAACTATTCTCGAACAACTTGCGTTTTATAAAAAAGCTCACAAAACAGATACACAATATCAAATTTGGCAAGAGGGAATGCACCCAAAACTTATACAGAGTGAAGAGATGATGCTTGAGAAGATAAACTATATTCATAACAATCCTGTAAAAAGAGGGTATGTTGATGAAGCGAAGTATTGGCGATATAGCAGTGCTAGGGATTATGAGGGAGTTGACGGGCTTGTTGCAATTGAG
Source organism: Helicobacteraceae bacterium (assembly GCA_947498025.1). Taxonomy (GTDB): domain Bacteria; phylum Campylobacterota; class Campylobacteria; order Campylobacterales; family Sulfurimonadaceae; genus Sulfurimonas. Next base: position 64,872 of record CANMJR010000011.1, read on the forward strand.
AGGATGTTGTGATACGACTTTTTGTGTTGCCGTATGCATTCCCAAGCTGGAGCTTGGGAACGAGAAAGAGAATGAAGAAAAAAACTATAAATTAACGAACCAAGTCGAAGAAGTAGTCAGTTGAAGCGATATCTTTTGTCTCTTCGTCTAACTGGTCTAGCACTTTGTTTGTAATCCAAGTTAACAAGTTAATTGCACCATCGTATCCGCTGATTGAGTAGCGGTGGAGGTGGTGACGGTCAAATATCGGGAAACCGATATAGATTAACGGTATTTTAGTATCACGCATAAGCTCTTTACCATAACTGTTGCCAATCATAAAATCAACTGGTTCAGTGAAGAGTAAACTTCTCATGTGCCATAAATCTTTGCCAGCCCATACATGGCAATTTGCCGCTGCAGGAGATGTGTCAAGCATCGCTCTCATCTCAGCATCCCAACCTTTTGGTGCGTTGTGACAAAGAACATGCGTTGGGTATGCACCCATCTCAAGTAAAAAAGAAACAACACCTATTAAAAAGTCAGGGTCTCCCCAGATTGCGAACTTTTTAGCGTGCATATACGGATAAGAATCCTGCATTGCATCCACTAAACGCCCTCTTTCAACTCTGAGTTTTTGAGGAACTTCAACACCTGTCAGTTCTGAAAGCTTCATGACGAACTCATCAGTTCCTTTAAGACCGATAGGGTTAGAAACGCCACCCGCATGTTTCCACTTTTTAACCATTTTCATAGTTTTTACAGTTGCATATTTCTGCAAAGATATAGTCGCTTTTGCATTGATACAATCTTTTGCATCCGCAATCGGTGTACCGCCTGCAAACATGCTGTAATCACCAGCCGGCATATCCCACTGATCTGAGTGGTCGCCTAGCATTGTGTAACTTGCACCAAAAGCTTCAACGATAGCTTTGACCGAACGGATTGAACCTATGTAAGTCTCAAACCCTGGAATAATGTTAATTTTTCCATTTGTCTGCTCTTTCTTTTGCTCTTCTGTAAGTTGAGACAAAATACCGTGCATCATGTTGTCATATCCAGTAATATGACTTCCTGTAAACGATGGTGTATGTGCATAAGTTATTGGAAAATCAGCCGGTAAAAATTCACCGCCGTCTTCCTCTTTTGCAGCAATAGCAAACGCATACAAGTCATCACCAATAACCTCAGCCATACATGTAGTAGAAACTGCAATCATCTCAGGTTTATAAAGTGCCGCACAGTTTTTAAGACCGTCTTTCATATTTGCAAGACCGCCAAAAACCGCTGCATCTTCCGTCATAGAATCAGAAACACAAGGAGTCGGCTCTTTAAAGTGTTTTGTAAAGTATGAACGGAAATACGCAACACATCCATGACTTCCATGAACATAAGGCATAGTATTTTCAAAACCAAGTGCTACCATAACGGCACCAAGAGGTTGACATGCTTTAGCAGGATTTACAGTTATAGCTTCACGCGCTAAGTTTTTTTCTCTGTAATCCCAGCTTTTAGTCCACTCTGCAATCTCTTCAACTTTGGCAGGATTTATAGCACCCATACCACCTTCAAATTGCTTTTTGTTCTCTAAAACATCTTTATATTCAGGACGCTGAAACAGTCTTTGACCATTTAATATATTATCAAGCTCTTGCATTACGCTTCTCCTTCTTTATCCCATGGTGCTTTGCTATGTCCCCAAACCGGAGAGTTTATTGCTAAATCCATGTCTGATGCAAAAATCGCAAAACCATCATATCCATGATACGGTCCGCTATAATCCCAAGAGTGCATTTGTCTATATGGAAGACCCATTTTTTGAAATACATACTTCTCTTTAATTCCCGAAGCCACTAAATCCGGTTGAAGTGCTTTTACAAACGCTTCAAGCTCGTACTCATTTACATCATCATAAATTACGGTTGAGCGGAAAATCTCATCTTTAGTTCTTTTGTAATCATCATCGTGAGCAAATTCATACCCTGTTCCGATAACTTCCATTCCTAAATCTTCATAAGCACCGATAACATGTCGTGGGCGTAATCCACCTACGAACAACATAACCGTCTTGCCTTCTAGGAGTGGGCGATATTTGTTAGTTATTGCATCAACTAGCGGTTGATATTTTGCGATAACTGCTTCACATTTCTCTTGAATACTTGCATCAAAGAATGCTGCGATTTTGCGTAAAGATTTAATCGTTTGGCTCGGGCCAAAAAAGTTATACTCTATCCAAGGAATCCCATACTCTTTCTCCATGTGACGAGAAATATAGTTCATAGAACGGTAGCAGTGAAGCAGGTTAAGTTTCACTTTTGTCGTTTGAACCATCTCTTTAATCGTCGCATCTCCCGACCACTGAGCTACAACGCGCAAACCCATCTCTTCAAGTAAAATACGGCTCGACCATGCATCTCCGCCGATGTTATAATCCCCGATAATTGCTACATCATAATCCGTAACTTCAATTGGTTCACCAAGAGTAGCCGGACTAGCATCAAAGATATAATCACGAACAGTATCGTTTGCGATGTGGTGACCGAGAGATTGAGAAACCCCACGAAAACCCTCACAGTTTACGGGAACAATCGTATGACCTGTTTTTTGAGCATACATTTTTGAAGCGGCATTGATGTCATCCCCGATAAGACCGATTGGACACTCCGACTGCACCGTGATACCGTTGTTCAGAGGAAAAAGCTCATCTATCTCTTCCAAACATTTTGTCAGTTTTTTATCTCCACCGAAAACAATATCTTTTTCTTGGAAATCTGAAGAGAAGTTCATTGTTACAAACGAATCCACTCCTGTTGTACCGATATAGTAGTTACGACGACCTGCACGGCTGTATTGACCACAACCGATTGGACCGTGAGAAATGTGAACCATATCTTTTACGGGACCCCAAACAACGCCTTTACTACCGGCATACGCACAACCGCGTTGGCTCATAACACCGGCAACAGTTTTTTTGTTTGAACGAACATTTCCGCATGTTTTTTGGCTCTCATCATCCGGTGAGCCGACACCTAAGTGTTTTGCACGGTTTTTTGCAGCTTTTTCAGGATACGCTTTTAAAACTTCCTCAACCGCTGCTTTTTGTCTAGCTTCTAATGAACTCATAGGATTCTCCTTAAAATTATTTAATACTCAATTCTATAAATACAGCTTACGCAGCTGTAATCTTAAAATGAGCCATTGAATCAAATTTTTTACAAAGAGCCATAGTCTCTTCATCCGAATCTAATCTTTTAGAGAGTTCAGAAATTTGGTAACGATTTGTATAAATCATATAATCTGTTTCTGCTGTTTTCACATAATGCGCAAGTGCTTTGAACATAAATGTATCTTTCTTAGAGTAAGAAAGTTCCTCTTTTTGCCCATGGTATTCTGTAACCATTTTAATCTCGTTAATACTACTTGCATCAACTTTTGCTTCATCTAATTTTGCAACGACTGCTTCATCCGGAACTGTGTTACCCATACTTGCTGGGAAGTGGAAACCTAAAATAAACATAAAATTCTCCTTCTTTATCTATTATTTTCTTTTCATTATGAGAATGTTAATCCTCCCCGATTAAAGGGAGAAAATCAATGACTTCAAATTTACGAAAATGCCGAAAGCATTTTTGTGCTTTAGTGCCATAGCGGCTAGCGTAGCTAAATGGGCTTCGCTCATTTAGCGTTTAAATTAAGCGGCGACTTCAGATTTACCGATATTATCAATATCCGCTTCTTCTTCAAGACCGTATTTCATAATAAGTGCTTCAAGATCATCCATCTCTAGCGGAGTTGGAATAACTTTAAAATCATTCGCTATGATTTTACGAGCAAGTTCTTTATACTCAAGAGCCTGGTCAGCTTTAGGGCTGTACTCAACAACTGTCATACGACGAATTTCAGCGCGTTGAACGATGTTGTTACGAGGTACGAAGTGAATCATGTGTGTACCCAAATCACGAGCTAAAGCCCATGCAAGGTCATACTCAAAATCTGTCATACGAGCGTTACAGATAAGTCCTGCAAGTCTAACTCCACCGGTATTTGCGTATTTCAAAATACCTTTAGAGATGTTATTTGCAGCATACATCGCCATCATCTCACCGGACATTACGATATAAATCTCTTGTGCTTTACCTTCACGAATCGGCATAGCAAATCCACCGCAAACAACATCGCCTAGAACATCGTAAGAAACGAAATCAAGACCTTCAGCTTCATACGCACCCTCTTCTTCAAGAAAGTTAATCGCTGTAATTACACCACGACCTGCACAACCAACTCCTGGCTCCGGTCCACCTGACTCAGTACAGTTAATCCAACCATGGGGCTGATCCGGAGCGAATATTCCAGCTCCCGGCTTTAGTGCATCTTCGAGCTCTAAATCCTCAACAGTTCCCATTTCAGCAGCAAGCTGTAAAATAGTGTTTTGTGCTTTTTCATGTAAAATAAGACGAGTAGAATCCGCCTTAGGATCACATCCAACAATCATAATATTTTTATCAAAGTAAAAAGCCATTGAAGCTAATGTATTTTGAGATGTAGTAGATTTACCAATCCCACCTTTTCCATAAAATGCAATTTGACGAAGTGCAGCCATTTTTTTCTCCTTAATTTATACATAACGCAAAGAACCACCGGAGCCAATCTCCAGCTTTCGTCTTTGTCTTACTTCCTAGTATATGCAACGCCTATTCTAGGTTTTTGACGCAATAAAAAGTGACAAAAGTAGCTTTATGACAACATGAGAACAAAAGAGATACAAATTTGTAAGAATGGATTATGCAGAGTTTGAGATTCTTTGATTTGATACAAGAAATTGCATTCTTTTTTTTTAGGAACCGATGGCTTGCCTTCGGTAGTGCGTTTAGACATGTTGCAACTTTCATGACAACAAGGCGAAGGCAGAGCCATCGCTTCCAAGGAACCACGGCATGTGGAACTTCTTTTTAAGAACCGGGCTCTGCCTTCGGCGGTGCGTATTCAAAGTATTTTCAACACTAACCAGCTAAAATACTCAAATGCAAAAACACAGTAAACTCCCACACATGGATGCCATTGGTCACTATCAATTCCTCACTTTTAGAACCAATGAGAGTGTGGATGATTATGTATCAAAAATCCTGAGTGAACAAAATATAAAAAGTTCTATCAGACAATATAAAATAGACACATATCTGGACAATTCAAAAAACGGTGCTTATTTGGATGATGAAACTTTAGAATATTTACACACTTTTTTAAAAAGCTTAGATAATGATTTATACGAACTAATCTCTTTTGTAATCATGCCAAATCATGTTCATCTGCTATTTAAACAGATAAATACATTGACAGACACTATGCGCATTATAAAGTCTAAAAGTGCAAGAGAAATTAATAGAGTGTTAAAGAAAAATGGCAAGTTTTGGGCAAGTGAATATTACGACAAAGTTATCCGTGATGAGGAGCATTTTATAAAAGTTTATGATTACATAAAAAACAATGCACCAAAAGCCGGGCTGAGTTTGGATGGAAGATTTTATTCAAAATATGAGAGTGATTAAACAAAAAAGTACGGTATGTGGAACTCCACTTTTCTCGGAAACTTCTCTTTTCGGAGCCGATGGCTCTGCCTTCGGTAGA
>CANMJR010000012.1 GCA_947498025.1 Helicobacteraceae bacterium
CTTCAGGACCACCAGACTTAAGTGCTTTTTTGATGTTGAATTCCATCTCATCAAAAGCTCTTTCCCATGAAACCGGAGCAAATTTACCCTTCTTGTCAAATTTACCATCCGCATCAACTCTAAGCAGCGGCTGAGTAAGTCTGTCAGCACCATACATAATTTTAGCATTAAAGTAACCCTTAATACAGTTAAGACCTCTGTTTACCGGTGCCGCAGGATCCCCCTTTACAGCAACAATTTTGCCATCTTTTGTAGCCATCATAATACCACAACCAGTACCACAAAAGCGACAAGCCGCTTTATCCCATCTCCAGTTACTCTCAGCAGTCTCTGCTGCAGCCTGCAATTGCGCAGGTACTGTCATACCCATCGCCGCTGCTGCAGAAGCTGCTGCTGAACTCTTAAGAAATTCTCTTCTCGAAAGTGACATATATTCTCCTATTTGATAATCTATAAAATTAAACAAATGTTAAATTTATTTAATTTCAACTTTGTTAAGGTGTTTATAACAGCTAAATAGTATCACTTTGGAAATATAAATAACTTGATTAACATCAAGTGTTCTGTCGGTTTAATGTAAGTGTCTATAAAAGTAATATTTTGTTATATTTTATGTATTTTGCAGCTTTTAGTGAGTTCTTCCAGCTCAAGTTTTAAATTTTGCAATCTTTTTGTTGCATTAAACAAGCCCTCGGTGGATTCAATAATAATATCCTCACTGTTTTCTAAATGTTTTGCAACCAAAGAGGTATCCTCGAGTTCATGCAATATAGTGTCAAATTCATCCGTCAGCTCTTCTAGCTTTTCTGAAGCTTGCTGAGATTGAAGCAGGGCTTCATTGGAATAATCTATGGCAGAATTTATCTTATCAATAAAGCAGTTTATGGTATCACTTACTTCAATTATCTCTCTTTCGTTTTGTGTTTCAATATTTATAGGCTCTATTTTAATTCCGTTTTTGTCATTCGCAAGCTTTTTTGAGTAGTTTATAAACTCATCTACATGTGACTCAATAGATTTTAGCTGAAGGAGTGAATAAATGAGCAGTATCAAAAGCAGTGTCGCTACCGAGTACTGAAAAGTTTTGATATACTCAGTTTTATTTTCACTGTAGTTGGTGTAGAGAGTAACCAGCTTATCGACATTGTCTAGCAAAATAGTGTTTTTTTCATAGATGCTGTTTACTATCTTATTTAGTTCTACCTCGCTACTTGCATCATTGGAATGAATTAAGAGCTCAAATTTTTGAATATCTCTGTAAAAATTATCCCAAAGAAGAGTTACCTCTTGCAACTGCACTGATATTTTTTGTGTCGGCACTGAGGCAATACCTTTTTTTGTGTCTCCATCTTTTAAAATATTTAAGCCTCCGATAAACTCAGCAGTTGCTGAACGCAGTTCTTGAAAATCTTGATTTGAACCGTAGTGTATGTAAAAAATACTTTTAGCAATCTTCTGAGTCAGCATTCTCTGTTTTCCAACAATATTGACGACCAAAGCATCTTTAGCGTTTTGGTGATTCAGGTAGATGGTTGTGCTTAGTGCACTTAACATTAAAAATATAAGTAAAGCGCCCAGTAGCTTAATTTTTGTACTAATCTTAGTTGTTTTTTTCATAAATTTTAGCCTCTATAGATTTTTTGAAGTGATTCATAATCTGCAATAGTTATATTTGAGTTCTCAATCTCAATAATATTATTTCTTTTTAACTTTTTTAAGACACGAGAGAGAGTCTCCGGCTGGATATGAAGCATAAAAGAGATCTCTTGTCTTTGAAGAGTATTAAACATTTTTAAATCATCATGCAGCATGTATGCAACCTTCGCAGTTGCATCAAATACCAGCTCCCTGTTTACAACACAGTGCAGCTGTTGCGTCTTAAAAAGTACTTCGTTTATAAACTCCGTATTTAATCTATTGTTAGATGAGAGCAGTTTCTTTAACTCTATAAAATCCACTTCCAAAATAATACTATCTTCCATAAATTCGGCATTTGAGAAACACTGTATAGAGTTGTTGTTTAAAGTTGTAAGTTCTGAAATAAGCGAGCTCTCCTGTATGTTGTATAAAAAAATCTCATTGTCAAATTTATCTATTTTATAAACTTTCAAAAGCCCAGAAATTAAAAAAAATATTTTATTATGTGAATCGTTCTCATAATAGAGTATAGATTTTTGAGGGTATTTGATTATATTGGAGATTGTATCTACTATCTTAATCTCTTCTCTCTTTAAAGATTTGAAAAAATTTATTTTTTTTATATAGTCTAGTTTTTCATTCATATAAACACCAAATTTTTTTATATCTATTAACTGTTTAATTTTATTTGTGACATTTCAATTTGCCAAATTTTTTAATAGTTTCATAATTTTAGCATAAAATGATTTTTACAATAGAAATGGCATAGAACATGCTTTAAAAAAGTAATAGATAGGGAGTCCCATGAAGTTTATAGAAGCTTTGAAGCTTAAAAGCAAGTTATTTTTTCTTTTTTTACTTATTACCCTAGGTCTTGTTGCCGTTGGGATTATGGGAACAATCAATATTAATTCTATGAAAAAAAAGCTGGATTCTCTTTATTTTGGCTCTTTGGTGCCGGTTACAGAACTCAATGAAATTTTGCAGACATACCATGGAAGTATTACTGCTACATTTTACAGAGCTAAAGATTTGGAGCTTAGTCCAAATGAGACTTTCTTATATGTAGAATCTTCACTTATAAAGATAGATAAATTATGGGAAAGTTACGAGAAACATTTTAAAAGAGACAATGAGATGGAATATATTGAGTATGTTTCATCAGAGATAAAAGCGACAAACAACTATTTTTCAAAACTCTTAGAGGTACACAAAGCTGAAAATGAGCTAAAAGTTGTTGATACAACCTCTATAGAAAAAGAGATAGCACATATAGATGTAATTATTCAAAAGTTGATTAATTATGAGGTCGGTGTTGCTAAGTTTGAGAGAACAAAATTTTTGCAACTCTACAACTCTACAATTTTGCAGGTGGGTATTGTGTTATTACTCATAATTCTCGGTGTTTTATTTATATCCTATCAGGTCTTTGCAAGTATTCAGAAAGACCAAACAGAGCTTGAAAATGTAACCAAAAAACTAAGAGGTGCAAATAAAAAGCTTGAAACAGTTTCATACACTGATTCACTTACAACTCTGCATAATAGAAGATATTTTAATCTTGTATATGAAAGAGAGATAAAAAGAGCAAAACGAACACACTCACACATAACATTTATGATGCTAGATATAGATTACTTTAAGCAATATAATGACACTTATGGTCACATCGAGGGAGACTATGCACTGAAATCAGTTGCAAAGGTTTTAAAAGATACATTGCAAAGAGCAGGAGATTTTATTTTTAGACTCGGAGGAGAGGAGTTCGGTGTTTTGCTCACTCAAACAGATTTTCAAAATAGTGCGATGCTAGCTCAATCTCTCTGTACTGCCGTAAAAGATAGAAATATAAAACATGAAACATCCAAAGCGAGTGAGTTTTTAACAATATCCATAGGGGTCGTGAGTTGCATAGCCGATGATGCCCTAGATGAAAATATTTTGATTTCACATGCAGATAAGATGCTTTACATGGCAAAAGAGGGCGGAAGAAACCGTTATGTGATGGACTCTACTATCGGTGAGAGTAAAATATCAAACGACGCTTGGAGCGTTGTAGAGGTTAGTGTTGAGGTCTGAATCTAAATCCCTCTTCGACCAAAATAGCTCTAATCTTATCTTTAATTTCGCCCTGAAATTCCATCCAGCACTCTTTGTAGGCTCCGCCGCATCCGAGCCTCTTTTTTATGGTTTGCAGAAGTGCGGTTACATCTGTGGTCGGCATGTGAAACTCTCCGACGAGGGTGACAATTTTGCCTCTTCTCTTCTCTTTTTTAAAAAATAAAAAGTGTTTATTCGGCTCTAAAATTTCATCTGAGACGGTAGTTTTTCTATCCGTATCAACAACCGCCCAGCCACTCTCTATCTCGGAGCCGATGAAAATATCCAGCTTTTTGCCTCTGCTCAATTTTTTTGCCTAGAGTACTTTTTGCGAGAGAACACTCATGTTGCGCGTATCGTAAGAGCTATTTTTTACACACTCTAAAACAGCATCTTGGCTTAGATTTTTAGAGTTGTAAACTACTACAACTACTTCATCATGCAGCTTTAAAAAAGTCTTCTCTCCGTACTCGGTATATCTTGTAGCACCTATGCTGATGAGAGCCTCTTTAGGATTTCCACATGCTAAAATATACTCTTCAATCGCTTCAAGTGGACCGAAATCTTCTTGTGTGGTTATCTGATTTAACATCCAATCAAGAAGTTTTTCATAAAAGTAGCTGTATCCGCTCAGCCTAACATCTTCGCCATATGCGTGTATCTCTCCATCACGGCGTAAAAAGCTTGCAATTGAGTAGTTGTCCATGACTCCACCCTCTTCAAATTTATCGATTGGAATGAGCGTGTTGCTAAAGCCTTTTGTGTCTTCGCCCCAGTTCTTTTTGTCACTTATTTTTTCTGCTCCATCTACACGGATTGAATAGTCATTATAAGCCCCAAAGTAGGTAGGTGTGATTTTTGAGAGTTTGCCTGCCGTATATTCAAGGTCACAAATAAGCCCTACTTCAGGTTCTGCTTGAACATTAAAACTCTCTTTAGGCAATCTTATAATTGAAGAGGAGAGAGGATAGGTGCTTAAAATATCTTTTGCATGAAGAAAAAGCCCATCTATGGGAAAGTTTGGTTTTGGCAGGAAAAAAGGAAACATCCCCTTGGGTGCCGCTTCTTCTGCTGTTTTAATATCTTTAAAATACTCCAACTCACCGGCCTGAGCCAAATGAAGTGCAAAGTTGCCTGCGATTCCAAGTCCTAAAAATTTCTCATATTTTGGCATATTATTGTTCCCCTTTGAATCTTAAATAGAATAACTGTTAGATATGCCCGTTATGCTTAGCTTCTGCAAACTCTTCATAACTTCCTTTGAAGTCAACATAAGTTCCGTCTGCACGAAGCTCTATGATACGATTAGCAAAAGCGTCAAGAAGTTCACGGTCATGGGAGACACAGATTACATTTCCTTTGAAGTTGTAAAGTGCCTCACCAAGAGCTACGATAGCCTCAAGGTCAAGGTGGTTTGAGGGCTCATCTAAAAGCAGAAAGTTTCCGCCCTCTAGCATCATTTTACTCAGCATCATTCTATGTTTTTCTCCACCCGAGATACTGATAACTGATTTTTCTTGCTGTTCGCCATTAAAGAGCATGCGTCCAAGACAGTTTCTAATCTCTGCAATGTCTCCCTTAGGATTAAATGATTTTAGCCAATCATAAAGAGTTCCGTCGCCTTGAATAATATCTGCCGTATCTTGAGGGAAATAACTATTTTCGATTGTAGCTCCCCAATGAATTTCGCCCGATGTTGGCTTTATCTCTTCCATGATTATTTTCATGAGAGTTGTTTTACCTGCACCGTTTGGACCGATGAGAGCCACTTTTTCATCCGGAACAAATTTAAGATTAATGTTTTTTAAAACCTCATTATTTCCATACGAGTGATTTATATTTATCAGATTGAGTGCTTCATCACCCATAGTTCTTTTTGGTTTGAAAACTATGCTTGGATCTCGGCGAGAGGAGGGTTTTATATCTTCGATTACAAGTTTATCAAGCTGTTTTTGTCTTGAAGTTGCCTGTTTCGCTTTAGAAGCATTTGCCGAGAATCTTCTAACGAAAGCTTCAAGTTGGTCTTTCTCTTTCTCTTGTTTCGCGTTGTTAAGCTCATTTTGTTTTGCAATAACATTTGCCGCTATATACCAATCATCAAAGTTACCGGTGAATTCACGGATATTTTGATAATCAACATCCAAAATATTTGTGACAACGGCATTTAAAAAGTGTCTGTCATGCGAGATAACAACCATTGTACCTTCATGTCTTTGAAGCTCGTTTTCTAGCCAACTGATTGTTTCAATATCTTGATTATTTGTAGGCTCATCAAGGAACAAAACATCGGGTCTCGGATATAAAACCTGAGCTAAAAGAACCTTAAATTTATCCGCACTATCGAGTGTGCTCATAAGTTGATTGTGATCTTCGGCAGGAATTCCGACATTCTCCAATATCTTTGCAATATTTACATCATACTCGTAAGTTGGATCTTCTTCAACACAAATAACTTCCAAATCTGCTAAGCGATTATTTACCGCATCATCTTCAAAATCGCCCGTTGCATAGAGAATTTCTTTCTCTTTTATAGCGTCATATAGTCTTTTGTTGCCGTATAAAACAGCATCCATGATTGTGAAATCTTCGTAAGCATATTGATTTTGCCCTAAAACACCGACTTTAAGACCTGTTCCGATACGAATATCACCTTCATACTCCGCTATTTGTCCACTTAGAATCTTTAAAAAAGTTGTTTTACCCGCACCATTCGCGCCGATAAGTCCGTATCTTTTATGACGGTCTAATTTAAGATTTATGTTTTCAAACAGAACTCTGTTCCCAAAACGCATAGTTAATTTTTGTACAGTTACCATTGTATTATCACTTGTTTAGGTGCATTATAAGCACCTATTATTTTTTGGAATTATATCGAAGGGATGTTTAAAAGTTGATTATTAACTTTTGCATGTATATTTGTTTTTTTATTCTCTGCTTGCTCGTTTATTTATATACATGAATCGGTCTGCTTCTTCTGTAATCTCTTCCACTTTAGCACCATTTGTAAACGAAGCTATTCCATATGAAAAGTCAACTTTAAATTCTTTATCGGCAACTTTAAAATTGACTTTATGAAAATAGACCAAAAGAGCCTCTAATTTATCTTCTATTTGTTTGAGTGTAAGCGTATTGTCAAAGATTAAGATAAATTCATCACCGCCATAACGGACAACGTTTTCATTGGCTTGTCGAAGTTTTTGGGCTACTCTTGTCAGTACTTTATCTCCTATATTATGACCATATGTATCGTTGATTTGTTTAAATTTATTTATATCAATCATGACAATTGCCCCATCTCCGCGGAAATGTAGTTTATCATTGTCGAGTAGTTTATCTTCAAACCATTTACGATTATAGCTTTTGGTAAGGGCATCTTCATAAATAATTTTTTGGAGTTCATTAATCTCATCCTGAAGCTTCTTACTTTTAATCAAGACAGTGTTTAAGAGAGCTTTATCTTCATTTTCTATTGCACTTATTGCTTCATCTGTGCATTCAGAGAGTGTAATAATGTGTCGTACCATTTTTTCATCAAGCATCTCTCGGTTGACAAGTTCTTCAGGTTTAAGGTGAATGTCCTTTGAGCCGGCAACCTGCGTGTAAAGTTCACCATAGTAGGCAGGAAAAACGATTTTATGAGAAGAGATTATCTCCTTTACCTCATTTGTTATATCAAAATGTATATCAGATATTTGTTTCATATTGCTCCATTCCAGTGCCTTTTCTAAACTAATACTTCAGCAAGTACCCTTGTACTGTTTTGAAATTACCGGTAATTGTATCACAATTAGCAACATAAGTATCTTGACCTTTGACACAAAACACTTCAGAAGTAATACAACGATTTAGTTTAAAAACTGTGAAGACATCTCTCTTAAAACAGTCTCAGCTTTTAAAGATTCACCGCTGTACTTTAAAATTTTAACTCCATGAGAAGTAATAGCATTCGCGGTGTTCTTGCATGCTTTTTTAACAACAATGTAGTCACAACCATCCAGTGCTACTCCCATTTTGTTATGTTGCGCTATATGTTCCGCATCATCAGCATTATGGTCACACTGATGATCTTCCTCTGCATGTTCATGGTCTAAGTCGGTTCTTGGGTTGTTTTTTAGAGAATCTAACTTAAACGATTTAAACATTCCTGTTCCGCTCATCACAAATATAGCAAATTGAGGCGTGTGCCCTGCATTGCCGAAAAATGTTAAACTCTCATCTTTTACCGGGATAGCTATTTTCATCATTTATTCCTTAAGAAATTTTTATGGGATTGTAGCAGTTTTAGTTGTATTGTAAAATTAGTTTTAAAATGATTCTGGATTTATAAACAAAAGGTTATTATAAAATGAGTTTTTTTGAAAAAGTGCTATTTTGCATTAGGCTTTTTAAAGAGGGTAAAAATGAGTTTATTGTTATTTAGGAATGCACGGCAGAAGTGATGTAAAAGGTAGTTTTTTTAGCTGAAGAGTTCCAATGCCTCTTTTAGTTTTTCCGAATTTTCATCTATATTTAGGGCAGCCTCTCTAACCTTTTTACTTGTTTCTCTATTGTTTTTTGATAAATTTATTGTTTTTTGCATCTGCTCTATAAGTGTTTTAGTCTGTTTTGAGATATGTGCGTTTATATCCATGATAGTTGATGAGACTTTTACAGAATCAACTATTTTATACTCTGTTTGTTTGGCATAATTGATTAAATCTGAAGCTGTTTTAGAAACTTGCAACATATCATCACTCACATGTGAAATAGCACTATTATTTTGATGGATGCCCTGAAGTATAATATTTATGATTACATCTATGTCGTGGAGGCTTGCATGCGTTTTTTCGGCCAATTTTCGCACTTCATCCGCTACAACAGCAAAACCGCGACCATGTTCTCCAGCCCTTGCTGCTTCGATGGCAGCATTGAGGGCAAGTAGGTTTGTCTGATTGGCAATATCTCCGATAATACTCAATACATCTTTTGTTTGTGAAGCTTGAGCGGTGAGTTCACTCATGTCTTTTGAGAGTTGGATTTGTTTGTCCGCACTCATCGTTACGGTTTTTACAACATCTTCGAGATTATCTGAAAATGTCTCCATCGCCTCTTTGTTTAATTTTAAATCTTTATGGGTGGTAACAGACATCTCCTCCGCATCATCAAGGTTTTTCACAACATCCAAGATTAAGAGGTCAATATTTTCAATATTTTGTTTTTGCTCTTTAATGGTAGCCGCCAGTTCAAATGAAGCAGTTTTTAAAATATCGCTTGTTTGTACATTTTTATTTGCACTGATAGATGCTTGCAGAATGGTATGGTTTAAAACTTCAAAAATATTATTTAAGGCTTTTGATATGATAGAGATTTCATCTTTTGAGGTTTCATCGTATTCTATTGAACAATTTAAATCTATTTTATCATCCTTCACTAAATTTTTTAAAAGGTTTACAATCTTATTAAATTTTGATGAAAAAGTTTTTAGTAAAATGGATGTGAGAACTATCATAAAAATGAGGATAAACATTGCAATTGCAACAACCATAACTATAGATTTAGACAAAGAGACTATATCCGCTCTTTTTTTATTCTCTTCTTCTATAGAAAGTAAATTAGTTTCCAATAAGCTATTCACTAAACTTATCTGTTCATTAGCATTTTTCATCAAAGATGAAAACTTTCCATTCTCCTCCATCGCTCTATAAATAATGGTGCTTGAAATATCCTGTATAGTCTCTTGAATGTCAACCGCAGTTAAGGGACTAGGATTTTCAAGAAAAACTGCTGCTTGGATTTTTAACTGTTCTGCTTTTGGAGAGATATGTTCATTTTTTGATGCAGGAGAACTCTCAGACCACTTTAGAATCTCGTTTGCAACCCTTTGTATTTTTCTATTTTCATGCTCTTTGAAAGTAAAAAGAGATATCTGGTCGCCTAGTTTTCTTAAATTTGACAAATCCTCATAAAAAACAGATATGTCACCGCTTATGTTTGTTATCTGCATAAAAATATTTTCAGTCTCTTTATTGGAGAGATTGATGTAGGAAATATTCTCTTTTAAAAGATTAGAGTTTATCGCATTGCTAGATTGTGAGTTTATCATGTAAGAACTATAAACATAAAACGATACCGCAACAGCTAAAAAACTAACTGCAATTAAGGACATGGAGATAAAAAATTTATTTACAAATGTGATGTTTTTTATAAGCTGTGTGAATTTTAATGGCAAGTTAGACCCCTGAATAATTTCCAAAAGTTTATAAAAATTATATTACGATATGAAGACAGGGTTCGGCAGTGCTGTGGGCAAAGCGAGGAAATACTTTTGGGGTATGGATTTGGCTAAAAGCCAACAAGTTAGCTTTTAGCTATCTAAATTAAAATTTAGATTGTTTTTTAGAGAATTAGAAATTCCCTTTCATGGATGTGATTTCAAAGGAATATGTAGTTTTTGATACCCAATTATGGCAATCCAAGAAGTTCTAATTCAGTGGGAGAAAATATAATAAAATTATTTCCACCATAAACCACTTGTGAAATAATTATTGAATCAACAAAAAGCTTTTTTAGTGACTCAAACTTATATAAAAGTTGTGGACTTCTTATATGATATATAACAGTTCTAACATCTTTAGTATCTTCTACTATACACTTCTTTAAATCACTTCTCATAGATTCATATAAAAAATCTTCATTTACAAAAGCATCATTAAAACCTCCTGTACCATCATTAATACCTATTTTTAAAAACTTTTTATTTGATTTTTCATACTCAAAGCTTGAAATATTTATTATTAACATCAAATCACCTATTACTTTAGAAATCTCATCATTTTCATATGGTAGTTTTCTCATCCCATTCCAAATTAGATTTGAATGTTTTTCAAATCTCTTTTCAAGTTCACTATTATTTTCATTATCTTTAATAGTAAAATTTATTGCTTTTTTTCTAATATCTTTATCAGTATTTAACAAATGAATCATTTGTTTATATGCCATTATTTTGTTTTCATCAACATTTTTAAAAGAATCTATTCTAAATACAATTTTTTCAGTCGTATATATATCTTTAAACTTTTCAATGATTCTATTTTCCCATACTTCTAAATCTTTTTGTTCCCATTTATGTTTAAGCAATCTTTCTTCAATTACAAATTCCTTAATATAAAGTTCATTTTCAGTTTTAAGCACTTCTATATGCATCCCTGCTTTTTTCAACTCCTCCATAAAACTATAAGTTCGTTTTAAATTTTCTCTTGTCTTTTCATGTAAAATAAATCCATCCAACCTCTCTTCCAAAGGACTTTTTACTTGAGGGTATATATATGATTCATCAAAAAGTTTAATATCATTTTCTTTAACTTTAAAAACTATTCTGTGCAAAGAATGAAACCAATCCAAATTCACAATAGGCTGATACATAAACTTACCTTGTTGAGCTTCTAGTCTCCAAAGATTATCCACTTCAATATCAATAAGCCTAGGATAATCAGGTAGTTTTGGAAAAACTTTTTTTATAATCTCTATAGATTCATTAAAGTCTTGAGTATTTAAGCAATAAATACAACTATATTCATATCCTTTATAATTAATTTTATCAGATGCAAAATATGCTGCAACTTTTGGATCTACTGTAAAATCGATGAACATTGTTTCCAATTTATGATGTTGTGCTATAGCTTCTGAAGAATCAAAATTTTTAAACAATTTATTTTTATACGCCCAATTATCAAATCTTTTTAATTTCTCTTCTGCTTTATTTCTTTCTTCATCATTCAATCTATTAGCACTAGAAATTAAAGGCCAGATTCCAGTTTGACCTCTGAACCAGTCATATTTACCAGATTCTTTATAGTTTTCTGCTAATTTCAGGGCTTCTTCTAAACTATCAACAACTATATCTTTATATTTTAACTCTTTGATATATTCTTTACTATAAGCATCTACATCAATATTTTTAGTAGTAATGCCGTCTTCGTATTGTTTCATCAGATTTTCTCCTAATTTTAACTTTTAGTAATTTCTGTATAAAACCTTCAAGAGCTTTTTCAAAAATTACATCCTTGAATTACACCCAATGAGAATTAATCTCTACTTTTGTGATATACATTGCGCCTTATCCCAACACCCCTCCAATCTATTCAAAATATCAAAACTCTTCATCTCAAACTTAGAAAAAGCGAACCATTCTTTGCCTAAATCTTTGAGACTTGCTCCTATGTCCTGACTTGCAAACATTTCATTAAAATCAAATATAAAATAACCTAAATAAGCTCATATTTTATAGCTTAAATTAA
This sequence comes from Helicobacteraceae bacterium, assembly GCA_947498025.1. GTDB lineage: Bacteria > Campylobacterota > Campylobacteria > Campylobacterales > Sulfurimonadaceae > Sulfurimonas. Next base: position 12,015 of record CANMJR010000012.1, read on the forward strand.
CTTGATATTCACTTGTGGTTTGTTACAATTAGGCAGATAAAAATTATTGGAGAATCGTATGAAAACATTAACAATTCAGGTGGAAGATAATTTTATGAATGACTTTTTAAATTTTGTCGGTAGTTGTAAAGATAAAATCAAAATTACAAAAGACAAAAATTTGGAGTATGACCCTTATTTTTATGAGAGACAAGCGGAGTTACAACAAATCCGGGATGATATTAAAAGCGGTAAAGCTGAGATGATAAATGACAAAGAGTTTTGGGAAGATATTGATGTTTATGTAAGCTCATTGCAAAAATGAACATAATACAAAATCAAATCTTTTCAAAAGAGTTAAAAGATATTTTGAAATATATTTCTATGGATAAACCGTTAGCGAGTTTAAATTTTAAAGACGAGCTGAAATTTAAAATTAGAGAACTTCCTGCCAACCCCTACAAATATAAACAATCACTCTATTTTAATGACAAAAATATCAGAGATATGACATATAAAACTTACACACTCATTTATGAGATAAATTTTGAAAAAGATTCTATTGAAATTTTAAAAATATTTAACAAAAACAAGCCTTCATAAACCCAAAAAGGGAACTATTTAGTTCCCTTACTTCCCAACATAAAGCTGTCTCGGTCGCGTAATTTTTGCTTTTTTGTCTTTTTTGAACTCTATCCATTGTGTTATCCAGCCGACTGTTCTGCCTATTACAAAAATCGGGGTGAACATCGATTTTGGGATTTTTAGGGCTGTTAAAATTACTCCTGAGTAGAAGTCGATGTTAGGGTAGAGTTTTCTACTTATGAAATAGTCGTCGCTTAGGGCAATCTCTTCGATTCTGCTTGCGATTGCCATAAGGTGTGAATTAAGATTCAGTTCATCTTTGAGCTGGTCTTGCAGCTCTTTTAAAATCTTTGCTCTTGGGTCGAAGTTTTTATAAACTCTGTGTCCAAATCCCATGAGTTTGAAGTCGTCATTGGGGTCTTTTGCACGAGCAATAAATTTGTCCACATTCTCAATGCTTCCTATCATTTCAAGTTGGGCGATAACCGACTCATTTGCTCCGCCATGTGCTCTTCCCCAAAGTGCAGAAATGCCCGCACTGATGGCTACATAAGGGTGTGCGCCCGTGGAAGCGACATCCCGTACCGTTGTTGTAGAGGCATTTTGTTCATGGTCGGCATGGAGGGTGAAGATGGTGTCGAGGGCTTTGATTTCTATCTCCCTTATTCTATCTTCGCCGTTGATATTTCTGTGCATTTTTCCACCCGGATAAGCGCGCAGCATGTAGAGAAAATTCTCCGTAAAACTTCTGTCGATGTCGGGCTGAATAAACGGTGCACCGATGGAGTAGCGGTAGGCAAAAGCCGCAACCGTAGGCATTTTTGCAATGATTCTTCTTGCCATTTCCTGATACTCGGCTTCGTTGTTTATGTCCAAATGGTCAAAATAAAACGATGAAAGAGCACAAGTTGCAGACGCTAAAGTAGCCATGGGGTGTGCGTTGGATGGAAAAGCAAAAAACAGATTTTTTAACCCCTCATGTAAAAAGGATCTGTGGCGAAGTTCCAAATCAAAATCATGAAGCTCCTCTTTAGTCGGAAGTTTTGAGTTTAAAAGAAGGTAACATGTCTCTAAATAGCTGTGATTTAAAGCCAGTTCACTTATGTCATATCCGCGATACCGTAGCTCTCCTTTGTCTCCGTCTATGTAGGTAATATCCGACTTACAGCTTGCCGTTGAAGTGTATCCTTGGTCGTAGGTAAACATGCCTGTTTCGGCATAAAATGTTGAGATGTCAACTACACTCGGACCTCTTGAACCGTCGAGAATATTGAATTCGTATGATTTATTTGTACGGTTGTCTGTTATGGTTACGCTATTTTTCACCTGTTAACTCCTGATTGAATTTTTTTGTATCAAATTTTGCACCCAAAAATGCACAGATAAGTTCCGCATCTTTGTAGGCATTCCCTAAACAGCTTGTTGCCCCTGGGGAAGGGGTCATGTTAAAAACTATCCCCTCTCCCGTCTCTATTTTTGCTTCGCCTAAAAAAAGTTTTTTTGTTTTTTTGTCTATTACTTGTGGTCGTAATCCGCCGATTCCTTCAGCAAACTCTATATCATTTTCAGTCATAAAAGGCACGATTTTTTGTACCTCTTTGGCAAAGAGTTTGGTTCGGATGCCGGGAACTTCATACAAAAAGTTTTTGATAGCGTACGCTCTGATGTCGTCGTCATGTAAAAGGTCGTAAAATACCTCAATAACCTCAGAAGAGGGAGCCATGGTCTCTAAAAAATCCAAAAAGTGCGCATGGTGGTATCGCTCCAATTTTGGAAGTACGATAGCCGTTGGGCCGAAACGGATTGTGTTGCCATGCACAATGTCAGGGTCGCCATGGATCGCCGCAAAAGGGAGTTTAGGGTTTTGGATGGTATAAACTTTTGATTTAAGAGAATCTACTTTAGAATAGTAAAAACTCCCACCCACAGGAAGACAAGAAAAATCTTCTCCATGCCCCATTTTGTGAGCAAAAAGGAGTGAATGCGCACCGGCATCTACAACAACATAATCGGCAAAGTAATGCTTTCCCTCTACCGTAACTTCAAATTTATCACCGATTTTTCTGATGTTTTCTACCTCTTTTGAGAGATGAACCTCTATATCCGGATTTTCTATTTTGGCATTTCTTACAAAACTTTTAGCTATTTCGCCAAAGTTTATGGCGCTCCATCTTTTGTCGGTTCCCATAGCGGCGATGTCTTCGTTTTCATCTCTTCCTTTTAAAAGTGCAGGTTCAACTTCTGCAAGTTTAGCCTTGTCCCAATACTCCATGTACGGGAAAGCCTCTTTAAACTGTTCAAATCTCTCTTTGATAAAAGCAACCTCTTTATCGCCGACTCCAAGAGCCATTTTAGGGATTTTAAACATATATTTGTTTTCATAACCGTAAAGTTTGCCGTAGTTTTCAACCATAGTTGCAGTTTTGTTTGTTTTGATGGCTTTTTCTAAAGTGTAGTTTGTTTCAATATCGCCACAGTGAAGGGTCTGCGAGTTCCCTTTTGCATTAGAATTGAGCGTAGCGATATCGTCATATTTTTCAAACAAACCTATACTTTTTATGTCAGTATATTTAGAAAGTGTGTAGAGTAGGGCAGTTCCGGAGATTCCCCCGCCGACTATTATTACATTGTAGTAGTGATTATCCGTCATTCAATCGTCCTTATGTCAGCTTTCGAAGATTGTAGTAGATTATCACTTATTATTATCTGATGTTACGCACTTTTTCTTCTCAAAAAACAGAGTTTTTTCTAAAGAAACATTTTCGCTATGCGAAAAACGATTCTCTTGTTTTGTAGCTTTAGGGGTTGTAGGGATATCTTGTCCCTGCCATCTAAACGGACGCGTTCGTTTAGATGCATAATATTAGTATTAAGCCTTTTAGTGTAAAATAGGAAATTAAAAATTATTAAAAAGGTGGCAGTTATGAGTATTTATAGAGAGTATGACATTAGAGGTATTTATGAAAAAGAGTTGAATGAATTAAGTGTTACTCGTATCGGGTATGCTTTGGCTTCTAAGATTGATGGCGATTATGTTGCGGTTGGTTACGACGCGAGAAGTCACTCTCCTATTCTTTTTGAATACCTTGTCGCAGGGCTTAATGCCGGCGGTAAAAAGGTCTTAAATATGGGGCTTGTTCCTACTCCCGTGAACTACTTTTGTAACTACAATGAGTTTGACGGTATTCTTGTTTCAGCTTCTGTAATGATTACAGGTTCACACAATCCGAGTGAGTATAACGGCTTTAAAATTACAATCGATAAAGCACCATTTTTTGGTGAAGACATTTATGCTTTAGGTCGTGAGTGTGAGGCTATGGGCGCAATACAGCATGTTACAAGAAATGTAAAAGAGATTGATGCGGTTACGCGCTATGTTGACTTTCTGGTCGGCGAATTTCAACACCTCAAAGGGATGCCGACAAAAATCGTTTACGATTGCGGAAACGGTGTTGCGGGTGTCGTAACGGAGAGAATTTTCTCCGGCTTAAATCTTCATACAAAAGGGCTTTTTGTTGACCCTGACGGCACTTTTCCAAATCATCACCCTGACCCTTCAGATGAGCATAACCTTGAAGATATTAAAAAGCTTTTGGCAACCGACGGAGACATTGCATTTGCCTATGACGGGGATGCCGACAGAATAGCTGTTTTAACGCACAAAAACAATATTAAGGGCGACATGATGGCTCTTTTGTTTGCCATGAAGATGGACAAACCGATTGTTGTCGGTGAGGTGAAATGTTCGCAAGTCATGTACGATGAACTCGAAAAGCGCGGTGCTACGGCAATCATGTACAAAACAGGACACTCGAACCTCAAAGTGAAGATGAAAGAAGTCAATGCAGATTTGGCATGTGAAGTGAGCGGACATGTGTTTTTTAAAAACCGTTACTTCGGTTACGACGATGCAATTTATGCGACGCTTAGAATGTTAGAGCTTGTGCATGACGGGATTGATTTGGACGCAGAGTTGGCAAAACTCCCTCTCGTTTTCTCAACAGAAGAGATAAAAGTAAAAACAACAGACTCTGAGAAGTTTAAAATTATAGATAAAGTAAAAGAGCTGCTTAAAAATCCGGATGCAAGTTTCCCGACTATCCGAAACATTATAGATGTGGACGGCGTTCGCATCAACTTTGAAAACGGCTGGGGACTCGTGCGTGCGAGTAACACAACGCCTATTTTGGTAACGCGTTTTGAGTCCACTTCTAAAGAAAATGCTAAAGTGTATGAAGATGCGGTGAATGGATTAATAGAAAAAGCAAAAGAGTTACTGTAAAATAAAAAAATAATTGAGCATAGTTAAGGTGAAGAATGATAAATATAAATGATAAAAAACCGCTTGGTATTTATGACAACTTATCTATACTTTACGCACAGCACACTGAAGAGAGCCATTTTAATAAAAAAATATTGAGTGCTATGTCGAAAATATTTCACAGTTCTCTAGGGCTGGAAGATACTTTAAATAAATATCTGAACTTTAAAGAGATTAACGGCTTCTTTTTCGATTTGATTATTATTGACAATAGATTCGGACTTGATATCTGCCATAAAATTTTAGAGATAAATCCCGCTCAAAAAATCATTATAAAAGTGAGATTAGATAGCAATCAATATCTGTCGAGCTTTTATATAAATGGGTTTGATGACTTTATTTATGAGCCGCTGAGCAAGCTCTCGATTGAAAAAACAATCAATGCCATACAAAAAAAAGAATCTAATCCTCTTTTAGTCGACAATAAAGAAGATATAAATATTTCCAATATAGTCTCCATGTATGAAGATAAACTTTATGACATGCAAAGAAAACTTGAACAGAGAAGTGAATTTTTTGCGAGTATGAGTCATGAGATACGAACGCCTATGAACGCAATTATAGGGCTGAGTCAGACACTTTTGCAAGATAGCACTCTCAGCAGAGAGCAGCAGGAGACCGTAAAAACAATCCATCAATCTTCAAACATGTTACTTACCATCATAAACGATATTTTGGATTTCTCAAAAATAGAGGCCGGCAAAATCTCTCTTGAAAAAACATCCTTTGACTTAAATATGATTCTCAGTTATTTGGCAGACATGATGAGTCTCAAAGCAAAAGAAAAGGGTATAAAACTAACATTTGTCATAGATCACAACATCGGCAAAAATTATCTCGGCGACCCTTTGCGTATCTCTCAGGTGCTGCTAAATTTACTAAGTAATGCTGTAAAGTTTACCAACGAGGGAGGAGTAACGCTTCGCATTAAAACAGTGGACAGCGCTGAGGAAAGCTCCACTATCGAGTTTGAAGTGAGCGATACGGGAATAGGTTTAAAAGAGGAAGAGATTCAAAATCTTTTTCAAAGCTACTCACAAGCATCTTCGCAAACAAGCCGTAAATATGGCGGAACGGGCTTGGGACTGACAATATCTAAAAAACTCGTTGAGATTATGAACGGAAAAATTTGGGTGAAGAGCGAATTTGGCAAGGGTTCATCCTTTTTTGTCAGCCTTACTTTGGACACAGATAAAGATAAAAGAAAATATCGTCTCCCTTCAAAAGATATAATGCAGATGAGAGTCTTGATTATTGACTCAGATGTAGAGTCTGTTGATTCGCTGACAAATTTAATAGGATACTTCCACATGCCTGTGCAGAGCGCCGCGAATATGGAGGATGCCAAAGAGTTGATGGCAAAGAATGGGTTTGATATTTTATTTATAGATAAAGATTTATTCGATTTATTGGATGTCAAGTCATACAAATTAGAGAAGAAGTCGCATATAGTTTTGATAGAGTGTTGGGCGAATATATTAAGAAATGAAAAAATTGATTATTCGACTGTGGATGAACTCCTAAAGAAGCCTTTTCATCAACAAAGAATTTTTGAAATACTTTCGAGTTTATACAATATAAACGGTATTCCAAATAATACGGCACAGATAGACAAATATAATAAAGATAGTGTTAGAGCTCTAGGTTTTCACAAAATACTCATAGCAGAAGACAATAAAATCAATCAAAAAGTGATGAGCGGGCTTCTTCGCGGCACAGAGATAGAGATTGAATTTGCAGATGACGGGCAAGAAGCTTTAAATAAGTTAGAGACATACAGTGTGCCCTATGAACTCATTTTTATGGATATAAACATGCCCAATATGGATGGACTCATGGCTTCTCAAATAATCAGAAAAAAGAGTCTGTTTGACAACATACCGATTGTTGGATTGAGCGGATATGGAAGTGAAAAAGACACAGAGCAGGCAAAAAATGCAGGCATGCAAGAGTATCTGTTCAAACCAATTGATGTAAAAGCGCTCTACGAGGTGTTGAATAAATATTTAAGTGATTCAAAAAACTAAGGTTTAAATCTTATTTTGATACAATTTAAAAATCTTAAAATCAAAAAAAGTGTTCAAACGGACGCGTTCGTTTGAGTGCGTAACATCAGTAATTACAAGGAAAAACATGAAAACTCATACACTTCTAATGCCTCTTGACATGCACCTTCATCTCCGTGACGGGGTTATGCTTGAGACCGTTGCTCCGCTTTCTGCTTATAGTTATAGCGGTGCTATTGTTATGCCGAATTTAGTTCCGCCGGTTGAAACACTCGAAGATGTGAAGGCGTATAAACAACGCATTATGGCAGCCGTTCCGAACGACTTCTTTGAGCCTTACATGACCCTTTTTTACAAAAACTATGACAAGGCATTTTTAAAGAGCGTTGCCGATGAAATCATCGCAATAAAACTCTATCCTGCCGGAATTACGACAAACTCTGAGGGTGGCGTCTCTTCGTTTAATATTGAAGAGATGCGAGAGACTCTGCAGACCATGAGCGACCTTGCGATTCCTCTTTGTGTGCATGGTGAAACGGACGGTTTTGTTATGGACAGAGAGGCTGAGTTTATGGGCATCTATGAACTTTTAGCAACCTCATTTCCAAAACTAAAAATTATTATGGAGCATATCACGACAAAAGCAGCGGTTGAAATGCTCGATAAGCACGAAAATCTTTACGCAACCATTACCGTGCATCACCTTATCTTAACGCTCGATGATGTTGTAGGAGGCATGATGAAACCGCATCTCTTTTGCAAGCCGATTGCAAAACGACCGGAAGATTTGGATGCGCTTTTAACCGTGGCACTCGAAGCGCACCCTAAAGTTATGTTCGGTTCGGACTCAGCGCCGCACCCAAAAGAGAAAAAAGAGTCATGCGGATGTGCGGCGGGAGTTTTTACGGCACCGATTTCTTTACAATTGCTGTGTGAAATATTCGAGCAGTATGATAAACTCCACAATCTTCAGGCTTTTGTGAGCGATAATGCGCAGAATATCTATGGAATATGTGCAGAATTCAAAGAGGTTACCCTTGAAAAACGCCCGTTTGTAGTGCCAGAGACTTATGGTTCCGTTGTTCCTATGTATGCCGGCGAAATCATTGCATGGGCGATTGAGAGTGTCGATTAAAATTTTACTCCTAGAAGATGACCGGCTTTTTGCAGAGACTCTTACAGATTTACTTGAAGAGAGCGGCTTCGAGGTCACACATGTTCCAAACGGTCAGGATGCTTTAGATGCAACATTTGACAAAAAGTTTGACATCTATCTGCTTGATATCAATGTGCCGCTTCTGAGTGGAATCACACTTTTACAAGAGCTTCGAGATTCAAACGACACTACACCGGCTATATTTTTAACATCCAACAAAGATAAAGAGATGTTAAAAAACGGCTTTTTAAGCGGAGCAGATGACTACATTGCAAAACCCTTCGACAGTGATGAGCTTTTGCTGAGAGTAGAGGCACTGCTAAGACGAACAAAAGCAAATAAAGCAAAATGCGTAAAACTCCTTTGCCACGACGAATTGCACCAAAGATTTTTTTATGACTCTGTTGAGATGGATTTGTCAAAAAAAGAGTATGAACTGCTGCTACTTCTTATGCGGCATGCGGATAATGCAGTTCCAAAAGAGCTCATTTTAGATGAACTTTGGAGTTCCTCAGAGTCGGGGAGTGACGGAGCGATTAGGGTTTACATCAACCGCATTAAACAGCTTCTTCCGCAGATGGAGATACAAAATATTCGCGGTATCGGCTATAAGCTTGTTTCGTAATCTTCGTATAAATATTTTTGTTTACTACTTTTTAACAGTACTCACTTTTTTGGGAATTTTGTACTACTTTTTGGCTGTTACAGATACTAAAAATATTTTTTTACTGGCTGTTGTGATGCTCTGTTTTGTAACTCTTTCGGGTGTTTTTATCTCTAAGCTCTCTATTGACCCCTTAGAAGAGCATGTGCAGAATCTGCAAAACCTCTCAAAAGAGACACTCCATGAGCTGAATCTTCCAATCAGCACTATAATGACTAACTCCCACTTGCTTAAAAAAAACATGACAAACGAAAAGGATTTAAAACGGATGCAGAGGATAGAGAGTGCCTGTGCCATGCTTCAAGAGCGATATAATGAACTCGATTACATGATAAAAACACAAACGCAAAAAATAATAAAAGAGAGTTTTGAGTTAAGCGAGCTTGTACAAAAAAGAGTTGATTTTTTGGAGTCTCTTTATCCGCATGCTACTTTTACTACAGAGCTTCAAACTACTCAGATAATCGGCGATAGAATCGGTCTTGCAAAGATTGTTGACAACATCATCGATAATGGTGTAAAATACTCGCCAAATAGCCCGAAAATAGAGATAAAGTTAAATAATTTTGAGCTTCATATCCAAGACAGCGGTGCCGGCATGGATGAAGTTGAACTTTTACAAATTTTTGACAACTACTATCAGAGCAATACGAACATGCAAGGTTTTGGAATAGGACTGAGTATGGTAAAAAGATTTTGCGATAGACATGGTATTGGACTCAATTTCAAATCCAAAAAAAATACAGGAACAACTGTAACACTTAAATTTAAGGAAAATTAATGCAAACAGAAAATTTGCTTCTTTACGCAGAAAACGCTCTCGACTACGGAGTTATCGGTCTTTTGATACTTATGAGTATTATCACTTTATGGTTATTTATAGAGAGAATGATGTTTTTTGCAACGGTTAGAATAGAAGACTACACACATAGAGATACGCTTGAAATAGATTTAACCGACAACTTAAGCATAATCAGTGCGATAGGTTCCAATGCCCCTTATGTAGGACTTTTGGGTACAGTTATCGGGATAATGCTTACATTTTACACTATGGGCGATGTTGGTGCGGTGGATGCAAAAAAAATCATGGTAGGACTCGCTATGGCACTCAAAGCAACGGCTATGGGGCTTGTTGTAGCGATGCCGGCAATTGTTACCTATACGATTTTGCTTAGAAAAGTTGAAAAGATTTTGACCGTTTTTGATGTAAAAAACGACAAAAAAAGCTGAGCACTCCCATGCTGCGAAAAAACAGAAAAAGATTTGATGAGATAAATGTAATCCCTTTTATAGACATCATGCTTGTTCTTTTGGTAATGGTTTTGACAACTGCCACATTTATCAAGCAGGGAGTTATTCCGGTGGAACTTCCTGAGGCAAAAACTACCACAAAAGAGGATGTAAAAAAAGAGGTTACGGTCTATGTGAACGCTAAAGGTGAGATGTTTTTTGAAAAGGAAAAAGTTGAACTAAAAGCACTCGAGGAAAAACTCTCAAAAATTCCAAAAGAGCAGACCGTTGTTTTAAGAAGTGACAAAGAGTCAAGATTTCAAGATTTTGTAAGCGTTATGGATATACTTAAAAGATTAGGGCATGAGCAGCTTTACATAGTTACTAAAGAGTAGTAAAACTCCTTGTAATTCTCGAAAAACAAAGTTTTCGTAGCTTTAGGGGGTTGTAGGGACATTTGTCCCTGCCACTAAAACGGACGAGTTCGTTTTAGTGCGTAACATCAGTTAGTACGCTTTTGGTAACAACTTTATCCCCGAAGAGTTCACCTCTTCAATATTTTTCATAGGTTTGTTGGTGTATGAGACCTCGTTCACGCTTGTGTCAAAAACCTTTTTATCTACACTCTCTACTTCATTAAAAAGCGTAGTCGCTATGAAAAAAAGTATCATAATAATCACCACGCTGACATATAAAAGTATATAGTTTTTAATGTGACCTGATTCGAAAGGATTTTCCATTTGAACTCTTTGTATTTTTAAAAAGATTATATAGGAAGATAGCAGTAAATAAGATAAATTACACTCTTTTTATGATAACATAAGTCCAAAATTCTTTAAGGAAACTTTATGCAAACAACGATGTTTAAAGGCACAACTGTAAATTTGGCAGGCAATGCCGTTAATGTAGGAGACAAAGCTCCGGTTGTGAGTGCGGTTGGAATTGACCTGAATGATGTTGAGATTGGCGGAGCTAAAGATAAAATACAGTTAATTGTTACTGTTCCTTCCCTAGAGACCAAAACATGTGCTGCTGAAACAAGAAGATTTAACGAAGATGTAAACAACCTCGATATTTGTGAGACAACCGTTATCTCTATGGATTTACCTTTTGCATCGGAGCGTTTTTGTACCACAGAGGGTATAGAAAACTTAACAGTCGCTTCAGACTACATTGATAAAGCTGTAAGCAGAGCCTATGGTGTACTTATGGATGATAATAAATTAAAAGGCTTAAGTGCAAGAGCTGTTTTTGTTATTGACAGAAGCGGACATGTGGTTTATAAAGAGATAGTTTCTGAGGTAACGGCAGAGCCAAATTACACGGCAGCCCTCGATGCTATAAAAGAGGCTCGATAATTTTTACGACTTCTTCACAATTGGAATTGTAATAATAAACTCTGCACCTTTAAGAGTATGTCCCATATATTCATACTCTGCATTGTTTACTGATATGGTACCGCCAAACTGCTCTGTGATAATTCCATAAGTAATATACAAGCCCAAGCCGGTTCCTTTGGATTTGTGCTTTGTGGTGTAATATGGCTCAAAAATTTTTGACATACTCTTTCCATCAATTCCTCCACCAGAGTCTTTGAGTGTTATTATTACGCTGTTAGCATCACACTTGGCATCAACAAAAAAGTACCTATAGATTGCTTCTTTCTCTATGATTGCTTGTATCGCATTATTGTAAATATTTAGGAGAGATTGAATGAAAAGACTCTCATTCTGAGCAAGTGAGCAATCATCTACTGTCACAACAATCTCAATATGGCTATTATTGAATGTATCTTTGGTCAGTTTATTTAATTTTTGAATCGCATCTCTCAGATTAAATGGTGCCAAATCATCAACATTTGAATTGAAGTAGTTTTTAAAATCATCGATTGTCTGAGACAGATATTGGGATTGTCGATTAATTTCATCAGTTACTTCAAGCAAATCTTCATTTGTCATCTTGTTCCCCAACAATATTGAAGTTTCAATTTTAACAGTGTTCAGAGAGATAATATTTAAAGGCTGTCGCCACTGATGTGCGATGTTGCTTAGCATCTCGCCTATTGCTGCCATTCTTGATTGCACCAAAATAAGTTTGTTTTGTTTCTCGATTTCCTTTTTCTGATTAACTATCTCTTTTTTGAGATCACCTTTTGTATGAAGCCAATGCTTTTGAAAACTAATGAAGAGTATGCCAAAAGTAAGAATGACAAAAAAGACAACACTCAAAAGAGCAATGTGAAAAATCTTATCATAACTAAGTTTGAATATAAGCTCTTTAGGATGATTATACTCATAGATAAAAGTATCTAAATCCACATCCTTTGAGGCAAGTCCCAATACTTTATAAACCTTCACTATATCGCTTAATCGATTTATATCTAAATAACCAATAGTTTCATTTTTGATATACGCTAATCGTTTGAGAATTTCACCCTCTTTGATGAGCTGTATTAGCGTTTTATGTTGCGTATTATGGCGCTTATAGATAATTTCGGCCGTATGTGAAATATTTTCAAAAGCATATTCCCATCCTTTGATAGATGCCTCATAAAAATCTCTTGTTAATTTAGGATTCTTTTTTATAAAATCTGAAGAGGTGAAAAGAATATCACTATAGAACCCAAACCCATAATCTTTTGGGTGAAAAATCTTATATCCTATATCTCTGTCTTCCATAACTATCGGCTCATTAGAGATATAGCTTGCTACCGCGTCAACTTTCCTTTTGATAAGATCATCCAAATTAAAACTGTGAGGAACTATTTCTATATCTTTTTGAGTTATGCCACTTGAAGAGAGCATCGCCATAACGGATGCTGTACTTTTAGCATCATCTGTAAGCATAATTCGTTTGTTTTTTAAATCACTTAGTGAGCTTATATTACTGTCATCCCTAACTAAAAGCATTAATGGATCTTCCTGCAGAATAGCTCCCAATGCAACAATATTCTTGCCGTTTATCTTATCTATCAACAGGGACGAACGACCAACCGCAAAGACGGCTCCGCCTTTTTCAATTACTGTAGATAAATCTATTTGATTATTAAACTCTTTAATCTCAACATCAATGCCAACATCTTTATAATACCCCATCTCTTTAGCAACATAATACCCTGCAAACTGAAATTGATTGAGCCAATCAAGCTGTAACACAACCTTCTGATCCGCACATAGAGACATTGACGATAAGAATAATATTAAAATAAATTTTTTCATGTTGCTATTCTACCATATTTGCCCTGTTTTTTGCATATTCGCTCATCTCTGAAAGTTGTTCAATCTGAATCTCTTGTATTTGCATTAGTCTCTCCCACTGCTTAGATAAAAGGTGATCCAGCTTTTCATGAATTTGTCTAATCTCTAATTCTGCTTTAAGATTTACTTTATAATCATGCTCAGATCTGATTCTATCTTTTGCCTCTTGGCGATTTTGACTCATCATAATTATAGGTGCCTGAATGGCAGCTATACAGGAGAGTATTAAATTTAAAAAGATAAAGGGATAGGGGTCAAAAGGTGGACGAAGCAATAGAATAAATGTGTTTATTGCTATCCAAATAAATAAAAATAGAGTGAAACTGATAAGAAAAGACCAGCTTCCGCCGAATGATGCAATTTTATCTGCCAGCCTTTCACCGAATGTCCATTCTTGGCTAAATTCACTTTCCAAATTTTCTGAAATTAGTTCATGTTTCTCTAAGCTTTCCAATACCTCTTTATCAAGGCTTGAAAGTTCTCCTTTTTCAGATTCTAAAATAGCTTGCACATATTTGTTGCGGTAAACAGATAGGTCTGGGTGGCAGATATAACTTTCATCCGACCACTCAGGATAGTCATGTTTGATAAGCTCATATAATGGCTCTCGCAACAGGTGAGCAGAAACAACATCGGATACACCAAATATTTTTTTGCAAACGTTGCACGCATATCTGTTCTTTTTCATATAGAAACTCCGAAGATTTCACATGCAAAGTTCTTTGACAAGTGAAACGCTTTTTATTTATCGTACATGCTCATCTTCAGACATCTCATGCACATAGACAACTATCTTATTTTTACCGGTTGTTTTAGCTTTATAGAGCGCCGTATCTGCGAACTTGATACATTTCCATATAGAGTCCCCATCAATAGGAAATTTAGATACACCGATACTCATGGTTTTTTGCATCTTTTCACCATTCCCGACATCAAAAATAAGAGATGCAAAGCTAGAGTGAATTTTTTGAGCAACTTCCATTGCCCCTTCATCTGTTGCATTGTGAAGCATCACGACAAATTCCTCTCCACCATATCGAATGGCAAGATCTGAATTGCGGATATTATCTTTGAGAACATTTCCAATTGCAACGATTACTTTATCTCCCACATCATGCCCATAGGTGTCATTTACTTTTTTAAAAAAGTCAACATCAAGCATCATAACGCTGTAGGTCTCCTTTTCTCTTTGTGCCTGACCCATTATTTTATCTATAAACTCTTCTAAAAATCTTCTGTTATAAAGCCCTGTCATTCCATCTCGAAGGGAAGTGTCACGAAGCTTATCCATAAGTATTTTGCTCTCAATTACAGGTTTGGCCGCTTCAAGATAGTTTTTAATACTAAGGGAATGCGAGTTAATTCTGCTTAACTCCTCTTCATTTCTTGCAGTCATAGAGATAATAAGAGAGTTGTCGGCATTTATTGTAAACGGGATACAGGTATATTTCAGTTCGTTAGCATTGCATGTTTGACATAGATTTATAAACTCCGTAGATATAACATCTGTTTTTGTTCTATGTGCTCTGCACTCTAAGGCACTTTTATCAACTGCATGAAAGCAGATGCTGTCGCTTTCACTGATATATACCAATTTTCTCTCATTGATGAGGTTGTTGACTTCATAAAATGCAAAATGAGCAATTTCAAATTTTGTTTTTAAGATATCTGTTATTCTTACATAAACCATATCTTTTGAAGAGTCTAGCTCTATAGTTTTTTTGAATTTATAAATATCTGAAAGCTCACCAATAATGGTTTTAGCTTCATGGAGAGGGTCGGTCGAAGAGACGCATCCATCAGGAATAAATGTAGCCAGATTATATTTTATATCACCAAAAGTCTCCTGCATTTTTCCAAAGAGTGTATTCATCTGGCTGATTATAAGCTTAGCATCACCGCCGACGGTAGTTGAAAACTTATGGGTAAAATCGCCGCTGTGAGCTTTTTTTATTCCCATTCGCAGGTTAGTAAATAGTTTTGTATAAGGGGTTATGTAGTGATTTAACAGGAAAAGAACCACAATAATAAAACCTAGATTGATACCTAGAATTTTTAAAATTGTAATTAAGCCGCTATTTCTAACGGCACTTACATCAAACTCCATACTAATAGCACCAAGAGTCTCTTCTCTTTGTACATCGTGACAGCTTAGGCAGTTTGGATTACCGCCGTTAGATTCTGCTTTATAGGGAATAGTGATTCTTAAAAAAATCTGTTCTGCGTTTTCTTGTACCTCTTTTACCGTCTCACCACTCTTTAAAACTTGTGCATCAATGGCATCTCTTGCAGATTCACTATGCAATCCCTCTCCAAACTGTTTTGTAACACTCTCTGAACGCACAACCCATAAAGCTTTGACACCGTCATTTACAGAGACTTTATTCATAAAGTACTCTCTTTTATCCATAATGCCATTGACCATGTGAGCAGTAAGGCCATCTTTTACAATGGTAGCAGTCATCTTGGCTTTATCTATAGCGCTGTTAATACTGTATTCTCTGAAGTTTAGAGATATGTTTACAATAGTTGCCATCGTTATCCCCAAAAGCATAACAGCAACTATAATGAGAAGCTTTGACTTAGTATTCATTTAAACCCACTTTAAAATTTTAATTAACGATAATATCTAATAATAAATAAATTTAAAGTGAAAAGTAAAAAAGATTATTCTACTGTAACACTTTTTGCTAAATTTCGTGGCATGTCAACATCATTGCCAAGTCTAATGGAAATTTCAAGTGAAAGAAGCTGAACAACAACCATCATTTCAAAAAATTCTAACATATAATCTTGACATGCAGAGATTTGAATAAAGTCATCTGCTTTATCAAATTCTACTGCGCTGATAACGCATATTGTAGAGTCTCTTGCACTTAGCTCTTCAACATTGCTTTTTGCCTTTTCGTATAGTAAATGCTGCGGAAGCAAAGCAATTGTAAAGAGCTCTGGGTCGGCGAGAGCGATAGGTCCATGTTTCATCTCTCCACTAGGATACCCCTCGGCATGGAGGTAGGAAATCTCTTTGAGTTTTAGTGCACCCTCTAGGGCAAGAGGATAGAATATATCTCTTCCGATAAAGAAAAAGCCATGCCCGTGAAGGTATCTTTTAGAGAGTCGTTTAATTCTCTCATGCATGGAGTCCGTTACTTTTACAGAAGCGGGTATTTCTCTAAGAAGTGCAATCTGTCTTGCTATTTCATCGCTAGCAAGTGAATTTTTTAGTTTTGCAACAAAGAGGGTAAGCATCCAAAAAACAGTAACCTGTGTTGCAAAAGCTTTTGTTGAGGCAACCCCTTTTTCTATTCCTGCTCTTGTTAATATGCTCGCATCGGCTAGGCGAACCATGGAGGAGTTGTCAACATTACAAATTACCAGCGTTTTAAGTCCAGCCTCTTTTGCCATTTTGAGCGTCTCTAGGGTGTCTGCCGTTTCACCGCTTTGGGAGATTACTACAAAAAGAGTATCTTTTGTCATGATGGGTTGGCGGTATCTAAACTCACTCGCCACTTCAACGGAAGTTTTGATTTTTGCGTATCGCTCAAAAAGGTAGGATGCACTCAGAGCGGAGTGGTAGGAAGTTCCGCATGCACAAAGTTTTATCTCATTAATACCATCAAAAAGGGATGTGTCTATTTCATCAAACAGAACCTCACTCTCGCTGAGCCTTCCCATAAGCGTGTCGGCAATTACGACGCTCTGCTCATAAATCTCCTTCTCCATAAAAAATCTGAAGCCATCTTTTTGGGCTGAAAGTTTATTTGTGGAGAGTTTAGAAAAATGTGGCTGTTTTTTGCTTCCCTCTTTGTCAACAATCACAATCTCGCTAAGATTCACATACCCAAAATCGCCGTCTTCAAAGTAGTTCACATCACTGCAATGACCGATAAGCGGAGTGTCCGAAGAGGCAAAATATTTTTCATTTTCGCTGTTTCTACCAATAATCATGGGAGAACCATGTTTTGCAAAAAAGATAGAGTCCGGCTTTGATTTTGTAACCAAAAGAATGGCGTACGCACCTTTAAGTTCTTTAATGGTTTGGCTGAAAGCTTCAAAGGGAGTCGCATGCGTTTTGAGATTTTTTTCAAACTGATGCACTATGACTTCCGTGTCTGTTTGGCTTAAAAATGTTACACCTTCACGCATCAGCTCTTTTTTTAACTCTGCATAATTTTCTATAATACCGTTGTGCACCACATAGGAACTCTCACCCAGATGCGGATGCGCGTTGAGCTCAGTCGGTTTTCCATGCGTTGCCCATCTTGTATGACCGATGCCCACAGCAAAATTTAGCGTGACAAAATTTTTAGTCTTCTCTTCTAAGTTTACAAGTTTTCCGACTGCTTTGAAGCTCTCGAAATTCTCACCCTGAAGCACCGCGATGCCGGCAGAGTCATAACCTCTGTACTCTAACTCTTTAAGACCCTCAAGCAGAATCTCTTTTGTATTTTTATTTCCGATGTATCCGACGATTCCGCACATGTTCTTAGCCTTGTGAAAAGTGTTAATTTACTGAGGTTACGCACTCTTTCATAAAAGTGTATAACGCTCCTTATAAATCTCGAAAAACAAAGTTTTTCGTAGCTTTAGGGGGTTGTAGGGACAATTTGTCCCTGCCACTAAAACGGACGAGTTCGTTTTAGTGTGTAATATCAGCTAATAATTTATAAATTTGCTCGACATTATTGCATATATCGTTTTGTTTCTCCATTAAGAAACTGTCTCTGACTCTGTTTTTTGTGGTGTGAATTTTGGCGGTAACTATGTTAATTTTCAGCTCTTCAAAACAGTTCATGATGTATGCCAAAAGACCTCTTTGATTTGTTGTATGGACGGTGAGTTCGGCATGTGTGAGAGAGTGTTCACAATCTATATGTATCTCTTTTCTTGTTATTTTAATATTTTTTAGCTCCACATGCAAAGACATATCGAAGGCTTTTTTTATTATCTCTTCTACCTCTAAAAGCTCATCCCCCTCAACATTCTTAACAAACTCAATTTTAAAATATTTCACATTGTCAAAGAGGGTGATAATCTCCATGGAACCGACATCAAGGTGTGCGAGAGTTGCAAGCAGATACCCTATGTTGAGAGGAATTTTTCTGTAAATCTCTATTGTTAGAGAATCAACTGCTTTGATGCTGTAGCTGTACTCTTTGGTCTCATTTGCCTTGGTCGCTATGCAGATTATGTCGGGAATGGAGTGTTTAAAAAAGAAAAGATTTGATTCTATGCGTAAAACTTTAGTCTGTAAAAGTTTAGGAAGGGCTTTAAACTCCTCTTGGTGCTGCACTTTTTTTTCAATATTCAATCTTTTTGCAGCGTCCGTAATTCTGTCACTGTTTTGTGAAACTTCCAAGGCACTCTTGTACAAATCAAAAAGCAGTTTGGAGTTAAAAGAGTTATATGTATCGCCTGCCACTCCGTTTATATCGGCATAGGTAAGAATATAGAGAAGTTTCAGATTTTTGTCATCATGAATATTTGACATGAAGTTGTAGAGTGTGTTTTCATTGTGAATATTCTCTTTAAAAGCGACACTGCTCATAAGAACATGCTGTTTTACAAGGGTAACGGCTCTCTCGATAGATTCCGGTTTGAGCTTTAAATGTTTTGCAAAAGGAACAATGAGCTTCGCACCTACTTCGCTGTGGTCTTGTTTGCGACCTTTTCCTGAGTCATGCAGCAGCACAGCCACTTTTAAAAGCAGTTTCTCCTCTTCGCTCATTTCGTCATAAAGTTTTTGAATGAAAGGCTCTTTGATATTCTCTAACGCTTCTACGCACTTTATGGAGTGAATATCCACAGGGTAGGTGTGGTAGCCGTCAAACTGCGGCAGGTGCATCACTTTTCTAAAGCTTGAAAATATCTCATGGAGTATGCCGGCATCATAAAAAAGCTTCAAAAAGCAGTACATATTTTTTCTTTTTAGCAGTTCTTTTAGAAGCGTATATGTTTTTTGCTGGAGCGGATGAGCGATTTTTGTATAGGTAAATTGGTTTAAAAAACCTGCATCAAAGTGGTACTCTCTGTCAGGGAGTGAAACTAAAAGCTCCAAAAGGGAGTTTATGGGTTGAATTTTGAGATTAAAAGAGGCAAAGAGCCTTGAATCATACTCATAAATCCCCTTTCTCAGGCGGTGTGACTTAAATTTACTGATATTTTGTTTTTCAACTATAAAAGGTCTTACCATTTTCTTCACAAATATCTGCGTAAAGTTGCTTATGCGCCACTGCGCTTCAAGCACTTTGGAAGCCATTTTTTTCTCATCCCTGAAGCCTAGCATGGCACTCACTTGCGGCATGAGTTCAAAGAGAAGTCTATCCTCTTGTTTGTTTGTAATGAGATGTAAAGCACTCCGAACGCGAAAAAGAAGTTCAAGTGCAATGCGGTACTCTTTGTACTCTTCATCGCTGAATAAAATCTGGCTTAACTCTCTTAGATTTGAAACTCCGTAAATTGTTTGTGCTACCCAAAATAGGAGCTGCGTGTCGCGAAGTCCGCCCACACTCTCTTTTATATTCGGCTGCATGGAGGTCGGGTATTTTTTTCTTCTAATCTGCGCCTCTTCAATTTTGGCGAGAATAAACTCTTTTTGTTTGTAGAGACGAATTTTATTGAGTTGTTTTTGCGTTGCATGCCAAGCGTAGGGCGAACCTGTAATAAGTCTTGACTCCATCAAAGAGGTGCGGATGGTTATATCTTCATCGCTTGCTTTGAATAAATCGCTTATCTCATGAACTCTGTGCCCTAATTTTAGTCCTGCATCCAGTGCTAAATAGAAGAGTTTTTCTATGATGAGCTGTGTGTTGTAGCCATCCACTTTTTCATAAACTATGAGCAAATCTATGTCGCTGTGAACACACAACTGCTCCCGTCCATAGCTTCCGAGTGCAACAATGGCTATAGGAATCGAGCCGCTCATGGGAATATAATTTCCAAAAATTCTTCTAAGCGTTACTTTGTACATCAAAGAGATTATTGAATCTAGTTTTTTGGTGTGTTTTACCAAAAAATCTTTGCCTTGAGAACTCTCAAAAAGCTTTGGAAGTGAAGTTTTATACTCATTTATGTAGGCTTTAAAAAGCTTGGAAAGTTCAAAATCAGAGCCGTTTTTTTCTATAATATCTTCTATCTGCAGCAGTAAATCCATAATCTCAATCTTGTAATAAATTTGTAATTCTCGAAAAACAGGGTTTTTCGTAGCTTTAGGGGGTTGTAGGGACATTTGTCCCTGCCATTCAAACGGACTTGTTCGTTTGAATGTGTAACATCAGATGGTATTATAGTCAAAGTGAAGAAATTTGCTATAATCCAAAGATTAAAAAATGAACAATAGATTTCAGAGAAGTCTAATTTAGGAGTAAAAAATGGCAATTACAAAAAGAGTGACTTTTATAGCAAAACCGGATGGGATACAGAAGATGAAAGAGCTTTTGAGTGCGATGGTAGCACCGAGCAAGGCGGAAGAGGGTTGTATTTTCTATGAAATTTTTCAGTATGAGAATAAGCCGCAAAAATTTATGGCGTATGAGAGTTGGTGCGATGAAAAAGCACTGGACGGACATAAAGCTTCAGCGCATTATGCGGTGTATAAATCAAGCTATGAGCCCTATTGCTTAGAAAAATATAGTGATGAACTTGAAGTTTTAGGATAATCTTTTGAAAAATTTGTGGAACATTGATGTGGCAAAGAATTTTCAAACTGATTTAGAGTTACGCGTTTATACCTCCAATCTGCTTGGAAAAAGCGATGAACTTGTGCTTCATGGCGGAGGAAACACCTCTGTAAAAACCATGGTGGACGGTGAAGAGATACTCTTCGTAAAAGGAAGCGGTTGGGATTTGGTGAGCATAAAAGCGGAGGGTTTTTCGCCCGTAAAGATGAAAACCCTTCTGGAGATGTCACATTTAAAAGAGCTAAGTGACAGCGACATGGTAAGAGGACAGAAAGATGCCATGATTGATAAAACTGCTCCAAATCCGTCTGTTGAAGCAATCCTTCATGCACTTATTCCCTATAAATTTGTTGACCATACACATGCTGATGCGGTTGTAACAATCTCCAACTCGGTAAATGGAACTGAAAATATAAAAAAAGTATTTCCAAACTTTTTGATAGTTCCTTATGTTATGCCGGGGTTTATTTTGGCAAATACCATCTTTGAGATGACGCGGAGCGTGAACAGGTCGAAGATAGACGGAATTATTCTGCACAACCACGGCATCTTTACTTTTGATGATGATGCGAAAAAATCGTATGACAAAATGATTGAAGCAGTGACACATGCCGAGGAGTTTTTAGAGCAAAATGCAAAAGTGGAGCTCACTCGCACAGTCGCGCCAAAGCCTGAGTTCTTTGATATCGACAAACTCCGACAACTCCTCTCAAAAGAGAAAGGGTATGAAGTGATTCTCAAAGAAAATGGAAGTGACTTGGCAAAAACCTACGCTTCGCAAGCAAACCTAAGAGAATTCGCAACAAGAGGCGTTTTAACTCCGGAACATATCATAAGAACAAAAAGAGTTCCCCTGATTTTAGAAGATGAGAACATTGAAGAAGCGATTGAAAACTACAAAAAAGAGTATATAGAATATTTCAAAAATTTTAGAACAGATGAAATATGCCTCAACCCTGCACCAAACTACATAGTCGTAAAAAATTACGGAGTCCTGGCGTGCGCAAATTCTGAACAAGAGGCAAACATTATAAACGACATTGTAGAACACACCATGCTAGCGGTGCTACGAGCCGATAAACTAGGCGGATACAAAAGCATAAGTATGAAAAAAAGTTTTGAGATGGAATATTGGGAATTGGAACAAGCGAAGTTGAAGAGATAAAATAGGTAATACATGATAAATATCTTCATTTAATCTTCACTTTTAAGGCATATAATTACAAATGGCTCAAAATATTATAATCATAGATGATAATCCGCATAATACTAAACTCGCTAGATTGGTACTTTCAAAAGAAGGTTACAATGTATATTCAGAACTATCCGTTAAAGATGGATTAAAAATTATGAAAATGCATAAAATGTCACTTGTGTTGATGGATGTAATGATGCCGGGTATTGACGGATTTGAAGGTGTAAAATTAATCAAGGAAGATGAAAATCTAAGACTTATTCCTATCATAATGGTTACAGCACTTTCAACAAAAGAGGATGTACTAAAAGCGCTTAAAGTAGGTGCTGATGATTACCTAGCTAAACCCTATAATATTAAAGATTTAGTAGCAAAAACAAAGCATTTAACCAGTATTAGTGCTTTTATTGAAAAATGGTGTCCTCATGCTTCTGAAAACACTAATATAATCGACTTGATGGATTTGTCTTCCATCGATTGAATTTCAACTTTTTAGATATACTTTTCCTTCAATAAAAGAAAACTTTAATATTTTGGGGCATGTAAATAATGCAATATCTAATGGCAATAGACGCAGGAACGGGAAGTATCCGTGCGGTGATTTTTGATACACTAGGAAACCAAATATCTGTAGCTCAGGAAGAGTGGACGCATTTGGAAGAGGTCGGCGTACCAAATAGTATGAGTTTTGATTGTGAAACGAACTGGGATGCTGCATGTAGATGTATTAGAGAGTCTCTGCAAAAAGCAAATCTGAGCGGCGATGATATAGTGGCTTTGAGTGCTACGAGCATGCGTGAGGGAATTGTGCTTTATGATGCTGATGGTGTTGAGCTTTGGGCGGTTGCAAATGTGGATGCGAGAGCTTCACATGAGGTGAAATATCTTAAAGAAAATTTTGTCGGGATTGAAGAAGAATTTTATAAACTCTCTGGGCAAACATTTGCTTTAGGTGCAATTCCTCGGATTTTATGGCTCAAAAATAACAAACCTGAAATTTACGAGAGGGTTGCAAAAATCTCTATGATCGGCGATTGGATTTTGGCGAAACTCAGCGGCGTGATTGCGACAGATCCGAGTAACGGCGGTACGACGGGAATCTTCTCTTTGGCAAATCGTGATTGGCATGCGAAGATGGCTACAAGAGTCGGTTTAAAAGATGATATTTTCCCTTCATGTCACGAAGTCGGTACGCTTTTAGGCACTGTGAACCAAAAGGCTTCGAGTGAAACAGGTTTGTCCATGCAAACAAAAGTGGTCATAGGCGGCGGCGATGTTGGGCTTGGAAGCATTGGTTTGGGAGTGGTTAAGCTTGGGCAAGTTGCAGTGTTGGGCGGTTCATTTTGGCAACAGGTGGTAAACATAAGAAGTGACACGCCTCCGCCACAAGATATGGGCATTCGTGTCAATCCACATGCCGTGCCAAATCTTTCTCAAGCAGAGGGAATCACTTTTTTTAGCGGTTTAGTGATGCGATGGTTTCGGGATGTCTTTTGTGAGATGGAGAAGCTTGAGGCAGAAAAAAGAGGCATCGACACTTATGAAGTGTTAGAGGAAAAAGCTTCCAAAGTGCCCGTTGGCTCCTATGGAATTATCCCGATATTTTCCGACTCTATGAAGTATGGCAAGTGGTACCATGCAGCCCCTAGTTTTTTAAACCTTTCTCTCGACCCTAAAATCTGTAACCGTGCTTCAATGTTTAGAAGCCTTCAAGAAAACGCATGTATTGTCTCGTGCGTCAATCTTGAAAAAATCAAAGAGTTTACCGGCGTAGAAATAGACGAGATAGTTTTTGCAGGCGGTGCGAGCCGTGGTGTTTTGTGGTCTCAAATCTTGGCGGATGTGACAGGATGCCGTGTAAAAATTCCACGAGTTACAGAAGCAACGGCTCTGGGAACTGCCATAGCGGCGGGAGTGGGTGTCGGGATTTATAGCTCTATGCGCGAAGCCGCGAACAAGCTGGTGGTTTGGGAGAAAGAATATGTGCCGAATATGGAAAATTTTGTGAAGTATCAAGCAATAAAAGAGCGTTGGCAAAAAGCTTATGAAGTACAATTAAAGTTGGTAGATGATAATATCACGACCTCAATGTGGAAAGCACCGGGACTGTAAAATAAAGATAAATAGCGAGATTAAATGAATTTGAACGAGAAAATAGCAGCAGGAAACAGAATAAATTTTGAAGAGGCTCTTGCTCTTTATGAGATGGACTTCTTTGAACTTGGCGAGCTGGCAGATGCAAAAAGAAAAGCATTACATGGCAAAAAAACATACTTTAATATCAATCGCCATATAAATCCTACTAATATCTGTGCAGATGTCTGCAAATTTTGCGCCTACTCAGCCAATAGAAAAAATCCAAACCCCTATACGATGAGCCATGAACAGATTATGGATATTGTTAAAGATATCGAGAGCCGTGGAATTAAAGAGGTGCATATTGTCTCTGCTCACAATCCTGATACGGGGCTTGAGTGGTATCTGGAAATATTTAAAAAGATAAAAACGGCATATCCGCATCTGCATGTAAAAGCTTTGACTGCGGCTGAGGTAGATTTTTTGGCACGACACTATGGCAAAAGCTATGATGAGATACTTGATTTGATGGTGGAGAACGGTGTAGATTCTATGCCGGGGGGCGGTGCCGAAATTTTTGATGAAACGGTACGAGATTACATCTGTAAGGGTAAAGTTACCTCAGATCAGTGGCTCGAAATTCATCAAAAGTGGCATGAACGAGGTAAAAAAAGCAATGTTACGATGCTTTTTGGGCATGTGGAAAGCAGAGCAAACCGTATCGACCATATGATGCGAATCCGTGAGCTTCAAGATAAAACGGGCGGTTTCAACTGCTTTATCCCTCTTGTTTATCAGACGGAAAATAATTATCTTAAAATAGAAGCACCCATTACTGCAAATGAGATTTTAAAAACGATGGCGGTGAGTCGTATCGTTTTAGATAATGTCCCGCATCTCAAAGCGTACTGGGTGACTTCGACCGTAAATCTTGCTTTGGTTGCACAAGAGTTTGGGGCAAATGATTTGGATGGAACCATTGAAAAAGAGTCGATAAACTCCGCTGCAGGTGCAAAGAGTGCAAACGGTGTGAACCTTGAAGAGTTCGTTGGGTTAATCAAAAATAGCGGATTTACTCCCGTTGAGAGAGACAGTATTTATAACGAAATAAAGGTTTGGTAGCGGATGGATATAACGGTTGTAATTCCGACTTATAACCGTTATGAGATTCTAAAAAGAGCTTTAATCTCGGTTTACTCACAATCTTACATGCCAAAAGAGGTCATCATAATCGATGACGGATCTACCGATAATACCTCACAAATCACAAAACAATTTCCACATGTCAAGTACATTTACCAAAAAAACTCCGGTGTTTCGTCTGCACGAAATTTAGGCATAAAAAACTCCATGAGCGAGTGGATTGCATTTTTAGATTCGGATGATACGTGGCATGTGGATAAACTCAAATGTCAAGCGGAGTTTCATGAGCAAAATCCAAAATACCTTATGAGTTACACGGATGAGAAGTGGATAAGAGATGGCATCGAGGTGAAGATGGCTAAGAAGTTTCATAAGGTGGGCGGAAATATTTTTACCGAGTGCCTCTCTCACTGCATTATCGCTCCATCTGCTACTTTAGTTCATAAAAGATTATTGGATGAAGTGGGGCTTTTTGATAAAAATTTAGAAGTCTGTGAAGATTACGATTTGTGGCTGAGAGTGGCATGTGCAAATCCAATCGGGCTGATTGATGAAAAACTTATTACTAAATATGGCGGAAATGATGACCAATTGAGTGCGAAACATTGGGGCATGGATAGGTTTAGAGTTGTTGCTTTGGAAAAACTTTTGGAGATAGAAGTTGCAAAAAAAGAGTTGATTATTGAAACAATTTTACACAAATATAAGCTACTCTTCAAGGGGGCGCTCAAGCATGAGAAACTCTTAGATTCAAAAATGTATAATGAAAAAATAAAATTTTATGAAGCCCTAAAGGATTAAAAGTTGAATACTATTTCAAAAGAGACAAGGCTCACCCTTGCGTATATATTTATTGCATTTCTATTTTCGGTTGCCGTGCGTATGATTTGGGCGTACCAGTTTGGCGATGTGGAAGCCTTTAAATTTAATGGGCAGTTTATGATTAACACGAATGACGGTTACTATTATGCTGAGGGTGCTAGAGATATTTTTAGCAAAATACATCAAGCAAACGACCTCTCTCCTATTGACAATGCAACTTCCATTCTCACTGCTTTTTTTGCGAAGATTTTGCCACTCTCTTTTGAGACAATTATTTTTTACATGCCGATTTTTTTAAGCTCTTTAATAGTTGTCCCAGTTATCTTGATTGCTAAAAGCATCGACAATTTAGAGATGGGTTTTATTGCAGCACTTCTCGCCTCTATCGCCAACAGCTACTACAACCGTACCATGATTGGCTACTATGATACCGACATGCTTAACATTGTTTTGCCGATGTTTTTGCTTTGGTCGATTATTTGGGCTATAAAAACGAATGAAAATAAATATCTGCTTATAACGGCACTTGATATTTTACTTTATAGATGGTGGTATGCTCAAAGTTACTCTTTAGAATTTTCGTTTTTTGGTTTAATACTTCTTTTTACGTTAGTTTATGAGAGAAAAAATTTATACAACTATAAACTTCTGGCAATTATGATGTTTGCCATGATAAATTTGGATCTTTTTATTAGATTTCCTCTTGTTTTAGCAGCTTTTTTCTTCTTTAAAGAGGAGAGGTTTCAAAAATATGTTTACCCTATTTTAGCTATTTCAGTCGTAGCATTTTTTGCAACCGGCGGATTTGACCCGATATGGCATCAGTTAAAAGGGTATGTTTTCAAAGATGCGGTGAGCGTTGCAGATACGGGGCTTAAACTTCACTTTTTCTCTGTCATGCAGACGGTTCGTGAAGCCGGGCAGATTCCATTTAGTACATTTGCAGATCGAATAAGTGGGCATGTTTTAACTTTTATTCTCTCTACTCTTGGCTTTGTTTATTTGGCATACAGACATAAAATTATGCTTTTTGCTCTTCCTATGATAGGGCTTGGCTTTTTGGCGAGCGTGGGCGGACTGAGATTTACTATCTATGCAGTTCCGGTTTTGGCTTTTGGAGTGGCGTTTCTTATCACTGAACTTTCACAAAAAATACCCAATGCAAAACTGAGATATTTGAGCATGGCAGCTTTTACGCTGGCTATTTTATATCCAAATATCGAGCATGTAAACTCCTATAAAGTTCCGACCGTTTTTAATGCAGATGAAGTGAAAGTTTTGGATAAACTAAAAACAAAGCTAGATAGAGAAGATTATATAATTTCTTGGTGGGATTATGGTTATCCTCTAAGATACTACTCGGATGTAAAAACACTTATTGACGGCGGAAAACATGGAGGTGAGTCAAACTTTCCAGTTAGTTTTATGCTCTCTAACCCTCAGCAAATTTCAGCAAAAATGGCAAGACTTGATGTTGAATACACAGAAAAAACATTCAAATTGGCAGAAGAGTCTAAAGATAAGAATTTGACAATATTCACAAACATTGAGCAGATGACAAAAGATTATGGATTTAAAGACACGAATGATTTTTTAGCTTCACTCTCCACTGATATTCATCTGCCGGAGAAAACGCATGATATCTACTTCTATCTGCCATATAGAATGTTAGATATTTACCCGACTGTAACAGCTTTTTCGTATATAAATTTAATGAATGGAGAAAAGCAGGCTGCACCCTTTTTCTTTATAAGCAGAGGGTTTTCTGAAACACAAAATGCGATAGAGTTAGGAAGTGGAATATCTCTTAGTAAAAAAGAGTCGAGTATAAAAATTGGGAACAAAAGTGTTCCGGTAAAAAGGTTCGTAAAAACTTCTTATGATACGAATATGGAGCTTCAAAAAAGCGTTCAAATGTTAGATTACAATGGGTATTTGAATGTGATTTACATGGCAGATTACAAAACTTTTTTAGTGATAGATGATAAAACATACAATTCCCTTTATATACAGTTGACGGTCTTAGAAGAGTATGATAAGACACTTTTTGAAAAGGTTATTGCAACTCCGCATGCCAAGGTGTATAAACTCAAGGTATAATAATTTAGATATAATAATAAACCGAATCATTCAAACAATTAAGGATAAACAGTGCCAAAAGATATAAAAACAGTTAGAAAATGTCTCTTCCCGGCTGCAGGCTATGGAACAAGATTTTTACCGGCTACCAAAGCGATTCCTAAGGAAATGCTACCGGTTCTTACAAAACCGCTTTTGCAGTATGGAGTTGAAGAGGCTATTAGTGCCGGATTAGACACAATGGCAATAGTAACAGGTCGCGGTAAAAGAGCAATTGAAGATCATTTTGACATCTCTTATGAACTTGAGCACCAGATAAAAGGGACTTCAAAAGAGCATTATTTAACAGAAATAAGAAAAGTTATAACAAGTTGTACTTTTTCGTACACTAGACAGATAGAGATGAAGGGACTAGGTCATGCTATCCTTTGCGGAGAAACACTTATAGGAAATGAGCCGTTTGCCGTTATTTTGGCAGACGATTTGTGCGATAATGAGGGCGGTGACTCAGTTTTGGCTCAAATGGTTGCGCTGTACGAAAAATACAAATGCTCAATCGTAGCAGTTGAAGAGATACCGATGCAAGACAGTAATAAATACGGTGTAATTGCAGGAGAAGAGATAGAAAAAGGAATTGTGAGAGTAACAGACATGGTTGAAAAACCAGAACCTGCAGATGCTCCATCCAATCTAGCCATTATTGGAAGATACATCTTAACTCCTGATATATTTGACATCATTAGGGAGACAAAACCTGGCAAAGGTGGAGAGATTCAGATAACAGATGCACTTCTTGCTCAGGCAAAAAAAGGCAATGTAATAGCCTATAAATTTAAGGGTAAAAGATTTGACTGTGGAAGCGTAGATGGCTTTGTAGAGGCTACAAACTACTTTTATAATAAAGTAAAATAAATATTTTCAATTTTTACATATGCTAAAATCAAGGAGAATACATGAACTATCAGCACAACTTTAACCCGACTATATCAGACACACACCTCTTTGATGAGATAACAAAAGAGAAAGAAGAGATTGGTTATTACAACCTTGTTCATCAAGATACAACCGAGTTTAAAGCGTATGCAAAAACCGTTAAACAGAAGAATATTGTAGTAATCGGCATAGGGGGTAGTACTCTTGGAACTTATGCCATATATAAATTTTTAAAACACTCAAAACCACTCGGTAAAAAACTCTATTTTTTAGAGACTACAGACCCTATTGATATAAAAGCAAAAATTAATACTATTGACTTAGAAGATACTCTTTTTGTAGTTATCTCAAAATCAGGCACTACGATAGAGACAGTCTCTATATTTAAATACATCCACTCGCTTGTGAAGTGTGATAAAAATAATACTTTAGTAATAACAGAGAGCGACTCAAAGTTAAATGAGTATGCACAAACCAATGGTATAAAAAGTTTTGAAGTTCCAAAAAATGTGGGTGGAAGATTTTCTGTTTTCAGTGCCGTTGGGCTCGTTCCTCTTGCAATAGTCGGGCTAGATATTGATGAGCTTTTAAGAGGTACGAAAGAGATTCATGATTCATTTTTTAGCAAAGGGGTGGAGTATGAAAGAGTGTTTCAAAAGGCAAGATTTTTTACAGAGTATAAAAGCGTATTCAATATAAATGTTGTTTTTTCATACTCATCAAGATTAGAGGGATTTAACAAGTGGTATGTCCAACTATGGGGAGAGTCTCTCGGTAAGATAGACATAAAAAAAACGAGACAGGGGCTTACTCCAATCGGTATTATCGGACCAATAGACCAACACTCTTTTTTACAACTTGTTGTGGAAGGCAGAAGAGACAAAACCGTAACGGTAGTAAAAGTGAATGATTTTCATAGCAAGCTTGCCATTCCGCATGTCAAACTAGAGGGTTTAGAAGAGCTTGATTATATTGACGGGTTAGAGTTCTCAACGCTCATTAACATGCAAGCAGATGCCACGATAGAATCTTTAAATAATCTAGGTGATATTCCATGTGATGTTATAACAATAGACGGTGTGAGTGAAAGCAGCATAGCAAGTTTGATGTACGAATATGAACTTTTAACATCTGTTTGCGCAAAGCTTATGTACATAAATGCATATGATCAACCGGGTGTTGAAGCTGGAAAGATAATACTTAAAAGTAAGTTGAAAAATAAATAATTTTTTTGGGTAAACCATAAACAGTTTTAAGAGGAAGGTGTGTGAATATAGATAAAAGAGTTCTAAACTTTTTAGTAATTATACTCCTCTCTTTTGCAACATTTTGGTGGACTTTTTTTATCTTCCACCTGCCATTCGATTTAACAATAGTTGCAACTATTGTACTTATTCGTATTGCCGCTTCATTTCTTTTATTTCAAGATTACTCACTTTCATGGTCAAAAGCATCTCCAAAAACATTTCTTATAAAAAGTTTTGTTTATATAGCCGCTTTTTTTGTATATGCACCAATATTTTACGGAAAAATTTGGCTCTTCTTTTTAGCCTCGGAACTATTTTTATATATTTTTTCTATAAATTTTGCCATGTACTTTTACTACTATTTAATCAATAGAAGCAGAGTCGTAAAAACAAAATCAATAGTGATTTACGGTGCAGGAAAAGCTGGAATAAAGCTTGAATCCGAATTTTCCAATAGTGAATATAGAGTAAAATATTACATCGATGATGACAAAATCATACAAAACCGCTCCATTGATTCTATAAAAGTTATATCGCAAGAGAAGTTAAAAGAGAGTATCGGTGCGCATAAATTTGACCTGCTTGTAATAGCCATGCCATCGGCTCCAAAAATGAAAATAAAAGAGATTTACAATAATTTGAGCGAATATTTTAAAGAGATACAGATATTGCCGTCTATAGATGAGATTTTAAGTGATAGGGAGTTTTCGGCTCAGCTTAAAGATATCTCTCTGGAAGATTTACTTGCACGCAATCCACAAGATTTGGACAAAGAGAAGATAAAAGAGTTTATAAAAGATAAAACTATTTTAATAACGGGGGCAGGCGGAAGCATAGGGAGTGAGATATGCAGGCAGTGCGAAAAGTTCGGTGCAAAGAAACTGATTCTTTTGGATCACAGTGAATACAACCTATATACGATTAGCGAAGAGCTTAAGGGCGTAGCGACTGTTTTAGTGATGCAGAGTGTTGTTGAAAAAGATTTAATGGATATTACATTTAAAACACACATGCCGGATATTGTTATCCATGCAGCGGCTTATAAACATGTGCCTCTTGTTGAAGCAAATATATGTGAGACGATAATGAATAATATTATCGGTACAAAAAATGTGATAGACACCTCTATAAAATACGGTGTTGAAAAGTTTGTGATGATTTCAACCGATAAAGCCGTCCGACCGACGAATGTCATGGGAACAACAAAGAGAATCTGTGAACTTTATGCACAGAATATTGAAGCAGATAAGACTGAAATAGTAGCTGTAAGATTTGGTAATGTTCTTGGAAGCAGCGGAAGCGTAATTCCTAAATTTAGAACTCAAATTGAAAATGGACAAAATCTTACTGTTACGCATCCTGATATCACAAGATATTTTATGCTTATTCCCGAGGCATGTGAGCTTGTTCTCCAAGCCGGAGCAATTGGGAGCGGCGGTGAGATATTTATACTAGATATGGGTGAGCCTATAAAAATAGTTGATTTGGCAAGAAAGATGATAGAGCTTAGCAATAGAGATGATATAGGCATAGAGTTTACAGGTCTTCGCATGGGTGAAAAACTTTATGAAGAGCTGCTTATGGATGAGGATGATGCAAAAACAGATTATGATTCCATAACTGTAGCTTCGCCGACACACTACGACATAGAAAAATTAAACAGAGAGATAGAAGAGCTATTAGTATGCGAAGACAAGCTCGCAAAACTAAAAGCAATTGTTCCTGAGTTTAATCATCAATTGAATTTAAACTCTGATGTTACGCACTTTATGAGCGAAGCCCATAAAGTGGCAGGGACAAATGTCCCTACAACCCCCTAAAGCTACCCATATCTGTCGGATATGGGAGAAAAACTGACACTTTATGTTCTCTATGACAAAAGTGCGTAAGGACAGTTAAACTAATACATGCCCCACAAATTTACTCATGTTGTTCATGATTTCTGAACCTTTTCTAAAACTCATTCCACAAGCCTCATAGGCAAAGAAAATACCCGCTTGGTATTTTGCTCCATCTGCATCTTTTGGAAATGCTACATACTCTTGATACACTTTTTTGTAGTTGCCGTAGGGACCTTCGAGTTGTTCCAAAACAGTGCCGTTTGCATCTATGATTTTAGTATTTGCACCCTCTCTTCCAAAGACTGTTTTTTCTACATGTTTGATGCCTTCGAGTGGCTCGAAAGAGGTCTTCAGCAGATAGGGCGAATCAGGAAAAAGGTCGCATAAAATTTTCATTATCCCTTTTGATTGGAAGAGCAAGGTATATGCCGGATTGAGAATAATCGCTTTTTGATTTTTTATAATATTTGTGAGAGTCGTCGCCAATTCCGGTTCATCAGTTGCAATATCTTCCCATGGATAGAGTTTAAACCAGTACTCATACTCATTATTGTCGGCATCGAATATACCATCTTCGCTAAACTTTACATGTTGCAGATACTCAAAACCTGTATTAAACCCTGCATCTGCCGCCATTTGTTGAAGAAGTTTTGTTGTAGCCTCCTCTTCATCATTTCCTTCAACCGATGAGAAGAGTATTTTCCAGCCATCATATCTCTCATCAAAAGCATCAGTGTCATCAAAGAGAGTGATGAGTCTCTTGAAGTTTTCACTAATCGCAGCATACACATTGTTGAATTGCTTCTCTTCATCCATTTTGTTATGTTTGAGCATTCCCCATTGGAGCAGGGCAGTCTCAAAGAGTGCCGTTGGCGTATCTGCATTGAACTCTATCAGTTTTATAGGCTGATTATCCACTCCGCCTGCCAAATCAAAACGACCGTAAAGATGCCAATGGACATCATTTTCCCAACTCTTTTTGATGGTTTCAATAAGATTAAACGGGATACCTAAGTCAAAAAAAAGATTGTTCTCTATGACATATCCTGCTGCTTCAGCGTACATGTCATATATCTCATTTACAGCCTCATAGTATGCTTCTGCTTCTTGCGCGGTTACTTTAACCAATGCATTGCTTATATATTTAGTTCCATCTCTGTCTGTATGCCAACTAAAGCCTAACTCTTCAAGTGATTTGTCATCGAGCGGATTGATTTTTTGTAGTGTTATCATAATTAACTCCCATAACTTGAACTGGATGTGCTGCTTTTTGTTGCACTTGAAGAAGCACTTGAAGCACTATTACCTCCAAAAAAACTTTTTTTGGGTGCGGTTGAAGAAGCGGTTGCTGAAGACCCTCCGGTAGAAGTACCCCCTGCAGAAGGAGCTGAACGGCTATAGGCACTTTGGTTTGCTGAAGCAGCATTTCTTGAAAAGTTTTTATTATTCATCAACGAATTTGCAATCATATTTCCCATGAGAGCTCCGCCCGCCGCTGCGAGTATGGTTCCGGCAAGCCCCATTCCTCCGCCGCTTTGATTGTTTGAAACAGTTTCAGATGTTCCATTTTCAACTTTTTTGTACTCCTCACTTGCGAGAGCCTTCATCTCCTCTTCGTTTAAAATTCTCTCGGTAACTTTTCCATCGGCATCTTTTTCGCGGATAATTGCACGGCTGGGTCCATCTGTTGGCATCTCTTCAACTATAGTGTATTTTCCATCTATTTGTTGTTCTATGATTAAAAATTTATTTTGTTGTTTCTGCTCTTCATGCTTAGATTCACAGCCGCTTATAAGGCTCATCATAATCAGACCTGCGCTTCCTAGCGCTACACCACCGGCTATTGAAGAAATATGTTTCATCGTATCTTTTTCCTTTTAACATGGTTTATTTTAATAAGGTTCGAAGAACCACTCTCATGTAATCCATTTTTATCTTCTATGATTATATCCGCTTTACTCTCACAAAACTCTCTGTCAAACTCTCTGTTGGATTCATTTGCTGAGGTTGAAAAGTACCAAGTGGAGTTTCGAAGTATATTGGAATCAAGTAAACTTTTAGCAACTCTA
The DNA here is from genome assembly GCA_947498025.1 of Helicobacteraceae bacterium. Lineage (GTDB taxonomy): Bacteria > Campylobacterota > Campylobacteria > Campylobacterales > Sulfurimonadaceae > Sulfurimonas. Next base: position 46,297 of record CANMJR010000012.1, read on the forward strand.
AATGCCTTGTTTTTTACAATAAATGTTGTTTTTTTGGAGCGGCGAACTCTATTTTTTTGGCTTGAGGGGACTCTAATTTGCTCAAATAACAAATCTCTAAAACTAGAGTAAACTTTTATAAAAGGTTTTGATTCTTTTCTAGACTTTATCTCATAAAGCCTAGATTCATTTTGAGAGAGAAAACCGACGGTAGTGTCGGTTTGCATAAGTATTACGCTCATAACTCAAGCTAAAAAATCTTGAAGTGCTTGCACATCCGACCAAGAGTCATCGCCCATCTCATCGAGGGCAAGAATCACCGCTCGTGCAGCACTGAGCGTTGTAAAATAGGGAATATTTTTTCTAAGTACCTCTTGACGAATAACAACCGCATCTTTTTTAGAGGTGTTATTATCTGAGGTGTTGATTGCCATATGAATCTCATCGTTTTTCATGCTGTCTTCTATATTTGGACGACCCTCGGAGATTTTAAATACTCTCTCACATGGAACTCCGGCTGCTTCGATAATTGCTTGCGTGCCTTTTGTTGCAACAAGTTTAAAGCCGTGTCTATGAAGACCTTTCGCAATCTCAGGTGCATGAGTTTTGTCTGTATCGATAAAAGAGAGAAAGCACGTACCGCTTGTCGGAATTTTATTTCCGGCAGAGATTTGAGCTTTTGCAAAACTGATACCGAAGTTTGAGCTGATACCCATAACTTCGCCCGTTGATTTCATCTCTGGGCTTAGAGTTAAATCTGCACCATAGAGTTTATGAAATGGAAATACTGCTTCTTTTACAGATACATGGTCTTTAAGAAGAGGTTTTAAAAGCCCATTCTCTTCTGTCACAATATTGTAGTTATCATAGTATTTTAGGGCACTTCTAAGCGTCTCTCCAACCATGACGCGTGTTGCAACTTTTGCTAATGGCATACCGGTAGCTTTACTTACAAACGGAACAGTTCTACTTGCTCTTGGATTTACTTCGATAAGATAAATCTCGTTTTGAAAAATAGCGTATTGAACATTCATAAGCCCAACTACGCCAAGTCCGAGCGCAATAGTTTTAGTCTGCTGCTCTACATTCGCAATCATCTCTTTTGAAAGATTTACGGGAGGAAGAGAACATGCGCTGTCACCTGAGTGAATTCCAGCTTCTTCAATGTGCTGCATGACAGAGCCGATATAAACATCCACCCCATCACAAATGGCATCTACATCAAGCTCTATTGCCTGATCTAAAAATTTGTCTATTAAAACCGGAGCATCGTTACTTACGGAAATTGCCAAGTCCATGTACTGCTTGAGCTCACTTTCCGAGTAAACGATACGCATACCTCGACCACCAAGAACGAAAGAGGGGCGAACAAGTACAGGATATCCCAATCTCTCAGCTATTACATAGGACTCCTCTTTTGTTCTAGCAAGTCCATTTTCCGGTTGTTTCAGTCCATATGCAATAACAAAGTCAGAAAATTTTTCTCTATCTTCCGCTAAGTCGATTACAGCAGAAGGAGTTCCAGAGATTTTTGCACCAATCTCTGTGAGAGCATTTGCAAGTTTGAGTGGAGTTTGTCCGCCAAAGTGAACAATAATTCCATCCGGATTTTCATTTTCAATGACTGCTCTTACATGCTCAAAGTCTATCGGCTCAAAGTAGAGAACATCCGAAGTATCGTAGTCTGTTGAGACCGTTTCAGGATTACAGTTGTACATGATTGTCTCAATATCCATCTCTTTTAGTGCAAAAGCGGCATGAACGCAGCAGTAGTCAAACTCAATTCCTTGTCCAATTCTGTTTGGTCCACCGCCTAGAATAAGAACTTTTTTCTTATCGCTTATACGGTTTTTTACATTTGGCAATTTTGTTATGTTTGTTGTTGAGTAGAGGTAGGGAGTAAGTGCTTCAAACTCTGCCGAACATGTATCCACTTCATTATACTCAAAATTTACACCTAGCTCTTTTCTAGCTTTGTAAACATCATTTTCGCTTACTTTTTTACTTGAATTTTTTGCGATAAGTTGAGAGATGCGTTTGTCAGAAAAACCATCCACTTTCAGGCTTCTCATAAACTCTTCATCTGTTAAAGCTTTATCTGTGATTGTACTCTCAGATTTTATAATCTCTTCAAGTTGGTATAAAAACCAAGGGTCAATCTGGCATGTGGAGAACATCTCCTCAACGCTCATACCGCGGCGAAAGCCCTCAGCTACATAAAGAATGCGGTCTGCATTTGGACGGCGAATCTCATGTTGCACGAATTCTGTCTCGGCATCTATCTCATCGAAGCCGCACAATCCGGTCTCTAATGAGCAAAGAGCTTTTTGAATAGACTCTTTAAAAGTTCGACCTATTGCCATTACTTCACCGACTGATTTCATACTTGTACTGAGTGTATTTTCGGCTTCCGGAAATTTCTCAAATGTAAAGCGAGGAATTTTTGTAACAATATAATCTATAACCGGCTCAAAAGAGGCAGGTGTTCCCGTGATGTCGTTCGTAATCTCATCAAGGGTAAAGCCGACAGCCAAAAGCGTCGCAACTTTTGCAATTGGGTAGCCGGTAGCTTTAGATGCAAGAGCAGAAGAGCGGCTTACACGAGGATTCATCTCAATTACAATCATTCTTCCTGTTTTTGGGTCGATTGAGAACTGAACATTGCTCCCTCCCGTATCGACACCAATCTCTCTTAAAATATCAAAAGATGCATTACGCATTCTCTGATACTCTTTATCGGTTAAAGTAAGGGCAGGGGCGACAGTAATGCTGTCTCCTGTATGAACGCCCATAGGATCGAAGTTTTCTATGGCACATACAATGATGCAGTTATCCGCTTTGTCACGAATAACCTCCATTTCATACTCTTTCCACCCAAGAAGAGATTCTTCAATTAGAATTTCACTCACAGGAGATTCATCTAATCCGCGAGCTGCAAGTTTTTTAAACTCATCCATGTTGTACGCAACACCGCTTCCGCCGCCTGCAAGTGTAAATGAGGCTCTGATAATTATAGGGAAACCTATCTCATTTGCGGCTTCGAGCGCATCATCCATATTGTAGGCATACTTTGAAAATGGCAAATCCATGCCGATTTTTATCATGGCATCTTTGAATGCAAGACGGTCTTCGCCTTTGTGGATAGCTTCAGGAGTTGCACCCAAAAATTCTATCCCCTCAAGCATCCCTTTGTTATACATGCTCGTTGCTACATTGAGTGCTGTCTGCCCACCCATCGTAGGTAAAATAGCATCAACATTCTCTTTTTTTATGATTCTTGCAATTACATCTTCTTTGATTGGTTCTATGTAAGTTCTATCAGCAAACTCTGGGTCTGTCATAATAGTTGCGGGATTTGAGTTTATAAGAACTACGCGATAGCCCAACTCTTTTAATGTTTTAACTGCTTGTGTTCCTGAGTAGTCAAACTCACATGCCTGTCCAATTATAATTGGACCGGAGCCAATGAGTAAAATCGTCTTAATATCGGTGCGTTTTGGCATTTTTTACCTTTTAAATATATATAAAAAAATTTGTTTATTATAGATAAAAGGCACTTAAAATTTGATGAGTTTTTACCTTTTTTTTTAATATTTAAAGGTGTATATAAGAGAAACTAATCCTGAATAAATATAATCATCTTCGACTATCGGACTTTTTATAGCCTGGATAGGAAGTTTTTCTGCTTTTATATTCATAAACGCCGACAGGTTGCCTACGAGAGGATATTTTATATAAGTTTGTGCTCCATATTGAATAGAATTATCTATGCTATATGCGGGTCTTGATGCTGTAGCTTCGCTAGGTGAAACTCCATAGTAGTAATCCATGAAATTGGATGAATTATATGTTAGTATTAGGCTAGGATAGAAGGTGATATTATTATGTTCAAATTGATACCCGACTTCTGATTTTACAATCCAAGTGTTATGGCGAGATAGCACATCAGTTAACGCTAAGACTTCAATATATGCATCATAAAAATTAGCACTGAATGCTGTTCCACCCTCGATTGAACTCTCTCTGTCTTGCATGCCTATGAGATAAATAGAATCTGTCGCTCTGTATTGATTTACTCTAGGTTCGGCTGTCAAGGAGAATCCCCATCCGTAATCTTCTCCTTTGCTACCCAAAAAGTAGGCTCCGACTCTTGTCCATTTAACATAAAAAGTTGAGTTATCAAAGAAGATAACGGGTGAAGGCGTTACTATTGAACCAACATCTTTGTAAGGCTGTGTCTGCATGTATGCACCGGCACCTAAGGTTAGTTTCTCTGCCATTAAAGTAGAAATCAACACAACTAAAAAAATAATATATCTCATCGAACACTCCGAATCATGTGAAAATAGTTAGGGTCATTAGCCCTATAGTATGGCTGTATAACAGCATCCTGATACCCCTGTGATTTTGTCACGGAGAGTACTTTGCCAACTTTTAAACCTTTAAAAAATATATTGTCCAATCCTGAGCTGATTACTTCATCCCCCTCTTTTATATTAAACCATGCAGGTATAAATTTGACAACTAAAAATTCAGAGTTATTTCCATGCGCAATTCCCGGTGCCAAATTTTCTCCTACGAAAACGGCGTATGAACTTTTTACATCTTTGTTTAAAAGACCTAAAGGTTTCCCATTCTTGGGCACAACAATTCCTGCAACAAGTTCATTGTGCGTTAATCCATATATTTTTGAAGGGTCATAGTTTTTTACATCTAACCAAACTCTGTTTAAATCTCCGAACTCTTCATAAGAGAGTGTTCTGACAAGTTCAACTTCAGGATTGGTTTTTAGGGTAGAATTATTCTCCTTGAGTAGATCATTTACCTCAGAAGCTAATTGCTGCATGACAAGGTGATTATTTTCATACTGTTTTAAATTCTTCTCAAGAAGTGCTATCTGCTCTGCTTGAAAAGTGTGTTTATGGATTTTTTTTTCTGCAAACTCTACGGCATTATGATAGTTTGATTTAAGGTAGTTAAGTGATGAGATAATTGGCGCTTGAATAGCGTCACTATAATAAAGCGCACCCATAAAGAGTGCAGCAAATATAAATATAAAGCTAAATAGCTTCTTACTCATTTTCGAATAGTTCTTGTAGGAGGTCTATCTCTTCAAGTGCACGACCGGTTCCTCGTGCTACGGCTAGCAGTGGCTCATCTGCGACATATACAGGAATTCTTACGATATCGGATAGGTATTTGTCCAATTGACGAATAAGTGCTCCACCGCCGGTTAGGATGATGCCGTGATTTACAATATCTCCTGCCAAGTCAGGAGGCATTTTTTCAAGTACATCTCTTAGTGCTTCAGCTATCTCTTTGAGTGGCTCAATCATAGCTTCTCGTGCGTCTTCACTTGTTAACTCTACAGTGCTAAGAAGACCTTCTACCTGATCTCTTCCGTTTACTACCATTGTGAGCTCTACATCAAGAGTAACAGCAGTACCTATATTTATCTTAATCTCTTCTGCTACTCGTTCGCCTATAAGCAAGTTGTACTTTTTTCTAACATAGTTGATTATGCCTTGGTCGATTTTATCACCGGCAGTACGAATAGATTTTGAGAGAACAAGTCCACCGAGAGATACAACCCCGATTTCAGTTGTTCCTCCACCGATGTCAACAACTAAGTTACCCTGAGGCTCACGGATATCAATACCTGCACCGATAGCCGCTGCCATTGGCTCTTCAATAAGAAAAACCTCTCTAGCTCCGGCACTAAGAGCAGATTCACGAACAGCTTTTCTCTCAACCTGCGTCAGTCCGTAAGGTACACAGATGATAATTCTAGGACTAATAAGGGAGCTTCTTCCATGCGCTTTTTCGATAAATTTTCTAATCATCTTCTCAGTCATATCAAAGTCGGCAATTACCCCATCTCTCATAGGACGAATAGCTTTTATATTGCCGGGAGTTTTCCCGACCATATCTTTTGCTTCTTGTCCAACTGCCAAAACCCTCTGCTGACCATGCTTTTCAGTTTTTACTGCTACAACCGACGGCTCATTAATGATGATACCTCTCCCTTTAGCTATAACAATTGTATTTGCCGTTCCTAAATCTATTGATAAATCGTTTGAAAAAAGCCCTATTAATTTATTGAATATCATCTATTTATCTACCTTATGCTATTTTTTTTGTTGATTTTTTAATATATACCGGACTCTCGTTGTTCTCAATTACCTCTTTGGTGATTAAAACTTCATAACCGCTGTACTCTGGAAGTTCATACATAATATCTATCATATTTTCTTCCAAAATTGCACGAAGTCCACGAGCTCCTGTTTTTCTTTTAATAGCTTTTTTCGCAATTGCTTTAATTGCATCCTCTTCAAAGTTTAACTCAACTTCATCAATTGAAAATAATTTTTTATACTGTCTAATGAGGGAGTTCTTTGGTTCTGTAAGTATGCGAACCATGTCCTCTTCCGTAATCTCATTGAGGGAGGCAATAATAGGTAATCTTCCGACAAGTTCAGGAATAAGTCCAAAACTTACTAAGTCATGAGGCTCCACCATATCATATGTCGTCTTCTGCTCCTCTTTTGTCTTTTTATCATGACCAAAGCCGAGTACATTCTCACCCTGCTTTTTCTTGAGAATTTCATCAAGTCCATCAAATGCTCCGCCACAAATAAATAGTATTCCTGTTGTATCGATAGCCGTAAAATCTTGGTTAGGATGTTTTCTTCCGCCTTTTGGGGGAATATTTACGGATGAGCCTTCGATTATTTTTAAGAGTGCTTGTTGAACGCCTTCTCCTGAAACATCACGAGTGATAGAGCGATTTTCACTCATTCTTGCAATTTTATCAACTTCATCTATAAAAACTATTCCTTGCTCAGCTCTTTTAACATCTCCGTCTGCCGCTTGAAGAAGTTTTGTAAGAATATTTTCAACATCCTCTCCGACATATCCGGCTTCTGTTAAGCTTGTAGCATCCGCTATGGCAATAGGAACATTGAGAACTCTAGCAATTGTTTGTGCCATCAGCGTTTTACCGCTTCCTGTCGGTCCAATAAGCAGAACATTGGATTTTGCTATTTCCGTATCATCCTCTACTATATTTTTGCCTTTAAAAATTCTTTTATAGTGGTTATAAACAGCTACGCTCAAAAGTTTTCTAGCTCTCTCTTGCCCGATTATATAATCGCCCAAAAATTTATCTAACTCTTTGGGAGTCATTAACTCGTTCACTGCATTAACGAGATGCTCTTCTTTTGAGTCATGTGCCGTATGCTCATCTCCAAACATAATTTTATACGCTGAAGTTACACAGTTTTTACAGATGTAAACACCGTTTCCGGCAATAAGTGGATTAATCTCACTCTCTCTGGCATCACAAAAGCTACAATGTCTATGTGTCATATATTTTTCCTATTATCAATTCTTACGGTATCGGAAATAATTCCGCTACCTGCGTTAACACTTGGTTTTCTTCGGCAGAAGACCCAAGGCACTAGTGCCTTTTTTGAGATATATTTATACATTTTTTCGCTCATATGGAATTCCGCGTTTTGTTTTTAGTACGAAGTTACAAAGGTTGTGGACTAAATGGTTCTGTGTATTTTCTATTAGTTCATTAGCAATATCTTTGAGTGGTTTTCCTGATTCAAAAAGTTCTCTGTATGCAACTTTTAATTCATCTATCTCATCTCTTTTTAGGTTTCTTCTAAGACCTGTTAAGTTTAGACCTCTCAGATAGGCACGATTTCCCTCAGCTAAACAAAAAGGAGGAACATCTTGGGCAAGTGCCGAAGCACCGGCTATCATGGCATAATCGCCAATATGGACAAACTGATGAATAGGAGTCATTCCGCCGATAACCGCATAATCCCCCATCTCAACATGTCCGGCGAGCGTTGCAGCATTTGCTAAAATACAGTGATTTCCTATAATTACATCATGTCCGATGTGAACGTAACCCATAAAAAGATTATGAGAGCCGATGATAGTTTTTCCGCCACCGCCCTTTGTTCCTGGGTTAAAAAGTGTAAACTCTCTTATTATGTTGAAATCGCCTATCACAAGCTCAACATCTTCGCCTGCAAATTTTAAATCTTGCGGTACAGAACCGATAACGGCATGGGAATATATATGATTACTTTTGCCGATAGTTGTTTTTCCGTAGATTGCCGTACTTTGCTCAATCTTGGTTCCATCACCTATTGTTGTTTGTGATGAGATGAGACAGTATGCTCCAATCTCTACATCTTTTCCGATAATAGCACCATCTTCAATGATAGCTAGTGGAGAAATTTTATAACTCAATATTTTTCCTTTTACTTATCAACTATCATAGCTTTGAGTTCAGCCTGAGAGACCAAATTGTCATCTACGAAAGCTTTTCCGTCAAGTACCCAAATAGAGCCTTTGCGTTTTATAACGCTTATTCTATACTCTAATCTATCACCCGGTTTCACAGGAGCACGAAATTTTGCGTTGTCGATGCTCATAAAATAGACAACTTTTTTAGCAGCTTCTTCTTCCGTCATGTCATCCATGCTTTTAAATGCCAGAATGCCGCCAGCCTGAGCCATTCCTTCTAAAATCATAACACCCGGGTAAATTGGATGCCCCGGAAAGTGACCTTGAAATACATTGTCGCCGATAGTTACATTTTTAAAACCTACTAAAGTTTCATTTTTGACAATATCCGTAACCCGGTCTAGAAGTAAAAAAGGATAACGATGAGGTATGATTTTTTGAATTTCGACGACATCCATAGTCATGAGTAAAAGCCTTGTATGATTAATTTTGGCTATTTTACCCGAACTTTCATTATAGAAATATTAGTTTTTCTCTTACATCTTCGTAAGTTTTTGCATCAAGCTCAATCGTGAGCTTGGCATGTGGAATTTCTGTTGTGATTATAATCGGAGTTAAATCGTAATTTCCACATACCAAGCTATTTCTGAATTTTAGTTCTTTATTAAAGCTAGGGGGATTAAAAATAAGTTCATTGATGCTTTTGTATTCAAATCCACATGTCAAGTTAAAGTGCGCAAGAGTTACAAATTTTATCTCTTCGCGAGAGAAATAATGTATATTTTTATCTTCAAATTCTATGATGCCTTGAGCTTTTTTTCGCTGTAGTGTAGAGTAGGAAAGGGCATGTGCCGGGATGAGTTGATTTTTGTTGTCTGTTACTCTGAAGCTGAGTTGACGATAGTTTAAAAATTTCTCTTTTATGATTTTGTACTCAATATTTTCATCTTCAAGTTGCATCCGTTTTTTGTACATCTCTAATCGCTCTTCAATGGAAGAGGGGAGTGTCGTTTTTGAAAGTGGAGAAAACATCTCATCCATTAAACGATGTTGCTGCTCTCTTTGCATGGTGAGTCCATAAATACAGCCGCAATAATCCTGACGGTAGAGCTTCTCCTCTTTGGTAACTCTACTTTGAAGTTCTGTTCCGCCGCCGCTTCTGTAGTCAACGGCTATAAATTTTACATCATGCTTTTTCTCGAAAATATCGCCGCTCTTTTTGAGCTGCTCTTGTGATTTGAGTGGGCTAACAAGAAGGGTTGTCGTCATGGTTTTTTCGCCAAGTTCTAGCGCTTTTTTTGCACTTACTTCAAAGCGTTTATCAAAACAAACTTTGCATCTTGCACCCTTTTCCGGTTCATTTTCAAGCCCTTTTACAGCTTCCATCCAAGCTTCAAAATCATATTCGCCTTCAATCAAATCGATGCCGAGTTTTTTGCATGAGCGTTGTACATCAAGAAAACGGAGTTGATACTCTGAATAGGGGTGAATGTTGGGGTCATAAAAAAAACCTGTAAGTTTTTCTTGTGGAAAATCGGTTTGAAGTTTTTGCAAAAAGAAGTGTGAATCAACACTGCAGCAGATGTGGACTAAGATGTGAAATCCTTCTTTTCAAAAAAAGTGTGTAAAATACTTTCTAATTCTCAAAAAACAAAGTTTTTTGTAGCTTTAGGGGGTTGTAGGGACATCTGCAGCAGCCACTAAAACGGACGCGTTCGTTTTAGTGTGTGACATCAATTATTTACTCTCTAAAATCTCAATAGTTGTGATTTCATCTTGATTCTTAATGCTGTCTAAAACTTTAAAGCTCTCGGCGTCATCCTCTTCAATTGCTCCAAAAACAGTGTGAACACCGTCCAAATGCGGAGTACTTGCAAAACAGATGAAAAACTGGCTTCCGCCTGTATTTGGTCCTGCATGTGCCATAGAGAGAGAACCGCGTCTGTGACGAGATTTGTTGAGTGCAGTTTCACATGGAATAGACCAGCCCGGTCCGCCGGTTCCTGTGCCATGCGGACAACCGCCTTGCGCCATAAAACCTGGGATTACACGGTGAAAACTAAGATCATTATAAAAGCCCGTATTTGCTAAATGTGCAAAGTTTGCAACTGTATTTGGAGTCTCTTCATTAAAAAGTTTAATGTAAATCACACCTTTTGGAGTCGTTACTTTTGCCCACTGAAGCTTTGCTAACTCCTCTTTGCTTAAATCATAAATTTTTAACTCTTTTTTACCAAACATCGTATTCCTTTTGTGAATAATTTGCGAAATTATAGTTAAATTTTTTAAATAGAGTAAAATAAAAGAGATATAATCTTTTTTATCTATTTTTTTTAAAGGTTTTAATGCAACATGTTAAGCTTTGCTCATAAAATATACCGATATTTTTTACTTAAAATAAACTCTATCACTATAAATCAAGCAAATATTTTTACTACTTTGACAATATTCTTGTTCACTATTATATTCGCATATCTTCTTATTAAAGAGAACTATTATGATTACGAAAGAGCTTTGTTAAAAGAGCAACAAACCACTGTTTTACGAGAGATAACGCAAGAAGAAAAGCATGCAGAGAATCAAAAAAAATTAAAAACTCTTCTAATTAAAAATACAATTGCCATAGCAACTTTAGCTTTTATTCTTTTTGCAATCGTGCTTGGGCTTTATAAAATTCTCAACACTTTACTCAAAAGAGATATTGAGGCATTCCTAGATTTTTTTAGTGAAACTGCACATCATGAGAGAGTATTAAATTCACAAGCCATCTTTTTTAAAGAGTTTAAGGTGATGGCGGGTTTTGCAAATAACATGGTAAGTACAATAAGTGAGCAGAAATCTACACTTAAAGAGTTGAATTTGGGGCTTGAAGACAAGGTTCGACTCAAAACTGCGGCTCTGCAAACCATAAATGAGAATTTAGTACAAGAGAAAAAACTAAGAGATGAAATGATGCTCTCCCAAAAAGAGTTTTTAAGATATACGGTGCATGAAACAAATACCCCTCTGAGTGTTATTTTAACAAGTATTGAGCTATTTGTAATGAAAAACGGCAAAGATAGGCAGCTCTCAAAAATAGAAGCAGCGGTTAAAAATATTTTTAATATTTATGACGATTTGAGCTATTTAGTTAAAAAAGACCAAGTTGATTACCCTAAAGCAGCGATTGAAATAGACGTATTTTTGAACAGTCGAATCGATTTTTTTAGGGAAGTTGCAGAGATGTCGAAGGTAAGTTTTAGTTACATTCTAGACGCTAAGAGTGTCTTTGTCTATTTTAATGAAACAAAGCTCCAAAGGGTGATAGATAATACAATTACAAATGCCATAAAATATACTCTAGCCCTAGAGATAATATTTGTAACTTTGAGTGTGAGCGGAACTTTTGTAGATATTTCTGTGGGAAGTAAATCAAAACAGATAAAAGATGCAGATAAAATATTTGAAGCCTTTTACAGAGAAGAGAACAAGGAAAATGGCTTTGGACTTGGGCTAAGACTTGTGAAGAGTATTTGCGATGAGGATGGTGTTTTGATTTCGCTCAGCTCAAGTGATGAGAGAAATACATTTACATATAGATTTAAGATGATGGGTGAATAATGAAGATACTGCTGCTTGAAGATGAGGTAATGCTAAATGAGTCTATTGCGGAATATTTGGAGGAAAACGGGCATAAAATAGACTCTTTTTTTGATGGAATGGAAGCATACAATGCCATGCGAGACTCCTCTTATGATTTGTTTATTCTTGATATAAATGTTCCAAATATGGATGGACTGACACTTTTAGAAAAGATACATGCATTAAAAATACACACTCCCACTATTTATATAAGTGCTTTGGTGGACATAGAAGATATTTCACGCGCGTACAATCTTGGCTGTTACGACTATCTGAAAAAACCGTTTCATCTCAAAGAGCTCTCTCTGCGGCTGGACAGAATTATTCTCTCTCATGAGGTGCCGCGAGTGCATCTAAGACTCTCAAAAAATTACAGTTATGACCAAGAACACAGCACGCTTTTTTTTAACTCTCTGCCTCAAACGCTCACAAAAAGACAGTCGCAAATAATGGACTTGTTAGCCAGAAACAGAAGCAGAGTCGTTGATTTTGAACAGTTTAGAATTTATGTTTGGGATGAGCAAATTGTTGACAATGCTACAATTCGTGCAGAAATTAACAGACTCAAAAAGTTTTTGCAAGAGGATATTATCCAAAATATCCGAGGAATGGGGTATATGATAGAGAAGCCTTAATGGTTTTTTAATACTTGAGGGCAAAAATTTTATCACTCAATTCTGTATATATAACAGTAATAAATAATAAATAGTAAAATAATATAAATTTAGTTATTTTTAGGTAGTATGCACAGGAGTGACTATATTTTTATATAAAAGAAGCATTATAAAATTTTTCTTTTTACAGAAATATAATCATTAAAAAATAAAAGGAGACAAAACTATGAAAAAATGGATACTCATTTCACTCCTCACTCTATCACTCTTTGGAGATGATTTTAAAGAGGGAGTTTGTGAATACAACAAAGGCAATAAAACCAAAGCAGTGGAATTTTTGAAAAAAGCTTGTGATAGTGGAGTTGCCGAGAGTTGTAATAATCTTGGAAATATCTATGATAATGGAGCGGGTGTTAAACAAGATAAATTTAAAGCAGTAAAACTCTACAAAATAGCTTGTGATGGTGGAATAACTAATGGTTGTTCCAATCTTGGACTTATGTACTTCAATGGAGAGGGTGTCAAACAAGATAAAGTTAAAGCAGCAGAACTCTTGAAAAAAGCTTGTGATTGTGGAAGTGTTAGGAGTTGTGAAAATGTTGGATTGATGTATGCCAATGGAGAGGGTGTCAAACAAGATAAAGTTAAAGCAGCAGAACTCTTAGAAAAAGCTTGTGATGGTGGAAATGCTAATAGTTGTTCTAATATTGGGCTCATGTATTTCAATGGAGAGGGTGTCAAACAAGATAAGAGTAAAGCAGCAGAACTCTTAAAAATAGCTTGTGATTGTGGAAATACCGGGGGTTGTTTTAACCTTGGAGTGATGTACGGCAATGGAGAAGGTGTCAAACAAGATAAAAAAATAGCCAAATATTTTTTTGGTGAAGCTTGTTATGGTGGAAGTATTGGGAGTTGTAAAAATTATAAAATCCTAAGTGAACAAGGATTTTAAAGTTTATTGTATTGTAATTTAACAATCCTTATTTAGATAATGTTTGATAATCATACTCAAATACCAAAAATCAATCATCGCTTCGGCCGGAGGCGGTGCAATAAACTATGAAATCGATTTAACTTCTTTGGTTGTAGATAAGCAACTGTTAGATCATATAAATAGCAGCTACAAATATACTGACGTCTTACAGGTGTTTGGAGACTCCATGGAGCCTGATATCAAAGACGGAAGTTTAGTGTTTGTGGATAAAAGTCAGGTGGACATAAATAGACCAGGTGTTTATCTACTTCATACTCCAGACGGTTTACATATAAAGAGAATAAAAGCTCAAGGTACGCATCATTACATGTCAAGTATTAACGAGCAGTACTGTGATGTGAAGTTGGATGAATTCCAAGTGATAGGAGAGGTAAAAGGGTTGTTTCAAAAGTTTTAGTTTTGCTTATGAAATGTGAGTGAAATCGTGTAAAAACAGCTTATTTCTTTGCGTACTAACATTTCATAAGCAAATAATTAACATTTTAAAAGCGTTTGTACACTTGGGCACAAATGGGCACAATGTGGGCACAGTAAGAGGGATTTATGGTTAAAACACCCGTATTTAAGGGGTTTTAATTGTTGTGGCTCCGAATACTGGATGCCTTAAATTAATCTTAAATAGCCTATAATAGCCACTTTGAAAACTCTAATCTATCAAAGAAAGACATTCAAAGACATGCATTTAGCTACTCGGTAGCTAAAGTGAAATTTATAGGCAGTTTTCACAATAACATAAAAAATGATATGAATATGATAAAATACATCCTATGAACACACAATACGAAATAATAAATTTTTTACAAAATAATCGTAAGCTTTTACTAGAAAAATATCATGTCACTAAGATAGGTCTCTTTGGTTCATTCGCACGAAATGAACAAAAAGAAAATAGTGATGTTGATTTATTGATAGAGCTTGAAGATGGTACACAAAATATTTATGATTTAAAAGATTCTCTGAAACAATTTCTCTCTTCTTCTTTCAATCGTAGCGTTGATATAGCTCGTGAAAAATATTTAAAACCTTATGCAAAAGAACAAATTTTAAAAGATACTTTGTATGTATGACAATATAACTTTTAATCTTCAAGCTTTGATTGAGTCTATTGAAAAGATAGAACTTTATTCAAAAGATTTTGATGATGCAGATAAATTTTATCATGACCAAAAAAGTTTTGATGCCTCGATGATGCAATTTGTAGTAATCGGCGAAATCATCTCTCGACTAGATGAAAAATTTAAAACCTCTCATAGTGAAATTCCTTGGCAAAAAATCAAAGACTTTAGAAATATTATCGCACATGATTATTTTGGTATTGATGCAGATGAGATTTGGGATATTATTAACAATAAGCTTTTGCCATTAAAAAATGATATTAATGGGTTATTAGATTAGCTTTATCATTTAAAAGATTGGTTATGATATACGACACAAAAAATTAAAGCCAAAAAACAAGATTGAAGCAGCTGCTTTTTATCTCTACCAGCTGACGCAAAGTTTTGGTTCTAAGGGCGATAATTTTGCTATGAGTGCAAAGTCCGGACGCAGACCAAAAGACATATATAAGTCTTACAAAAAGTGGTCAACCAGACTAAAAGGCGTGACAATTGAAAACAAATCTTTTCAAGAACTCATACCACTCTACGATAAAAAAGAAGCATTTTTCTATGTTGACCCTCCCTATGTTTCAACTGAGAGTTACTATAAAAATACAGGTGGATTTGGAGTAGAAGAGCACAAACAGCTGGCAGCGCTTTTGTCTAATGTGAAAGGTAAGTTTTTACTCTCATACAATGATTGTGAGCTAGTTAGAGAGCTGTACAAGGAGTTTAATATAAGAGCTACAAAAGAGATTGAATATACTCTTGGTAAGAATGTGCATGGAAAAAATAAGAGTATGAGAGAGGTGATTATTACTAACTATTGAATATAATTTTGGATGATAAAAATTGATGAAATTATAGAAAAACTAAAAGACATCTTGTCCCAAGAACTTGGCAATAAAAAGATATTAGACAAGGATATTGCCAAAGCTCTTGAGATAGATTATGACAGATTTAGAAAACTAAAGAGCCGCGATGGTTCAGTTCCATACCCAGAGATAATGATATTTTTGGCAAAAAGAAAAATATCTATAAACTGGTTCTTCTTCAATCAACTGCCAGAAACTCTTATCGAAGCCACATCAGATTACATCATACTCAAGTATCAAAAATCAATCATCGCTTCAGCTGGAGGCGGTGCGATAAACTATGAAATAGATTTAACCTCTTTGGTCGTAGATAAGCATCTGCTAGATTATATAAATAGCAGCTACAAATATACTGAAGTTTTGCAGGTGTTTGGTGAGAGTATGGAACCGAACATTAAAGATGGAAGCTTGGTGTTTGTGGATAGAAGTCAGGTAAATATATATAAAGAAGGCATCTATGTAGTTAATACTGTAGATGGGCTATTCGTCAAAGAGATTGAACTAAAAGATGATAAAATTACTCTTAAATCTACAAATAAAAGCTTTATAGATTATAGAAGTAAATACTGATGATGTTAATATTATTGGGCAAGTTTGTGGGGTATTTTTAAAGGTTTAATAATGAAGACACAATTAGATAAAGACAGTAATCATGCAGTTGCTTTGTCCAAGAAAGAAGTATCTCCTGTATATATGAGAGTAGATGGCAAATTAGTTAGAAAAGAAAATGATATACGTGATCCAATGAGAAGATATGGTGCGATTAATAATATTAATGTCGAATTCACAGATGAAGAAGAAGCTGAAGCTGACCTAAGAGAAGCTAAATGGTTAGAAGAAGCGCCATTACGAAAAAAACAAGAAGAGGAAAATCATCGTAAAGAGGAAGAA
The DNA here is from genome assembly GCA_947498025.1 of Helicobacteraceae bacterium. Lineage (GTDB taxonomy): Bacteria > Campylobacterota > Campylobacteria > Campylobacterales > Sulfurimonadaceae > Sulfurimonas. The sequence continues at coordinate 62,636 of CANMJR010000012.1, forward strand.
TTTATAGCGTCATTGAAATATGAAACTAGGTATGTAGGTTTTTTTGATATTTTAGGATGGTCTGATGCAGTTAAGAATTCTGGGAATAATATAGAGATGCAGAAAAAATTGGGACTAGCCTCTAGTGCTATGCGTTCACATACTAAAATGAATGAATGGAAACAGCAAGTTTCAAATAATCAATGGTCTGGCGATGCACAAATAATTCATTTTTCAGATTCTTTAATTGTATCAACTTCTGCTGATACCCATGGTAGATTAGAAATTACTTCAACTTTATCTTTTTTATCAGATGTTTTATTACAGCATGGCTTTCTTTTACGAGGAGGTGTCACCAAAGGAAAGCTTTATCATAAAGATTCATTAGTGTATGGACCAGCTTTTGATAGAGCCTATGAACTGGAAAATAAGAGTGCTATTTTTCCTAGAGTTATTTTAGATTACTCTTTAGGTGCTGAATGGGGACAAGGGTATAATTACATAGAGGATGATAAGATAATTGGACAGGATAAAACTTGGCGTTTAAGTAATGATGGCTTTCGCTTTTTTGATTTTCTACAGCCATTTGGTGGTTCTTATGGTTTTTCTGATACTAACTTATTACATTTAAATTTGACAAAGATGCATTCATTTATACATGAACGTTTAATTGAGCATCAAAAAAATCTAACAGTTCTACCAAAATATATCTGGTTAGCAGGCTATTTTAATGAAGTTCTAAAGGAATCTGATATTCATGATATTGAATATATATCGATATAAAGATAATATTTGCTTTTAAAATGTGAGTGATTTAGCCATATAAAGGGTTATTTTGTTGTGTACTAACATTTCATAAGCAAATAATTAACATTCTAAAAGCGTTTGTACAAAAAGAGCTGTATTTTTAAATGATACCGTTGCACTAAATAGCACCGATACGGCACCGAGTAAATTTAAGGTCAGTTAACAGAGATTTTAAGTATTTGAAAAATTTATAGTAAGATTTTTTGTATTTGATTGGCACCAAATGACACTTTAAGTTAAAAAGTGGCTTGAAAGTACGCAATTTAGGGGGTGGCTCCGAATACTGGATTCGAACCAGTGACCAAGTGATTAACAGTCACCTACTCTACCGCTGAGCTAATTCGGAATATGATAAAAATGTCGAAAGTTTCAAATAAATGGCTCCGAATACTGGATTCGAGAAAAAATCTTTCAAAACATCGTAAATTAGGGACTCTAATTTTTTGTCGTCGAAGTTTTGTATCACAGATTTTCCTTAAAGTATCATATACCTTTTGAACTCGGGAATTGTACATAAAAAATTATTAATAATTTATTAAATCAATTTTATTTACATATCACTACCAAAATATTTTTCTCTCATTTGTAAATTTGAAAAATAATTGATAAATCTTTTAAAAGCTTGATGAATTAGATAAACCAAGAAAGAATAAAAAGGACATATAACATTTAATTAGATAAAATTCACAAATATTAAAGTTTTGGATTTGGAATTTGAGTTTATGAAATTTATAGATTTTTGTGCTGGTATTGGTGGCGGACGTATTGGCTTAGAGAATAATGGTTTTAATTGTGTTGCTTTTAGTGAAATTGACAATAATGCCGAAATAACATATAGAAAATTTTTTGGGGCAGACTGTGAAGTGAATTTTGGCAATTTAATGGAAATAAATATTGCAGATTTACCAGATTTTGACTTACTAATAGGTGGTTTTCCATGTCAAACATTTTCAATAATTGGCGGTAGATGTGGCTTAGAAGATTGTGACAGAGGACAAATTATCTACGGAATTGAAAAAATTATCAAAGAAAAAAACTTAAAATATTTTGTGCTTGAAAACGTCAAAGGGTTAACCAATCATGATAAGGGTCGCACGTTTAAAATAATATTAGACTTATTAGAAAATCTTGGGTATATGATAAACTATAAAGTTTTAAATAGTATAAATTTTGGTGTTCCTCAAATGAGAGAAAGAATTTATATTATAGGCATTAGGAATGATTTAATTCAATTTGACAAAGATTTTGAATTTCCTGAAAGCATTGAACATCAATATAATATCGAAGATTTTTTGTGTGATGACGAAGATTTATATATTGATAAAAATTCAAGAGCATATGAAACATTTTTAAGATATTTAGAAAATAAATATAATAAAGGAAAATATTCTCTCAGTGAGTTATTAAAACATGACTATACTATATCTTGATACAAGACAATCCGACCTTAGAATATATATCAACAAAGTTCCCACAATAAGAAAAGGGAGACAAGGTATTTTATATGTAAAAAATGGTAGGCTAAGAAAACTTTCAGGCTATGAAGCATTATTGCTACAAGGTTTTCCGCAAGAATATGCATTGAAAGTAAAAGGCGAAGTAAGCAATTCGAATTTATTGGGACAAGCTGGTAATGCCATGACCGTAAATGTTATTACTGCTATTTCAAAAAATTTAAATAAATAGACTTCTTGCAAAACTCATTTTACGGGCACCTCAAATCCACGATCAAAATTTACCAATCCACATATCAAATTAAATCGTAAATTAAAGTATTTTCGGCGGTTACGATATTTTTGCGTCAGGATTTGAAATGTTTTCAGTTT